>JAUICD010000050.1 GCA_030427965.1 Bdellovibrionia bacterium
CCGAAGCCAAGGCCGAATCCGCCAAAGCCAAGGCCGAATCCGCCAAAGCCGAGACCAAATCCGCCAAAGCCACGGCCGAATCCGCCAAAGCCACGGCCGAATCCGCCAAAGCCACGGCCGAATCCGCCAAAGCCACGGCCGAATCCGCCAAAGCCACGGCCGAATCCGCCAAAGCCAAGGCCGAAACCACGTAAACCTAGAAAGCCATCAGGCAACTAAGGGTTTACGACAATTGTGTCGCTTCTCAAAAGGCAGCCTTCGGGCTGCCTTTTATTTTGGGGTTGTTACCTTTAAGCCAAGGTAAGACTGTTAAAGACTTGGAAGGTCTCCGGAGTTTTCGGGAGCAATAACAATAAGGTTGGATTTGTCTTTTTCAAACTTGAGGCCTTGATTTTCTAAACCGATTTCTTCGATGGATAAAATATTATAGACAAGCATGTGTAAACTTTTGGTATCTTTAAATCGCTTTTCTAAATTTTCATCGACTGGATTGAGTACAGGTCCTGATGTATCAAATATAAAATCAGAAATTGTGACAAAGCTTATGCCCAAGCTAGAATCACGAATGGATTTTGCTTTAAGTGAGACCACATCATTTTGTTTTGGATCTCTATATGTGACAAGATAGTAGGTATTGGGATCGCTTTTCTGATTCATGATAGGGAGACTAACAAGAAAAAAGAGGCAAATTCAAGTCGTATGCCTCTTTTACAAAATAGCAGCCAGCTTAGGCTTTAGCAGAAGCTTTTTTCTTTGCTGTTTTCTTTTTTGCTTTTGCGGCAGCTGAGACAAGTTTTACATTAGAATAATCAATCGGTCCTTCTTTTGAAACGATTCCTTCCTTTTTGTCGTGTTTCTTCTGAACGCGAACACCCTGGACTCGAACTTTCATAAGACGTGTGTCGACAGAAAGAACGGCTCCACGTTTTCCTTTGTCATCGCCTGTAACAACCTCAACAGTGGCTCCAGTTCGAATTTTGAGTTTCTTAGCTTTCATAAATGGCTCCAATTTACGCTTGTTTTGGTTTCCCGTTCAGTTTTGCTCGGATTCTCTTTTTAACGAGACGAGCTCGCTTTGAAAGCAATTCAATAGGTTGATTTAGGATATAAGAGTCAAATCCACCTTTGTGCTCCATATCTCGAATTGTACTTGTTGCGACTTTGAGAGACACAAATCCACCCAAAGCTTGGCTATAAAGTCTCTTGTTTTGGATATTTGGATTGCTTCGCGATTTTGTACGAATTTTTGAGTGGCTCACGAGGTTTACCGCTACGGGTTTTTTGAGAGTCAGTTCACATTGTGGCATATCGTCTATCCTCCGCGATGGATATGGCTTAAAGCAGCAAGTGCTAGGTTATAGGGCAAAAAGACACTTGTTGGCAACCCCAAATTGCAGTATAAGCGTGGGTCATGGGGCTCTCTTTTGAACCAATGGCGCTTTGCGCTAGGGAGCGCTGAATTGAGAGGTTAGAATGCTAAAAAGAGGAATTCGATTAAAGTACCGAGCAGATGTTCCATCATCCTATGTATTTGAGTACAAGGACCCTGTGGCACTTGGCCGATTTATCGCTGAAGGTGGAAAAATCGTTCCATCTCGTATTTCAAAACTGAGTAACTACCAGCAAAGACAAGTGAATCGTGCGATCAAGCGTGCTCGAAACATTGGATTGCTTCCCACTGGAAACAACAATCACGATCGGTTTGGTCGTCCTGAAGCGGTTTCCCCAAAGCCCTTTGAATTTTAATTTTTCCAACAGGATTTGTACAAATTAGGGTCGTTGTCTTTGCGGCCCTCAGCTATGCACTTAAAAGCCTTAGCAGTTTTTTTAAGTTCGTTTGCCATAACTTGTCTCATCTGTGGTCCCATAGCTCTCACATACCACTTTAAAACATAGACCATCGAAACTTCTCGGTAGAGAGTTTCAGAGTCGGATAGAGGTATAAGAGCTTTTAAGTTGTCACGAATGGCAAAGTTTTCTTTGTCATCGATCTGTTTGGCACGTTGAAACCAAGTATTTTGATCCAATTTTGAGGTGTACTTCAATGTATAGTCCTGATTGGGAAGCAGGGGAACTTTCTTAAAAATACGTGCTGTGAAGTTTTTTGGAGTGAAACTTGTGTTGGTATTTACCTCACCGTCTAGATTGTAGAGAGCTTGGTATGCTAGAGGAGACTGAAGAAGTTTTTTCACTTTAGAAAGTGGAGCCTTTATGTAGATCTGCTGATATCCCCACCCCAAGGTGAAAGTTTCATCAAATGTTTCAAGCTCTTCTTTTTCAACGGAAACCTGAATAGGAGAGTTTGGATTTGGTTCTACGAAAAACTTTTTCTTATTTTGAACAAATCTCTTCCAGCCAATAGAGGTCGAAATTTGTTTGAATCGTAAGTCCGTTTTTTTTAAAATCGTTTCTTCAACAGAGCTGGACGCAGAGGAAAGAGATCCACCAAGGAGCAGTACGTGTATAAGAAGAATCACGATCAAGTTTGAGATTCTTTGATCTTTTGCTTGATGTAGGACATGGCTTTTTCTGGAGACATTGTCATGACATCAAACATAGCATCTGTTGCTGTGTTTTTATTTGCTGCTTGGATCATTGTTGATAGATCAGCAAAAGCTTCTGCTGCACGATCCAGGTCTTTCTTCGTGTGAGTTGTCATAACAGAGCATCGGATAACAGCATTTCCTCTGGGAACGGCTGGGTACATAACTGGAGTTGTAAAAACACCTTTGTCAAAAAGCTGTTTACAGACATTCAATGCCGTTTGGTCATCTCCAATAAAGACAGGGATGACACTTGTCTCAGTTCCCATTGTGTCGAGTCCTGCTTCCTGAAATTTCATTTTTAAATATGCAGCATTGGCTTGTTGCTCTGTAACGCGTGCAGGTTCATCTCTGAGGATCTCAAGTGCTTTAAGAGCAGCAGCTGAGCTTGCTGGTGAAAGCCCTGCTGAGAACATAAATGTACGAGCCTTGTGTTTGAGCCATCGGTTGACTTCGTGACTTGCACAAATAAAGCCGCCTTGGCTTGCAAGTGATTTTGAAAAGGTCCCCATTAAAATGTCAGACTTTAAACCAAAGTGGCTGACAGTCCCTCTGCCACCTTCCCCAATGACACCCAATCCATGGGCATCATCCACATAAGTCATAGCCCCATGTTTTTCAGCGATTTCATGTATCCTCTTGTAGTCTGCAATTCGACCTGTCATTGAGAATACACCATCTGTGATTATCAATTTTGAAGCATCACTTGGTGCCTTTGAAATTCGCTCTTCGAGAGCGTCATAGTCCAAGTGTTTGTACACAATAAATTTGGACTTTGAGAGTTTGCACCCTTCAACAATACAGGCGTGGTTTTCTTTGTCAGAATATATGTAATCACTTGGACCACAAAGTCCTGTAATGGCTCCTTGATTGGCCATAAAGCCTGTCGCAAATACAAGTGCTGATTCGTATCCTAAGAAGTCTGCTAGGGTTTCTTCAAGTTCTTCATGCAGTTTTAGGTTTCCATTTAAAAATCGAGATCCAGTACATCCAGTCCCCCATTTTTTTGTTGCTGCAACGGACGCTTCAATGACTCGCGGGTCATGAGTCAGTCCGAGGTAGTTGTTTGACCCCATCATGACGAGTTTTTTGTTGTCGGAAACGACGGTTGCGCCTTGAGTGTCTTCAATTTTTCGAAAAAAAGGGTAAAGCTTTACCCTTTTTAAAAGATCGATAACATTCAGCGATTGAGATTTTTCAAAAATATCCATCAAGTCCCTCATTGATCTTTAAACAGGTATAGATATTAATTGGTTACAATGAAATGGGGCATTAAGCCAAGGTCTAATCGATATTAAACACTTAGCGCCTTGCGCCATGTGGGATTATTGCTTCCCTAACTCATAGACTCGGTAAACTTTATTGTGTTTTCCGCCCATAGCTTTACTCAACTCATTCATGGGGCCATTATTTGCAAGAACCCATGAGATTTCTCCTTTTCGGTATCCAGCCTTACCGCCAGTTTCAAACATACTTGTCGTGAGCAAACTTCCAACCCCAAGACCGTGATACTCGCTCAAAACGCCAAGAGCGTACCCGCGAATTCCAGTCATTTTCCTACGTTTGGTTAAAAATTTAAAAATGAGTGAAGGAGTGATTCTGCCGGAATGTCCTTTTAAGATTGGATTGTAATTGGGAATCATGAGCAGGCAGCCAATATCCTTTCCGTCTTTGACCGCAAATTGTACAACTCGTGGATCGATGAATGTTTTTAAAAGAGAAACCATTTCGTTAATTTGAGCTTCTTCAAATTCTTCAAAGCCCCAGTTTCTGGAAAGAGCCTCATTGAAAATTCGAGCTATCGATTCTGCCTCTTTTCTGACATGGTTCATATTTAGATTTCGAATACTCACTCCATTTTCAGATGCCTTATTGGAGTGTGGAAGAATCGCTTCTGCACCCAATTCCTGATCTAACTCATAGGTAAACAAGTCCATAAGTTGTGTAAGACCAGCGGATTGCAAATAATGATCGTAGTACTCGGGGTTATAGGGCATAAGAAAAAATGGATCTCTATCAAAGCCTTCTACCAAGATTCCAACATATGGGTCTTCCATTCGAAAGTGGTAAGGGCCGCGAATTGTGAGATTGGGGTATTTTTCTTTTGCCCAATTGAAGAAGAGCTTTGGTGCTTCTTTTGCATCTTTATGGCATTCAAAAAAACCAAAGTGCAGATACTTTTTATCTTTATGAGTGTGAGTTTTGAAGCCAATGCGGGCTACAGGCTTTCCCTCTTTGTTTGTCGCCAATAAAAGATGTTTATTCTTTTTGGGCACTTTCCCTAGCATCATCTTCATATGAAAATTGAGTGGACGCACATATCGAGAGTCCTTTGGGTAAATAATGCCTGGAACATTAAGAAATTTTCGCAATTGAGACTTCGATTGAACTTCGGTAACTTCCATGTGCTTTTATTATGTGGATCCTTTTGAATTGTCCATAAAAGGGCTGTGAAATGATGCGCAAAATTGGTTTGTGGCTCGTGTTTTAGGGGCGTGTAGCTTTGACTTTGGTTTGTTTCTTTTATGACGCGGCTAGAGCATCAAAACCACTCAAGTGAATATTGATGAAAAGTGACCTGATTTGGCTGTCCTTCTTTACAAGCTGGCAAAGCGACTTTAGATTGTTAAACAGGCTATGAAACTGATTTTACTTCTTATTCCACTTGTTTTTTCTTTTGAGTCTGCAGTCTCTGCATCTCCGATGAGTATGATTTTGTGTAAAAACAAATCTATGGTTCGAACGATTCGTATTGAAAAGGGTGATGCCTCAGAGGGTTGTGTTGTGAAGTACACCAAAGGTGGTACAGATCAAATTGTTGGATCGGGTGTAAACACCAATGGTTGTGGTGTTGTCGTGGATAAGGTTCGTTCAAATCTTGAAGAAGGTTGGTGGCGATGCCGAAATGTTAAGAAGTTTTCGTTTGATGACCAACGAGAAGAGTGAGTGGATTTGAATTCCCTTCGTTTGGCTCTCTGCCAATTGCAATCCACAGACGACTTTTCTTTAAACTTTAAAACTCTTTCAAACCTGCTTTGTCAGGGGGAGGCTGAGCTTTATTGTTTTCCTGAAAACTCCATCTATATGAAGCTCAACAATAGTGAAAAGATTAAGGGTTTTGAACTAGATTCAAATGAAATTAGAAAAATATCACATTTGGCCCAAGAGAGCGGAAAAGATATTCTTCTTGGTTCAATTCCTTTACTTGAGAAATCAAAAGTGAGTAATGCAACAGTTTTAATTTCCCAAAAAGGAGCAGTGGATGTGGTTTATAGAAAATTGCATCTTTTTGATATCGACTTAGATGATGGAACAAGTTTTCGAGAGTCCAATGATTTCGACCCAGGAAAAGAACTCGGCATTTTAGAATACAAGGATTGGAAGATTGGACTTAGTATTTGTTTTGATTTGCGGTTTCCAGAACTCTATGTCCATTACTATAAGCAAAACGTCGATGCTCTTTTTATTCCGGCAGCATTTACAGTGCCGACTGGGAAAGCTCACTGGAGTTTATTACTGAGGGCACGCGCGATCGAGGGGCAGTGTTACGTTGTGGCTCCTGCACAGGGAGGCTCTCATAGGGGCTTACGAGAAACTTGGGGGCATTCTATGATTGTGGGACCTTGGGGTGAGGTTTTGGCTGAAATGGAATCCAGACCTGGAGTTCAGTTTGTGGAGTTGAAAAAGAGTGAAGTTGAGAGAGTGAGAAAGCAAGTTCCTCGAAATGTATCCACTTTTATCTTGTGAGGGAGATCTGATATATTCAGGTCCTTTGTCTCAAGTGTTTTCTCTTTGAATGGCCGATAACGGCTATGAGATGAGACGTATTCTTTTAGAACGAATATTATTGATCTTTGTTGCACTCGGAGTGACTCAGGTGGCTGGAGCCCAACTTGCTGACGAGGTCCTACCCATTGCGCCTCAGCGCTATGATGATCTTTCTGACGTTCCCTCTCGCGTTTTTGGTCCACCTAGAAAAGAGTTGAGTCGTGAAGCTCTTTGGCAAGAAAAGGGGAAAAAGACCAACCGCTCCGTTGCAGGTGTCTCATCTGGAGAAAAAATATTACGGGCTAAGGTCGGGCCGAAAAGAATCCGAAAGAGTAGATAGTAACTTTTTTGAGGATTCCAATGAGATTATTTGTTTTTCTTATGTCTGTGTCTTGTCTATCTCTTGTTATTCAAGCAAGTGAATCTCATAGAGATTATGCGGGTTCTATGGACGAAGATCGATTGAAAGTGCAGCCTACAGTTTTTACTCCCGAAGAGGTTTCCACGCGTTGGATTGAAAGGGAGGTCATGAAAACTTTAGAAGCTCAAACAGATGAAGAGCAAGATCGTTTGCCTTCAGGTGAGTAGTCGCTCCCTGTGTCATCTGGGGTCTATATTGTCGTAAATCCAATTTCATTGTAAAGTTCTCCGTACATGTGGAGGAAATTGTATGGAGAATGCCGAGCGCGAATCAATGGAAGTTGATGTACTAATTGTTGGTGGTGGCTCTGCGGGTCTGTCTGCGGCAATCCACCTTCACGATCAGATTGCAAATCACAATGCAAAAGTGGAATCAGGAGAGGTTCAAGGTGAGAAACTTGAAGAACCAATGATTGTTGTTTTGGAAAAGGGCCCTGAAATTGGAGCCCATAGTTTTTCCGGAGCAGTGATGAATCCGGCTGCTATTGAAGAATTGATACCTGAGTACAAAGAAAACGGTTTTCCAATAGAGTCACCTGTAACAGATGAAGTGGTCTACTTTTTAGGTAAGAGCTATAAAGTTAAATTTCCAATTGTACCTCCTCCACTTCAAAATCATGGGAACTTGATAGTTTCGCTTTCCAAGGTGAATCGCTGGCTTGCTGAGCAAGCTGAGGCAAGGGGTATAAATATTTTTCCAGGGTTTGCTGCAAAAGAAGCTCTTTATGAGGGAGACAGAATTGTAGGAGTTCGCACCGGGGACAAGGGGCGTGATAAAGATGGAAATCCAAAATCCAACTTTGAACTTGGAATGGACTTGAAAGCCAAGATCACAATTTTTGCAGAAGGACCGAGAGGGTCTTTGTTTAAACAAGTTGCAAAGAAATTCAATTTAAGAAAACACAAGCAACCTGACACTTACTCAGAAGGAGTAAAAGAGGTTATTCAAATACCCAAAGGGCGTATTGCTGCGGGAACGATCATTCACACTATGGGTTATCCACTTAAGGAAACAATGGGTGGGACTTTTATATATGCAGCCAAAGAAGATCAATTGGTTGTCGGAATTGTGGGTTATTTGGGAACGGAGGATCCTTTGTTTGATCCTCACCGCGAACTTCAGAAACTTAAAAAACACCCACTTGTTATGGATATCATCAAAGATGGAGAAGTGCTGGCCTATGGTGGGAAAGTGATTCCTGCTGGTGGATGGAATTCAATGCCGAGGCTTTATCACAATGGGATGATGGTCATTGGGGATTCAGCCGGAATGGTAAACGATCAAAAACTCAAAGGTATACATTTGGGAATGAAAGCTGGAATTTTAGCAGCCAAAACAGCATGTGAAGCTCTCGTGAAAGATGATTTTTCTGAAAACATGCTCTCAAAATACAGTGACCTTGTGATGGACAGTTATATCAAAGAGGAACTTTATAAATCTAGAAACTTTCACCACACCCTTGGAAAGGGGCTTGTTGCCTCTGCTCCATTACTTGCATTACAAGAAATTACAGGTGGACGTGGATTGGTGGACAATCCCCCTATAGAGAAGGACGCTGAAACGACTGAGCCTGTTATTGATGTGTGGGGCCCTGATAAAATGGATCACAAAGACAATCAACTTCCAAAGCCGGATGGAAAATTGTTTTTTGATAAACTCTCAAGTGTTTATCTGACAAAAACTCAGCATGATGAAGACTCTCCAAATCACCTGCTTCTACAGGATGGAAAAGTCTGCAGTGATGTTTGTGATGACAAGTTCAATTCTCCTTGTAATCAATTTTGCCCAGCAAATGTCTATGAAATGGTTTCGGGAGAAGGGGAGAAAAGGAAATTGCAAATCAACTACACAAACTGCATTCATTGTAAAACGTGTGATATCAAATGTCCTTTTGAGAATATTGAGTGGACTGTTCCAGAGGGTGGCGGTGGACCGCAATACTCGATAACTTAGAAAGTGCTCAGGAGATATTATTTTTTAGGTGATTGATGACTTGGGCGAGTGCCTGTGATCGATGTGAAATTTTGTTTTTTTCACTAGCGTTCATTTCACCAAGAGTTCTCGTTTCTCCCTTGGGTATAAAAATTGGATCGTACCCAAAGCCAGAGCTTCCACGCATGTCTTTTGAGATTTCACCTTCAAGGCTTCCAGTAAATACGGATTCATTTCCATCTGGGGAAATGAGTGTCATCGTGCAAACGAGTTTCGCTGTTCTCATATTATTGCTTCTAATAGAAAGCATTTTTAAGACTTTGGAGACATTTTCGATGTCTCTTGCATTTTCACCAGCGTATCTTGCAGAGTGGACACCGGGATAGCCCTTAAGCCCGTCAACAATAAGCCCACTGTCATCGGCTAGAATCCAGGCATCAGTTTTTATCTTCTTAAGAGCTTGTGCTTTGAGGTTTGCATTGTCTTTAAAGGTTTCGCCAGTTTCTTCCGGAGCCGTATAGGAAGGAATGTCTTTTAGAGTTTTGATCTCAAAGGGAAAGTCTGAAAAAACAGTTGAAACTTCTTTGGCCTTTCCAGGATTTCCGGTTGCAAACCAAAGTTCCACTACTTGGATTTCCTGGGGAAAAAGTCGCCAATCAAGTCAGATTGAATTTGAAATACAGATTCCAATGCGGTCTTTGCAGATTCGGTCATAGTTGCAAGTTCTTGACTAGAAAACGGAGCGCCTTCTGCTGTGCCTTGTATCTCTACGAAATGCCCCTGTCCTGTCATAACAATATTCATGTCTGTTTCAATGCTAGAGTCCTCTTCGTAGTTGAGGTCGACTAAGATGTTTCCATTTGAAACCCCAAGGCTCGTAGCTGCAAGGTAGTCCGTGAGAGGAAGGGCATCCAATTCTCCACCTGCAACAGACTTTTGTAGTCCAATTGCCAAAGCAACAAAACCACCAGTGATAGCCGCAGTTCGGGTGCCGCCATCTGCCTGAATCACATCGCAATCTACCGTAATGGACTTTTCACCGAGTTTTTTCAAATCGGTCACAGCTCGAAGACTTCTTGCAATCAAGCGCGAGATCTCTTGGCTTCGCCCGGAATTGGAAATCTTGTCTCTTCGCATTCGGGTATGAGTGGATCGTGGTAACATGCCGTATTCGGCTGTGACCCAGCCTTGTCCTGTTCCTGCGAGCCACTTTGGAATATTTGTCTCTACTGAAGCTGTGCAAAGAACTTTGGTGTTACCTACTGATATAAGCGCGCTTCCCTCTGCATAGCGATTTACCCCAGTTTCAATTTGAATGGGGCGTAATTCTTCGTTCTTTCTATTATCGTTTCGCATTCTGGGTAATATGAATGCTGTTTGCGTTGATGTCCATAGATTCTTTATACTCAAGGACGGATCGATGAATTAGTCGAGCCATTTCTCTTTGAGTAGAAGCTCTTGCTAGAGAACGAGCTTCCCTTGGATTTGAGATAAAGCCCAGCTCAATGAGAATCGAAGGCATGTCCACTTCAGAGAGAACATGAAAGGGGGCTTGGCGAATCACTTTACGTCTGAGCTTAAACTTTTGACCCCATGTATTTCTTAGAATTCGTGTGAAGTGTAAACTCAGAGTTCTGTCAAAGGTTCTTTTTAAATCATCAATGATAGCAACGATATCTGTTTTTTTCTTTTCTTCACGTGGAAGAACTTCTTTAAAGTGATTTTCTCGGCTAGCCAAATAAAGCGCTTCCTCATCTGGAGGAAGCTGGCTTTCAAAATAGAACTCAGCTCCACGAGCTTTAGGGTTTGGATTACTATTGACGTGGATACTTAAGAAAAGATCTCCCTTTAAACGATTGGCAAGTTCAGATCTCGAATAAAGTGAGATTGTTTTATTTCGACTCCGAGTCATTGTTATTTTGATTCCAGGAGATTTTTTGAGCAAAGTGTTGAGATATTTCGATACAGAAAGAGTGATATCAGCTTCTCTAAATTGACTGTGCATGGCCCCGCTATCAGACCCTCCGTGTCCCGGATCTACAATAACATGGAAGGGTTTTGCTTCGGCATGAATCGTAACAAATAAAAGAGTGATGATAAGAAGTCTCACACATTTAATGATAATGACTTAATGGGACTGGGGGTATTTTGGAGCAAGAATACCCAATGATTGTCAGAGGGAAGATTATTCCCTCTGGTCTTTAGTTGTGGGCAGCAAAGTAGGTGGCCTGTGGATGATGAAAGGCCACAGCCGAGACACTTGCTTCTGGGTCCATCATAAACTCATCTGTCAATTGAACACCGATTTCTTTTGGATTGAGTAGTTCAAAGAGTTTTTCTTGGTCTGAGAGTTCAGGGCAAGCTGGGTAGCCAAATGAATAGCGTTTTCCCCGATATTTTGCTTGAAACCTTTCCATCATACTCATTGTGGGAGGGTCGGGAAAGCCCCACATTTTTCGAATAAGAGAATGTAAAACCTCAGCATAGGCCTCAGCTGTCTCAAGAGCCAAAGCTTGAAGTGCATGACTTGCTAAATAGCGCCCTTCTTTAATAAGTGATTGAGCAAGGGAGCGAATACCTTCACCAGCTGTTACAACAAAGAGTGCTAGATTGTCAGATGGGGACTCCTCTAGAGGACGAATATAATCACTTAAACAAAGGCCGTTTTCTTTCATTTGTCTTGGAAATTGAATTTGGCTTTTCTTTTCACCGTTCTTGTCAAAAAGAAAGATTTTATTACCCATTGAGCCTGATTTGAAAAATTGAAATACAGCTCTTGGATATAAAGAAGAGTGAAACTCCTCCTTCAGGTCTTCCACGGTTTGATATATTTCATAGGCTTTCCTTGCGGCATCGTCTTTTTCTTTTAAAAACTTAATTTCACCACTTAGTATCGCTTTTGCGTACTGTCCTTTGATTCCAAGGTGGCGTGAGTAGAGCATCATTGGGTTTATAAAGTTCCAAATCGCTTCGATTGGTGTTTTGGTTAAAATATGTCGATCAAAATCAGGCGCATCAGGAATGTCGGTAAGAATATCAATGTCCTTGCACCTGGATTCACCTGGATCAAATTTTTCTTTGGTGGATTTTCTTTCTTCTGGAACGTTTGTTTGTCTTGATTTAATTTCGTTGGAATAGTTTTGAATTCCCTCTTCATCAACAAGGCGTTTTGCTAAGTCTAAACCATGCATAGCATCTGATGCGTAGTCGACAAGTCCGGTGTAAGTTGGTGCAATTTGGCGATCTACAAATCTTTGTGAAAGGGCGGCTCCTCCAACGAGTATTGGAAGTTCTATGCCTGCATTTTTGAGATCCTGGGCAGTGATAACCATTTGTTGAGCAGATTTGACAAGTAATCCAGATAAGCCAATGAAATCGGGACAGTGTTCTTTGGCTGCTGCTATGAGAACTTCAGGTGTGACCTTAATCCCTAGATTGATGACTTCAAAGCCATTGTTACTTAAAATGATGTCCACTAGGTTTTTGCCAATGTCATGAACATCACCTTTAACGGTTGCAAGTAGTAGTTTGCCTCGTGAGCTGTCTTCGGTTTTTTCCATAAAAGGTTCAAGATGATTTACAGCAGCTTTCATGGCTTCAGCACTCTGTAAGACCTCTGCAACAATCAGTTCGTTTGCATTAAAAAGTCTTCCAACTTCATCCATTCCCTTCATAAGAGGACCATTGATGATTTGAAGGGGTTTAAGGGTTTTCATTATTTGGTCCAAATCTTTACAAAGCCCTTCTTTTGTGCCCTCAACGATGTAGTAACTGAGTCGTTCTTCAATTGGGAGTTTGTTTCTGTCTTCGTTTGATACAGATTTTTTATTTCGAAAGTGATTTGCAAAAGTTGTAACGGGATCTTCTCCGTTATTAAATATCAAATCTTCCGCTAGTTTTTTATCCTCATCAGGTATTGAAGCATATCGCACAAGTTTTTGAGAATTTACAATAGCAAGGTCCAATCCTGCTTGAGTGCACATGTAGAGAAAAACAGAATTGAGGACTTCTCGCCCCGCATTTGGTAAACCAAAGGACACATTGGAAATTCCGAGCACTGTTTTACAAAGCGGAAACTCTTTCTTGATAATTCGAACGCCTTCGATTGTTTCACGAGCTGAACCAACATACTGCTCATCCCCTGTTGCGCATGGAAAAACAAGAGGGTCAAAATAGATGTCTTCAGGTAAGACGCCATATTTGTTGGTGAGTAGTTCGTAGCTTCTTCGGGCAATCTGAAGTTTTCTCTCGCGCGTGACACCCATTCCCTGTACGGGATCTTCATCAATAGTTCCAACAACAAATGCGGCTCCAAATTTTTTGCCTAGAGGGACAACTTGTTCAAATCGCTCTTCACCATCTTCTAGGTTGATGGAGTTGATGATGGCTTTTCCTTGGCAGTAGCGAAGTGCAAGATCAATGACTTTGGCGTCGGTGGAGTCAATCATCAATGGTACCTTGACCTTGTTGATGACTTCTTTCATAAATTTTTCAGTGTCTCTCATTTCATCTCGATCTGGATTTGCTAGGCAAATATCAATGATGTGAGCTCCGGATTTGACTTGAGCGCGGGCAACTTCACTGGCCTCTTCAAATTTTTCTGCAACGATGAGGTTCTTAAATTTTTTGCTCCCAATAATATTGGTTCGTTCTCCAACTAAGAGTGGACGCTTTTCATCAGTGACTTCAAGATTTTCAATTCCTGAGAGTTGAGAACCTCTTGGGTAAAATCGAATGCGCGTTGGAATTTGGTCTGCAACAACTCGAAAAGCTTTGATGTGCTCAGGGGTTGTTCCGCAGCATCCGCCAATCAAGTTGAGCCATTTTTGATTGCCGAAATTGATCAGAATTTTTCCCATCATATCTGGAGATTCTAAATAATTTCCAAACTCATCTGGAAGCCCCGCATTTGGTACACAGGCAACAGGCCAGGGAGAGGTTTGGCTTAAAGTACGAATGTGATCTGTCATAAATTCTGGCCCAGTGGCACAGTTCAGCCCGATGTAAAGAAGATTTTCATGGTTGAGAGATGTCACAAGTGCATCTACAGATTGTCCAGCAAGCATGGTTCCCATAGGTTCAATTGTGCCACTGACTGCAATTGGAAGGTTTTCGCCAATCTCAGAGCAAGCTTCTTTACAGCCAATAATGGCAGCTTTGATATTGCGTGTGTCTTGTGATGTCTCAATCAGAAAGTAATCACACCCACCGTTTGCTAGAGCCACGGCTTGTTGTTTAAAGTTTTGAACAAGTTCATCAAATGTTACGCCACCAGTGACGGAAATGGCCTTGGTCGTCGGCCCAATGCTTCCTGCAACAAAGATTTGGCGTTCTGATTGGTCGGCAGCCTTTCGCGCCAATTCTGCTGCGACTTTGTTGATTTCATCTGCTTTGTCTTGAAGGTCGTATTCAGCAAGAACAAGTGGAGTGCCACCAAACGTGTTGGTTTCAATGATGTCGGCTCCGGCCTGGATAAACTCTTTGTGTATGTCTTCAATGATTTGAGGTCGGGTGAGAACAAGGTTTTCGTTGCAGCCATCGAGTTCAGGCCCTCCGAAGTCTTCATCTGTTAGATTTCGAGCTTGGATGGACGTGCCCATAGCACCGTCAAGTACAAGTACGCGGTCTCTGATGGCGTCTTTAAGCTGTTGTATTCGATCAGATCGGTTCAGTTGATACTCACTTTCTATGGGGTGTTGACAGAACGGTTCCCAAGTTATTTTTTTCAAACAATATGAAAGGAATTGTAATCTGTCCACACCTAGTGATAATTTTCGTTTTTTGGATCTTTACAAAAGTGAATAGTATGGCTCGATTTTTAGCACTGACCTCGCGTGGTCTCTTTGATGTATTGGAATCTGAACTCAAGGGTTTTGGGTTTGAAACGGAAAAAACTCCGGATGGTGTCTATTTCGAGGCGGATTGGGCTGGGTGTTACCGTGTGAATCTTTGGTCTCGTGTGGCAACAAGGGTTCTTTTCCCTGTGACTGAGTTCACCGCAGAGAATACAGACGAGCTATATGAAAATATGAAGTCTATTGATTTTGGCATTTGGATTGATTCCAACCAAACTCTCTCGGTTGAGGGGAATGTTCGAGACAGCCGTTTTAGAGATAAGCGCTTTGTAGCTCTCAAGGCCAAAGATGCAATTGTTGATCGTTTTCGTGAAGAAACAGGTGAGCGACCCAGCGTGGATCGCTATGACCCACATTTGCGTGTTTTTGTGCGTGTTGTAAATCAAATCGTATCTGTGAGTATTGATACTTCTGGTGAAACTCTTTCCAAGAGAGGGTATCGTAAAAAAACTGGAGATGCCCCACTCAAAGAACATTTGGCTGCTGGACTCATACTAATGACAGATTGGGATAAGAAATCCCCTATCGTAGATCCCATGTGTGGAACTGGAACCTTTTTGATTGAAGGTGCAATGATTGCCATGAATATGGCACCTGGGTTATTACGCAAGTCCTTTGGATTTGAAAAATTAAAGAATTTCGATTCTGAAATTTGGTCATCGCTTATAGATGAAGCCACAGCTTCAGAAATTGAGGAGTTGGATTTTAAATTCTATGGATCTGACAGAAATGGTGGAGCCATTGAGACAACCGCTTTAAATGCTCGTCATGCTGGAGTGGATGAAGCCATTGAGCTTGTAAAGTGTGCTATTGATGAGCTGGAGTGTCCAACAGACAGTGGGGTTGTTATCACCAATCCTCCGTATGGTGAGAGAATTGGTGACAAAGATCGCTTGAAAGATGATTACAAAGACATTTCTTATGTTTTAAAAAATCGATTTCAGGGTTGGACAGCTTATATTTTATCTGGCGAACCAGAATTGACAAAAAACTTAGGTATGAGGTCAGACATTAAGATCCCTGTTTCCAACGGCCCAATCAACTGTCGATTTTTGAAGTACGTTGTAAATAAAGCGGAGCGTCCTGAGTAGGGATCCAATTTATGAGAGATACGCTGTTTAGTAATATTGGATTTTAACCCGGTTTAGAGCCAATCAATTAAGTGAAACGTCAAGGTGTTTAGAACCGAGCCTTTTGTCTGAATTTTGATATTGGCAAAACGTAAACTCATGACCAGACTGCTGATTTGAATTGTTCTCAGTCATAATAGGGAATGAGAAATTCATTTTTTGTTCTTTTTACTCTAGGTCTCTCATCATTTGTAAGAGCGGGAGATTTTCCGGTGACTTGGAGCTGTTCCACTTCAAGTGAGGTTTACTTTCCAAGTCTGATTGTAGAAAACAATGAAATTCAAATAGACCCCTCTATTGTAAAACATATGAAGCTTCTTGAGAAAAACGAAGAAAACTGGAGGTGTTCTTACAGGTTTACAAGTTTTGTACAAAATATTGTTGAAAGTGCCTGTTTGGTGAATAAAAAATATTGCATTCAAAAAAAACTTTCTTCACTTTGGAAAGCCACAAGCCAAGTATGGCTATTAGAAACCGAACTCCGATCTCCCTCTTCTATTGGAAATTTAAAAGTTCAAATTTCTAGAGAGAAAGAAGAGTGTGAGTTTCAAATCACTCACTTCGGTGTCGATTTCAAAAGTTCATCTGATATGTGTCAGTCACTAAGTGGTGATTTCTTTTTGGGAACAGCACATTTTAGTTATAAAGGGCCAACAGGGGATTTTCGAAAAAACCTGTATCGAGTCTGGAAAGTATCTCATAAGAAAAAATCAAAAAACGATAGACATTCGGATTTGAAGATTGCGATCAATGGACGTGCTGTGCCGGGAGAGTTTCAGTCCTCTGTCATGGGCAATCTTCGAATCAATATGGCAAAATGGAGACTTTGGCCAAAGGATGGAGTTTTGGTCAGTCGTAGCAAAAAGTCTTATAAAGAATACGTTTCAGGAAAAGCAGTCGGGGATTCGGTTCCAATTCGTCGTAGAGATTGTTCCAAAGCAGCCACTCGTATTAGAAAGTGTGATATTGCAAGTAAGGGGAGTGCTTACATTATTTTTTAGAAAGGTTTGTATCGGGCAAGAAAGGCACCCAGTCCAACAATAAGTGGAATGAGAATCCAAAGAACAGGAAGAAGACTCTTTTTTCTAAAAATGAGTGAGACAACGCCAGCCAAGAAAAGCCAAATTCCAAGTTTTACCCAAATCCAACCATCAGAAAATTGAGTTCCAGTTCTTGCCATCAGCCCAAAGCCAGCAACAAATGCAATCAAGAGCCCCACGCCATGCGTGATAAAAATCATCTTTCGTGATGGGAGATTGGATTTTACCCCGCCGCCAAGAGCGTGAATGAGCAGCCCTCCCAGGGGAAGGATAATAAGAGTGATTCCAAGAATATGTAGAATTTTGTAAAATTCGTAACTCATCGCCGAACCTACAATAGAGGTTGGGGGTAAATCTGCAACGCGCAATGCGTTGTTAACATTCGATTTTCTAGGATTGACAAACCACGGCCAAAAGCTGATTCAAGTCTCCTAAATCAACATTAACCAACTTATAGAAGGGGTTACTTCCATGTCAGAAATTGGAATTCTTGCACCGGTTATGGGAGCCGTCGGCTTAGTTGTCGCTTTTTTCCTTTACCAAACTGTGGTCCGGTCATCAGCAGGCACTGAGAAAATGATAGAGATTGGAGATCAAATCCATCTTGGCGCAATGACTTTTTTGAAAGCGGAGTACACCATGCTTGCCGTTTTTGTGATTGTCGTCGCTGGTCTCTTGGGTTGGAAGTTTGACATTCAAACTTCTGGTGCCTTTATCTCAGGTGCACTTGCTTCAGGGCTTGCTGGTTGGTTTGGTATGAAATCTGCCACTAAGGCAAATGTTCGAACGGCAGCGGCTGCAAAAGAGAAGGGCGTTGGTGCAAGTTTGCTAGTCGCCTTTCAAGGTGGCGGTGTAATGGGGCTTTCTGTTGCAAGTCTTGGATTGATTGGATTAGGAATCTTCTTTTATTTCTTTGGCAAACCTGAAACAGCATACGTGATTTCTGGTTTTTCAATGGGAGCTTCATCTATCGCGCTTTTTTCTCGTGTGGGTGGTGGTATTTTCACAAAAGCGGCCGATGTTGGTGCGGATCTTGTTGGTAAAGTGGAAGCAGGAATTCCAGAGGATGATCCAAGAAACCCAGGTGTCATTGCAGACAACGTGGGTGACAATGTGGGTGACGTTGCGGGAATGGGTGCTGATATTTTTGAATCCTATGTCGGTGCAATGATTTCATCTATTGCAATTGCTGCAACCATGGGTGCTGATCAAATCGCAAGACTAGTTCCAGGTGGGGGTGAGATGGCTCAGATGAGCTTACTTCAGTATCCACTGATGCTTGCAGTAATTGGTCTTGTGTCATCTCTATTTGGCATTTTTGGAATGCAAGTATTTAAAAACATGGACCCTAGTAAGGCCTTAAGTGCCTCAACTGGTGTTGCTGGATTGATCTTTTTGGTTGCAACATTTGTAGCCACACAGAGCTTTGGATTTTCACTTGGACTTTTTTGGGCGATTTTAGCTGGTACTGTTGCGGGAATGCTTATTGGAAAAGTCACAGAGTACTACACAGCTTCAAAACCTGTTTTCCGTATTATGGAAGCTTCAAGAACGGGTCCTGCAACAAATATCATTACAGGTGTTGCTGTAGGGCTTGAATCCTGTGCTGTGCCTTTAGCTCTTATCGCAGGCTCTATATTTGTGGCTTATAACCAAGCAGGACTTTATGGAATCGCAATGGCGGCTGTTGGGATGCTTGCAACAGTTGGTGTAACAATGACTGTGGATGCTTATGGGCCTGTTGCAGATAATGCAGGTGGAATTTCGGAGATGGCAGGGCTTGGACCAGAAGTGAGAAAAATCACAGATGGCTTGGATGCACTCGGAAATACAACGGCAGCTATAGGTAAGGGATTTGCAATTGGATCTGCAGCTTTGACGGCTTTGGCACTTTTTGTTGCTTATGCACAGGCTGTGAATGCAGAGATGTTGAAACTTGATCCAGCAAGTCTTGGACTTAAAATGGATATTTCAGATCCAACAGTTGTGATTGGCCTGTTCTTGGGAGCGATTGTTCCTCTTGTGGCTGGTGCGATGACTATGACTTCTGTTGGTAAAGCGGCTTCTCAAATGGTTGCAGAAATTCGAAGACAATTTAAAGAAATTCCAGGTTTGTTAAAAGGAACTGGTAAGCCCGATACGGCAAGATGTGTGGATATTTCAACAAAAGCCGCACTTAAGGAAATGATTGCACCAGGGTTTGTAGCGGTTCTTGCTCCAGTGATTGTTGGTTTTGTACTTGGCCCAGCTGCTCTTGGTGGAATGCTTGCTGGAGCAACGCTTGTAGGTGTTGTGATTGCACTTTTGATGTCCAATGCTGGTGGTGCATGGGATAACGCTAAAAAATATATTGAAAAGGGTGAACTTAGTGGCGAGGCCAAAGGGGGAGAAGCTCACAAGGCAGCTGTGACAGGAGATACAGTCGGCGATCCGTTCAAAGACACGACAGGCCCTGCGATGAACATTTTAATTAAACTTATGTCTATCGTATCTCTAATAATTGCTCCGCTTATTGTTGGTTAAGATCGCTATTTTTAATAAACACTTAAAACCCTCAAGCAAAAACTTGAGGGTTTTTTTTGAAAAGAGCCGTGTTACCTCTCTAGAAGATTCCTAAACTAACAAATGTCAATTTAGACACCTTGCAAGACAAAAGTAACACGGAGGCTCTTGATAGGTGTCGAAGTGTCACTTACCGCTTTTCTTGTATTCTCTTGAAGCCCTTGTTGGAGCTCGTTTTGACATGGTTGCTTTTGGCAAAATGCATAAAAAAAATATAAAAATAAACTTTTGATAAGCTGAAAATTGTTCAATACTTTTGGGCCGTAGGGGATCAATTTTTAAAGGAGAATTTATGAAGAAATCGTGGGGGAT
>JAUICD010000051.1 GCA_030427965.1 Bdellovibrionia bacterium
GCAGAGTTGAGTCATCGCTTACAGCAACAAAGAACAAAATCTCGAGCTCTCGTACTCGGTGTTGAGCACCTCAATACCGTGTTTGCACCTGGGCGTTACGATGGCTTTGAAGGTGGGGTTATGGAAGCCATGGGTCTTTTGTTTGGTGGAAAGTCTTCCCTATACATTTACCCTTTCTCCGATCAAAAGAATGGCAACACAACAAGTAGTAACAACTTCACGCCACCTCCAGAATATCAAAATATCTATGAGTACCTGCTTCGTGAGGGTCGAATTTCAGATCTCAAACAATGCGACACAAATAAAATTGATTTTTCCACAAACGAAGTGATTGAAATGATTCAAAGTGGAGATAAAAAATGGGAAAACTGCGTTCCCAAAGAAGTTGCAAAGCTTATCAAAAGAAATCAATTCTTCGGTTACTCAAAGCCTGGGTAAACCTGCAAGAGCCACGGGAGATCTCATCGGGCGTTTCATTTTTTTTTCTAACCATTGATTTATTTCAATCAACTTTTTGAGATCCACTCCAGTTCTAAAACCCATTCCCTCAAGACAGTAAACCACTTCTTCAGTTGAAACGTTTCCAGAAGCTCCCGGGGCATACGGACACCCGCCCAGTCCACCAACACTTGAATCAAAAACTCGAACACCCAAATCAAGAGAAGCCACGACATTCGCAATAGCCGTGCCACGAGTGTCATGAAAGTGCATGGCAATCTGTTGGGGATCGACATATTTAAATAATTTCTCTAAAAAACGCTTTACCTCATTTGGTGTCGCGGCTCCAATCGTATCTCCAATTGAAATTTCATAGCAGCCCAAGTCTAAAAGTTTTCGAGTCACACCTATGCCTCGGGATGGAGTCATACGTCCCTCATAGGGGCAATAAAAAGCTGTGCTCACATAGCCTCTTGTTTTTATCTTATGACCATAAATTGCTTTTTGAATGTCTTTGGCTCGCTTTAAACTTTCTTGAACAGAACAGTTGATGTTCCTTTTTGTAAAGGACTCACTGGCTCCTGTAAAAAAAGCAATCTCTTGAATGCCTGATTCCAAAGCCTTTTCAAGGCCTCTCATGTTTGGGACAAGTGTTGAAAATTGAGCCTTTCTTGAGATTTTTCCCAAACCCTGTGAGTGGATAAGCTTTTGTACTAACTGAAGAGTTCCTTTCATCTGCGGAACCCATTTTTCAGATACAAAAGACCCCACTTCTATATTGGAAATACCACAATCTGAAAGACGCGATATCATTTCAAAGCGAGTTGGAATAGAAAGACTGATCTCTTCACTTTGAAGACCATCACGCGGTCCAACCTCAACAATTTTTACCTTTCTCTTGCTCAATTGGGTTTCTCCAATTTAACTAAAACTTGTCCAAGGGCGACTTGATCTGACTCACCCACAAAAATGTCCTCCACCTTGCTTTCAATCTCAGCTTTCAGGGTGTACTCCATCTTCATGGCTTCCATAACAACTATCGGCTCACCAATTAAAACTGTATCACCTTTTTTCTTTAAAACTTGAATGATTTTTCCTGGCATTGGAGCCAAAATTTCGTTCGAACTTTTTACTACAGAAGCTCTCTTTCGCCCACCTTCAGCTTTAGGTATAAGCCTTGTGCGACCATCGATATGTATCCAAAGCCCTTCAGAGCTTTTCTGAGCATAGGCTGTTCGTTTTTTTCTATCGTGTTCAAGTACGAAACGCTTCATACATTTCTCCATGATTTTTCAAATGGAGATTCTATTGAATGTATTGAACCCGTCATTGATAAAAGATTTTTTTGAGCCAGTTCCACAAAGGCCAGTTCTTCTTCACTCAAATCACTGTCCATCAACCCTTCAGAAAAATAATCCTGAATAAATGAAGTTGTCATTGTTCCATCCTGAAACTTCGGATGATTCAATATCGATTTTAAATATTCAAAATTTGTTTTCACTCCAAAAACAACACTGTCATTTAAAGTCTTCACACATTTTTGAATACATGCATCCCTGGTATCAGAATGTACAATCACCTTAGCAATCATTGAGTCATAAAACGAACTCACCTTGTCCCCAACATCAAACCCATACTCAAATCGCCGACCTGGCCCCGTTGCCCAATGAAGTCCCAACACGGGTCCGGTACTTGGTATACCATTTTGAAAAGGGTCTTCTGCATACACTCGACATTCAATGGAATGACCTCGCGGAAACAAATCCTCTTGTATCCAAGGAAGAGAACGTCCCTCTGCCACTGCAATTTGAGCTTTGACAAGGTCTACACCTAAAACCATTTCCGTTACAGGGTGTTCCACCTGAAGACGTGTGTTCATTTCTAGAAAGTAATAGTTCTCTCCATCTAGCAAAAACTCAACAGTCCCAGCGCCTGTGTAATTTACAGACCTTGCAGCCTCAATGGCGGATTTTGCCATTTTTTCTCTGAGTTCTTCGTTTAAACTTGGTGAAGGAGATTCTTCTACGATTTTTTGATGCCTTCTCTGTACAGAACACTCTCTCTCAAAAAGATGAACATAGTTGCCCTTCTTATCCCCAAAAACTTGAAATTCAATATGTTTGGAGTGTTCGACGTATTTTTCTAGAAAAATTTTTTCAGAACCAAATGCCGACAACCCCTCTCTTTTAGCCGAATTGAGTTGGGACTCAAACTCCTCAAGCGTTCGTGCAACCTTCAACCCACGTCCACCGCCGCCTGCGGCAGCTTTTATCATAAGAGGAAATCCAATACGATTCGCTTCAGATTTTAAAGTTTCTAATTTTTGATCTTCACCATCATAACCTGGAACTAGAGGAACTCCTGCGTTTTCCATCAAGCTACGAGCAGTAATTTTATCTCCCATTTTTTGTATGGCTTCCGGGCTTGGACCAACAAACAAAATTCCATTTTCCTCACATGCTTTTGAAAAATCCGAATTTTCCGATAAAAATCCAAATCCAGGATGAAGAGCATCGGCTCCCACACTTTTTGCTCCATTGATATTGGAGTCGATATTGAGGTAACTCTCACTTGAAGAGGCTCCACCAATACAGACAGTAAGGTCTGCCATACGAAATGCACGCGTCGCACGATCGGGCTCGGAGTGAAGTAATACAGTCTCTATACCTAGCTCTTGAGCCGCCAGAATAATCCGAACAGCCACCTCACCACGATTTGCAATCGCAAGCCGCTCAATCTTTTTCATTGCACCCACTTTGGCTTGCGTTTTTCAAAGAACGACAAAAGTCCTTCTTGACCCTCCTTGCTCACACGACGTTCGGAAATCGTGTTGACAGTGAGTTGTCGAATCTTCTCAGACATTTCACCTGAAACCGCTCGAATCAGTTTCTTTGTATCACGCACGGCTTTGGGTCCAGCCGACTTCAACATGTCTGATTTTCCAAAAACATAGTCTTCCACTTCATCTTTGGTTCCAACAAACTGTGCTAAGCCAATTTGACTGGCTTTCTCAGCAGTAAAAGTCTCTCCTGTTAAAAATAGTTCCAAAGAATCTTTCATCGATATCTTCTTCATAACAAATGGTGAAATCACAGATGGTACAAGCCCGAGTTTCACTTCACTAAAAGCAAGTTTTGTGTCCCTTTCTATCGCAACAAGATCGCAAACAGACACAAGCCCCACTCCGCCACCCATGGCATGTCCATGGATTTTGCCAATCACCGGATGGGGGCAATCATAAATCGTAGAGAACATTTGATAGAGCTCATTTGAGTCTTGGATGTTTTCTGTCTTTGAAAACTGAACCATAGATTTCATCCAGTTCAAATCCGCGCCTGCACAAAAACTCTCACCTTGACCAGAAAGTATCACCACCCGGACATCTTCACGTTTTGAAATCTCTTGAAATGTATTATTGAGAAGTTGAATCATCTCAGGCTCAAAAGCATTTCGCCTGTCTGGGCGATTTAACTCGACTTGAACAATACTGGATTCCATTTCAGTCACAACAACTGGAGACATTTCAAACCCCTTACATTCGAAAGACGCCTTGGCGTCGTTCTTCCCAATCTTTATTTAAACTAGCCTCAATACCAAGACCTAAAACATGTCTTGTATCAACGGGATCAATAATTCCATCATCCCAAATTCTTGCAGAAGAATAATAAGCTGAAGACTCATTGTCATATTTTTCTAAAATGGGTTTTTTGATTTCCATCTGTTCAGATTCAGAAAGGCTCTTCCCTTTTTTTGCCAATTGATCCATTTTTACAGTCAAAAGCACATTGGCCGCTTGCTCTCCGCCCATAACAGAGATCCGCGCGTTTGGCCACATCCACAACTGTCTTGGTTGATAAGCACGCCCACACATTCCGTAATTGCCTGCGCCAAAGGACCCACCAATAACAACAGTGAACTTTGGAACCTGAGCATTGCTCACGGCCATCACCATTTTGGCGCCATTTTTAGCAATACCTCGGGTTTCGTACTCTCTTCCCACCATAAAACCTGTGATATTTTGTAAGAACACAAGCGGGATATTTCTCTGACAACAGAGCTCAACAAAATGCGCGGCTTTTAAAGCGCTCTCGCTAAATAGAACTCCGTTATTTGCTATTATCCCAACTGGGTAACCATAGATATGTGCAAAGCCTGTAACTATCGTCTTCCCATAGGTCGGTTTAAACTCATGAAAGTAGCTTCCATCTACAATTCGAGCAATCACCTCTTTCACATCAAAGGGCACACGTGAATCAGATGGAATAATTCCGTAAAGCTCTGTGAGGTCGTAAGCTGGATCTTCCACAGCAATACGTTTTAAGCTTGTCTTTTTTGTTCGATTAAAGTGAAAGGCAATATCTCGACAAATCTCAATGGCATGCTCGTCATCTCTTGCGTGGTGATCGGTGACTCCACTTTTTTCTGAGTGAACGGTGGCACCCCCTAAATCCTGCGCGTCTACCTCTTCACCTGTTGCGGCTTTGACAAGAGGAGGACCGCCTAAGAAAATCGTACCAGTGCCTTCCACAATAATATTTTCATCACTCATTGCTGGAACGTAGGCTCCACCAGCCGTGCAACTTCCCATGACAGCTGAAATTTGAGGAATACCGAGTGCGGACATTTTGGCTTGATTGTAGAAGATGCGACCAAAGTGATCGCGATCTGGAAAAACCTCTGCTTGAAGAGGTAAAAATGCGCCACCACTATCCACTAAGTAAATACACGGTAAACCATTTTCTATCGCAATCTCTTGCGCGCGAAGATGTTTTTTAACAGTTATAGGAAAATATGTGCCACCCTTAACTGTTGCATCGTTTGCAACAATGACCACTTCACCGCCGTGTACACGCCCGATACCTGTGACAACTCCAGCACCAGGTGCTGAGCCATCATACATTTCCCAAGCCGCAAATGAGGAAAACTCTAAAAAACTTGTTCCAGGATCTACAAGAGCATCAATACGCTCACGCGCCGTCATTTTTCCGCGCAACTTGTGTCTTTTGACAGAATCGGGTCCACCAGCATTCTTGATGGTGTCGAGTCTTGAACGAAACTCCTCAACAACGCCGCGCATTGCTTTGGAGTTCTCCAAAAATTGAGGATCACTAGCATTGATCTGAGATTCTAATACTTCCATGGGTCATCAATTTTCAAAAAAATGGCTAGAAAAGCAATCGGTACCTGCTGTAGCACATGACGTTATGGCAAAAAATCGCATCAAACACCACATAGCCACAAAGAAAACTTCGACCTCTGAACTTTTGATCGAAAATTTCAATCTCACAGCTACTCAAGCACATTCTTTGATCAAGATCGGAGCCATTTATATCAACAAAGAAAGAACCCTTGAAGACATCACTATTTCACCAGAGGACTATCTAAGAATCCATCTTAACCCTAAGCGCTACAAGTGGAACGAGGTCAAATGGGATCAGGCCATTGTTCATGAGACAGAGGATTTTGTCGTCCTTAACAAGCCTTGCGGTATGCCTATTCATCCTATGCTTGATAATGCCAAAGAAAATTTACTTTATGAACTCAGAAACCACTTTGATAGTGACTTCTTTGTCACACATCGAATCGATGTTGAAACAAAGGGACTTGTTGTTGTTGCAAAAACAAAAGAGTTTCAAAGTTATTTTTTTGAACTTTTAAAAAACAGTGACGTTCAAAAATACTACACAGCCTATTCCCACAAGAAAATCAAAAATGGAACTTATGTTCATTTTATGGAAAAATCCGATCGTGCACCCAAAGTGATCTGTGAAAAACAATCTAAGGACAATTTGAGTTGTGAACTCAGAGTTTTAAATGTTGAAGAACTTGAGTTTCGAAACTTTCCTATTTACGAACACAGTGTAGAGCTTGTCACAGGCCGCACACACCAAATCCGCGCGCAATTTCAGTTTCTTAAAGCCCCTCTGATCAACGACAAAATGTATGGGGGGCGCAGAATCACTCGTTTTCCTCTTAAAAACGGGCTCATAAGCAAGAAAATTCGATTCCCAAAATCGGAGTCTTCAGTTGATTTTTGGGAGTTTGAGTTGGATTCAAAACTCAGGGATTTGTAAAAAGCAAAATATTGAAAAGTTTAGCAGTTTCATCGAATTCCACTTGTCCCAGGTGCGCTCTTTTCACCTTCCTCACGGATGACTCTTTGCTCATACTCCCTCAACATCTGATCTAGAGCACCTTGCACTTTCTCATAACATCCCCTCTTTTTACAGCAAGTATCCGCAACTTTTGGAAACTCCCCAAAGGTCAGTAAAGTCTGTGACTTGTAGGTCCCTCGGAATCCACGGGATGGAGTCAGCCCTTCTAATACGGTATCAATTACGCCGCTTTTCACAAATTCTCCATTTTCATACCACTGGAATGTACTTCCTATTTCAAAAATGTTTTCACCAATTTCTGGACACCCTTGATAAAGATTCATTTTGGGATCTTTATCACCTTTTACTTTTTGAGAGAGGGTGATCTCTCCATTTTGATTTGTCTGTATTTTACACCTGAATTCAGATGACAAAGATTCAAGGTCCTTACCATCAGTTTGAAAATGAGATTCTCTTCTTCTAAGAAAAACTTCGCCCGAATAAGTATTGTCACTCGGATTGAAGTCGAGGTAGTTGAAGGAAAATGGCTTTTTCCTTACTCTTCCGTTATTTATTCCAATACCATCCACAATTTTTTTGAGTCGATCATTTTCACAAGTGAAGTTGAGCAAAAAGACACGATGTACATGTACACTTCCCCCCTTTTTTCTTGCTTCACCAAAATTTCCTGTAATAAGCCAATCTCCGTCTGCTGCGTAAGTGATTTCCCTTCTATAGGTTTGAATCAAAGTTTCTTCAAGTGCTCGAGATGGCACACTTAGCTCTGTTAGGTTTGACTCCGATGAAATCAAAGCCGCATAAATAGGGTCAAATTTGCCACTTTCGTCTGCATGGGCCTCACTGATAAACAGATCAAATAAAACTGCCGACTTCTTCCTTCGAATATCCCTCACCCGAACAAGAGCTTTCATATAGGAGATTTTTTTTCTGATATCAATTTTGACATTGTTGAAACGTAAAACTTTTTTTGAAATATCCCGAAAATCTATTTCCACCTTGTCTTTGGCTTTCCCAAAACGGATCGTGGTGTCCTTATAAACAATAGAGAGTGGTTGAGATTTTTTCTTGAACGCTCTTTTAAAATCTGCCTCAAATAGCTTTTTATCCGATTTTGATAAAGACAGGGTATGGCTCAACGCTTTGAAGTCTTTTGCTAATACGATTTTTCGAGCAAAAGACGTCGCCCGAAGGTGGGCATAATCTTTAGGATCTATATCTTTACCCAATAAGACCAATGGACACAAAACCGAAACCACAACTAGACAGAAAAATTGCTTCATTCAAACTCCCAATTACCACTTCTGCCAGATTACAACCTCTAAAAAGAAAAAGAACTGAAAAACCACTACAGTGAAAGACAAATTCAAACATCTATATCTAAGTCTATGTTTATTTAGGGTCTGTTGATAATTCATCTAAGTGAGCCATCAATAGCCTCTAGAAAATAGAACAATGCTGTCCCATCTAGAGAATCCCATTTCAAAGACCAGAATACCGACTTAAGTCGTATAATAAACTGTACCCCTTTCTCCGATAGGCCAAGTGATACGGAGGAAACAATGCGATCACCATCTTTTTTAATAGGCCTAAGCGCAGTTATCACAATCTTTGCCTTTTCAACACATGCACGATTAATGAAGGGTGCAAATTTTAAAACAGATGTAAGTGAACGCCACCCGGCTCAAATCTCAATGGCAAGTGCAGATAGTGCAAAAATGAAAATGAAAGTGAAACAAGACTCACACCATATGAAAGACCGTGTTTTCACAGTTCAAATTAAGTCCTTTGCTAGTGAAGATGAAGCCTATGAGTATGCTGGACGCCACTCTCACCTGAAAGGCCTTCGTGTTGTTGCAGCAGATGTTAACGGCAAGCGTTGGTACCGTATTTATGTTGGTAAATCGCAATCTTGGGGAGAAATCCGTGGATTACGCGAGCAACTTGCTGGTCAGCTCAACAACAATGAAATCTTTGTGAAAAAAATGGATATGCTTTCCGCGCAATAATTCCTATGATCAGGTTTTAAAAATTGCTATACTCGCCTTCATGAGATCACTGAGTTGGATACTACTTTTGTTTTTTCTTTCCGTTTCATGGTGCTGGTCCTCTAAGACAACCCTTGAGGAAAACGAAACTCAAACAGCCGTTCAGGTTGGACTGAAAGAGTATATTGCTCAGTATTTAAAAGAAAACCTCATTGGTGTTGAAAACATCCAATTTGAAAGTATTTGGTCAGAGAGAATCTCTGAAGCCCAGGTTCGAGTCCACTTTCACTATTCTTTTATTCATAGACTAAATGAACAAGAAACCAAAATAGATCTCAAAGGCAACTCTCTCCTCTCTCCAACTAAAAATACAGGAAATATTGAAGAGTGGGGCCTTGAAGACATCCAAATTGAACAAGAGTCACTTGAGTATCTTCAACAGCTGGATGTGATGAAAGTCACAGATGAGCAATAAATCTGTTCAGATCGACGAAGAGGGATATTTAATTTCAGAGGGTTTTCGGGTTCAAGATGAGGTCTATGGGTTTTCGATCCTTTCCTCTATTGAGATCAATGACAAAGGTGGCTTTCAATCTAAGTTCGAGGGTACAGAAGTGGAGGTCCACTCTTTTGACCTACCCCTTGTTGCAACCAATATAGAAAAATCTGAATCCGGTAAGTGGACAGCATTTTTCCCCTACCAGTTTCAACTGAAATTTGATCTCAGCACACTTCTTTCAGATGAGTGGGATCGCTTTTATGCACTAGGAGACGGCAACAAGCCCTTTCTTTTTTCAAGGGGAGCACAAGCCACTCTCTTTAACCTGCTTGATGACTTTGACGATGACGCCGTTATCGCTAGTGGCACTCGCCATGAGGTCCATCCCTTACTAAATTATCATTCTGAGTTTACTGGTCCCAACAAGTTTTGGACAGATCTCTATGAAACCAATGAAACACGCTGGGACCTCATGGGCCCACATCCTGAACTTGGCTCTATTGTCAGTCAGCTAAAGCTTCAGACAGCTCGTGTATTGGTACTTGGGGCTGGAAGATGCCATGATGCCAATTTCCTAGCAAAACTTGGTCACAAAGTTATGGCTGTTGATATTAGCCCCCTAGCAATTGAGCAAGCAAAGAAGCTCTACGGGGAAAACCCAAACCTGGAGTTTTTGGTATCTGATATTTTTGAACTCCCAAAAGACTTTGACCACTCATTTGATCTGGTTTTTGAGCACACCTGTTATTGTGCAATTGATCCCAAAAAACGGAAAGAGCTTGTCAAGGTTTGGAACCGAGTACTTTCAGAAAGAGGAAACCTCTTAGGTATTTTCTGGGCCATGTGGCGACCTCTAGGCCCTCCCTTTGGAACCACAGAATGGGAAATAAGAAAACGACTTGAGAAAAAGCATCGATTTCTCTATTGGAACCGCCTAACAGAGTCCCCTGAGAACAGACAGGGAAGTGAGTTTGTCGTCTTCACAGAGAAACTCGATCAATAGACTATCTTTTACAAACTGGCCTACAGGCAAGTGTTGGTCTAAAATTTCACCTAAGTTCTCAAATACTTAAAAACTCTCTAAAAACGAGTTCCTTCAAGTGCAGTGCTCACTCTGTGAGCACTGCTGCTTGAGGACTGTCTGAGCTTTTTAGAGAGTTTTTAAGTATTTGAGAAGTCTATGGTTATCAAAGACCAACACTGCCTGTAGGCCAATTTCTATCTTTTACAGGTTTCTGGACAGATTCCATAAAATTTCGTAAGTTTCACTTGCAATTAGGACGATGAGACGTTCGCTTCATTTTTGTGGAGAGGAAAGTCCGGACTCCATATGGCAGCACAGGGGATAACATCCCCCCACCGTGAGGTGAGGACCAGTGGAACAGAAAGAATGTACGGGCATTGATGTTTGGGTTGGGAACGGGAGACCCTTACGGAGCCGCAGTAGTGAAACCAGCTCAACTCTGTGCGGAGCAAGATCAAATAGGAAAGCGTTTTTAAGCGCAGCCAGCGCGAGGCTTTCGGGTAAGATCGCTTGAGGGGTGAGGTAACTCACTTCCCAGAGGAATGAATGTCACCCCTTTTAGGGGAACAGAATCCGGCTTATGATTTATCCTAATGGCATTATGGCCCAGTTTGCGAAAGTAGACTGGGCCTTTCTTTTATCAGATGAAAGTCAGATAACTTCTCAATAGGTTTGAGGATCTATAACAGCGTTGATGTGCGAGAACTCCACAGAAAAAGCGAGACTTACGCTTTTTCTGAATAGAGTGTTTTTAAGGAGAGAGTTTTACTTTTCGAATGATGTGGTTATTTCTATCTGAGATATAAAGATCTCCATTGGCATCAAACGTAATTCCACTTGGTGTATACATCTTAATAGAAGTTGCAGGAACACCCTCTTCTAACCACCCACCAAGAGGTGATCCAAACCGAACACTTGCTGAAGACGCAGCTCCGGCAACCGTGTTGATCTCTCCAGTTGAGATATTCACACATCTCACGTTGTGATAAGAAATCGAACTTATACAAAATTGAGTGGCATTAACTGCGATATGTACTGGGTTATTGATTCGTGCTGCAGTTGCAGGAGACACACCCTCAGAGACATCAACTCCACCACCAGCAACAGTTGCAATCTGTCCATTTGAAATCACTTTCCCAGCAATCACCTGCACAGATCCAGTATGATTTAAGTAACGAACTCTATGGTTACCGTAGTCCGCAATATAAATCCCGCCATTGGCATCAGCTGCAAGCCCCCAAGGCAAATTTAAACCTAAATTTGTTGGGGATGTTGGAAAGTCTGATCCGTTTCCAGCAGTGTCATCACAATCCCCGGCATTTTCAAGGCCAACAACCGTTTCCACATTACCTGTCTGATCAATCATTTTTACACAATAGTTATATGTATCTGAAATGTAGATTTTTAAACTCGCACCAGTACCTGTTGCAGCAATTCCCGCCACGCGATCCACAGCCGACCCAATCGCCACACCATCGGCCCCTGAACCCAGTGGTCCGCCAATCACACCGCCAATAGTTGATACTCTATTGTCATCGACATAAACATTTCCGTAAGTGGCAGCCGCACCAGATCTATTCCAAACACGATACATCCAGTAATCTGTAAACCCAATACTTCCATCAGGAAATTTGGCCATTCCTGGATACCCTGTATTTCGAAATCGCGTATTCACAACAGAGGGTATTTCATTTTCCCCCAAAGGATCACCAGTATTATTCCCCACAGCTCCCGTGATACGTCCATAGGGATCAATCACACGGATTCGATTGTTGTAACGATCCAGAACATAGAGGTTTCTCAATGTATCATCATAGACAAGACCGGCTGGGTAATAAAACAAGTTTTCACCCACAGGAGAAAGCGTATCTCCTAAGAATCCATATCTTGAGAGCCCTGTACCAGCAAGAGTGTCCACTTTCCAAGTTGGTGTTCCTGTATGGATAATTCGAACTCGCCGATTTGTATAATCTGCAACCAACAAGTCACCAGAAGAGTCCACAAACATGTATCTTGGCGAATTGAATTCAGCTAAATTCAAATCCACATTCTCACCGTTGTAACCACCCACTGTTTTATTGATAAGAATTCCCTCATCTGGATCTACAGATTTATTACCAATGTTTTCCGTTGCAACACCCAAATTGATAGCATAGAGATAGTGTCTCTGTAGAGCTGGGACCAAAAGAAGATTCCCATATTTTGATATCATAGTCGGGCGATAGGCATTCAGGGACTTAGGTGCCTTGGCCGTTCCATCGTCAGTACCAGTACCACCACTAAAGGCGATCCATCTTACCATGCCATCATTCACAGTCAGATTGTCTGTTGAAGGGAAAAAGGTTTTTGCTCCACCTGACCAATTGTAAAAAAGAAGTTTGTGATGGATATATTGTGAAACATATATCCCATCTGCATCCACATACATCCCATAAGGATTTCGTACGTCATACGTCGCAACTGCGCCTTCTGCAGCTGGAGGATTTCCTGTCCCGCCATCACCCATGATCGTTTCAGCTGTGTCATCTCCATAGTTTGTTGGAGTTCCATTCATTTCCCATTTTTTGATTCTATGGTGACCATAACAAGACATATAGAGATCACCATTGTATATTTGAATTTGATTTGGTGAATTACACGCTCCAAACTGCGCGGCAGAACCAGGAGTGTGATTTGTTCCGCCACCAGTTCCATTTGTTCCATAACCAAAACCCCACCAAATAATGCCATCAGCACCAATTCGAGAAATTCTGTGATTTTGGTATTCAGATACATAAAGTGTTGCGTTTGCATCATCCCAAGCTAAGCCAAATGGCCCATTAAGAGATGTACCTGTTGCAAGTGTACCATTAGCACCAACGCCATCTGTTCCATCACCTGCAACACTCATCATAGTATTAGCTGGGACGGTAACATTCAGACGTGTCACAGCACCCGCAGTTTTGTTCCAATACCAAACAACGTTATTGAGATAATCTGCCATAAAGAGATTACCAAGTGCATCCTCAGCAATCCCCATAACCCCTATTCTTACATTGATAGAGTTGGAGCTTGGATCATACCCCTGTCCAACTTCAGGGTTTCCTGCATAAGTACAAATCTCCCCTTGTGAAAGCTCATTACAAGGTTGAGGGAAGTAATTCACCTCAGCCACCCAAGAAAGAGAATCTGAAGCCGTACCATCTGAAGCTTCTACTGTTAAATTGAACTGTCCAACAAGAGAAGCATCACCTGTTAGATCTGCATCTGCACCATTACTTGATACAAAAGCACTTGGAAGACCATCAATTCTCCAAGTATAAGTGATCGCATCACCATTTGGATCTGTCACATTTGCTGCCACATTGATTGTACTTCCAACTGCAACCTGTGGTGTTCCTGTTGTTACAGCAGTCAATACAGGTGGTCCGTTGATTTTTACAGTCCACTCTCTAAAGTCAGTGTCGGTCCCATCATCTGCTATCACTCTTAATGTGTGGGTTCCAACTCCTGGAGCCGTTCCAACAACATCATATCCGTTCTCGTCAGTGCCTGAAGCAACAGTTGCTCCATTCCATTTCCATTTATATGTAATAATTCGACCAAAGGGCGCAACTGCTGCCACAAAGAAGTTGTAAGTTTCACCAATTTCGATTGTCACCCCAGCAGATGCAGGGAGCTGGCTTTGAATTTCAATTTTTTCAACATCTGAGGTATCTCCGCCAGAAAGAGAGTCCAGCGTGTCACTTTCTTCAAGACAGCCAGAAATACTAAATACCATTAGGAACAAAAGTCCTAGCACTTTTAAGTTTTCTGTTCTCAACATACGTCCCATGGCTTTCCCACCTCTGTCTAGCTTCTCTATCGGAAGGTCCAGTCGGGGTGTTGAGATAAAACCACCAATTTCTCAAAGTAGAACACTGAAATTCAATAAAAATGAAACAATTCATTTCAAAACTGTTTCAAAAGGAGATTTCTGTGTTTCAAATTTCAATTAAAAATAAATGGCTCTAATATTTGAGTTTTATCCCAAAATAACGCATCTCAAAAACTGGACGGAACATTGGACCAGAATACCCATGACATACTCTTGGGGCCCCAATCCCAGACCGAATAAGCAAATGAGACTCTACAATTAGAAGGTTGATGAATGAATAAAGTGCTCAAATTTCTAATCCTAACAATAACGACAATGTGTCTTGCATCGTGTGCCGGGGGGCTTTTTTCAGCACCAAAGATCGAGGTCTTATCTGACCCCGAGGGAGCGGAAGTCACTATTGTCGGAGGTGCTGGGGAGCAAAAGGTTGGAAAAACTCCGTTTTTCATAACTGGAGATCATCTCGACCGTGAAGATGGTGGTGCTATTCACATCAATGTTTCCAAAACAGGTTTTTTAAAAGAACAAATTTTTATTGATTCCAGGTGGTTTGGAAAAAAAGGTTCAGTCAAAGTGAAATTGATCCCTGAAGCCAATTGGGAAGAAGCATACCAAGATGAAAATGCCTACAAATACTTGAACGATGTGGCTTCTGCCTCAGCCGAAATCCAAGCCATCACTGTAAAGGGTGATCTTGCAAAAGCAGAGCAAATGGCACGTTCTCTTATCACAAGATACCCAAGACTTTCTGCTGGGTGGAATTTACTTGGTAACATCCACTATATGCAAAGAAGAGTTTCAGATGCAATTGCAGCTTATAGAAAGAGTTTAGATATTAACCCAGAAAACAAAGAAGTAAGACAAGTCTTAGAAAGACTTGGAGGGACAACTGGTCGAAATTAGATGTCACATTTAATCGGATTTATCGCAGCACTAGCAAGTATTCGAGTATCATTTTACTTACTCGGAATGGACATTGCGACCTACTTTGAGGACGTTGCACTTATTGTGGTCTTTGGTGGTACAATTTGTGCGGCCGTTATCACATATCCAATCTCAGATCTTGTAAAAGTGATGCAAGCTTTCCTAAGAATTGCACGTCGAATGCCAGATAGCAAAAAAGAACATGTGAAACAACTTATTGAGATCTCAAAAGCAAATCAAGCCTCACCACAAGCTCTCATCGATGTTATTGAAAAGGGAAAGGTCAATCCATTCTTGAAAGATGGACTTGAACTTATCATGGCAGGTTTTACAAAAGAAGAAATCAACCAAATTATGAGTGAACGAATCTATAGAGATCATGAACGAGAAGAGCGCTACGGTGCACTTTTAAGAACACTTTCAAAATACCCTCCTGCATTTGGACTTGTTGGTACAGTTCTAGGACTTGTGGCTCTCATGAGAGCTGTGGCTGCTGGCGCCGATGCTGGAGAAATTGGCTTGCGAATGGCCCTAGCACTTGTTGCAACATTTTATGGACTTCTACTAACAAACTTTGTTCTTGTTCCAATGGGTGAAAACCTAATCAACAAATCTTCTGTGAATGTCGCAACAAGAGAACTTCTTCTTGAAGGAATTCTCTTAATAAAGGATCGTAAATCCCCAGTGATGGTTCAAGAAATGCTGAACTCATACCTCCCACCTCTGCAACGCAAAGATCTTATTGGTCTTCGCGGCAATGTCAGTCAGGAGGCTTCATGAGTCGTGTAAGTTCAGCTAGAGAACGAATCAAAGCCAACACTGAAGTTGATGGAGATCACAATAGCAACTGGGCCATCAGTTATGGTGATATGATCACGTTGTTACTTGCGTTCTTTGTTCTTTTCTTCAATCTCGACTCAGACAGTTACAAAATGAAATTGGTCGAAAGCCAACTCGTTGAAGCCTTCAATGGTTTTAAGGAACCACCCAACAGAAAGCCTGACATGGTTTGGGGAAACACAAATAAACTCGACCAACACGAACCGATGTTTGATCGAAAAATGGATGAAATACCAGAAATTGAAACAAAGCTTCAAGGTGACAAGCTCTTGATTGAATTTCCTGGAATTTCTTTTTTTGAAACAGCTCAATACAGTTTAACTCCTAAAGGTGATCAAATTCTCCAAAAGTTTGCTGAAATATTTCGACCCTATTTGAAAGATATGAGAATTATTGTAAGAGGGTATACGGATAATCGAAGAGTGAAATGGAGAAAAGGCCTCTCTTTTAGAGATAACCTTGAACTCTCAAGCTACCGTTCACTTTCAGCTATTCGTTCACTTAGTAAAAAGGGCATTCCTCTTCACCTGATGAGAATCGGGGGATACGGCGAAACAGACAAAGCCAAAGCTATTTCTAAAAAAGAAGCGCTGAAATACGATAGAAAAATTGTGCTTGTTGTTGAACCACTGGATTCAACAGAAAGAAATTTTCCAAAAATATTTAGAAAAACTGATAAAATTAGTAAGGAGGTAAAAAGTGATTCTTAGAAACCTCCTTATATTAAGTGTCTTTCTCTTTTCTAGTTTTGGACAGGCTTCACGAGTACCAGAAGTGGAATCCTACCTAATGGATAAGGTTTCTTCACTTTTGAGAAATCGATTCCCAGACAAACCATTCACTGTTTGGGTCAAAGTCGACACTGGAAAGAAAGACTCCGATCGAAAAGGCTGGAAGGAAGAAAAGAAAGATTCGGCTCGCCTTCCTTATTTGGATTTTGAAGATAGCGGCGAAGTAGAAATCGACTTCTGGGATCGAACGGACATTCCTATTGAAACGATGATCGGTCATCTTGAAAAAATATCCATCCGAATCACTGTTGATAGCTCACTTCTTGATGAAGAACTCAAAGAGCTACAAGAAGCCATTGCAGCACAACTTAAGCTTGTTCCAGGAAGTGATATCATTGAAATCACAAAGAAAGACTGGATAAACAAAGAGGTCAATGAGTCTCGCCGAATGATCGCGCTTGGTGCATTTGCTCTTATGCTCCTTCTTTTTGGATGTTTGTACTGGTTATCTCGCTTGAGCGTCAAACAACTCGTCTCAGGTATTACCAAACCTATTTCTGAAATTGGAGAAAGCACAAAAGAGTTTGCCTCTTCTGCTCTTGATTCGGCTGCAGGAATAACATCCTCAGGTTCCACTTCAGAAGAGGATGATGCTGACGAAAGACGAAAAGGGAAATCTCTCAACGCCAATCTCTTACAAATTCGAAAAAACGCACTCGAGCTCCTAGAAAGAAACAGAGATATTTTATTGAAACCAGATGCCGAAGTGATGTCCTTTTTTGAACGCCACGGAGAAGATGAACCAGGACAAGTGGGCGCTATATTAACAGAAGTTGATGAAGAAGTTCTAAAAACTCTTTTCAAATACGGTAAGGGAAGTTGGTGGTATGTCGCTCTTGCTCAACCTATGCCAATTGATGAAGTAGGGCTTGGAATTTTAAGTGAATTGGATCGTTTACGAATTCGACGACACTTCTCCAAGTCCAAACAAAATGAATCAAAAGAAGTTGCGGAAGTGGGACTCGTCTTTGCACGACTTACCATGGATGAAGTTCAGGAGGTTTTCTCTGGCATTTCCATTGAAAAAGCAGAAGGAATACTCAATATTCTTCCGCGCACAAAAGCTCTGGCAATTGCAAAAAAACTCTTTCCTGGACAGTGGGCCGTATTCTTGGATACGAGTAAAAAGTTAAAGCCTATTGATATGGATCTTCTCAAAAAACTTGAAACAAAGGCTCTTGAAACCGCTCCACTTAGAGAAGAATTTGAAATTGAAGCCTTTTTCAGGGATTTGGATCTTGTGAGGTTCTTGGATTCAGCAAATACACGTGATGAAAAAGAATTTTATATGGTTTTACCAAAAGACTCTAGAATTCGCTCAGATCGCACAGCTTATTTTACAGTTTTTGAGGCGCCAAAAGAAGTTATAAAGCTCATGGGACCAACAGTGGACATACGAGACTGGGCCTATGCTCTATCTGCTGCTGAACCGTCTGAACGAGACTTCGTTTATAACAATTTAAATGATCGCCAAAGCTTTCTTGTCAAAGAAGAAGTCAAAAGCCTTATGCAGTCTGAGTTGGACCCCGCTCGAGTTCGCATTGCCAAACGCCGAGTTTTAAAAGCATTCATAAGAAACACAAATTTACATGCAGCACAGGTCAACAGCAAAGATGAATCTGATCAGGCGGCTTAGCTACGTTCTAGCAATTACAACAACTCTCCTATACACGTCACCTTCGATGGCCAAGGATATCTCAATCTCAGGGCACTTTGGAACCTATGGATTTGATGTCGACAACTCTGGAACTGAAGAGTCCATTTCCGGTATTGGTGCTTATGCTGTCAACGTCAACTATCACCTCTTTGGAGACTTTGTGCTTGTCACAGGTTTCAATATTTTAGTGAGCGAAGTGATTACCGGGAGCACGGGATATGGATTTGACATTGGTGGGAAATATTACCCTATCACCTCACATGGATATGAGGATTTTGGAACCGAAACAATAGATGTAAGCATCACTGAAGTATTGCGTCCTTATGTTGGCTTTGCTTTTCGTCAAAGACAATTTCTTTTATCCCTCACATCAAGTTACGTCGGCCCCGGTTTATTTATGGGCGTCGACTATCAGGCGTGGCAAAACTGGTATCTCAATTTTGAATTCCGATATGATATACTCTTTGGACCAAATGAGGCCGAAGCCACCCAAATGAACATTCTTTTTGGCTTGGGGTTTCAAATTTAAAGTATATTCTCATTTGAAAAATGATTTAGAACT
>JAUICD010000052.1 GCA_030427965.1 Bdellovibrionia bacterium
GAATCTCCATTCCTTCATTCTGGCTTGCCATTGTTTTAATCATTGTTTTTGCAGTCTGGCTGGGTTGGTTTCCCGCTGGCGGCACAAGCTCTGTTGGTCAAAGTGATATCACTGGCTGGAATGCTGTACTAGATCGAATCAAATATATGATTCTACCAATGCTCTCTCTCACAGCACTTCAACTCGGAACATTTGTTAGATACTCAAGAAGCTCTATGATCGAAGCAATGCGCTCAGATTTTATTCGAACAGCTCGCGCCAAAGGTCTGCGTAGACGTGACGTTATCGTCAAACACGGATTTCGAAATGCACTCATTCCGATCGTGACTGTTGTTGCAATCAGCATGTCATTTATATTCTCAGGGGCAATCATTACAGAAACCGTATTTGCTTACCAAGGAGTCGGAAAACTTGTTTATGACTCAATCATTGCCAATGATTTCAATGTGGCAATGATCGCATTTATGATTTCAGTTGCAATGGTACTTATTATGAATCTTGTCGCCGACCTTTTATACGGCGTTGTTGACCCAAGGATTAGCTATGCGTAAAGAGATCACAGATCACTCAAAGTCTATTTGGAAACTTACGCTTGAAGCGTTTCTAGAGCATAAGCTTGCAGTGGTGGGTGCAATTGTTATTGCAATATTTTTGGGAACAGCTGCTCTAGCTCCTCTCATTTCAAAAAGCTTAGGAATATTTCCAGATACACAAAATGTATTTGCTCGCTACCAACCTCCTATGAGCTACACAAGTCTTGAGGAAGACGAGCAAGAAGTTCTCATTAATGCACTCATTGATGACAGAAGCGAAGAGGTCGACGCATTATTGAGGGAAGCCCATACAGCAGGTTACATTGAAGATGTCAGTGATAAAACAGAAGGCATCTTTACGTTGATCGAACTACTTCAAGAAGAACGAACCCCTGCTTCTTTACAAAGTCTAAATCAAATTGGACTAGTTGAAGACGTCTTAGGTCAATTCAGAACTCTTCACATTCTTGGCACAGACGAACTTGGTCGAGATGTATTGATGCGATTGATTTATGGCGCGCGAGTTTCTATGTCTGTTGGAATTTTGGTCGCACTTGCTGCAGCACTCATTGGAATGCTTATTGGGAGTTTGGCGGGCTTTTATGGCGGAGTATTAGATACAGCGCTTATGCGAGTCACAGATGCCTTGATGTCTCTACCTCTTCTTCCAGTTCTTATTGTTTTTGCAGCAGTAGACTTAGGCAAAATTCCACTCTTTGAAGCTATTGTTGGGTCTGAAAACGAAAGTATTATTAAACTCGTTTTTATTCTCTGTATTTTTTCTTGGATGACAGTTGCTCGACTCGTTCGAGGTGCAATACTCTCTCTCAAAGAAAGAGAGTTTGTACTAGCCGCAAGAACTGTGGGTGCAAAAAACAGTGATATCATTCTCACCCACATGCTCCCCAATGTTCTGGCACCACTGCTTGTTGCTGTCACTTTGAATGTGGGACAGTCCATTCTTTCAGAAGCCGCACTGAGTTTCTTAGGACTAGGGATTCAGCCTCCCACACCGAGTTGGGGAAACATGCTCTTCAATGCTCAGGAGCTAATCTACGAAGCCCCATTCTTAGCAATCATTCCTGGGGTACTGATTCTTATTATAGTGGTGAGTTTCAATTTCGTGGGTGATGGTTTACAAGATGCGGTCGATCCAAAAGCTGTAAAACGGTAGCTTAAGGTGCCGGGGCCCGCCAAAACGCTTTTTTATTCGCCAACCTATTCCAAATCAATTGCTATGGTTAAAAAAGATATTCAACACCTTTTAACATCTAAGGAAAAGCACGTTTTACAGTGTCAAGCATCCGATTTTGAATGCTCTCCTCGCCATAAGTCAGCTTATGAAGCCTGCGCACTATAAGCAATCGCTCAACCAGTGGGAGATCATGAAACGAAACAGGTTTTGGCAAATCAAAGAAATCAAATATTGGATGATCCATGCCCTTGGTATCTTTTAAAAGATATTCTTCCCAGATCATATATCCCAAATCTTTCCTTAAGGTTTCAATATCAAAATCAGACTGAAAGAAACCAACCACTGGAAGCATACTGAAATAAGCACGAGTTTCTGTAAAAAATCGAACAAAAACTTCTGACAAAACAACCACTCCACTATCTAATACCTTAGCAAAGACAGAAAACATTGGATCTGGGTCTTTATTTTTTTTGAGAAGCTCTAAGTTGGCATTTACCCAAGTTGAGAGAAGAACCACATCCACAACATGAACAAGTTCATGAATAAAAACTGTTTCAATAGATGTCGCTCTAGCCAGCAAATCCTGAGAATCTCCTGTGGATAAAAACGAAGTATCAATGATAACGATATCTTCCCTTGAATTACGCTTGGTGTAATTTCGGTTACGTCGAGCCTCAAACTCTCTAGTGGTCCAAAAATCACCTTCTTGTATTTTCTGAAACTCTCTTCCTTCTACAATAGAGTACTTGGGCTGGTGAAAAGATGAAACGTGAATTGCTCCTGCATCTCCAGGAAGCACGCACTCACCTTCCAAAGCACAAACTCCTAATGTTCTATTTTCTAAAAACACGGGAAGATTCTGAAATGTGTGTGAAAGGACTGAGTCTTCAATTTCCGTTTCTTTGACAGCTTGGTAAAGAGTTTGGATATTTGATAAAAACTTTGGTGAAGTTTGATTGAGATTGAGCGAATCACCCAATTCCCCAAACAACGCAACTCGAATCGTCCCATTCCCATCGACCAAATTTTTGATTTGGCTTAGAAACCCTGGTGTCAGCTGAGCCTGACAGGACTTTGAAATACTCATCTCCACTTGTGCGTAACTCAAAAACGGAGTCCCCCAAAAAAGAGCTAGGACAAGTGCTGCCTTAAGCCTGGTTTGAACTAAGAGATCGCTTTTAGAAAATTTCATCATCTATTTTTAATGCAAATGGAGATCCAAAAAACCCACTCAAGGGGGCCAAATACCTAGAATTTGGAGTGAATTGACTGTTGAAGACATAGTCATATACGCCTTGAAACGTCAGCAAAAGACACACCTACCAAAACCTCTGGAAAAACGAAGGAATATTCTATATTCTCCCTGAATTCAGCTAGGCCAAAGGCTTTGAGTTTGCTATAAGAAATATGAATAACAGGGGCTTTATTATGCGTGGAGAAATAAAAATCAAATCAGCTAGCGGAAGCCTGCCGATTCCGATCGAACCCGTGGATATGGTGGGAGCACATGAAAGAGCCGCATCATTCACCACTCGAAGCATCAAGAAGACTTCAAAAATTCAGGCTCTTTACACTGTCATCCGAATGACTGATCTCACAACACTTGAAGGAGCCGATACCCCAGGAAGAGTTCGTCAGCTTTGTATCAAAGCCAGATACCCCGTTCCACATGATATTTTTTCAGAGCTTCAAAGTCACCCCGACTACCAGCCCATTCCATCTGTGGCAGCCGTTTGTGTTTACCCATCTCTTGTTAAGGTCGCAGTCGACACTCTCAGGGGAACGGGGATCAACATCGCCTCAGTCGCAACAGCATTTCCCTCAGGTCAACTTGCAATCAAAGAAAAACTCAAAGATGTAAAGCTGGCTGTTTTAGATGGTGCCACAGAAATCGACATGGTCATCAACCGAAATGCCTTTTTAAAAGGCGATTACCAAACAGTTTTTGATGAAATTGTCCGGGTAAAAGAAGCCTGTGGTGATGCTCACTTAAAAGTGATTCTTGAAACTGGAGAACTTAAAACCTATGACAATGTTCGTCTTGCTTCCCATATTGCAATGGAGGCAGGAGGGGATTTTATAAAAACATCCACTGGAAAAATACAACCAGCTGCCACACTTCCTGTCACACTTGTCATGCTTCAAGCTATCAGGGACTTTCACGACAAGACAGGTAAAATGATAGGCATGAAACCCGCAGGTGGTATTAAAACAGCAAAGCAAGCAATACAGTATTTGGTTATGGTCAATGAAACTCTAGGAAGTGCATGGCTCACACCAGACATGTTCCGCTTTGGTGCAAGTAGCCTTCTCAACGATGTGATCCGGCAACTCTTTAAGCAAATGACAGGACGTTATTATTACGACAAGGTGTTTTCAAATGACTAGAAAGAAGCTCAATCAATCAACAGAAACCAAAACTGCATCAACTCCATTTGTCTTTGAGTACTCTCCAGCACCACAAGAGACAAACATTGTGAAAATCGAAAAGAAGAACAAACTCTTTATTGATGGAAAGTTTGTAGCTCCAAAATCTGGGAAATACTTTGCCACACTCAACCCTGCAACTGGAGAGAAACTTGCCGATCTTGCAGAGGCCGGAAAACAAGATGTGGATCTTGCTGTAAAGGCTGCTAGAAAAGCCTACAAAAATGTTTGGTCAAAAATCTCCGGAGAGGAAAGAGGCCGCTACCTCTTTCGAATCGCAAGACTGATTCAAGAACGAGCCCGAGAGTTTGCTGTTCTTGAAACTCTAGACAACGGAAAACCAATTAAAGAAACCCGAGACATTGATATACCACTTGTTGCGGCTCATTTTTTCTACAATGCAGGCTGGGCCGACAAACTCAATTATGCATTTCCAGGACATCAGGTTTCTCCGCTTGGAGTTGCTGGACAAGTCATTCCATGGAACTTTCCACTTCTTATGGCCGCTTGGAAAATAGCTCCCGCACTTGCAACCGGAAATACGGTTGTATTAAAACCTGCCGAAACCACCTCTCTTTCAGCCCTCTTACTTGCAAGAATATTTCAAGAAGCAGAACTTCCAGATGGCGTTGTCAACTTTGTAACTGGCGCTGGCGAAACCGGGGCAGAACTTGTTGCACACAAAGATATCAACAAAGTGGCCTTTACAGGCTCAACAGATATTGGAAAAAGCATTGTTCAAGCAACTGCTGGCACCAACAAACGCCTCACAATGGAACTTGGCGGGAAGTCGGCTCACATTGTTTACGAAGATGCAGCCATTGATCAAGCAGTTGAGGGGGTCATCAATGGAATTTTCTTTAACCAAGGACATGTTTGTTGTGCTGGATCAAGGCTCCTTGTAGAAGAATCGATCCAAGATATCGTTGTTAAAAAACTCAAACGCCGAATGGAAGAATTACGAGTTGGTGATCCAATGGACAAAAATACGGACATTGGAGCTATCAATTCGAAAGAGCAGCTCAATAAAATTCACTCACTTGTGAAAAAAGGAAGAGAAGAAAATCCAGATTTCTTCGAATCCAGTTGTCCGTTACCTAAGAAAGGATATTTTCATAGACCATGTTTTTTCAATAACGCGGCCTCATCCTCCACTGTTTCACGAGTTGAAATTTTTGGCCCCGTCCTAAGCATTTCAACATTTCGTACTCCAGATGAAGCAATCGCAAAAGCCAATGACACCAATTTTGGATTGGCAGCTGGCATCTGGTCAGAAAAAGGGTCAAAAATTCATAAAACAGCTCTTGGATTAAAAGCCGGAATCATTTGGGCCAATACGTACAATAAATTTGACCCCACATCCCCATTTGGTGGGTATTTTGAAAGTGGCTTTGGCCGTGAAGGTGGGCGCCACGGGCTCCTACCCTATGTGGAGGTGAACTCATGAATCGACTGAAGGTTTCAAAAACAATCAAACTTTTTATTGATGGCAAATTTCCAAGAACAGAATCCGGCCGAACTACTGACATCTTTTTTTCTGACTCAAAAAAGCTTTACGCTCATCTCTGCAAAGCCTCTCGAAAAGATCTCCGAATGTCTGTGGATGCAGCAAAAGCAGCACTCCCAGGATGGAGTTCAAAAACGGCTTACAATCGTGGTCAAATTTTATACCGAATGGCAGAAATGGCAGAGGCCAAAAGACAAGAGTTCTTAGATGTTTTAGAAAACACAATGGGCATGTCAACAGAGGACGCCAATACCCAAGTGGATCAAGCCATTGATTGCTTGGTCTACTACGCTGGGTTTACAGACAAGTACCAACAAGTTTATGGTGCCGTAAATCCTGTTTCAGGACCTCATCACAACTTCACAACCCCAGAGCCAATGGGAGTTGTTGCACACCTTGCATCTACAAATCTAAACCTCCCATCTCTTGTATCTGAAATTGTAAGTGTGATCTGCTCTGGCAACACAGTTCTTACAGTGTTGCCTGAAAACGGGGCTGCGATCATTGCACCACTTTCTGAGGTGATTGCAACCTCAGATGTTCCTGGAGGAGTTGTAAACCTTCTTACAGGCTCTTTTGATGAGCTATATCCTCACATCGCAACTCACATGGAGATCATTGGTGTCAAAGATCAAACAGAGAACGACAAGGTTTCAAAAACTCTTCAAATAGAAGGAGCTCTTAATATGAAACGCATCTCGACTCAAAATGAAGAAAACCTCAAAGACATAAAGAATATTCTGGATTTTGTTGAGTTTAAAACTGTTTGGCATCCAATAGGTGTTTAGAAACCACCAATAAAGTGCTCTTTAAAGCAGTAATAAACGATCATTGAAATAAAGCAACTCAAGACAAAAGCTTTGCCTATTGAGAACTGTCTGTCCCAATTACAATCTCCACACGACGGTTTTTTGCACGTCCTGCTGGAGTTCTATTGGGCGCCACAGGTCTTGTATCAGCATGACCTGTTACAACCAAACGATCCCGTTTGATTTTCCCCATCTTCATCACCGAATGAGCAAGTGAAACGGCTCTTGCAGAAGACAGGTCCCAGTTAGATCTATACTGATTCGTTGAAATCGGTCGATCATCTGTATGTCCTGAAATAGTAATACTACCAGAGATACCTTTAACTGTTTGAGCAATCTTATGAAGTGTTTTTGTAAAACTCTTATTTAGATTTGCAGATCCGGAAGAAAACGAAGCTTTCTCAGGAACACGAATGATAATATCCTTTCCCTTTGTTTCAACTTCAATATCACCTTTTTTAATTTCATTCTTTAAAGTCGACTTAATTTTTGCGACATTCTCTTTGAACTGCTTTTTCTCTCTAGCTTGTCGCTCTTTTCGCATTTTTTCGATTTTTGGATCTTTGATGTTTGTTGGTTGTGAATTGTCCATTGTCAAAGTAGACGGTTGCCCTGGACTGTAGTGCTGATAAAAGGAACTTGTTCCTTTTGGATAGGTGTCTTCTAAAATCACTCTTTGAACACCAAATGCATCTTTTAATGAACCTGCAATTTTTTTGAACTTTGTCACTTCCATTTCTGAAAATGAAAGAAGTAGAATAAAAAATGTCAAAAGAAGTGACATAAGATCCGCAAAGGTGACAATCCACCCTGGGGCTCCTTCAACACATTCTTCACACTCATGTTCTTCTGCTGCCATTTCAGATTCTCCTAAGCGGCCTCTTTAGCACCACCGCCACCGCCGCCTTCATCATCTTCGGATTTTCTTTCTCCCTTAGGAAGATAGTTCTGAAGTGCATCTTTGATAACTCTTGGGTTCAATCCGTTTTGAATACTCAAAACGGCATCTATGATCAGTGCTTGATTCTTAGCCTCTTCTCCGGAACGCATTCCGAGCTTATCCGCAATAGGTTTAGAAATAACATTGGAAATAAAGGCTCCATAAAGCGTTGTTAAAAGGGCAACTGCCATGGCAGGACCGATTGATTTTGGATCTGACATATTAGCAAGCATCTGCACCAGTCCAATAAGAGTTCCAATCATACCTAGAGCAGGTGCAACGTCTGTAATGGAATCAAAAATCCGTATCCCTTCTTTATGTCGATCTGATGCAAGAGACTTTTCTTTAAGTAGGATATCTCGAATCACCTCAGGGTCATATCCATCCACAAGCATGTCTACACCCTTTTTAAGAAAATCATTCTCAACTGTGACCTTCTCTAGAGCTAATGGTCCACCCTTCTTTGCAATCTGAGCCAATTCAAAACACTTATCAATCAACTCGACAGGACTTTCCAACTTAAACATAAAAGCCTTCATCGCAATACCGACGGCTTTCGTAAACTGTTTGATACTGAACTTCATGAATACAACAAAAATCGTACCACCAATCACAATGAGTACTGATGGGATATTAAGAAAAATCCCAGGGTCGCCACCTGTAAAAATCGCGGCACCAATAATTATTACAGCTCCTGCCATTCCTATGATTGTAGCTAAATCCATATACCGTCCTTAAAAGTGGTAGTCCTACATAAAACTTGTCGGCATATGTTTCAGAGAATTAAATGAACTCTAACCAGTCTATAGTCTAGAAAGTGCTGTTCCAGATCTCTTCTTTGAACCCCACCACACCGCGAGAGCCATCTAAAGCAAACGGACGCTTGATGAGCTTTCCATTTTTTGAAAGAAGCTCAATTGCATCACTCTTCTTGAGATTCGGCATTTTCTCGCTCATTTTCAACTCTCGATAGATTTGACCAGAGGTATTGAAAAGTTTCTTAAGGTCACCATCATAAATTTTCAACATTTGCTCAAGCTCTCTCTTTGATGGAGGAGTTTCCGTAATCTCTATATTCACATATTGGATTCCCTTTTTGTTCAAATACTTCAGTGCATTTCGACAGGTGGAACACTTGGCATACCCGTACAACTTTAAAGGCATAGCTTCTCCTTTTTGAAGGTCGTTGATGATTCATCACAGACCCTAGTTTGAGATGCATTCTTAAACAGGTTTTGCTCAATTCCTAAGTGATAACGCAGTGTTTGTTTCTTTTATTTTACGGTAAAATTGATGTATTCATTCATGAGTTCAAACTTAGGGGGCAAAGTGCTTTTGGAACACAAATATGGTGAAAATATCCACATCCTCAATAGTCCTTTTATTAGCCATATTTTAACCACTTTTTCCTCAGATGCTGTACAACAACCTCAACTTACCGCTCAGCTAAAAACGATCTATGAACACATGATGTCCGTTGTATTGAGCCAGGAACTTGCAACCAAAACAGCACAAACACAAACTCGTATGGCAGCTCTTCATCCTGACTCACCACTCAGCTCAGTCGTCTTTGATTCAAGTCAAAAAGTTGTAAGTGTAGATATCGCACGCGCGGGGATGATACCCAGTCAACTCTGTTACGAAATTCTCAACCTCACCCTTCCTCCAAAAAATGTCAGGCAAGATCACATATGGGCTGCCCGGAAAACAAATGAACTCAACCAGGTGATAGGAACAGAGTTTGATGGCTCAAAAATCGGAGGTCCAGTAGATGATGCTGTTGTTTTCCTTCCTGACCCCATGGGTGCTACCGGAGGCACTTTAAAAAACATTATTCAATATTATGAAGAAAATGTTGAAGGAACAGCTAAATCCTATGTCGGACTTCATCTTATCGTAACCCCTGAGTTTTTAAAAACAATCAAAGACATACCAAAACTAAAGATCTACACATGTCGTGTGGACCGAGGCCTTTCTCCAAAAAACCTACTCAATACAATCCCAGGCACACACTGGGATGAGGAAAGGGGAATCAATGAGAATGGATACATTGTTCCTGGCGCTGGAGGAGTTGGAGAACTCCTCAATAATGCATATGTTTGAAATACAAACCGAAATCTTAACACAGTCCGTCACTAAGCCACTCTCCAATATCCTTCAAACTGATCTACAGCAGTTGTTGGCATAAAGTTTCACCTAAGTTCCCAAAGACCAGCACTGCCTGCAGGCTCAACGCCCCTTACACACTGCTTCCCAAGGAAGTTCCTCTCACAGTTTTCAAACGGCGACGCACAACATTTTTTGTAAAATATGCTTACAAAATGGAAAGCTTGATGAATAATTATTATACATCAGATGCATTCATAGGAGGGGCGAGTGCAGGGTATCTTCATCACAAGAGGACTACTAGGTTTCATTTCGTTTTTTATACTCCACCAAGCTATTGCTGAAACTGTTGAAATCACCACGTTCAATGTTAAGTGGTACGGAAATCAATCCAATAGCAGTGACGTTTCTATAGCAGAACGTGACCAGTATCTTAAAGAATACATTCAAAGACGACTCTCCAACTCCGATGTTATTGTTTTTCAAGAAATCGTAGACCCCAAAAGACTTCACTCCAAAGTTCTTGGACGCTCAAAATGGAATTGCTATACATATAGTGACCGAGGACGTGGTCATCAACATATAGTGCTTTGTCATAGAAAGCATTTAAGATTTCGCAAAGAAAACCATGAAGACAATTTTGAACTTGAAGAAGTCGCAATGGGAAGCTCTAGAATTCGACCGGGACTTCACGGCGTAATTGAAACACGCTCAGGTAAAGGTCTCTTTCACATCATGGGAGTTCATCTTAAGGCCTATCCCGAAGAATCTGAAAAGAGACTGAAACAGACACGTGAAATAGCAAAACATATAAGAGAGCTCAAATCTGGGTTGCCAGCTGTTATCACCGGGGACTTCAACTCACATGTCACTCCAACTAACGAACAGTCAGATGACGACAAAGTGTTAATGGATGAGATATTTCGAAACTATCGAACCGATTTAGAACGAATGAAAACTCATCTATACACGTTCAAAAACGACACTTATGCTCATCAACTGGATCACCTTTGGGTCTCTGACAACGTAAAAACAAAATCCAAAGTTCGAGTGGACGGTCCTTGCAATGAAAACTTTAATATGAACGACATGAGCTTTGCACATAAAGGGATCGATGATGACTTGGCAACTTACAATAAATACATCAGCGATCATTGCCCTGTTTCAATAAAACTCGATTTCTAAGAGGACTGACTTACTTGTTACACTGTATGTACACCTCAAGATCATCACCTTCACTTGAGGTTTTTCGAACATCAAAAGTCCCAAAGCATACCTCACGAGCCTTGTCATAACAGTTGGAAAGGTCAACTTTACAACGAACTGTATATGTTCTCTCCCCTGATTTTTCAACGCCAGCAGAGCCACAAGCTGTTAAACAAAACATCAATAATAAGCTATAGAGCCACTTCATACAAAACACTGATCCACCTGCTTTAATAAACTCCGATGTATCCACTTCATAAACTTCAAACCCCTCTTCATGTAGTCTTCCTATTGTCTTTGTTGCAGATTTTTCAATTACAACTCGTTTTCCACCCACACACAATGCATTTGCAGCCAAACTCACTTCAGCCTCTCCCACTTCCACCTCTATAAGGCTTGAAAAACAACTTCGAATTATCTCTCGACTGGCATCATGAAATGCTTCAGGAACCCAAATTGCACTGTCTCCAGATAAAATTGAGAGTGCTGTATCTAAGTGATAAAACTTATCAGAAACAAGCTGAAGAGCCCTCACTTCACACCCAGTAAGCTCCTTTAAAACTGACTCAACAGACTGGGATGAACGAAATCCATGTCCAAAGAATATTTCTTGTGTCTCGTAGTTCCAAATCGCATCCCCCATTCCTTCAAACGTCACCTCTAAAGGAAGTTCATAGATTTCAAACTCTTTATCTATTGCCCACTTTCTCACCCACTGAACTTCAGCCTCTCTTTCATAAGTCGACATTCTGCTCATTAAAACAGAAGGTTTTCCCTTTGAGTTTAGAAAGGGAAACATTTGATTTGCACAAAAAACCATATCTGGACACCCTTCCCTTCCGGGTATCACATCCACCCTTAAACCAAGGTCAACAAACACAGATTTCAAATTGTTCCACTGTAAAACAGCTTTTGACTTATCAACAGTCTTCAATGTGCCATCCTCATTCCTCATATGGGGATTGATTCCATAGACAATTTCAAACTGTTTGGGCTCAATCATCAATACGGATTGAGGGAAAGTCGACTTTTGGGACATGGATTCCTTCTCGTTTTGTTTAAACACAAATCTCAATATACAGAAAGTCTCAATATTGATCAGTTGTAAACACGTCTTACATCAAAAGAAACTTATTTCAAGTCACACCCCCAGGTGGTCAATTGTAGAGTCCTAAAATCTGAATGAGCTAATAAAGTAAACGTAGAGTTTTCTCAAGAGAGGTCGCTTGCAAGTCACTTTTTTTTACATTCTTCTTAAAGTTTTCAAAAAACTTGATAGAATTGAACTTGTGAAAAATCGAACTTGGACCACCCTTCTTCTCCTCTCTTCCCTTGTTGGCATAGTTCTCCACACAGCCAGCGTTCGGCCCCTTAGAAATTTTCACACCGTTGACCCTGAAAAGCTTTATAGATCCGCACAACTGAATGAAACAGAGCTCAGGTTTTATATCAAAAAATATGGGATAAAGACCATAATCAACCTACGTGGCCCGCAAAGCAGAAAAGAGTGGTTTTGGGATGAATTGAAAGTCGCAGAAGAATTGCATGTGAAGCACTACTCCCCTGTATTTAACTCCACTCACGTACCTCGTAAAAAATGGCTTGTTTCATTTCTTGATATTGTGGACAAAGCAGAACGCCCCATTCTTGTTCATTGCCGCTCTGGAGCGGATCGCACAGGAATCACATCTGCAATTTATGAAATCGATGTATTGGGAAAACCACGTGAAGTCGCTTTAAAACAAATTTCATCGAAATACCTACACACAGAATTCTTCAAGCCCGCAAATCGGCATTTTATTAAAAACTATCTTGGATCAAATTGGGCTCGAAATGAATACAACGAATGTGATCCCAAGTTTATAAAGTATGCAGAGAAGCCTGATAAGTGTCTGGCTATCCCTAAAACTCAGTAAACTGAAGAACAATCAGTTTACTTAGTAGAAGTCAAAAATCATTATCAACTGTCTCAAAATGAGATAAATTCAAATGACCAAGCTATTCCGGGGAACTTTTTGGCAATTCACCTTTGATCAATCTCGATTCTCAAACTCCTCTAATTTTTAAATTGGAGTAAAAGTGACCAAATTCGAAACACACCCTCAATTTCTTTGCCCCAACTTGAGATAAACGTCGAAATAATTAACAGGAAACTGGGATTGGAAGTATTCTAATGAAGTTATGCGACCTTTATGTAGTACGTTGGCGGCGGTGGCACACATTCTGGCTCTATTGAGTTTGTCAGCATGCCTCAACGAAGGTTCCGGTAGTGAAAGCGGAACAGAGGTTGATTTCAAACCATTGATGCCAGATAACCCCGTCTGTGACAGTATTGATGATTCTTCCAGTTTACCTGTAAATGGTATTGTTGGGGAACTCTTGTATCTGGATGACTCTCAACCAAGATACACCTCTGTTGAAGATTACCTTGCATTTGGTAATTCAACAGATGTGAGTGTTATCATGAGTCAATTTTATATCCCAACTCGTCCATTTGATAGAGGCTTTGTCACCGAATCCGGTGAAACCGTATTGAATGGAAATGGTGAAGATCTATATGAATACTTTGCCTTAAGCTTACACACAAGGCTAAAACTTCGAGATTCAGATCAAGCTGGATCCTATCAATTTGCAGTTCTTTCAGATGATGGAGCTATTATGCGTGTTGGTGAAGCCGGAGAACTCTATATAGACAATGATGGAACTCACCCCACTCGCCTTGGTTGTACACTTGAAACAATAGAACTTGATCATGAATCCAAACTTCCAATTTCAATAGATTATTATCAAGGGCCGAGATTTCATATCTCATTGGTTCTACTATGGAAGTTTATACCAGAGGGAACAACTCCTACCCTTGATCCGCTTTGCGGGTCACAGGGAAACTCACTGTTTTTTGATTCAACAAATGACCCACCAACACCGCAAACAGCCTACAATGATTTGCTCTCTCGAGGTTTTCAACAACTTAATCCAAACAACTACCTTCTTCCAGAAGAGTACGAGGTCAATCCATGTTCAGATGAGGCAGAACTTGTCATTTCAAATCTTGATGTGAACAATATTTCACAAACCTCGGCAAATGTTGTTTGGACAACAAATGTTGCTGCAACATCAGAAATCACTTTAAAAAATGAGGCTACAGGTGTTGAAACGATATTACCTGAAGACAGTCTCTACAAATCTGTTCATTCTTATGTTCTGTCTGGACTCGACCAAAACACAGTCTATTCAATAAAGGCAACATCTCGCACCGAAGGTGGCCAAGAAGTCACATCTCCACCATTCCTCTTCAGGACTTTACGCTAGAGCATATTCTTATTTTACCAGTCACATTCATTACGTTTCAAACCTATGTAACCGATAAGAATATGAAGTTATATTAAACGGTTAAGGTAGAATGAGGCGTCCAAAGTTTTCTATTCGATATAAGTTTTTATTTCTAATCACCACTTTGGTTGTTGGCGCCATATCGATGTACCTTCTTGTTGCCACTCAAATTTTCAAAGAAGACAAAACCAATCTTATTTTTGATATAAATCGAGCAGCTGTTTCAAACTTAAGATCTGAATTGAATACAATCATCAATGGTATCTCAGAAAAATCACGCCTTATCGCAATTTTAAATGAAAAAGGTCAATCTGATATAGTAGATCAAGTTATAACGAATGATAAGACAATTGCATACTTTGAAATACAACACCCTTATCAAGATAAAAAAACCTTTTCCAACAATGCCTTTCTAAAGCTCTACAAAACATCAGTTGATATGTTAACAGAACAAGCATTTCAAGATTTTGACCTCAATTCTGTAAAAGAAAATTCAGAAATTTTTTGGCCTATTGACATAAAAGGAGTTGCCCCTCTTATTGGGTATGCCAAACATATTGTGATTGAAAATCAAAGTGGTATTCCCGTAAGCCAAGTTACAACCATTGCATTTTTAAATTTAGAAGACACTCATCAAATCATTCGTTCTTCTGCCTTAAATCAAATTTCTGTCTTCACTCGTTCAGGACTCCCACTTCTTTCTTCTTCTAAAAGTTTTCTTTCAAAAACATTTTTAAATAAAATTATTGAAAATCAAGTCTCCCTGGGGGTCACTAAGTACACGGATCATGCACAAGGTGAGTTTCTTACAGCATACGCAAAAACTTACAATGACCAGCTTCTTATTGTATCTCAAATTCCAAGTGACATTGCATTTTCAGCAGTTCTTGGACTTTTACGTAGAGCTGTTCTTATAGGATCTCTGCTTATTACAATCTCTTTCATTGTCGGCATTTTCTTTTCAAGATCTCTCACTCGCCCAATCTTCACTCTTTTAAAAGGAATGGGAAAAGTGGCAAGAGGGAATTTGGATACTCACATCGATGTCAAAACTCAAGATGAAATCCGAGTTCTTGCAAATTCTTTCAATTCTATGATTATTGATTTGAAAACATCTCGAAATGCTCTTGAAGATTTGAATAAGAGTCTTGAGTCCAAAGTCAAAGAACGAACCCATCAGCTTGAAGTTCAAAACCAAGCTGTAAAAGAAGCACAAGAAGCTTTACTCAAAACATCTCGACTTGCTGCAGTTGGAGAAATAGCTGGACGAGCCGCTCATGAAGTACTGAATCCCTTAACAACAATTGTCAATCGTGCAGAAACCATAAAACAAAGCCTCACGAAAAATCTATCTGGTGAAATGGATGTTTTACGAGACATTCAAATGCAGTGGAAAAAAGATTACAATAGTGGTGGTTTTGAATCTTTGCTTGATGAGTGGAAGAAGCCATCTTCTATCTCCCCTGATAAAACTCTCTGGGATGAGGACTTAGATAATATTGAAAAAATCAAAATATCAATGGAAAATATTTCTCAAAATGTATCCAATGATATTGGATTCCTTATTGGGGAATGCGACAGAATTGTTCGAATCGTCAACAGTATGCGCTCTCTCTCTGTTGTTAACGCCGTAAAATCCAAACATCGCATAGATAAACTTTTGAAAGATTCCAAAAATATCATGATGGATCTCTTCAATAAGCATAATGCAGAACTTTCCATCGAAATAGATCAACCCGAAACTGAGATCAGCGTCGATCGTGATGAATTCTTACAAGCTATGACCAATCTTTTGCGTAACTCATTATATGCCATTTCTGAATCTCAAAATCCTCATGTTTGGATTAGGGCAAAAACAAAAGATTCGCATTTGAGCATACAAGTTGTAGACAATGGATCTGGAATTGATCCAAAAGACCAGGAAAAGTTATTTAAAATTCAATTTAGTACAAAGACTCCGGATGAGGGAACTGGACTTGGACTAACAATCAGTCGACGTTTTCTACGCGCAATAGGTGGAGAACTGAATTTTATCAAATCTTCACCATTTCAAGAAACTGTTTTTGAATTGCGCATTCCACTGGACAAACAAAATGAGGAGGCCGCATGACGGCAGCAAAGAAACTGGCTGAACCTGAAATTCACGTTTTGCCAAACAAACGAATACTCGTCGTAGAAGATGAGCCGCTCGTGCTAGACACTTACAAGGGGATACTTGAAAATGAATCCACTGGAGTTATTCCGATTACCCGATCTTCTCGTTCTAAAAAAACCACTCAAATTGATCGGAATAATTTTGAAGTTATATACTGCTCCAATGCAGACCAAGCTCTCCATGCAATCAAAGAATCTGTTACTCTAAAAAAGCCTATTGCTATGGGATTTTTTGATGTCTTACTTGAAGGCTCAAGGCTTGATGGCATTGAGCTTGTCAAAGAGATCTTTCATCTGGATTCTAATATAAAAGCTGTTTTCGTTACAGCTTATCAAGATCGATCCGTTGATTCTATCAATGAACTTCTTGGAGAGGAATATTCCAATAGATGGGACTATCTCAATAAGCCTTTTTCTCAAGGGGAAATCTTGCAGAAAGCACGAAATTTGACATCTGTATGGAATTTGGAGAGAGAAAAAGAAAATCAAGATTGGATTATTCAAGATGCACAGTCTCGCCTTATGGAAAGTGATAGATTTTCAACAGTTGCAGCTGTGTCGCGTAGTGTTTGCCATGAATTTGGAAATCTTCTTGTCCATATCAGTGGTAATGCAGAACTTCACCGAAATGGAACTGAAACTGAAAAATCAGAAGCCTTTGATGTCATTTTAAAAGCTTGTGACACAGCAAAAACCATACTTGATAAACTCAAACACCTCTCTCAATCTCCAGACTTTGAAGACCAAAAAACTGTCTTTGATATCAACACTCCCCTCAATGTTGCAATTCGCCTACTAGAACATCAGTTTCAAACACAAAATATTAAAATTTGTCATATCAAGAAAGACACGGCTCCTGTATTTGGCAATCCCAATTCCCTACTCCAGGTCTATGTTAACTTGTTTATCAATTCTCTCCATGCAATGGGGAATTCAGGTCAAGTGGATATCTCTGTCGACAAAAGAGGAGATCAAGTTGAACTCATTCTCCATGACTACGGTCCCGGGATACCAAAAGAGCATCTTGAAAGAATCACAGAACCGCTTTTTACAACAAAAGGAAATGACGGAACTGGGCTCGGATTATCCATATGTAAGGAAATTATTGAAATCGAACATGGTGGAACTTTTCAAATCCACAATCACTCCTCAAAAGGTGCTGAGGTAAAAATCAAACTACCCGTTACAAAAGAGGAGGTCGAAAATGAGTAAAACATATAAATACAAAGATCTCTCTATACTTGTTGTCGATGACGATGCAATGGTTCGAAACATTTTAATTCAATTTTTAACAAAATTTGGATTTAAAGAGATCATTGAATGCAAAGATGGAAAAGATGCCCTAAAAGTTGTACAAGACTCCGACATTAAATTGGATCTTGTTATCTCGGACTGGGAAATGCCACAAGCAGATGGTCTTACTGTATTAAAGGCCATTCGTAAAAACCCACGCCGAGGAACAACAAAATTTATTATGGTCACAAGCCAAGGCTCAAGAGAGCGGATCAAAATCACTCAAGCTGCAAGATGGAAAGTGGACGCCTATCTAGTAAAACCCTTCAAGGGCGAAATGCTAAAAGAAAAGCTTGTAGATGTTTTAGGAGAAGATTTTGAAAAGGAATTGAATGAAGAATTGGCTTCTTAGTTCTCTCCTTCTGTTCTTTTGCTCCTTCTCTGAAAGTTCTGAGACTCTCTCTATTTCAGTGAGTTCTACAGATCAAGTCGATTTAGGCAATAGTACCGGAGTTTGGAATATCACAACCGGGGAGTTCCATGCTCCTCTAGAGGTTTCCTCCTGGAACGATGGCGGAGGAGCCAA
>JAUICD010000003.1 GCA_030427965.1 Bdellovibrionia bacterium
TGACATCGGAACTTATGGGAAAATATTAGGAGGTGGCATGCCCATTGGGGCAATTGCCGCAAAAGCAGAATTCATGGATCACCTAGCACCAAATGGAAGTGTCTATCAGGCAGGAACCTTGAGTGGAAATCCAATCGCAATGGCCTGTGGCCTTGCCACATTGAAAGAGTTAAGGAAAAAAGACTTTTACACTCATATCAAGGATCTTGGACAGCACTTTGACACCTCTATAGCCAATCTTCAAAAAGAACGAGAAGATCTACCATTTTCTTTTAGTAGAATCGACAGCCTTTTTTGGTTCTCCTTTGGTTCAAAAGAGACTCCAAAGACCCCAGATGAAATTGATAAAAACTCTGCTGCTGCATACAAAGATGTCTTTCACCACCTTCTTCAGTCTGGAGTTTATCTTGCCCCCTCAGCATACGAAGTTGGATTTCTCTCACTGGCACACACAAAAGTTGACATTGATAAATTTTGTAAGGCAATCAAAAATCTATGAAATCCACTGGGCCAAGAGTTTTCCTAATTCTATTGGCGCTTCTTGCTGTCGGTCAGGTCATTTGGTGGGGATACACCATTATCAATCAACAGAGCTTACTTTCTCAAATTTTAAATACACCTGAGGCACTCAAAAACTATCAAAGCACTAAGATCATGATTTACTCAGAGGGCACTGTATTTATTGTACTGTGGCTTTTAGGGGTAGCTCTAGCATATCGCTTCTACCGTAGAGAGCTCTCTTACAAAAAAGCACAAAACGACTTTCTCTCAGCAATCACTCATGAACTTAAAACTCCCATTACCAATATCCAATTGAGCCTAGAAACACTTGAAAGGCCCCAGATCGACAGTGAACAAAGACACAAATATATTGAGCGTGCAATGTCAGCAACAAAACTTCTAAGTAAACAGGTCGAACGTAGTCTTTTGATGGCACAGCTAGAAATCGTACCATCAACGGCCGTTGATATTTCTTTAACTGACTTCATCGAAAAAATTGTCGAGCCTTATAAAACACAGAGTGAAAATACAGTTTTCAATATTTCACATGAAAGAAATGTTTCTTTTTTGTTTCCTGAAGATCATTTAAAAGTGTTGATTCATTCTCTACTCGACAATGCAGTGAAATACACATCAAAACACAGTACAAACCCTCAAATTGATATTTTAACATCTCTTGATAAAGAAAATATCTGTATTGAAATTTCAGATAATGGAGTGGGGATTGATCCCAACGAAAACCCTGAACAGATGTTTCAACCGTTTCAGAGGGGTAAATTTGCCAAGGAACAGGCAATCCCAGGAACAGGCCTTGGCTTAGCTCTTGCCAGAAGAGTTGCAAAGAAAACAAATACCAAAATTGAATTGAAGCGAAATGAAAGCTCTAAAGGAGTTAAAGCAACTCTTACTCTTCAAGGGGTGTCTTTTGGCTAAATCTATACTTTTGATTGAAGACGATGATAGCCTTGGTGCAACTTTATCTGAAAACCTCAATCTTGAAGGTTATTTGGTAAATTGGGAAAAAAATGGAATTCAAGGCTTAGAAAGTGCAAAAAAAAACCTCTTCGATTTAGTTGTACTGGATATCATGTTACCAGGAATCAGTGGACTTAATATCTTGAACGAACTTAAACCCCACGATCACGCCCCTATTCTTGTGATATCAGCCAAAGGAACTGCTGAAGACAGAATAAGAGCATTAGAGCTTGAGGCAGATGATTACCTACCAAAACCCTTCCATTTGAAAGAGTTTATTCTACGTGTACAGGCCATAATTCGAAGATCTGAAAATGATCAAACAAAAACAGTTAAAGATCGTTGGGTTTTGGGACAGGCAGTAATTGATTTCTCAGCACTTCTTATTGAAAATGAATCCGAAAAAGAACGCCTCACAGCTTTAGAAGCAAAGGTTTTAAAACTTCTGCTGTCTAAAGCCAATACTGTTGTAAGCCGAGATGAAATTATCAACTCTGTTTGGGGGCCATCAGAGCAAACATCCACTCGATCCATAGACAATTTCGTTTTAAAGTTTAGAAAATTTATTGAAAAAGATTCCTCACAACCCATGATTATTGTTTCTCAACGCGGAGTTGGGTACAAACTCATTTTAAAAGAAAGATAAAATCTATGAGCAACTACCTTGATGCCCTTAAAGGGAAAAATGAAGATCGAATTCCGGTTTGGTTTATGAGACAGGCAGGTCGCTACCTGACGGAATACATGGAAATCAAAGAATCTAGTTCCTTTCGAGAAATGAGCCACACGCCAGAAATTATGAAGGAAATCACCCTCCAACCCTTAAAGCGATATGACCTTGATGCAGCAATCATGTTTTCAGATATACTGACTTGCTTGGAGTATATGGGAGCTCCATTTAAATTTACAGATTCAGGACCTAAACTTGAAAGTCATGGTACAGAAATAGTTAAAAACTTAACACCCCTTAAACCCGAAGAAGATCTCAGTTATGTTGGCAAAGGCATTCAACTTATAAAACAAGAAGAAACAAGTCGCCCACTTATAGGATTTGTTGGCGCTCCGTTCACTCTTCTTTCTTATTTGGTCGAAGGCGGAACTTCTAGAGAATTTTTTAATACCAAAAGATTCCTTATGAGTGAATCTTCTGCTGCTGTTTCAGCTCTAGATCACATTTCAACTCAACTGGTGAGTTATACAAAATTCCAAGTAGAATCTGGAGTAAACGCTATTCAGATTTTTGACTCATGGGGTGGAGTGCTTTCACGCAAAGAGTATGAAGCTTTAGTATTTCCATCTCTTGAAAAACTTGTAAATCAAACAGCTCAACACGGAGTACCCGTTACCCTGTATGCTCAACCCAGCTCTCATCTTCTCTCTTTATTTGCAAGACTTGATGTTTCCGCAATCAGTGTAGATTGGAGACAAGATATCTCTGATTATTTTAAAATTGTTGATTCTGTAAGAGCGGGAATTGCCCTACAGGGAAACCTGGACCCTATTGTGCCCACATTAAATTGGGACTTAGCCAAACCTCATGTTGATTCGATTTTAAAATCTATAAAACAGGGTGGCTATCAATCACGATTTATTTTCAATGTTGGGCATGGATTAACACCAAAAACAAACATGGAAACAGTTGCTTCCATTATAACCCACGTCCACCAGAGTTGAAGTAACTTAGAACATCCCCAACTAAATAAAGTGAGCCCGAAACAACGACCAGATCATTTGGTTCAACCTTATCTTTTAAAAACTCAAGGCCCAAAGTAGGCATTTCTCTATACCCAAGTGCTTTTTCAATACAATCACCATACTCTTCTTTCTTACGACCCATAAAACTGGCTGTCGTCAAAAGTATTTGTGAATTCTTAACCCTTAAAAGAGCTTCAAATATCTCGTTTGCATTTTTTTTGATTCCAATTCCTAAAAGAAAATAGACTTTTTTGTACTCAAAATCTTTTAAAATCGATACCAAACTCTCAATCCCTTGAATATTATGATCTCCCGAAAGATAAACTGGACAGCAAAAACCAGAAATTTTAAGTTCGCTCATACGCCCAGGCCAATTTAAGCCATCAAGAGTTTTTTGATTTATTTTTATATCAAAAGACTCCGCTATCCTCATAGCAAGTGAGATGTTTTCAACTGCACGCTCTCCAATAAGTGGTGAGTGGTATTTTCTCCCCTCGTAATAAAATGCATACTGAGGAGGCATTCCTTTTTGAATTTCAGTTTTCACAGATGGCACACGAATCCATGAATGAGTTTTATATTTGTATTCACACTCAATAATGTGTTCTACATCACTATCATACTCAAATGAAAACACCTGAGCTTCATCTTGGATAATTCCAAATTTATTCTTAGCAATACTTACAATATCTCGACCCAATAGATGTTCATGATCAAAGCCAAGTTTTGTAATAACAGAGGTTTTATGAGGAAGTGCATTTGTTGCGTCCCAAGTTCCACCCATGCCTACCTCAAAAATGGCATACTCTGTTGGCTCCACAATGCTACCACTTAAAAACGTGTGAGCTGCCATAAGGGTGAGGATTTCAAAGTGGCTAAGTTCAAATTGAATAGCAAGGCTCTTTATCTCAGAATAACATTTTGAAAAATTGAATTCTGAAACTGACTCTCCATTTATTTGTATTCTTTCACAGATACTTACAAGATGAGGAGAAGTGTACAATCCGATTCTTTTGCCAGATTTATGGATAAAATGACTCAATGTTTTTGCAACCGTTCCCTTGCCGTTAGTCCCAGCAATCAAGATAACTTTTTTAAGGTCACTTGGATACTTTAGAGACAAAGCATTCAATGCACTTTGAATAGGCTCAAGAGACGGCTCTCTTTCTGGCATAATTGGACGGTTTTGAATTTCAAACACTGCCTCCTGAAATGTCAATCTCCTACGCCCTCCACTAAATTCCACCCTTGAAAGGATCTAATGTGTAAAATCGGATCATGTACCCTTAAAATATCAACCCCATAGCTTGAAAGCCTCAAAGAAGCTCCAAGTGTTTCGGCATCTCGAACAGAAAAATCCTCTTTTGTTATTGTATTAAAAAAAGATTTCCTCGAATGTCCTATCAAAATTCTGACACCATAGTCTTGATACTCTTGTATTGACTGAAGCAATCGAATGGATTGTGAAGCAAGTTTACCAAAGCCAATTCCAGGATCGATTATAAGACGCTCTTTTTTTAATCCTCGGGATTCCCATGTATTGATTTTGCTTTCGCACCAAAATTTGAAAAAATCAACCACATCTTCTTCTTTCGAAATAACTTTGGTTCGACTTGCTGGCAAACCAAGGTTATGCATAATCACATAATAACAAGAATGTCCGTTAAGATCTGACAACAAGCTTACATCACTCAATCCACTCACATCATTGATATAATCAATGTCTAAACTCAATAGTTTTCGAATCGTTTCGCTGTGATAGGTATCAACACTCAACCTTGGTGCAAAAACACCTTTTTTTGTTTCTATAAAGTGAGAAAGCGGGTCCTCAAGTCTTTCCCACTCCTCCTTTGGACTTAAGGTTGTCGCCCCTGGCCGCGTGGACTCAGCCCCAAAGTCCAATATGTCCACACCCTCTGAGATCCAATCCTTGCATCTTTTAATGAGTTCTTCTTTTCCACTTAGTTTTCCACCATCTGAAAAGGAATCTGGAGTTAGATTTAAAATACCCATCCACTGAGGTTGATGTCTATTATGCTTTCTAGATAAATTTAAAACCGTCTCCGTCATTCCAGGCAAAATAAGATTTGGCGCAATCTGAGCAAGGGGATCTAAAACAAAAGATCTTTTTTTGATTTGTTTGTGTGGAATTATTAAGGCTTCTGTTTCAACAATCTCTGAGTGATAAATCAAAATATCGATGTCTATGACTCTTGGAGCCCAAACCTCTTCATATTTTCGTCCCATAAGATTCTCAATCTTTTGGCATTCACCTAATAAAGCTTGGGGATTTATATCTGTTTGAACTTCTATAACAACATTAAAAAATGGAATATTCCATTCTTCAGGGCACCCTTTGGGAAGTAGAGCATTGCTCACATAGACAGTCGAAGATTGAATTACGGGAATGCCAATAGATTTCAGGTGTTCAACTGCAATTTCGAGGTTCTCTCTTCTTTCTCCAAGATTTGATCCAATACCAAGATAAATTCCCATTACATCTCCGATATGTGAAAAGTCGCTCCACCAAAAACATTTTTTAAAGGAACTTCCACTTTTTTCACAACCAAAGACCTCTTACTACCACCGAACATAGGAAGAGAGTTCCACACGTGATACGAGAGATGCTCAAGAAGCTGAAAACTCTTATTCTTTATACAAGATTCAATGGCTTCAGAAACTTTACTGTAATCCAATGTATTTGAAATATCGTCTGTTCTTACACCGTCTGGAATTTTCAAAAACTCATACTCAACAGATATCAAAACATCCTGAGGAGTTTTTCTCTCCTCAGGTGGAACGCCAAGTTGCACAGATACTAAGATGTCATTAATAGAAAGGCTTGTCTTAAGCGGCTTTTGTACGTCGCTCATCGATTCCAGTGAGAAAACCCCAAAGAGCGTCTGAGGCTTCAATTGCAGCATTCAATGCCTTTTCTTGATCTTTCTCTGAAAGAGAGTTGAGTTGCCTTTCACAGGCTTCGCTATGGTAAACATCAGCAACCCTATGAACTTCAAAAAACTCCAGTGAACGATCATCAGAAACACCGTAATGCTCTTTCAAGCCTTTGATTTTCACATCAGCAATTTCTGGCACCTGATACTCATAAGCATAAAGAGCTGCAAGCCCCTCAGCATAAGATCCCCTTGAGAGATCCCAATACTTTTGAACAAGATGCTTGGTTTCAGGATAAAGATCTTTATGATTCATTTCATCGCGGTTTTGTCCCAAACCTTCACCAAACCTTTTCCACAACTCAGGATGATTTTTATTTCCCCTTTCTTCATCGTTTAGGTTTTCCAATAAAACTTGGCGATCCTCTATACTTTCACACAAAGAGTGGGTCGCACTAATATAACGAGGAAATGCGTCAACGTGGCTAAAGTATTGTCGCGTATACTCTTGTAGAGTTTTATTCTCTAGTGTGCCGTTGTTCCATTCTTGGTAAAATGGATGGTTAAGTAGGTGTTTTTCCTTGATGGCTTCTCGGACCTTTTCTGCAAATGTCATAGGGCTCTCCTTGAAAAAATTCCGTTTTTATATTTGGGCCGAGTGTACTGTTCACCCCCCAATTCGCAAGTGAAATTGAGCAAGGGTTGTTGACGTTTTATCTCGCGTCATGAAAAACACCAGGCCATAATGCTGCGCAATAATTAATGGGGCTCTAGTAGGCTCACCCATTCGCTGGTACCATTTTTATATGAGAACCTACTATGTACTTATTTTTGCCCTACTGACATCTTGTGCATCAGTTGGGCTGAAAGATTTCAACGAAATCAAAGTTGGGATGTTTAAGACAGATGTACTAGATGAAATCGGATCCCCCCTACGATCTGAAAGAATCAAAAATGTCGACTTCTGGACATACCGTTACTACACAGATCAATCCGAAGTTTTAAAAGAAATCCAGCTTGAGAACAACTTTGTGATTTATACTGGAGACCCAACACCAAGAGCCAAAAAGAAGCGAGTAGAAAAATCCAAGCAAAAGAAACTCGAAGATGCTCTTAAAAGAGAAAAAAGAAAACAGAAGAAAAATTTTCAAGATATCTAACAAGTCCCAGTCCACTTATAGGATTTGCTGAACCTCATACCCTAAAACTCGAGAACCTCTCTTTTAGGCGTGGGAGTTGGCTGATAAAGAGGTGTTGGCTTTGGCTTAAGTAATGGGTTTTCTTCTTTTGACAGTGGCTCATACGCACGACCCACTTGATCTCGAAGTTGAGAAAGCTGCAAGTCTATACCTGATTCCTTGGCCTCTTGTTCTACAGCCTCAAGCCTTAAAGCTTTGTATTTTTCATTCAGTTCTTCACCTTGAGCTGGATACTTGTACTCAAGCTCTGACTTTACTTTCTTGAACAACACCTCTTCTCGGCGAAGTTCTCGAAATGTGCTGACAATTTTTTGATGAACATCATCAATTTCCATCCGACTTGTAAGGGTGGATTTTTGAGCAATCAGTCCACGAAGCTCTTTTTCTAAAACTCCCATGCGAGCCATATGCTCATTTGCTTTTTTAGATTTTTTAAAATATTCGTCGCTCATCCCTTTGAGATCTGGCTCTTTTGAAAAAACCAAAAGTGGAAATAGTAAAAAAAGAAAAAGAGCTTTCATTAAGCTTCTCCCTGAATTATTGATATTTGCTTCCAACTCACCTCAACTGGGAGATCTCGAATAGATCGGATCACAACATGAGCAGATAGTGGGTTGAGTTTTTTAAGACTCAAAGCTCCATTTTGGATTTTTTTATTTATATCACCAGAACTCCAACCCAAACGAGGATCGATAAGAGTTTCGATCAAACGTTCACGAATGTCGCTTGAGTGAATTCCTGAAATATGAACATTGTAATAATAGGGTCCGTCTTCTCCTGCTGAATCTTCTGAGTTCGCATAGTCCACAATATCTTGAAAGGTTTCTGGACCCTTTTCTTCAATCATATCCTCTTTATCAACTGGCTCCTCTTGATCATTTTCTTGAAACACCTCAGCTTCTGCCAAGTTTTCATTTTCCCAATTAAAGCTTTCATCTTGTTTTGAAAAATCATTTTCCACTGACTCACAGGACGTAGACACAACACTTTCAAAAGATTCAATTGGGACACTGGGGGCTGAGTCAAAACTTTCAACTTGCGCCTCCGCCTCTGTTTTACGAACAGAGCCATCTACCTCTATAAATAGTAGCAATCCACAGCTTGGACACTTTGATAGTCCAAAGTCTGTACCCACATCGCTTTGACAGTCGGGGCAAACACTTTCACTCATTGATATATTTTAACTAGGGCCCGCTTTCATTTCAATTGAGTTATGAGAGAACAGATCATTTCCAGTACAAAGCTCATGTTTAAATGTTAACCATTCTTTCCATGGCATTTTTTATACTTCTTACCACTACCACAAGGGCATGGGTCGTTCCTACCAACCTTTTCTTCTGTACGAACGTATGGTTCAACTGACCTCTGACGTGGAGGAGGGCCGCCCATTGGTCCAGGCATACTACCACCTTGTGAAAAACCCTGTTGCTGCGGAGTCAAACCTGAAAACCCATCAACCTCTTCTCCACCTGACATCTCAAAGTGGTCCATCTCTCCATAACCTAAGTCTTCTTCCAACTCTCCAGCACGCTCTGCTACAATTTGAATTTTGAAAAGTTTTTCTAAACTCTCTGACTTGATCGACATATCCACTTGTTCAAAAGCAGCAAATGCTTCTTTTTTATATTCCACCAATGGATCTTTTTGAGCAAAACCACGAAGGTGAATTCCCTCACGGAGATGATCAATACTTTGAAGATGATCTTTCCATTTGCCGTCAATTGTTTGGAGCAAAATCATTTTCTTTACTTGATCGTAAAGATGACCCAGCCTTGATTTTTGAGCCTCAAAAGCCCCACCAATCAACTCTTTCATCTTTTCATTGAGTCCATCAGAGTTGAGTGAACCATTTGTTAACCCAAGCTTTGATACAATTCCAAATTGTTGGGTCAGTGCTTTCTCAAGCCCTTCAAGATCCCACTCTTGAGGCTTTGCACTTTCTGGCGCATGAAGGTCCAACAAGTGTGATGTTACATCACCAAGATACTCACGAATGATATCATCAATTTTTTCACCCTCTAAAATTTCTCTTCGAAGAGAGTAAATTGTTTTTCTTTGTTGGTTCATAACATCATCGTAATCAATCAATTGTTTACGAATATCAAAGTTGTGTCCTTCAACTCTACGCTGAGCACCTTCAATGGACTTTGAAATCATTCGGGCTTCAATGGGCTCATCATCTGGGTGATTGAGTCGATCCATCCATTTCTGCAAACGCTCACCAGCAAATATTCGCATAAGACTATCTTCTAATGAAAGATAAAATCTCGAACTCCCCGGATCCCCCTGACGACCTGATCGCCCTCGAAGTTGATTATCAATTCGGCGAGACTCATGCCGTTCAGTACCTACAATGTGTAAACCACCAGCTTCCAAAACTTGCTTTTTTTCTTCTTCACATTGCCTCGAGAACTTTTGAAGGGCCTCTTTGTATTCTGGCGAATCTTCCTCTGGTGCAACCGATTGCGCCATCGCCTCTGGATTTCCACCCAACACAATATCCGTTCCACGACCTGCCATATTTGTTGCAATAGTAACAGTTCCCTTACGACCTGCCTGTGCCACATACTCCGCTTCACGTTCATGATGTTTGGCATTAAGTGTATTGTGTTTCACACCCAGTTTATTTAAGAACTGACTCAGTTTTTCAGACTTTTCAATTGTGACCGTACCAACAAGTATTGGCTGCCCACGCTGATGGCGTTCATTGATATCTTCAGCAATAGCTTTGTATTTCGCAAGCTCTGTTTTATAAATACTGTCATTGTTATCAATTCTCTGAATGGGTTTATTCGTTGGAATAACGTTTACATCAAGGTTGTAAATTTTCTTAAACTCTACCGCTTCCGTGTCGGCCGTTCCAGTCATTCCAGAAAGCTTGTCATACATACGAAAGTAATTTTGGTAGGTGATCGATGCCAGTGTTTGGTTTTCATTTTTGACCTTCACTTTTTCTTTGGCCTCAATTGCCTGATGAAGACCATCACTCCAACGTCGCCCCGGTTGTGGGCGCCCTGTAAACTCATCCACAATCACCACTTCACCATCTTGAATCATATAGTCTGCATCAAGTTTATAAAGATGATGTGCCTTTAAGGCTTGGTATATATGGTGCAAAAGATCGATATTTTTTGGATCATAAAGATTTTCAATTTTTAAAAGCTCTTCTGCTTTCGTATTGCCCTCGTCAGTCAATGATGCCGATTTTGCCTTTTCATCGATTGTAAAATGCTTTTCATTCTCTAAGTGAGGGACAATTTTATCAACAATACCGTATTTTTCAGTCGAACTCTCAGCTGGGCCAGAAATAATCAATGGCGTCCGCGCTTCATCAATAAGAATCGAGTCACACTCATCCACAATCGCAAAGCTATGTTCACGTTGTACATACTCATCTAAACTGTACTTCATATTATCACGAAGATAATCAAACCCAAGTTCATTGTTTGTCGCGTAGGTAATATCACAGTTGTAGGCGTCTTTACGCTGACGATCGGAGTGCTCATGAGTCACAATACCAACACTTTGACCCAAAAATTTATAGACCCGACCCATCCATTCTGCATCTCGTTTTGCAAGATAGTCATTGACCGTTACAACATGTGCACCTTTTCCTGACAAAGAATTGAGATAAACAGGTAACGTTGCAACAAGTGTCTTACCTTCCCCTGTTTTCATTTCAGCAATTCGACCAGAGTGTAAAACAATCCCACCAATCATCTGAACATCGTAGTGTCGCATCCCCAGTACACGCTTTGAAGCCTCCCGACAGACAGCAAATGCTTCCGGTAGAATGTCATTTAAACTTTCCCCATTTTTTATGCGCTCTTTAAACTTTTGAGATTCCTTGGCAAGATCAGCATCACTGTAGCCCTCAAACTTTGGTTCCAAACCATTGATTTTGTGAACCAAGGGCATGAGTTTTTTCATGTCACGTTCGTGTTTTGTACCGAAAATCTTTGTCGCAATATGCTTTAACATTGGATCAGTCTACCTCTAGGTGATTTTGGTGTCCAGGGACCCGCCCTGAGCCACTTGCCGTAGGCCCTCATACATCGCAACTGATACCGTGTTTGCAAGGTTTTGGCTACGAATTGGACCCAACATTGGAAGACCTATAACCTGTTCTTCAAAATCAGAAAGCATTTCATCAGGCAGCCCCCTTGTTTCCTTTCCAAAAATAAAGTGATCTCCCGACTGAAGGGTTACATCAAAAAGAGATTTTTTAGCCTTTGTTGAAAAAAGAAATACTCTTTTGATATTAGAGACTTGTGAAATGTAAGACTCCCAACTGACATGGCGCCTCAAAGTGAGGTCGTCCCAGTAATCCAGTCCCGCACGCTTCACTCTTTTGTCTGTAATCTCAAATGCAGGCTGACCAATTATATGTAGGTGAGAGTTCAACCCTACGCACAATCTTCCAATATTTCCTGTATTATTGGGGATTTCAGGTTCAAAAAGCCCAATGTGAAAAAGTGGATTTGGTAAGTTATTCTCAATGTGCATCATCTACATATTTGAACTACTTTAAATACTTATAGACGTCACGCCCCAGTCTTGAAAGCGCAAGTCTTCTTCCCTTGTCGACTATGAGCCCCTCTTTTAACAGCTCACGATACAAGTCTAAATCAATTGGCACGATATCTCGCCCAGTTGCTGATCCAAGCTTTAAAACGTAAGTTTTCTGGCAATCCGTTAGAGTTTCAGGTCTTGGAGGGTTTTTTGAAAGATTGTCTCTCCACTTACCAAAAGGAATTGAAACAGCTGTTTTCGGCAGCTTAAGAGGGTTTACAAAATAAGCCTCACACTCTGCCTCATCTCCATTGTTCAATCTGACTTTCACAGACTTACGATGATTTAGTGATTTATCAATATTTTGAATAGAATAACCATGAAACTCATCCAAAATTCTCTTTAGAACTTCTGAACCCTTAAGCTCAACTAGAGTTCCCTCAACTTCATCTAATGCCTCTTCAGATAGGACTGGATAGCCAACTTCCAGTCGATACGCTCTTCCTCGAATCTTTGCATCTTCACAAGATATAATATGAGATGAAACCAAACCATGATGAATACGACCCAAATCCAACGATCCAAACAAAAAAAACTTCAACGAAATCACTCCTATCTTACTTACCCCACGACTCAAATTGAGGGGCGTTTATAACAGGTCATTCGGCTGCCTGCAATGAGACAAAATTATGCAAGCCTTGGGAGGCGCAGCAATGACATATTATTTATGCAATACACACATTCTGTTGACGTCGCATTTTGTATTGATTACGTAAAAAAGAGATTTTCTTGAAAGGACTTGAACTTGACATTAGATGACGCCATTGAATTTTCAGGCACTCATTGGGCTACAGTCGACGGCGATGTTGTGACCGTCGGTTTAACAGATGACGCAGTTGCAGAAATTGATCGCATAGTTTCTATCGAACTTCCTGAGGATGGTGATTCTATTGAAGCAAATGATGTTATTGGAAGTGTTATAATCCCCGAGGGAAGTATCAATTTAGTTGCTCCTCTGGCTGGTGAAGTGATTGAAATCAATTCAAGCCTATTAGATGACCCCTCCCCTATTGAGGACGATCCCACTGGAGAAGGCTGGCTTTTTAAAATTGAAGCTTCTGATGGAGATGAGATTTCCCAATTTCTATCCGGTGACACCATTGAATTTGAAGAGGAAGAAGACTAAAGGCGCTTTTAATTATGATGATTTTTTTTCTGTGTCTTCGTTTTGCTCACCCTTAGGCAAGTCCTTAATGCTGAAATCTTGAAACTCTTTTCCATCATATCTAAAAAGCTTTTCTTCTTTGTCCATGACTGTCACAAGATTCACCGGGCGTGACCAAATTTTAAAGACATTTTTCATTGTATCAGCCATATAGTCTGGCTGCAGATCAATTCCCTCCCAAACATGCTTGAGCATAAGCTCGCCTCTGTTTTCAAAATTTGCATCTGCCACTTCAATGATGGGTTGGCCAAAGTTCGTCATATGGAAGAGAAGTTGTTGCTTGATAGCTTTAAAGTCTCGCGTGTCGACTTCAAACTGTTTTGTCCGTTTGTTGTACTTGTACACAAACAGTTTATGACGAACACAAAAATCTTCATTCAAAAATGTGTCTATAAAAGTCACATCGTTGTAATCCCTTCGAACTTCAAATATTTTTTGACGACCAAGTCCTGTCTTTTTATCCCAATTGTTTCTCTCTTCAAATGAATCGCACTCTTCCCACTCTCTTCCAAAGCGCCCCTTATTCCAACGTTCTTCAATATCACGCATCAGCTCAATGCCGACTTTATAAGGATTGTAGCTTTGTGGTCCCATATAAGTTGTTCCGCTATGGTGATCTGCATAGTCGATCACCTCTGCATCTGTAAGAATCTGTTGAGTCATCATTGTCGAGTGCCAATAAGATGCCCAACCCTCATTCATAGTTTTAGTCATTCCCTGTGGAGCAAAGTAATAAGACTCATCTCGAATCATCGACATGACATCTTGTTGCCAATTTTCAAGTGGTGCATATTTGGTCAAAAACAATAAAACATCTTTCTCAGGTTGTGTTGGGAACTTTCTTGTTGAATTGGCCCGCTCTTCTGCAATTCGATTTTCTTGTGCTTGAATCCAATCTGGCGGATTTATGTACTTATCCATATAAGGCTTATCACTCTTAAACAAAATTGGTTCAGGAGTCGGCTCAACTATCTCTGCTGCACTTTGCACACCTGAATAAACACTATGACGATCAATCAAGTTTTCGATACTCAGACAAAGATCTATAAAATCCTCAACTGTATCTTGTCCATAGCGATCCATGTATCTTCTCACGCGCGTTGCGTGATTGGCCATGACATCCATCATCTTGCGATTGGTTTTGCTGAACCATTTGTTGTTTTTAAAAAAATCACAGTGTCCCAAAACATGAGCTATCACAAGTTTTTGATCAACAAGCATATTGCCTTCCATCAAATAGGCATAGCAAGGATCTGTATTGATCACCATTTCATAAATTTTTGACAAACCATACTCATAACCACGAGAGAGTTTTTCATATTCCATTCCAAAACGCCAATGTGGGTAACGAACAGGAAAACCGCCAAAAGCAGCAAATTGATTCATTTGATCATAAGTCACCATTTCAAAAATTGTGTCAAAGAAGTCCAGCCCATAGCCACTTGCCATCTTTACAATTTCACGTCTTGCTTTTTCTAGTTCTGGGCTGAGGTTAGCCACTATCTCCCCTTTCCTAAAAAATCTTTGATGGAATCTAGAATTTTATCTTTTCCCTCGATTCGGCTCATGATCAATCGCTCATCATCTTCAAAAACAGACTTCAAATCTTTTAAAAACTGTCCACTCCCATACTTACTTTCCACTTGCCCGTAACCAAACATATTCACCCGAGGAAGTATTCCTTCTTTAAGTAGGTTAATACAGTATCTTGTGTCTTCTGCACTCCAATTGTCACCGTCACTAAAGTGAAATGGGTAGATATTCCACTCCGACGAAGGGTAATCACTGTCAATCATCTGTTTACACAGGTTGAGTGCTGAACTGATCAGCGTCCCACCTGATTCGCTTGTTGAAAAAAATGTTTTCTCATCCACTTCTTTTGCTGCGGCATCATGAATAATAAAACGTGTCTGCAAACCCTTGTAATGTTTCTTAAGCCACGTGTTTATCCAAAAACTTTCTGTTCGAACAATGTCTTTTTGTTCTGAGCCCATAGAACCAGAAACATCCATAAGATAAATCACAACGGCATTGGCATGTGGTTTTACTGTGGTTTTGTAAGAGCGATATCTCATATCTCTTTTAATCGGGATAACCATTGGGTTTTTAGGATCATACTCACCCGCAGAAATACTTCGTTTCAAAGCCTCTTTAAAAGAGGCTTTGAAGTGTCTTAATCCCTCTGGACCAACTGGAGAAAGACCCGAATACTTAATAGACTCTGAATCCATCTTGTGACCTTTGGGTTCAATTTTAGGAAGTTCCAATTCCTGGCCTAGAATATCAGCAAGTTCATCAAGACTCACATCCACTTCCAATGAATGTTCCCCAGCTTCATTTCCCGCCTGTCCCTCACCATCTTGAGAGTCTTCGCCAACTCCATCCCCAGGTTTACCACCACCTTGACCAACTCCACCACTTTGCTTCGGTCCATATTTAAAGCGAGGAAGATCAATCGATGGAATTGGGATTTTCACATAATCGTTTTCTTGCTTTCCAACCATTTCACCTTGGCTCACATATTTTTTAAACTCGCGTTTTATGCGGCCTTTAATAATATCTTTGAAACGATTGTGATCTTCTCTAATACTCATCTATTGATTCTTTACATCCCCTCGAGCAAATATACTCGCAACATAATTGAGAACATCAGTAGCCGACACTTCATCGTACCCGTAGTCCTTAATCAGTCGTGTTTTAACTATATCAATTTTTTCTTGAGTGTCTTTGTCAGCAACAGAACTCACAAGAGTTGTGAGCTTTATACTATCCTTGGAATCTTCAAAAAGCTTGAGCTCCAATGCCTTATGGAGCCTTTCATTTGTTTTATAATCAAACTTTTTATTGTCCAAAGAAAGCGCACCAATATAATTCATGATCTCGCGTCTAAAGTCATCTTTTCGTGACTCTGGAATCTCGATTTTCTCTTCAATCGAACGCATGAGTCTCTCATCTGGCTCATCATCCTGTCCGGTGAACTGATTGCGAACCTTTTCTTTTTGAGTGTATGCCTTCACATTGTCTATATAATTGGCACAAAGTCTAGATAGAGCACTCTCATCCGCGCTCACTGCTCTTTGAACTTCGCCTTTGATAATTTCTTCGTACTCTTGTCTGACAACTTGGAGTAGTTCCCTATAGTCTTGCTTCAACTCTTCATTTGAAAGAAGTGAATGATTCTTCAATCCACCCTCAAGTTCATTGAGAACCATAAATGGATTTACAGAGCCTTTGTTGTACTGTTGACCAACAAGAATCGCATTTGAAAGTTTATCCTGAACATATCGTGGAGAAATTCCATCTAAAGCCTCCCTTTTGGCTTCCTTTCTCAACTCCTTCACATTATCTTCTGTGTAGTTTGGAAGAGTCTTACCATTGTAGAGCTTCAACTTTTGAAGGCGAGTGAGATTGGCTTTCTTAGGCTTTTCTAATCGAGTGAGCACGGCCCACATCGCTGCCATCTCAATGGAGTGAGGAGCCATGTGCACACCCTTTAAACCTTGGAAATCTTTTTTGTAAACCTGAACTTCTGCATCGAGTTTTGTACAATACGGAATGTCAATTTTTACCGTTCTATCACGAAGAGCTTCCATAAACTCATTGTTCTGAAGCTTTCTATACTCCGGCTCATTTGTGTGTCCAATAATCACTTCATCAATATGAGTTTGAGCAAACTTCTTCGGCTTAATTCTCTGTTCTTGGCTTGCTCCAAGGAGATCGTACAGGAAAGCCACATCAAGTTTAAGTACCTCAACAAATTCAATCAAGCCTCGATTTGCAACGTTGAATTCACCATCAAAATTAAAAGCACGTGGATCAGAGTCTGAACCATACTCTGCAATTTTTCTATAATTGATATCACCTGTAAGCTCTGTACTATCCTGATTCTTTTCATCTTTTGGTTGAAAGGTGCCAATTCCAATTCGATCCGCTTCGCTTAAAACCATTCGCTTCACTCTGACAAAATCAAGTACTCGATTGAGGTCACCGTTGTATTTTTCAAGAAGTTTTTTAAAAATAAAACGACTTGTTGGGCAAATATCACCTTTTACCCGAACTCTATAATCACCTTTTTGACCTCGATTGAGTTCTGAAATAAATTTCTCTCTCATATCTTCAGGAATCAAAAGCAATGGTTCTTCGTGCATAGGAGATTCTAAAGACATCACTCCCTCACCAAGCAAACCGTGTGGATCCTCTGGATTATCAATCCATTCAAACGTATAAAGCGCCCCTTCTTCTTCACGGGAATACTTTTCAAGCCCTTGTTTTAAGAGTCGACAAATTGTGGACTTTGCTGCTCCAACAGGGCCGTGAAGGAGTATCACTCTTTTTTCTGTTCCGTACCCTTGGGCTGCAGCTTTTAACACATTCACCAATTTCATAAGATGAACATCTAATCCAAACACAGCATCTTTTCCGTTGTTATCCGGATCAGAAAAGAATTTGTACTGAATGACCTGTTTTTTAAAGTCGACATACTCTGTTGATCCGTAACCAACAATCATATCGTAAAGGCGTTGATAGGCATTTCTTGTAATTTTCGGATTGTCTTTTACAAGATCAAGATATTCCCAGAAACTTCCTCTCCAAGTTAAATCTTTGTAGCTTCTTTTTTCTTGAAGATCTTGGATTAAATCACGATAACCCATATTTCCATTTTCTGACATCTCGACTCTCCTTGTTCAACAGCCCTAAGACTATTATGCCCTCGGAAAGTCCAATTTTAAATAGAATCTCGATTTTCTAGACAGGAAAAATTTCAATGATTCAAAAAGTTTATAGCGTTCAGAACGTGTTAAAACCCAACTCTCTTTGACTAGAAAGCTGAGGGTTTCTCTATAACAAACAGTCCGTCTTTATCCTCGACTTTAGGACTGAAAGACTTCAAATAGATCTGCAAACTTGCTCGTGAAGATTCAATTTGAATAGTCTTCTTATCTCTGACACGGTTCTCCCAAATTACGGTTACTGAATTGCGCTTATTTATGCATTTTTTTAAAAATCCCTTTTCATCACTTTCACACGACCAACGCTTTGATTTGGGCGGTTTGTCAAAAAGGAATGCCAGAATATTCTTTGGCTCAAGTGAAATTGACAACACACTTCTTAAGGACTGAGCCGTAGATCGTCCTTTATAATATTTTTTCTGACGGGTGAGCACATAACTCACTGACTTTCCGTTTAATGCATAAGATGCAATGTGGATCCCAAGTGGTGTCACCGCTTCGACTCGAAGTTTGTCAGACTGAATTGCTGAAATGTCTAAGTTCACAATAAATGACTTTCTTGCAGATTTATCTCGGATAAGAGCCTTGGCTTCCCATTGTCCCTCGTTTTTATCATCAAAACGAATCGGTGCAGAAGAACAACCCAATTGAAATAAATTAGTAAGAAGAAGCAGGCTTACGAGGATCTTTGTTGCCACCCATTTTTTCGATGGCTTCGATTTTTGATTGGAGCTTTTTAAGTGTTTCACTGTCTTTTTCAAACTCAACTGCCTTTTTATACATTTTGATAGCCTTATCGATGAGCGCAATGTGGTAATATGCATCGCCAAGATGTTCTGCTATTACACTTTCATCAGACTTTAAGCGATAGGCCATCTCCAACACTTTTATTGCCTCGGAATACTCCCCTCGTTTAAAGAGAATCCAACCAAGAGTGTCTTGTATATAACCATCGTTGGGTTTCAACCGCAAGGCCTTCTCAGCCATTTCTTGTGCAAGCGGCAACTCCACTTTCATTTCCGCATACGTATATGCAAGATAGTTCAGAGCTTGAACGTGATCTGGGTTGATTTTTAAAACGGCTTTCATTTGAGCAATTGTCTCACTTTTCTTACCAAGCTTATCAAACATCGAGCCTTGGATAAAATTGAGTTGCTCATTATTTGGAAATCGCTCCAATGCTTTATCTAGCATACTCACAGCTTTTGAGTATTTTTTTTGTTCATCAAGAATTGAAGCATACATGGCATAGAACTGTTCCACTTCAGGTCTTTTTTGAATAGCTTGAGCAATGATTTCAGCTGCGGCACTGTGCTTTCCTTCAATTCTCAGAAGATAAGCTGCATGTATGCGAGCTTCACTATAGTAAGAACTCAAAAGAGGCACTTTTTTAAACTGCTCTATCGCCTTTTTATACTCTTTTGTTTCTTCATAAACCGCACCGAGATAAAACCGAATACGATCGGACTCTGGAGCTTGAACCAAAATCTCATTGAGTTTTGTTTTGGCTTCAGTGTACTTTTTTTGTTCAATTAATATAAGAGCCATTCGAACTTGAATGTTGAGATTTGAAGGATCATGCCCGGCGATAATCTCATACTGTCTGTATGCTTTTTCATACTCTTCAATCTCTATGTAAAGCTTTGCCAGCTCCCCGGCCACTTTTTCACTTGGGCCTGAACTATCTTGAAAGGAAGCCAGTAACTTTCTTGCTTTTTTCTTTTTATCTTGTTCAACATAAATTCCAGCAAGAGAAATTACTGAATCTTCAAAGTCTGATTTTGCAGATAACGATTTTTCAAAAGAGCGGATTGCCATTTTGTTATTTTTGTCTTGTTGATAAAGGCGACCCGCATAGTAATAAGCCAAATGACGATCTTTCTTTGATTTCTTTGCTAAGTTTTCAAATACCGCCAACGCTTTATCAGACTTCCCTTTTTCCGCATACAGCGCACCCAAATAAAGAGACGTTTCAACATGCGTCGGATCTAACTTTAAAGCTTTTTGATATTCCACAATAGCTTTGTCATAAAGCTTAATCGAAGCATAAAGACCGCCCAATAAAACATGGCCTTCAAGCATCTTTGGGTCAAATTCAATCACTTTTTGTGCCGACTTTATCGCTTCTGAAATTTTACCTTTTTTAATATATTCAGCTGCTAACTTTAAATGAACCGTTGGTGACTTTGGATCATACACAAGTGTGAGTTTAAACTCTTCAATGGCACGATCGACTTCTCCTGCTAAAGAAAACGTTTCTGCAAGAGTGAAGTGGTAATCCGCTTGCGTTCGCAAATATGTTGGGTCCACCCGCGTATCACTTCCAGCATCTGGCGGTGGCGCCAGGCTTGCTGGCGCGCGATCTGCTTTATTGTAAAAGGTGTCACCCAATTCACGAGCATTTTCCGAAGAATCTGAACCATCTCCTGAATAGAACAAAGTTGAACACGCTGTCAGAGCAAAGCCTATTGAAATAAGAAGCACCTTCGCAATTTTGGCGATTTCTTTCATATAAAGGAATCGGAGCGAAATAAGTGTTTCTTTAAGAGAAATCTGAATTTATGAGGCTAGGTTTCACACATCTATTGGTTAAAGCTGACAACATACCCAAGGTCATCTCCATCAAACTCAAACTCACCTCGACTTTCAGGTGGTGTAAGTAGTCGACTCGAACCTGTATCAAGTATGAGGTTGGGCCCCTTGCTCAGAACAAGCACGTGAGTGGGCTGCCCATACGCATTCCTTATGACCTTATATTTATAGGATTCTCCCCAAGGATCCTTCCCAATAATGCCCTCATAGGGATTTGCTACCTTTTCTGAGGCTGGAAATCTTCCAACAGAAACGGTGTCAAAAAGGCGCTCCTTTATATCTTTTGCCAATTCCTGACTTTCCCTGGAGGCGACAATCCGGGACTCAGATTCTGCATGATTTTTCAATATCGGGGCAATAACAGAGAAAACGGCTACAACTGCAGCCACGACTGTAAAGAAGTCGACTGTCCTAAATGCCTTATTTTGCTCAGGATTAATGTTTTCGCTCACAAATTCCCCTCACTATATGACTTTCGGCTAGAGTGCGGGAAAACTTGAATTTCTTGCTAACCCAGAGGGTCATTTTGAGACTCATATTTACATGGGGCCATGCGCTGTAAATCCTTAAAAAGTGCATGGTTTTTGCCCAAATCACCCTTGACAAGGAGTGACACCCCCACTAGTGTCGGCCTTGCTTTAAGGATGCATGCCAACAAACAAGACGCGTAATCTTTTGCTGGCTGCAATAAACTTCTAAAAATGGAACGGGGAGGCTTTGCCTTGAATACGCAAACACAAAACCAAACAACACCGACCACGACACCTAAGGTTATTAAGAGATATCAGAACCGCAAACTCTACGACACTCAGCAGAGCTGTTATGTAACCCTTGATGACATCGCGAAGATGATTCGCGCTCAAGAAGAAGTTACGGTTGTTGATAACAAAACCAAGCGAGACATCACAGCATCAACTTTGACCCAGATCATTTTTGAGGCTGAGAAGAAAGCTGCTACATACGCTCCACTTTATGTTTTGAGAGACATTATCCAAAACGGAAATGGCAGCATGTCTTCATACCTAGCTAAACTTGGCGTCTTCACTCCAGAAGAGAGAGAAGCTCCTGTTAAAGAATACGTCAGAGATCTTATGGAAAAAGGACCTCGCTCATACGATGACGTAAAATCTAATCTCGACAATCGAGTCGCAAACTCTACGGATCAAAACTTTAGTGGAACAACAACTCTTACTCCTGGCAACCAAGAGCAAGAGCCTACTCCAGAGCTTCCAAACGCAAATCGATCTTTTGATAACTAAACTAAAAGATATATTCGAAAAGAGTTTAAAAAACCCAGGTCAACAACCTGGGTTTTTTTATGGGAAAAAATGCCTAGAAACCCAAACCTATTGAGAACCCAAAAGAAGTTCTCCACCCAGTGGAGAAACTAGCAAGTCCTCAATAGGTGGAATGGCATACACTCTCTCCATCACCGTAAGCCCATCTTTGCCTTTTCGATACGGTCGAGAAACCGTATTGTATGAATTCATTCTCAAAGGCATTGGATGATCAAATTCTGATTCCAGGTAATAGGCCATTCGAGCTGGAATTTTTGTTCGATAACCTCTAGTTAAAAGATAATAAAGCTCATAGAGGTCCTTTTCTCTCAGCCGTATACAACCATGAGATTCAAAGCCACGACTCATCTCTCTTGACATTTGGATGTGATATCCAATTGGAGACCAAGTATCTCCATCGTGAGAGATTCTCAAAAAAGGCCGTCGATTGAAATAATTAGGCCTAACACGTGATTCAATTACAAGGTTTCTCCAAAGATACGCTCCATTATAAACGGGCGTCATCAAGCTTGTACCGCTTTTATTCCGAACCCCCTCATCAAATCCACCCACATCAATCGGATAAATTTTCAAAATACTTCCATTGGCATCTCGAATAATGACCTTGCGTTGAACCAAACTTGTTTCCATTTGAATTCCAGTCGTGTTGAGATCTTCATCCTCTCCATCAATTGAAACAGAAAGAACCTCACCATCGCTCAGACGAGTTTGAACTCGAAACTTTCGAAAACGAACCCCCTCTTCATCACTAAAAAGTGAGCGCAATTGAAAAGTTGCCTCACTTGAATCTAAATCAACAATCGGACAATTGATCATTTCAATACCAAATACATTTCGACTTAATTTTTTTCTAGTTTCAGCCTCAAATACTTCTAAAGGAACCACTTGTCTGTTTTTTGAATAAGGCAAGTAAGAACGCTCTTTAATGTCAAAGTTAATGTCCTCAGAAAAAAATTTTTGCTTTCCCTCGTTCAGTGAAAATAGAATACTTTCTGCCTCGGGAAAAACATCACCCTTAAATTTTACAAGGTCTCTGATGTCTACAAAAAGACTGCTTGTAACAGAAAGCCCTCTTTCTCGCCCAAGTATCTCTAGAATATCATCGGATTCACAGTTGAGCCGTTGACCAGTCAGCCCCGCACCCCCCTCTTCATGCTGAGCACAGCCAACGTTACAAAACATCGCCGCAATCAGCAGTACTGCTATATTTTTCAAATTTGCCTCTCTCAATTGACCCTAAGGAAATACTCTCAGTTTCCGCTCAAAGTCATAGCGCGTCATGGGGGATCTGAGTAGTGATTTGAAAACTTTACCGAATTTGAGCTAGGTTTCAAAAACTTGGCGCAGGCTAAAGGGCCCGCCAGTTTAAAAATGCCTTTCTACCCTTTTTAACTTCAACCTCTTCAAAGACTCGGGACTGGCTCTCAGAGGCGCCTTGAGCCTCAACTTTGATGCGATACTTACCCGGAGCAAGCTTTGCTCTATAGAGTTGAAAGTTTTGAGGAAGAGTCATCCATTGTCGAAGATCGGTTTGGTCGCTTAAGTGAAGACCCACAAAAGTTAGAAGGCCTAAAACCTCATTTTCTTTGGCAACTCTTCCTGCAATTTTCTTCTTCGCAACCATCCCTGCGACTCTTTTGGCAATCAACCCAGCATAATGGCTTTTAAGTGAATTGATAGCTGTACTTTCTAAATCAAACACAACTCCCGTTTCACCAACTATGGATTTTGCAGTCTTCAAATTCTCAACAGTGACTTTTGCATTATCAATCAGATTTTCCCTTGGAACAAGTTCAGGAATTCTACGAAAATTGGGATTAGGTCTTTTCACTGGGCCGCGCCCTGATTGAAAAATGATAACAAGTTCACCTGATTTTCCAAAACCCCAGTCCGAATCCATTTGGATATGCGGAAACAACTTCTTCCACTTTCTATACTCTGACATCCTTTGAGCACGCCTTGCACTTTCAACCAAGTATTTCTCAATCCCACGAATATTGGGATCTGCTTCATAAGCAAATTTGTAATCAATATAAGCGTCATCCCACTTCCGGTCTTGCTCCCAAAGCATCGCACTCAAAACTCTTGCAAATCCATTTTGCCCATAATCCTTTTTGGCTTCATCACGATACCTTGTCAGTTTTTCATTGATCTTTCGAGCCTCAACAAGTGCTGAATCATATTCCTTGAGCATCAAAAAATTGATCGCAAGATAAACATTTATAAGAACTTTCTCATAATCATCGCCCTTATATTGAATCATCCCCTCATTAAAAATAATGGCACCCGCAGATCGACTTATAGATGTGTAATCTTTGATTTCAGAGGTGGCCTCAGCTTTTAAAAAAACCTTGTTGCTTTCTCGATAGTCACCTTTTAGCTGTAACAAAAGCCCATAATCCAAAAGGTAGATCAGTTGGTCATCACCTGGAGTTTCCGCCAGAGGCTTTACAACCTCTATGGCTTTCTCATAATTTCCATTAAGAATATGGCTCTGCACCTGATAAGATGCCCGATTGAACGTCGAACATCCCGCTAAAAGAAAAAGGACTATAGTACCCGTCATTTTTTTGATATGCAGTTCATTGTAAATACCTTTAGTAGTATTCACAACGAACAGCATCCCAAAAAAGTACCGGACACCCAACAAAACTAGAGACCTACGCGTTTCTTTTTATACCTTTTACGAATCTGCTTCTGCCCCGTCCAAGTGATGAGGTTGGTTGAAAGATTTGTTAGATTTAGTGTGACTTTATAGTAAACCGTTTTGTTTTTTCCGACCTGCTGAACAATAGAATCTAGTCTGCCATTCAAAATGTAGTCCGCACCCACCTGCTTTCCAGGACCTTTTCTTGATGTGTTAGAAACCATGCCTGAATCTTGATACTCATATTCCGAAGACACATCCTCACGTGCTGCTTTATCTACAAACGCCACTTCAGAGCGGTTCGTGAGCTCCACTCGGACCATATCCATCACACTCTGAGTATCGATATGCTCACTTGTTTTATTTTGTAGTCGAGTGACCATAATAACAGGTGGTTTTTTAGCACGTGCAATCGAGCGATGCTTGACCATTTGATTCACAAGCGTTTCAACAGTTTTTTGCATATCTGTTTCAGACCACTTATCATTCAATAGGTTCTCCTCTTCAACATTTGTATCATAGTCCCCCTTGGTAAAGGCCTTAGGACCACAACCCACAAGGTGAGTCATTGCGATCAATACGAGTAAAACGATCAATGATTTCATTCTCTCTCCTTCTCTCAGAATTTTGACGAGTGTCTATTCTTACGACAATTTTGACTCTTGGAACAGCCAAAACACCCTGTAAATTCAACATCTTACATTATAACTTCTGGCAAGCCTCTTGCATCTATTGAATATAACGGGGTTTTTATGACTATTGGGAAAATAACAGTATTATCTATTTTGTTCCAACTCATTGGTGTTTTTGCTTTGGGTCAAGGTTCTGACTTTGAAACACCCGTGGATCAAAGAGTGAACCATCATTTGAGACATATGATGAAAAAAATTGAAATCCAAAAAAATCAATCTGGGAATCTTCGATCACCTAGGACTCCAAAAATCACTTCCAACAATAACTCAAACGTCTTCAAACTTGAAACCCAAACACTTGGTGTTTCAAGTCCCAAAAATCAGCCTCAACATGACCCTGAAGTCATGGATATTCGTGACTCCAACCAAGATCAAGAAATGAGTTTTGAAATTGATCAAGAAAATATTCAAGCCATTCAGAGGGATGAATACAACAAACTCTATGAAAAAAAATATATCGAAGAGGTCAAACGATCGGCCCTAAAAAGTGGGTACAAACTCAAAATGCAGGGAACAAAAATCATCGACGTCAAACAAATCCACCAGTAGAAGCACTCAACAACCTATCCGACACCTGAATAAGGTGACAGTCACCCCAAGGCAAAAAGGGTGGCAGTCGCCCAGTGAAAAATGACAGTCAACCCGGGGCAAAAGGGTGGCAGTCACCCAGAACAGATTTGACGCAAGGTCACCCAAAAAGGTGGCAGTCACCCGGGGGAGGGGCCTTTAAAGGGAAGGAAGATTGTGAATTCGGTGCCTTCTCCTTTTTCAGAACTGACTTTAATGTCACCACCGTGTTTTTGAACAATACTATAGGAAATACTCAGGCCAAGGCCTGTTCCTTTACCAACAGGTTTTGTTGTAAAAAACGGATCAAATATATGTTCCATGTCCTTTTTAGAAATCCCGCGTCCAGAGTCTTTGATTCGAATGACTGCCATATCTCCCTTTTTCCCTGTGCGAATCGCAATCTCACCCTCACCCTCAATCGCCTGTGCCGCATTTGATAGAACATTCATCACAACCTGATTGATTTGATTTGGGTAACACTTAACTGGTGGAACTGTTCCAAAATCAATACTCACCTTAACTCTTGTTTTCAATTCACCTGCAAGAAGTCTCAACGTGTCTTGCACACAATCTCGTAAATCAAACTCTTTTAACCCTTCACCTTCAATTCGAGAAAAGTTCCTGAGTCCAATCACAATATCACGAACCCTACGAGCGCCATCCTCACAAGAGCGAATAAGCTTTGGAAGGTCTTTCATAATATAGTCGTATTCAATTTCTTTTTTTATTTTCTCAATTTTCTTGGGATCTTTCTGGGCAACCTCTGTTAACTTTGCCAGTTTCTCAGAGTAATCGCGTAAGTGTGCCATGTTGGAATAAATAAACCCAATTGGGTTGTTGAGCTCATGAGCAACACCTGCAACCAATTGCCCAAGGCTCACCATTTTAGCTGACTGAACAAGTTGAGTTTGAGTTTCTTGTATTTCTTTATTTGCGTTTTCTAATTCTTGGATTTTTTCTTCAAGTTCCGTTCGTGCTTCTGCTACCTTCACTGACATCTTATTGAACGTTTGAGTTAAAAAACCAAGTTCTGTGTCACTTCGATTTGCAATCTGAGTCCCAAACTCACCAGACTCAATTTTTCTAGCCGCTTGTACCAATTCATTTACAGGACGAACAATCATATTGGTTGCTGCCATAAGAGTTAAAACCATAAGAAATATAATTACACCCACAACAGAAATAAGAGCGTTTTGAATTCCACCAAGCACTCCCTCAACCTCATCTCGTGATGCCGCTAAGCCAATATGGATACGGCCATTGGTTTCAGGAACGGGTTCAATATAAAACCCATATGTCCCATCTTTTCCTGAAACTTCAAAAAAACCTTTGTCTGATTCTATTTGGCGTTCACGAAAATAGCTTTTCGGATGAAGTTTAAAATCTTCTAGAGTAGAAACAGTTGGCTCTAATTTTCCATCAAAAAGAACAATATCAAGTTTCAGTCTATTCTTTAAACTTGTTAATGTGGATTCGTCAAAGTTGATGATTTCTTCAAGGTAACCAACAAGGCGCCCTTTCTCAGTTAGTACTTTGGAATAAACAATAAGTTCCATTCCATGGCGTTTTCGAATATCTCGAAATCGAACTTGAGTGGATTCACCAAAGGTATCTAGTAAACTTTTTGAAAGATTCACATCTCCAGCTTCTAAATTTGTAAGACTTTTTACTGTTCCATCAGACGCTCTATACAAAGCCACCCGAAGACGACCCGTTTTGTCATACAAAGAAAGACGGCTTGCCACATAGTTTGTCATCCACTGAGACAACAGTCTTCTTGCACTAGAAATGCTTTGCGTACTTAAGCTATAAATAAGCGCAGGGTCCGTTGCATGAATTCGACCATATCGAAACAAATAGTTTTCCTGATCATCGAAAACAACAGATATCTCACGCGCATTTCCTTGAAGTCTCTTAAAGAGCTCTTCATCAATTGCATATTCAAATTGTGAGAGTGAATAACCTGTAATAAAAACCAGAGGAATTATACTGAAGAATAAAAACCAAAAACTTAGAATATTTCGAAGTGACTTTTTTGGTTTAGTTTCCTGATTCGTCATTTTTCTTTCTTAAATTGGGATTTGTTTCTTCAATCCATAAAATAAATCGGTTTATTCCCCTCGGCATAATTCGTTTATGCTCATCCTTACTAATACGAACATCCCCATATTGGCTTACAAAACTTGTAATCTCTGAGTACTTTTCTTCAGGAAGAGTAAAATGGAAATAGCTTCCATCTTCTTTTCTCCAACCCAGCCGAACCTCTCCAGCTTTTTTCCCACCAAGTTCTCGGATTTTTTTTGCAATTACAGGGGTCACCTCATCCACATTGCTCAAAAACATATACATGCGATATACATAGCCTCGAACAGGAACTGCTGATGGAGGGTCTTTGGCTTCAAGGGTTGTTTTATTACTTGCCACACTCTCATCTTTTGAAATCACTTCTTCTGATTTTTTAACTGGCGCCGGAGTTGCCTCAACAATGACACCCTCTTTAGGGAGAGCCTCTTCATCTTTTTGAATCATTTTTTCAACTTCACTGACTTCATCAGAAATAGGGATCTCAGCCTGACCCTTTCCAAGCTGGACTGTGGCCACATCAAATTGACTGACATCTTTCATCCAAAAATCTGTTGGGATAAATCGAATTCCAATAAAAACAACAGAAGCAACAACAAGTGCCTCAATCGTCCAACGCGCCCACGTTGGCAGTGTTTGAAGCTTTTTAAAGTAAGCCACAATTCCCGTTTCCTCTTGAACCTGATTGATAAGTGGCTCAGAAACTTCAGTTTGGGAAAGTAGCTTCAAATAGACAATGCCGTTCTTTAGAGCCTCAAGCTCATCCTCTAAATCTGGAAACTCTTTAATCGATTCTTCAACGGCAGTTTTTCTGCTGTCATCAAGTTCACCCGTAGCAAAATCATAGAGCATTTCTCTACAAAGAAATTCACTCAGTTGCCGTCGAGGGCTCATATCCGCACCAATCCCGGTTGCGCAACAAGACCAAGTAGGCGAATCCCGTTACCCAATCTATACCTCAATGTTCCAATGGTAATTCCCAAACCCTGAGAAATGGGTTGGTCTTTGAAATTGAGAATTTTTGAAAATACTACGGCCTCAACAACTTCGCCATCAGACTCTGCAAGAAACTCTCTCCATGAACCAATATCCACATCTGGGTGAAGAGTCCAGCCGGATTCAATTCCTGACTTGGCCCAAAGATACTTCTTTTTGCCCGTCAACTTGAGTCGCACTTGATGACAAAAAAAGACAATCAGTTTTTCAATGTCTTTTGCATCTTCTTTGTTTGATTGAATTCGTTTTTTTATTTTTCGTACAACTCGTGCTGTCGCCTCCATAGCGAGGCGTTCATCAAGTAAAGTGAAATAAAAAAAAACGGATATGCATTTGATATGCAAAGTTGCCATTATCAATCCGTGGTCAATTGACGTAAAAGATTCAATTCCTCAAGGACTTTACCAGAACCCAAAACAACACAAGTCAACGGATCTTCAGATATCGAAACAGGCAGCCCTGTTCTTTCACGAAGTAATATATCAAGGTTTGAAAGGTTAGCTCCGCCACCAGTGAGTACAATTCCGTTATCGACAATATCAGATGCAAGCTCAGGAGGAGTTTTTTCTAATGCCGTTTTCACAGCATCCACAACTTCAGACAGAGGATCCATAAGAGCATCGTGTACCTGAGAACTTGTGATCTCTATAGTCTTTGGAGCACCAGCTACAAGATCACGACCCTTGATTTCCATGACGCGCTCTTCTTCAAATGGATAAGCATTTCCGATTGCAAGCTTAATCGTTTCAGCCGTTCTTTCACCAATTAGCAAATTGAACTGACGTCTGACATAACTCACTATTGCTTCATCAAATTTGTCTCCTGCAACCTTAATGGATTTGCAGTAGACAATTCCACCAAGTGATATAACTGCAACACCAGTTGTTCCACCACCAATATCCACAACCATATTGCCGCTTGGCTCTGTAATGGGAAGACCAGCTCCAATTGCAGCAGCCATCGGCTCTTCAATCAAATACACTTCTCGTGCACCAGCAGAGTGTGCGGATTCTTTTACTGCACGCTTTTCAACTTGAGTGATTCCATATGGGACACAAATGATAATTCTAGGTCGAACAAAACTTTTTTTATGACCTGTCGATTTTGATATAAAATATTTCAGCATGGACTGTGTCACTTCAAAATCTGCAATAACACCATCTTTGATTGGTCGGATTGCAACGATACTTCCTGGAGTTCGACCCAACATATCTTTGGCTTCTTTTCCGACAGCCAATACTCGATTTTGTAGTCCACGATAATTTTTCTGAACAGCAACAACAGAAGGTTCATCTAAAATAATCCCCCTTCCCTTGGCGTAAACAAGTGTGTTGGCTGTGCCAAGATCTATGGCAATGTCATTTGAAAAGTAGTCCGCAAAATGGTCAAACAAACCCATGGATCCCCGCTTCGAAAGGTGTCGTAATTTAAGGCATTTACAAGTTTAGAGCCTGATACAAAGTCCAGTCAATACGCGATCTTATGTTAGGAGCTTACCAAAGCTTTGGCCACGTCGTACAAAATCGTCGATAAGCCACAAATCCTCACCACTCAAAATGTCGCACCTGATCTGCTCTCTGATTTAATTCAGCCATTGTTTGAATGCCTATATCAAGATGTAGATCCGTGTACTTCCTAAATACCTTTTTGGCAGATGCTTTGGTTTTTGGTGCTTTCAATGGTAAATCACTCACCAAAAGCAACGCGCCGCAGGGTACTTTGCAGGCAAATGCCGAAACAAATAGGGTTGCTGTCTCCATATCAATCGCTGCAGCCTTCTCAAGTTTTAACAGCTTCTTAAACTTTTCATCAAACTCCCAAAACCTATAATCTGTCGTATGAACAACTCCCGCCACATAGGTTTCATTTTTTTCTACAATCACCTGACTCAAAAATTTCTGGATTTTAAAAGCCGGGAGAGCTGGAACTTGAGCTGGCAAAAAGTGATTGGATGTCCCCTCGTCTCGAATCGCTGCCATTGGTAAAAAATAATCTCCAATTTTAATATCGCGATGTAACCCACCACACATCCCAAGCATTAGAACTGCATTTGGTTCATTGGCTGATAGCATTTCAATTACAAGGGCTGACATTGGAGCCCCTATATTAAAATCCAAAATGGATATATCAAGATCGGGGTTGTTCGCAATTCGACACGCACTTCCCTGATGTATCTTACAATTGAACCTGTCTGAAAATGTCTGCATGTAGTAGTCGAAATTTGTCAAAATCACATGACTGCAAATTTCTTCAAGAGGGGATCCTGTGTATCGCTCCAGCATATCGAGAGCAATTTTCTTTTTCTCTGGATTATTCCAGGGGCGAGCTGCTTCAAGGGGTAGTGTTCTTCTCGTTGACGTCAATTGGCCTCCTCGCTATAGCCTATAACTTGTTATTTTTAAATACAACTATGAGGTTGAACCCAAATGGAAAAAGCCGATGCAAACTTATTTGAGCTTCTTAAAGACTTCTTGGTAGAAAAACCCATTAGTAAACAAGCTCTCTCAAGATTAAAACCTGGTATTGAGATTTCGATACTTCTAGCTGGAGAACAAGAGTGTGCTTATTATATCATGAACAACCAAGTCCAAGTGGAACCCCGCAAGGCAAACAACCCAGATGTAAGATTTGAAATTTCAGAGACCGGGTTAAGACACTTGCTCAGAAATGATGGCACAAGCCTTGGGCTTTTTGGCGTTGAAGTGCTTAGGCAAATTGTTGCCGGGGAAGTCAAAGTCAAAGTTGTCGGGAAGGTATTTCATGTTTTAAAAAACGGATATCTTAAGCTTATAAAAGATGCCGGGCCAGAGTTTGCGCAATTCTTAACAAAACACGGAGTCAGTAGCCTCTCTAAGCTTCCAAAGATTATTAAAAGTTTAAAATCATAAAACGCACAAAAGGTAGGTCATATCTATTTTTTCCAGGAAAGTTCTTTGTTCAGGTGATTTTTCAATCGCGCAATTTCATCCTTAAACTGAGAGTCACTCCAATTCAATTTTTCAGCGAGTCGGCGCCCAATTTGATCAACAAGAGACATTCCATTGTCTGGGTGAGCTAAAAACAAATGCGTTCTTCTTAAAAAGAAATCCTCCAAATGAAAACACATTGTCGTATCCACAGCATGATCCACCTCGTAGTCCCAATAAGACATTCTAGATGTTGTTTTTTGTAATATTCGCTCTGCTTCAAGTCCATGTCGGCCTACTAGGGCTTGAACATTTGTTTTACTCAGCCCGGATTCCTCAGCCCAAAGACCACAAAGTGAATTTGCCTTCTGAATCGTTGCTTCTGTCGCATAGAGATTTAGTGGATTTCTTGTTTGTGTCGGCTTTAATCCTGCAACATACTCAGTTGAAAAATAAGAAAGGCACTCATTGACAATATCTTCCGACATTTTTCTGTAAGTCGTGTACTTTCCACCAGCTACAAACGTCACATTTAAAAAATCTGTCCAAATCTTGTGCTCTCGACTCGTTTTACCCTCTGACTCCGATCCATCATGAACAAGTGGACGAACTCCTGCATAGCTTCCTAAAATGTCTTTTTCAGAAATATTTGCACCCGGAAAGTACTCCCCGCACATTTTTAATAAATACTCTATATCCTCACGATCACTTGTGACATCACTTGGATCTTTTGAGAAATCTGTGTCTGTTGTCCCAACAATCACCATATCGTGCCGTGGAATACCAAACACAATCCGGTTTTTAGAATCATCTGCCATCACGACGGCTTCCTTTAAACCCAGGCGCTCTCTGTTGAGGGTAAAGTGTATCCCTTTTGTCGGCCGAAGTTTTGACTTCCATCCCTTGAAGTTGGATTTACCAAAAATATCTGTCCAAGGCCCAACTGCAGACACAAAATGAGTGCCTCGTATTTCAAATTCCTTACCTGTTTCTTCATCCTGACAGCTTAAAGAACGTACACGTCCATTTTCTTTTTTGTTTTCCGTGACACGAACATAATTGGCAGATATTGCACCAAATACTGCGGCTGAACGAAGTGTTTCAATGACCATTCGATCATCATCCATATAAGCATCTGAATAGACAAAACTCCCCTTCAATCCACTATCTGATAAAAGTGGAAGTCGTTCTTTTGTTTCTTCAAAGTTAAGACGCTCATGCATTTCTGGTGAATTAAAAAGAGCAAGGGCATCATATAACCACATTCCAAGACTCATTTTAAACATTCCAACACGAGAGTTTTCATAAATCGGAAGAACAAATCTCAACGGATGCACCATCAGAGGTGCAATTTCAAATAACAGATTTCTTTCAGAGAGGGCTTCAAATACAAGTCCAAATTCAAGATTTTCTAGATATCGAATCCCACCGTGCACCAGTTTACTTGAACGGGAACTTGTTCCGGATGCAAAATCACTTGCCTCAACCAACGCAACCCTCATTCCACGAGAGGCCGCATCTCGAGCAACACCTGCACCTGTGATCCCCCCACCCACAATAACAAGATCAAAGTTTTCTCTACCCAATTTCTCTATATTCTGTTTACGAGTGTTAACGGAAAACAAACTATGTCATCCTTTTTGAGGTTTTTACAACGGGGCGAGTATTCAAGGTTTCAGTTTCGTATCCAATGAGATCTCCAGATAGGTTTTCAGGAAAGATCACCCTTTGAAGGTGTTTTTCACGTGCGTATCTGTAGGCGGTATCCATCAGTTTTTCTTTAGCTGTCTGGTTGATTGCTGACAGGCTTTCAATCCAAAGTGTTTGAGTCATCGACTCATGAAAGAGATAGACCTGTCCAATAAAGTACCCAAGAAAACCCTCTTTTGTATCTGTTTGGCTTGTCTCCCACAATCCGACACTCCAGCCTAATTTTAAATAGTGCTCAAGCGACTCCTCTCGCCAAGGAGCATTCCACTCAAAAAACCTTCTCTCATCTTCGTTTTCAATCGTACTTTTGAGATTTGCTCTTTCGTACTCAAGAATGACTTCCCTATCATCTAAAGACAAAACCTTAATTTCACTCAACCAAAGAACCTTTCTTGAATTTCTGTTAATATTGCGAGTCTTTCTTGTAATTCATCTGAATGCTCAAGACCTATACCACAAGAGGTCGATATGAGAAGTCGATTTTTAACATGAGTAGGCACCAGATATAGAAAATCTTCAAAATCCTCTATGACAACCTGTTTATCAATAGGTAGAGGGCCACTGGGAACAACACCAAGCGCCAACCACTGATTTTTCTCTTTCATAGATTCAAATTTCTCATTCCAAAACGCACGCTCTGAAATCAAAGAGTCGCCCAACTCCCCCAAGGAAAGGTGAACCACTTTAAATGAAAAATCCAACCAACTTGGTTTTGGTGTACCACAGCTATGAAGACAAAGGCTTTCTCCCAAATCCTCATTTTTAAACTGAACAAGCATAGATTTCCAAAGAACCTCTGTTTTTTTCTCAAGAAACGCGCATGGCTCATCAATAGATATAAAATCAAACTTTGTCCCATTTAGTTCATTCATTTCTGTGATTGAAAGAAGTAGGAATTCAAAAATGTCAGATTCTATTATAAATGGATATTTCTCTTTCTTAAGTGCCCAGAGAAGTGTCGCTGGTCCAATGATTTGAGTTTTTGTCGGTTTATCAGATTTGTTTTTTAAAAACCACTCAAAGCCTATACGGCTTTTTATTTGTTTGGAAATCGTATTTTTATCAAAATCTGACTTACACCAAATATCAAATAAATGAAGCCAAAAACCGATCAACTCCTCTTTTTCACCAAGCCCCGTCATTTCAGGCCAGAAATCAAAATCAAAGACGGACAAGAGTTCTTGTATATCCTCTACCTTTTGGGACTTAAAGCTCCCCACAGCCCAAATCATTCCTGGTTCCAACTTGTCATTTATTTTTGTATCCGACATAATCCAACTATGGTTTCAGAGCCCCCATATCCAGTCAAACCTTTCCCCGATAGATTGCTTTCTGACCTCAAAGAGATTTCTGAAAAAATTGCCACTGAGGTTAAAAACCCCATAGCAGCCTATGATGCCGACGGCACTCTTTGGAGAACAGATATTGGTGAGGTATTTTTAGAATACCAGATTCAAAACTGTGACTTTCAGTGGTCAAAAAATCAAATGAGTGACTATTTGGAATTTCGTGAAAAAGATCCACTCAATGCTCTTTTTTGGTTAGCAAAAATCAATTCCGGCATTGAACTTAAAACTCTTCAAAAATGGGCAAGGGATTGTTTTCAAAAATATGAAACACCTCTCTTTGAACCTATGAAACACTTAATTGAGTTTCAAAAAAATTTAGGTTTTGAAATTCTCATTGTCACAGCAAGTGTCAAGTGGGCTGTTGAACCTTTTGCCAAACTTTTTGGTTTAAATAGCGATGCCGTAATTGGAACAACAGCAAAAATTGAAGATGGCTTGATCACCGAAGAACTTGATGAGCTCACCTTTAAAGAGGGAAAAGCAACAGCCCTAAAAAATCGAAATAAAATTCCCGCATTTGCCTCTGGCAATACTATTTCAGATTTGGACCTTTTGATGCTGGCCACCCATACACAACTCGCTGTGCAATCTGAGCCAAAGGGGCGTCTTTTTGAATCTGAACAGAAATTAAAAGACATTGCTCTTCAGAAGGGATGGCTGGCACACAGTTTTTTTTGAACAGATTTGTGTTTTTTGCTTGGGTGGATCTAATTTTATTATTTCACAAAAAGTTCAGACATGCGTTTTGCTACTTTACGTCAGCTATCGCTGCCGCAAAGTAGCAAAGCCGAACTCACTTTTTCTGAATTAATAAAATTAGATAAACCAGAAAAAGGGGGAGAGGGAGAACGTGAAAAACAATTGTCAAACAAGCATTCCACTACTTTACGTCAGCTAGCGCTGCCGAAAAGTAGCAAAGCCGAACTCACTTTTTCTGAATTAATAAAATTAGACAAACCAGACAAAGGGGGAGAGGGAGAACGTGAGAAACAATTGTCAAACAAGCATTCCACTACTCTACGTCAGCTAGCGCTGCCGCAAAGTAGCAAAGCCGAACTCACTTTTTCTGAAATAATAAAATTAGACAAACCAGACAAAGTCGGGAAAGAGGGGATAAGGGCCCCAAAGAGGGGCCCTTGGTGGGAACAGTTCTAAAGAGAGACTCTCCTCTCTTTGTTTGGAGGGTTAAATCAATTTGATCTTGCTTCTGAAAAGTTTTTCAGAAGCTTTTCAGTACAAGTTGGGTTATTTGTGCCACAGGATTCATTGATAAGAGCATGAGCATCTTCTGATAGACCGTATTGAGCCACAGATTTCATGATATTTCCAGGGCAGTTAAAAGGCGACTCAGAGGTGCACGACGCAGTTACTAAGTTCAAAGTCGAAGGACTCGGTGGGTGAGCAGATGCTGCTACCAGCATGTCCATCTGACAAGATGCTTGATCTTTCCAAGTTGCTTTATGGCACGCCGAGGCGACAGTCTTTGCGAAAACATCCTCAAGGTTTAAGTAGTATGAAAAAATGACATTGAAACATCTCCCATGCATTTCCCACCCCGAGATTGAAGCACATGCTGTAAACGTGAAATCGTACTTATTCAAATCGCCCGTCGAAGCTTTTTTTAAACCAAGCACAATTTCACTAAAGCATTTTTTTGCATCATCCCAAGTTGGATTATCCAGGCACATATCAGACATGCCTTTTAGAACGTAAGAGGTCCCTTCATCGGCAGACAAACTCCATTCTCTAAGCCTAGATTGAAAACACTTTCCATCTGACACGTTAGAGCCTGTGTTACTACAAATTTGAAGTGTTTGAGCAAGATATTCTGATAGAGATCCCGTTACGTAAGATTCAGCATAACCTGAACCTGCACTCTCGACATTTGTTTCTATGCGCTCAAGTATTGTAAGGTTGGAGCCCGACAACCAAGTTGATCCTTCACGAGTCATCACCCCAGCTCTAGTGTAAGCCGTTGCAATTTCAGAAAGACGCTCTTCGACTAAGCCCATCTTGTTAACAAAGAACTGTCTAATGTCTCGTGCAAGATAAAGTTGTTCAATGGGTGTAGATGGAACATCAGAACTCACACTATCAACCTTGGCTTTGATTTGAGCCAAGAAAGGAGCAAGCTGCTCATTGAGTGTTGCATCGTTTCGAATATCCCAAAACCAGTGCCTTAGAGCGAGTCTTAAAATATTCATACGCGATTGGTTATCAGGTGAGGAATAAGTCAGACCAAGAACATACCGCGCCCAATCAATTCCCAAGAAAGCATATTCCACTGGCCGCACATACTGACTGAGCTCTTCTTCAGACATGGTTTCAAGACGACTCAAAATTGAGTAGTTCACTGGATAAAGCTCAATCGCCCAATGGATTGCGTCTCTCAAAAGACGCCTCTCAAAAGTTTTCTTCTTTGGTGAGTCACTGGCCTCTTGAGCCACATTGTACAACTGACGAGAACGTCTTAAGACGATCCCCATCAAAAACTCCGATGAATGGCTTTCAGACTCACGGATCACATTGTTGATAGCGTTTAAGTAAATCCCAGTACGATCTCTAAGGGGTTTTGCCTTTGCCTCTTGTAGAGCTGACTCTAACAAAAGTTTTGAGTCATGCAAAAGTCCCTGAAAGTCATCTAGAGCATCTGGTAAAATATTGATTGCAGCTCCAAACTCTTCATCACCCTCTCCCAGAAAACGATCCAGGTCAGACTGAGCATGTGCAAATGTAAAAATAAAAATTTGTAAAATAACTGTCATAAATATTGATTTTTTCATGATCATCCTCACTTCTTTGCCAAAACTTTGGCTGAAGCCAACGTTTGATTGTTGCCAAGTTTTACAACAAGAATTTTGCCCTTCCCTCGAACCGTGAATCCCATCATTGCTGAAGCCACTTGATCTCCAATGACAGTATTCATCGAAGAGTTAAATGTTTCTGCACGAAGAGCCACAACATTGTCATGTTCAAAGCTACCAATTAAGTCTCCCCTTAACCCAAGAGAAGAAATTCTTGATGTGACACTAAAAACACCTCGAGTATAACCATTGACTGCCAGTTCATCATTTCCCTTTCTATAAAGCCCTGCGGGTATGTTTGCAGACAAAGCCACACGACCTTCGCGTTTATTGAGAACCAAAGGACTCGTTGAAATTCCTGAAATTTCAACATAACGACCACTCTTTTGAGAGCTTGTCATTTTCATGACACCACCAGTTGGGGGCTTGGCTTCAATTGTAGAGCCTTGTGGATCTAAACCAAAAAGAATAAGACCAATTCGGTTTCCTTCGACAATCTCACCCTCATAGAGAGAGGCTTTATCTAGATCTTCATAATAAACAAAGATATTCCATCGTCCACTTTTTTGGCCTCTTTCTTTTATTGGGCTCACAATAGCGCAAACATCTTTTTTTGTGTTCTGCACTTTTCCGCAGAACACTCCTGTCAGATCAAGGATATTGCTTGGTAAATCCTCAATTCCCTTGGTATGACCGATGCTTGCTGTCAGCAAGATCGCTATAAATAGTTTCAGTGATTTCATTTTCTTCTCCTTTAAACTGTAAACGTTCAATTTTTTAAATTTTAACGATTGTATGGCCCTCTTCTTTGATGGCTACGATGAGTGCAAAACCCACGATCTTCACAAACATGCCTTGGACGTCGCCTTCTATCACCACGTAAGTACTGACCTGAGCGTCCCACTGGCTCAACATGTATCCAATCTGGGTAAGAATAAGGATCTGAGCACTGAGGATGTGCAAGCTCACTTCTCACGACACTTGCCGTTCCAACTGCAAAGCGAACCGCCTCTTGCGGGCTTCCCCAAATTGGAATTCCTGCATTCCACTTTTGAAGCAAACGAAACGCATTGTCGGTATCTGAAATCGGGCAGTAAAGCGATTCTCTAAAATCATCCCAACGTAAATCTCTTGAAACCCATTTGAAAACTTTCTCGGCCACACGAGTTTTGTAGTAATGAGAAAACAAACTCTCAGGAAACCCTGTTCTTAAACCAGCCTGCTCACCGAGATAGAATTTCAAAAGATTCAAAGCTGCTTCCTGGTAACCTTGATAAAGACTTACCCAAATACCTTGGCGATCACATCTTGTAGATGGGTAACAAGGGTCATCATAGGCATAGGCTGGCACGAGGTAAGTGTTGTCCAGAGGAACAATAAATCGTTTCACATGTTCAATGTATGCAAAAAGAACTCGATAGGCCGTGCGATTTTCATTAACTAAACACTGTTCTTTCTGAGGACTTGGTCTTTCAGCACAACGAGATCCATCAAAAGCCTCGCGATCCAACTCGCGGCCACGTTCAATGGCAACTCGAGTCATCGGCTGATAATGACTTGGCCACCGACTATACACCCTCAATGCCGCTCTTAGGGCACGAGTTAGTATGTCTCTTTTTTCTGCAAAGGACTTTCTGTCATTTGTTCCAGCTAAAACTTGGCCCAAATTGAGTTTCTCAAGCGCTCGGTTTCCGTAATGTTCTAGGTATTCATCAAATTCATCACCTTGAACATCACTTACTGAATCAAAAAGTGGATCAAATTCACTTTCCAAAGTTCCACCCACTTCAGTTCCCGGCCGAACACCTTGTGCATCAGCGACCATCGCCCATCCCAATATGGATACCATTACAGCCACCACAGCTAAGTTTTTTATTTTCATTTTCCTCTCCTCATTTTTATCTTTTTGTTCTTTTACTTTTTCGTTAATTTCATAATTTGACAGCTCATCTGGACCACACTTTCCTTCTTTCCTTGATCCGTGGAAAACTCGCGATTCATTGAGCCTATGAATTCGTCAACCCTATCAAAAAACTCTTGCAGTCGATTTCGCGCGATAGCAACTGTAAGGGTTTTTAGGTAACGTTCATTTCTATTTTCAATTTCAATTTGCTTTGAAACATACTCAAATACGGATTTATGGTAATCAATAATACCCGTTTCAACTATGTCATTGTTGTACCGACGAACACTTGGAGTGGTTTTGGCATATCCACTTTTTTCATTTGAGTCTCTTTTAATAAATCCAAGGTCTTCTAAAACAGTCAGGGCATGCCCCACTTCTTTTGGGGAAATTTTTGATCCAAAGATTTTTGAAATCCCACCCAAACTGTAGTCTTCAAGTTCAAGGTCAAAAACTTCAAGAACAGGGATGACATACCAGTTTTTAAAAAGTTCAAGGTGACGATCAGAAAGATCCACCCACTCACATTTGACCTTGCGGCTCGAAGCTCTGAGTTGCTCGTAATAGTGTCTTTTTGAATCCGTATCTTTACAAAGGTTGAATTTAACTAAAGCTTCAAAGAAAATGGATTCATCACCAGTTAAATTAAGGGCAGCACAAAATTTCGGAATATTCTCAGATGAAAGTGGTCTGTCTCCATCAATAATTTTTTTGACATGACTTCTGGAAGCAAGATTTGCCTTTGAAGCAAACACAGCAAAAGAGTAGTCCTTTTGTGAAGCTTTCTTATACGCAAAGAAATCTGACAAGAATCGACGATAATCATCATATTCAAACACCGATGGCGCTTCACTTGATTCAGAGTTGTTCATTACAAGTCTCATTTCTTCCTCTTTGCTTGAACGCAAACAAACCACAGTGTTTCTAAAAACCGTAGTGTAATGAATTCAAATTCATCATTTTTCGTTTTCATTTGGATACAGAAGCAAATAGATTTGCCCCATGAGTCAGCTCCGTTTTTTTTGCCTTACTGTTATTGTTTTAGAGCTTGCAAGTGTTTCCCTTGCTTTTTCGCAAAGCCCCGAAAGACATCCGCTTGTTGAAACATGCCCTCAAACACCAAGCTCTTGGACACACTCTGAACAAATTTCTGTAAACACTTTAAGCGGAAAGCTTGCTATTGAGTTTTATTGGAACGCAACTCGACGGCCCTACCCCCTTCTTTATCCCGACATATTAAAAGATCGATTGAAATCGATAAGCTATAGGTTTCAAACAATAGCTCCCTCAGTTTCTTTTCCCAAAAAAATAGAAATTTTGATCTTTGATGCGTTTGAAAACTCTCACTTAAAGTTTTCAGGGTTCTTTTGTCCAAACTTGCAAGAAAAAGAAATTGCAAAATTTCTCGTGAACAAAAACTTTGTCGAATCATTTACTATATTCACACCAAAACTGACACACGAGCTTGCTCATTACTACACATGGAAAACTGAAAAAGATTTTGACCCCTGGTTTGAAGAAGGCCTTGCTTACAACCTAGAGCTAAAAGCTTCCGGCTCTCAAATCAATCAAGCAACATATGATCACATTTCCCTGACACCCTGGTTTTCACTTAACTCAACTCAACCCTCAGGTGTTTCTAAGGAGTCGTGGCTCTCAAACTTCTACACTCATTCAGAGCTTTTTATTCAATATATTCTCAACCATTGTGATGAAGGTCTTTTTGAGATAGCACTTCATTCCACAAGTCAAAATGCCAGAAGTATTGTTTCAAAAATTTGCAATAGACCTTTTGAAGATGTATTTTCAGATTTTCAGATTAGAAAATATATCAATCGAAGTGATTACTTCCAAAGAGATGATCTTGTAGATAGATATCGACTCACGCGCCACGAGTTACTCCCCTCTCTTGAGGTCGCATCTCTTTCTCCAAGCTCACTTTCTGCATCGATAATTGAGTCTCATAGAGTGAACGAGTTTTTCCAGAAATCAAACTGCCGTGTATACTGGATACCAGATGACAACTTTAGAACTCCGATTGAAGTGCTTCGTCACACTGGAGATACAGTTATGCCGGGGCGCTCAATTCCACTTGTGGTTTGTTTTTGAGTCGTTTTGTCTAATTTTATTAATTCACAAAAAGTTCAGACATGCGTTTTGCTACTTTACGTCAGCTAGCGCTGCCGCAAAGTAGCAAAGCCGAACTCACTTTTTCTGAATTAATAAAATTAGACAAACCAGACAAAGGGGGAGAGGGAGAACGTGAGAAACAATAGTCAAACAGATGTTCCACTACTTTACCTCAACTAGCGCTGCCGCAAAGTAGCAAAGCCGAACTCACTTTTTCTGAATTAATAAAATTAGATAAACCAGACAAAGGGGGAGAGGGAGAGCGTGAGAAACAATTGCCAAACAAGCATTCCACTACTCTACGTCAGCTAGCGCTGCCGAAAAGTAGCAAAGCCGAACTCACTTTTTCTGAATTAATAAAATTAGATAAAACGACAATCTAAGGAAAGATATGTGTGAGTTATTTAGAGGGTGAGGGTCAGGGGGCAGTGGTCGGAACCCATAACTTCTGGGTGAATCACACAGGATTTGATGGATTTACTAAACTCACTATTTGTACAGAAATAATCAATTCTCCAACCTACATTTTTTTCACGCACACCAGGTCTATAACTCCACCACGTGTAGTGACCTGATTCATCACAAAAAAGCCTGAAACAATCATCAAAGCCATCACTTAAAAAATCACTCATCCAATCACGCTCTTCAGGCAAAAACCCTGCATTTTTCTTGTTGGTTTTTGGGTTTTTAAGATCTATCTCTTTATGAGCAACGTTGTAGTCTCCACAAAGGACAACATTCTCACCTCTTTTAACCAAATCTTTAAGATAAGCTTGGATTTCCACGCAAAATGCCAACTTGTAATCCAGCCTTGTGTGCTCTCTTTGTGAGTTTGGAAAGTACGCATTGACCACAGTGACGTTTTCAAATTTTGTAGTTAATATTCGACCTTCACTGTCGATTTCATCAATTCCAATTCCATACTTCACCTCTAAAGGTTCAGATTTAGAAAATGTGGAAACCCCACTATAACCCCTCTTCTCAGCACTGGACCAATACGTATTGTACCCAAGCGGTTTCAACTGCTCTTCAGTGAGTTGATCTGGATGCGACTTTGTTTCTTGAAGACATAAAACATCAGGAGAGTGCCCATCAAGCCACGACAGAAATTCCTTCTTCCAGACCGCACGATACCCATTGACATTCCAAGACGTGATTCTCATATGACTTGATCCAAGCCCTTTCCAACAAGTGCTTCTATTTCACTTATCTCTTTTGGAACACCACTTGTGAGGTTTTCATTTCCTGAGTTTGTGACCAAAATATCATCTTCGATACGCACACCAATTCCACGCAACTCCTGAGGTGCAGATTTATCATCAATTGGAATGTAAAGTCCTGGCTCAATTGTCAGACACATACCTTCTTCAAGAGGACGAGGTTCACCGTTGTGCGTGTAAAGTCCTTGATCGTGAACATCCAAACCCAAAAAGTGCCCAATGTTATGTGGATAATATTTTTTAAAAGCCTGACTCTCAATCAATTTGGATTTTTCACCACTTAAGAGTTTCAAATCAATCATCACTTGCGTCAGATCTTCAATCACTTGCGTTTGGATTTCCACAAAAGTGACACCAGGCTTTACTGCATCCACAGCTCGCTTTTGGATTTCTAAAACTCGACTGTAAACATCTCTTTGAATATCAGAAAATTTACCACTTACAGGGAAAGTTCGCGTAATATCTGCTGAATAATGATTCCACTCCGTACCAGCATCAATCAATAAAAGATCTCCATCAGAACACTTCTCGTCATTGAAGACATAGTGAAGAGTTGTGGCGTTCTTACCAGAGGCCACAATCGAGTTATACCCAGGCCTAGCTGATCCCCCCATTTTAAATGTGTACTCAATGACTGCAAGCACTTGGCGTTCAGTCACTCCAGGCACAGTAAATTTCATTGCGTTTGTATGTGCTTTGGCGCTCAAATTTGCCGCCTCTCTCAACCACTCTTTTTCCTTTTCTGACTTAATAACTCTTTGTTCACCTATGAGCTCCCAAAAATCCTCGATCGGAAGCAAACCCTTTCCACTACGGCCAAAACTTTTTTGTACTGTTTCCATTGCCAAATCTAAAATAGAATCAAACCGATGATTCCCCTTTCTATAATAAATTTTATTTACATCCTTGAGTAAATCAGGAAGCTTTGAAGAAAGCTCTTCCAGGTTGTATCCCTTGTCCATTGCAAACACACTTTCAACGCCTTCGGGTCCAAATCGAAAACCATCCCATGTTTCGGCCGCCGGGTCCTTGGGGCGCACAAACATGATTTTTTCCTCTACCTGCCCCGGGCGAAACACAAAAACTGCATCCGGCTCCTCAAACCCAGTCATATAATAAAAATTGCTGTCTTGTCGGAAAAGGTGATGGACATCATGGTTTCTTATATATTCCGAGTTTGCGACCAAAATAAGAGCTGCTCCCTTTATTTTTGAGCCCAACTCTTTTTGTCTTTCTTTAAATATTTCAATATCGACTTCTGGCTTTCTCATACCATCTCCCAGGGAATGCTCCCTAATAACCGTATTTCTTGGCGATTTGTTTTGCGAAACTCAAGCCCGCTTGTTGACCCAATAAAACAAATCTCTTTCTTGAATTAAAATCTTGATAATCTGTATTTCCCATTCTCACGCTAATTCTCCAATCCAATCCTTCGACATTGGCATCAAAATCTCTTTTGACTTTTGACCAAAGAATTTGTGCTTCTTCATTTTCTTTAATTGATGCCACTTGGGTTGATGTGCCTTCTGAAAGAAGGTCTACAAAAACAATCACGTCCGCACCCATACGCTTGGACTCTTCCACGGCCCGAGCCAAAGACTCTGTATTTGCCACCCAACCTCGATAACTTTTGTATATTGGAGGATATGGAATACATTTTTTCAAAGCCTCAACAACCGATCCACCCCTTATCCAAACATCTTTTTCTGTAACAAGGTTGTGAGCTCCACATGTAAACTTGAGACTTAAGTCTCCAATTTGTAAGCGCCCAAAGGGATCTTTTAAAAAGGGAACAAGCTTTCCAATACTTTCTTTCTTTGGTTTTGATTGAAAAAGAGTTTTTGTCGGCACATGCTCTGTTTTTAATTTTTGAAGCTTCCACTCTGTATCGTGACTCTTTCCTTTGATTGCATACAACCCACCGATCAATGCCCCCCACTCGTACCCTACAATTGAGTGTATGGGAATTTCAGCTCGCTCAAGCTCCCTTAAAACCCCCAAATGTGCAAAAGATCGAATGCCGCCTGGGCCAAGAATCACTCCAATTTTGGGAAGTGTTTTTTGGTTATCTCCTCGTGAATCCCCATCGCGAACGATTTCTTGGACAGTTGGACGACTAGCTGTTTGGCAACCGACAAGTGCTATTAGGACGAGCGTGTATAAAAAATTCTTTATTCCCATCTTTTCCCTCTATTGGACTTTCGAAGTAATTGATCTTGATCAACCCATGGTTCAAAACCTGATCTTCGATTTTTAGTTGAACTTGGCCATAAAGTCGAGGGTCGATTACAATTCCAGACTTAGTAATGTTGTTCTTACCCACCTCAAATTGAGGCTTTACCAGCGCCAGCAAATGACCACCTTCAGAAATTGCACTCGCGACCCGGGGAATCACATGTTCTAATGAAATAAAAGACACATCCACCACCACAAGATCATAACGCTTGCCATCGTTAAATCCCAATAGCTTAGACTCTGGAGTCTCTTTGATATTGATACTCTCATAAACTCGAACCTGGGAATGCTCTTTTAAATGATCTGAGATTTGCTCACGGCCAACCTCAATGCCGATCACCTTTTTGGCCCCACGCTCTATAAGACATTGAGTGAACCCACCTGTTGATTGGCCAACATCAAGACAAACAAAGTCCTTCACGCTTAAATTTGCAATCTCAAGTGCTCCCTTAAGTTTCACCCCACCCCTTGAAACATATCGAAGTAGTTCATGGTCATTGATTTGAATTTTTGCACTCTCAACTTCATCGATTTCAAAAGATGGCTTTGCCACAGGTTTTCCATCAAAAAAAACCAACCCCTTTTGAATAAGATCTTGGGCGTGAGATCTAGAGCGAGCCAATTTCAAACGACTCAAGATCACGTCTGCTCTAAATTTCATCTTGCCACCAGTGGGAACCCTGCTCCAAAACTTTCAAAGTGATTCTTCTCGTAACATCTTTCCAAATAAGAACGACACGCTAGTTTAACAACACCCTTTGTTTATTGAAATGCACAAGCTCCCGAAGACCACCCGGGCTCTCTAAAGACTCTATTGACGAGAGCGCGCTCGAACTAAGGTCGTGAAGTCTTTCAAAAGTTTTCTCTAGTCCAAGAAGGTGAACAAAATTGAAGTTCTCTATCTTACCCTCTTGAGCATCTTCGATGTCATCGGCAATTTGAAATGCAAGTCCCAAGTCCCTGGCGTAGTTGGAGAGCTTTTCAAATGTCTGCTCACTTGCACCATGAATGATTGCAGCACCCACAACAGCAAGTCGAATAAGAGCACCTGTTTTTAAATTGTGTAAATTTTCAATCTGCTCAATCGAAGGTGTGTTCTTTGAGTGAGTCAAATCGATCATCTGACCGCCAACCATTCCAAGTCCACCAGAGGCCAAAGTCATTTCCTTCACAAGCTCAACTGCAATTCTTGGGTTTTCTGTGTAATGATTTGCAACTAACCCAAAAGCTTCTGTAAGAAGAGTGTCACCTGCAAGAATTGCCGTGGCTTCACTATACACTTTGTGGTTGGTCGGCTTTCCACGTCTCATGTCATCATCATCCATTGCTGGAAGGTCGTCATGAATCAGAGAGTATGTATGAACAAGCTCCACTGCACATGCAAAAGGAAGAACACTCACTGAAGGAGAGCCAAGTGCTTCAGAGGTAAATATCGATAACAAGGGTCGAAATCTCTTCCCCCCACTTGTGATCGAGTACTTGATGGACTCACCCAGTTTCTCAGCACCATTTGGAACTTGAGTTGCAAATTTATCCACCCAATTGACAAGATAGCTTTCAAAGAGCTCAATTTGACTCGACCATTTTTCTTGAAGTTCTTCCGTTGAAATTTGCATTACTTCTCGCTTTCAAAATCTTCGGTTTGCGCCTCACCGGACTCACTCACACCAATCAACTTCTGAACCTTTTGTTCAGCTTCACTCAATTGTGAACTACACTCTTTGGAGAGCTGCACACCCTTTTCAAACATTTCCAAAGATTTATCTAATGAAAGCTCACCAGATTCCATTTTGGCCACAATGTCTTCTAGCGATTTGAGTTTTTTTTCAAAATCCATAAAATCTCCTTAATTCTCTATTTCTTTAATTTCAGTTTTTAGTTTTCCTTTTGCAAGTTGAACTTCCACATGATCTCCAATCTTCAGCCCTTCAGTGGTCTTCACAACCACACCCTCTCGCCTTGCAATCGAGTAGCCTCGATGCACAACTTGAAGTGGGCTAAGAGAGTCAAGCACTGCCATCAAACCGTGGAGCTTTGATCTCTCTTCTTTCAGTTGAATTTTCATGGATTGCACAAGATTGGACTTGGTCGACTTCAAACGCTCACTTGAATGAAGAATCTCTGTACGTGGATTTCCCAAACGGGAACGTAAATTTGAGATACGTGTTTTAAACTCAATTAAGTTTCTAGAAATTCCACTTTCCAAACGACCCACAAGCTCATCACAGCGTTGTACAAATTCTTGCAGACGTCGTCTGGGGTCAATAAGTCTATGACGAAAAGTGTTGAGTTGCTGTCTTTCCCATTGAATTTTTCGTTCAATATGAGACCCAATCAACCGCCGTGACTCATGGATTCGCTCCACAAGATCACTTGCATTTTTCACAACCAACTCTGCTGCCGCAGATGGAGTTGGTGCCCTGAGGTCTGCTACAAAATCTGCAATTGTAAAATCCACTTCATGACCTACAGCCGAGACAACTGGGATTTCAGATGCAGCAATCGCGCGCGCCACCCCCTCATCATTGAAGCTCCAAAGATCTTCAATGGAACCTCCCCCTCGCCCAACAATCATCACGTCAAACTTTGGAACAACCTGGTTGGCAATCTCAATTCCAGCCTTGATTTCCCGAGGTGCCTTGGCTCCCTGCACACTTGCTGGAATCAAAGTGATTTCCGCACCCCTATAACGACGATTTAAAACATTGAGCATATCTTGGATTGCAGCACCCGTCGGAGAAGTCACAATTGCAATTCTTTTGGGTAGGGTTGGAAGCTGTTTTTTCATTGCTTGATCAAAAAGTCCTTCACTAGAGAGTTTCTTTTTGAGTTGTTCAAATTGAAGCTGGAGCGCACCTTGCCCAACAGGGTCCATCATCTCACATATAATTTGATAATCGCCTCTTGGAGCGTAAACGGAAACACGAGCGCGCACCAAAACTTCCATTCCGTCTTCGGGTTCAAAGTTTAGTTTTGAATTATGCCCCTTAAACATCACAGAGCGAATTTGTGCCTTGCTGTCTTTTAAAGAAAAGTAAAAATGCCCTGATGGTGGAACCTTAAAGTTGGAAATCTCACCCTTGATCCAAATAAGTGGAAACTCACCTTCTAAAAGGTTTTTAATCTGGTTGTTGATTTCAGATACAGTGAAAATTTCAGGCTCTTGAAACTGAGCTTCTTCATCCGTAATACCCACGCTTGGTTGAAAGGTTGCGTTCGGTCTTTTTAAGGTTTCTTGTTTTTGAGGTTTCTTTGGTTTGATTTTTTGACCCATCATTTCTAACGACAATGAATCTGACTTGGTTTCCTGATTCTCAACAGAAGGCGTTTTACTCTCCCCACCAGTGGGCGACACATTCAAAGAGGGGCTTGAGTCACCACAACCATTCCCACCCAAATTTGAACCATCAGATGAAAAGTCCGAAAGTAGACTTTGACCAAGACTTTCAAAATCAAATTCTGTTTGTGGTGTGCTTCGTTTTCTACCCATTCTCACTCTCGCGCCCTTAAGGAAGCGAGATTAGAAGATACTTATAGGTGAGTCAAACGCACCTAAGAAAGAATAGGTACGTAAAAAGAAAAAAATGGTTTCCGAAAAGCCGCGGATATGGTCGACGAGTTTCAAAACCCGAGTTTTCATCAGGTGGGTGGCCATTTTATCGACTTCAGGCTTCTCAGGTCGAAACTGAGCTTGCTCACCATCAACAGGGACAGCCCCCGTATAATTCCTTGTAGGGTTTTAAACTCGTACATCCACTAACTTTCCAGAAACCCTACATCTAGAAATATCAAATTCGGAAGGGCTTCGCAATGGAGTGCAAAACAGTTTTTTTTTCAAGGGGATTAATGGATTTTCGTGAAAAAACTGTCCACTTAAGGAAAGCAATCAGATTCCGATAGGTTATATATGAGTGTACAAGAGTTGGACTTTTTCTTCCCATTTATACTATTGGCCTATGGCCTTGCCGTCACCCTAATCACCCACCTTTCGTTCTTTGTAAGACTAGCAGAACAAAGGCTCCCCACAGAGGCCGTTAGACGTCTTGAGGTGGCAAGGAAGCTTGGACCCTTGAGCCTAATCCTAGGTGGGTTGTGGTCACTACAAAACCTCTACTTTCTTTGAGAGGAAATATAAGTCATGATATTTACTGATGTTTTAAGAAGTTTTTTGGCCCAAGACTTGCTTTTAATAAAAGGGTCAGGGGGAGATCAAATGGGTTGGATATCAATGTCTAAAATCAAGACAGGTGTTGTAGGTTTGATAGTCATTTTTATGGGCCCTCAAGCTATCCACGCAGAGGATGGACCCAAATCAACAGAAGAAATAAAATCCGAAGAACGAGCTCTATGTCTGAAGGAATTCAAGACTTACAATTCCAGCGTCGGATCTTGCAAGAAATCAGGGCAGGCCTGTTTGGATTATCAAGCCAACTTTGCAAAGTGTAACGACATGCTAAGTGATGAAGCCGACAATTGGCCACCAAACAATCGCAACTATTCTCGCTTTGCAAGCAAGGTTGTCAAAGAGTGCCCACAGCTTGCAGCCAGACAATACGACTCTGCAAATGAAGACTACAAAGATATTCAAGAACGCGTCGACAGTCTCTTTGATGAAAGCCAAGAGACAAAACAAAAGTTGATTGAAGCTCAGGGTGATATCGAAACAGAAGTGAACGACCTTCTGACACAGAAGTACGAAACTGACCAAGAAATGGTGGAATCTCTTTCTGATCTTGAACTTGAACTCAACGACATCGACTATGACATGAAAAACGAAATCCATGACCTCAATGAGCGTGTTCAAAAACTTCGCACAGAGCGCGAGAACCTTCAAAACTCCGTAAAAGAAGCCAAGTCCGCTTATCAAAAAGCCATTCGAGATATCTTACTTCGTTGTGACCAACAAGCAAGAGAGGCTGCCAATCAACTGATCAATCAAATAGAATCTGACAGCAGAAACGGAAACCTAAATCTTGGAACTTTTGGTCAGGGAGTCAGTTTTTCCAGTAAACGCAGAATCAAACGTAAAAAAAATCGGGCAAAACTTGTTTACAAAGCATGTAAGAGTAGCCGAATGACAAAAGTGGCAATGCAAGACGCTCTTGATGCGTACAACAACACCAAACAAAGACTTATCACCCAGGATCGCAACTTGCTTGCCGATATAGAGCGTGCTCTCAAACAAATTGAATCTAAGTACTCGCATAGTAAAAACAAAGCACGCTCCATGGCTGGAAAAGTTGCAGGAAGAGCCAGACAACTTGCTCTCAGATCTCAAACCCTTCAAAGACAGGCTCTTCAAAGACAACAACAGGGACAGCAACTTTTGCAATCCATGCAAAACGGTGTTCAACAAATGGATGTCAGACGCAAACAATATGAAACCAGAGAGGCTGCACTTGCTATGCAAGTGCGTGGATTTAAACCCGCAGCTGGCCTACAAGATTACTTTGAAGAGGACAAAAAGGGCTTTTCATTTGATGATGTCGTAGCCTCACGCGACACAGCAGCAGCAGCTTGTTGTAGTAACAATGCAGAGTATGGCAGTAATGTCAGTGCAATTTGTAGCGGCAATTGGGAAACCACAGTGAGAGACTCAATAAAATCTCGTGGAACAAAGGATTAGCGCCAAGCGTTAATCTCTTTGTACTCAGGGTGTAAGCCTTTGTAAATGTGACCCACCAGATATAAAATCTGGGAATTATGGTCTCACGTCGAATTCTTGCTCTTATTATTGGGGTTGTACTTCTTGGCTCAGCTGGAGTTGCAACATTTGTTCTAGTTCTTTCTTCTAAGTTACCAAAGATCGTAACCGTTGAGGATTACCACCCACTTCTTGTTTCAGAAGTCTATGACGTCAATGAAAAGAAGATTGGAGAGTTTTACCGACAAAAACGCACTGTTGTTCCTTACTCTGAAATTCCTGAAAAACTTGTACAGGCCTTTATCTCAGCTGAGGATTCTAGCTTTTTTGATCATGGTGGAATCAACTATGTTGCTATATTTCGAGCACTGATTGCAAACCTCAAAGCCGGGAGGAAAGTACAAGGGGGCTCTACTATCACACAACAAGTGGCGCGCTCACTTTTACTTACACCAGAGAAAACCTACATAAGAAAAGTTCGCGAGGTCTTACTTGCCTATCGGATGGAAGCCAACCTCAGTAAAGAAGATATTCTGTATCTTTATCTCAACCAAATTTACCTTGGTGGCGGGGCATACGGTGTTGCAGCCGCTGCTGATATCTACTTTAGAAAAGAATTAAAAGACATGAAGGTTGAGGAAATGGCAATTCTTGCTGGTCTCCCGCAAGCTCCAAGCAGATATTCCCCTGTTGGAAATCCATCCTCAGCCAAAGCCCGGCAAAAATATGTTTTACAGAGAATGGCTGAAGAAGATTACATCACCGAAGAAGAGAGTGAGGCTGCAATCAATGCCCCTGTTAAAGTTTATTTAAGAAAGAACTACAAAGAACTTGCTCCGTACTACGTAGAAACCGTGAGAAAGTACCTTGTAAGTGCTCTTGGTGAAGAAGCTGTTCTTGATAAGGGTATCAAAGTCTACACACCAATGAATTTGGAACATCAACTTGCTGCTCAAAAATCTTTGAAAAAAGGCTTAAGAGATGTCGACAAACGACAGGGGTATCGTGGTGCAAAATCCAATCTTACTGAACCCAAAGACATTGCCGAGTTTTTACTAAAAACTCGTAACAATCTTATGGATGACAAAAACCCTCTTCGAATCATCAATCCCGATGGCACAGTAGATCCAAAAGGACCCTTAGATTTAGTACGAAAAACTGACCAACCCAACCTTCCTGAATATATAAAAGAAGGTGAAATTGCTGATGGAATCGTAACTCGAGTGGACGACAAGTGGGGGCTCACAACAGTGCGGTTTGCCGAAGCCCAAGGCCTTATCGACATGGACACTATGAAATGGGCTGGACCGCCAAACCCAGACGTACGGTTTGATTTTAGAGAAATCGACAAACCCTCCAAAGCTCTCAAAGTGGGAGATGTCGTTCAAGTTAAAATTATAAAAGACAAGTTTCGCTCTATACGAATCAATAAAGATATTATCCAACTCAAACGAAAGTTAAAAAAGAAATACAAACGCCCTGAAGAGCTTCCAGAGTTTGAAAAATACGTACAACTTGAACTCGAGCAAGAGCCTATCACACAAGGGGCTCTTATATCTTTTGATATCAAACACGAAAATGTCACTGCAATGATTGGTGGATATGATTTTGTCAAATCTGAATTCAACCGTGCACTACAAGCCCTAAGACAATCTGGATCATCATTTAAACCCATTGTCTACACCGCAGCCCTTGATAAGGGCTATAAGCCCAACTCTACAATCACTGATGCTCCTGTAGTTTTTGACAAAGAGCCCTTAGAAGAGGACCTTGAAGGCCAAAACGGAAATGTGGATCCTGAAAAATGGAAGCCAGGAAACTATTCCTCTAAATTTGGGGGAGATATTTTATTAAGAAACGCACTCAGAAAATCCAAAAATATTCCAACTATAAAGGTATCAGACGACATTGGTGTTGAGTGGGTCTCTCAGTATGCAAGACGCCTTGGTCTTTTTAGCCCACTCAATATGGATTTGAGCCTTGGACTTGGTTCTTCAAGCATCACACTTTATGAAATTACAAAAGTCTTTGCTCACCTAGCTCGTCTTGGAAAAAGCATCAGCCCTATTTTTATTTCAAAGGTTGTTAGTAAAGATGGTGATGTCTTGATTGAAAACGTATCTTTGGACATGAGATTTGAAGAACAAATCAAACCCATTAGAGACAAGTTTGAAAAAATGAGGCTTCAAGCACTTGGGCAGGAGCCAGAGGAAGACTCTGATGGTAATCCTATTGCAAGTAAAAACACCGAAGCTGAAGCTATGGACAGTGAAAATCAAAATTTAGAAACAAAAGAAGAAATTCCAGCCCTCAAAAAATTTCCTCCCTTTTTCTTTAACGATCCAAACCAACTGATTTCAAAACAAACCGCCTACCTAATGACAAGCTTACTTAAAGCTGTTGTTCATGAACCCGGTGGCACTGGAGGACGTGCCCGTGCACTCGGCTATCCAACAGCTGCAAAAACTGGAACGACAAATGGTTACTTTGATGCCTGGTTTGTTGGGTATACCCCTCACGTCTCAACTGGCGTTTGGGTTGGTTATGATGAAGAAAAAAGTCTTGGAGTCGGCGAGGTTGGAGGACGTGCTGCCCTTCCAATTTGGTTGGAGTACATGAAAGTCGCACATGAGGGGTTACCAAAGAACGACTTCCCTGTGCCAGAAAATATTGTTTTTGCAAATATAGACAATGAGACGGGCTACTTAGCCTCAGCCTCTTCAAAAGACGTAGTTCGACAAGCGTTTCTAGATGGAACAGAACCACAGGCCAATCAGGAATCGGCCGCGCCTGAAGACAATAATGTGGACTTTTACAAACAGGATCTATCTGAGTGAAACACATACGCCTTCGTGGCGTAGAACAAAATAACTTAAAGAATGTGGATGTCGACTTTCCCCTTGGATCCTTCACTGTCGTATGTGGACCAAGTGGCTCAGGCAAAAGCAGTCTTGCATTTGAAACGCTCTACGCTGAGGGGCAAAGGCGTTATATTGAAAGCCTTTCAAGCTATGCGCGACAATTTCTAAACAAAGCTCCACAGCCCACAGTTGAAAAAATTGAAAATGTCCCACCTGCAATTGCTATTGAACAAAAAAACTTTGTCAAAACAAGTCGCTCAACTGTTGGAACAGTCACCGAAATTGTGGATTACCTAAGACTTTTATACGCAAAAATTGGCGTTCCCCTTTGCCCCAACCACAATATCCCCCTTCAATCAGACACTGTGACATCTGCAGCCGATCAAGTTGTAGAGAAATTTTCCAAATCTCGTGGATATATTTTATTTACTATCACAAAAACATCTCGCACCCTCAAAGGCAAAAAACTTTTAGAAGCACTTCTTAAAAATGGATTTTCTAGAATTCTAAAAGACAGTTCAATTGTAGAGCTCAACCCTAAATCTCGCTTACCCACTAACGATTTTGATATCGTCGTGGATCGCATGGGATTTAAACCAGATGAAAGAAGTCGTGTTGTAGATTCACTTTCTCAAGCCTATTCCGCAAGCACGTATTTCAACTCACACCTAGAGGGCGGAGAAGCCACAGTGCTCACAACTGACGACGTTAAACTGAAGTTTACAGAAGCTCAAGAATGCAATCTTTGTGGGTTTTCTGTCCCTCGCATTTCACCCCAAACATTCAACTTCAGTAGCCCCGTTGGAGCATGTGAGGCCTGTAAAGGCTTTGGCAATATATTGAACCTTGATGAAAACAAGGTTGTACCAAATCCGTATAAAACAATTGCCGAAGGCGCAATTCAGCCGTTTGCAATGCCAAGTGCAAGCTACGACAAACGAGAACTTCATAAGTTTTGTAAGAAACAAAAAATTGATATTCATAAACCGTGGCTCAACCTTACAAAAAAACAACGTGAGCTTATTTGGGTTGGGGATAAAGACTTCTACGGAGTTGAAGGGCTTTTTGAATATCTTGAAGGCAAGAAATACAAAATGCATGTTCGTGTTTTTATTTCAAGATTCAAAAGTGCTGTTTTATGCCCAAGCTGTAATGGAAGCAGACTTCGAGAGGAGGCTCATTGCGTAAAAATCAAAGACAAATCTATCACAGAGGCCTCTTCTCTTACCGTCCAAGATCTTCAAATTTTCTTTGATAAACTGAAACTCAAAAAGCATGAGGCCGAAGTTGCATCTGAAATTTTAAAACAAATACGTTCACGCATTTTATTTTTAAATGAAGTTGGCGTGGGATACCTCACACTGGATCGCGAAACCAGAACGCTTTCAGGTGGTGAATATCAAAGAATCAACTTAGCCAATCAACTTGGCATGGGTTTGTCACAAACACTATATGTTTTAGATGAACCAACGGTGGGCCTTCACCCAAGAGACAATGATAGGCTTATAAAAATACTAAAAGATCTAAAGGAACTTGGAAACACCCTTGTTGTTGTTGAACACGACAAGGATGTCATTAGAAATAGCGACTACATTATTGAACTTGGCCCAGGCTCTGGACACCTAGGTGGTGAAATTGTTTATGCAGGCGACACGAAATCTTTTCTTAAAAATAAATCCACAATGACAGCTGAGTATGTTGCTTATGATGAGACATGGATTCCACCCAAAACACCTCGCCCTGTGAATATTGAGGATTTTAAATATAAAATTCAACTAAAGGGATGCTCAGGACACAATCTAAAAAAAATAAGTGTGAACTTTCCACTCAATCGCCTCGTCGCCATCACGGGTGTCAGTGGCTCAGGAAAATCCTCGCTTGTGAGCCAAACACTTTACCCTGCAATCATGGAAACTCTTGATGGCACCAGAAAAAACCCACTCCCATTTGACTCCATCACTGGTGTGGAACACATCAAAGACGTGCTGTTTATTGACCAAAAACCCATCGGAAGATCTTCAAGAAGTAGCCCTGTGACATATTTAAAAGTGTACGATGAAATTCGCGCACTTATGGCTTCAACAAATGAAGCGAAAAACCGAGGGTACGGACCTGGGCATTTTTCACTCAACGTAGAGGGCGGAAGGTGTCCTGACTGCAAAGGTGATGGATTTACGATTATCGATATGGCTTTTATGGATGATGTAAAACTCACATGTGAAACATGTGATGGACGCCGCTTTAAACGAGAAACATTAGAAATTAAGTATCGATCAAAAAATATCAATCAAATCCTCAGCATGACCGTTGCTGAAGCAATGGATTTCTTTGTCTCCTTTCCCTCTATAAGACGACCCCTTCTTTTGCTACAAGAAGTTGGACTTGATTACATCCGTCTTGGCCAGAGCGCCCAAACCCTAAGTGGTGGAGAATCCCAAAGACTCAAGGTTGCAAAAGAGTTTATGCAGGCCAAACAAAAAGCCGCCGTGTATATCTTGGATGAACCCACAACTGGGCTTCACCCACGCGAAGTCCAACTTTTGATCGATGTCTTACATCGTCTTATTGATAATGGAGGAACTGTCATTGTTATTGAACACAACCTTGACGTTATTATGGCTGCAGACTATGTCATTGAATTAGGTCCAGATGGTGGAAAACTCGGCGGAAAAGTGATGTTTGAGGGTTCAATTGAATCATTGAGCCAAAGCAAAAAATCCGCAACTGCGCCTTACATAAAACCTTTTTTTGATGGAAGCCCACACTTATGAAGATCTTAAAGCGCCTCATACCTTATGCAGCTCCCTACAAGTGGCGCTTTGTTACTGTGATCTTTTTTGGACTTTTAATGAGTGGAGCCTATTTTGCAATGCCCTGGATGGTCAAAGAACTCTTTGATGGAGCAATAAACAACAAAGACAAAGGGCGTTTAATCATTGTCCCAGTTATGCTTGTTGGTATCTACACTGTCCATGCAATAGCTCGATATTGCCACCTGTTTATTCTTAAAATGTCTGCCGAACGCATCTGCACACAACTTCAGAAAAACCTCCAAGAAAAGTATATGTACCTAAATTTAAGTTACTACAACAGCACCGACAGTGGCGGAATGATAAGCAAAGTCATTAGCGACGTCGGAGTTATTCTGCATGGATTTAAAATTATGGCCGATCTAATACGAGAACCCATAACCATCGTAGGAATGCTTTGTTGGCTTGTGTACCTCAACTGGAAGCTCACCTTAATAATTCTTGCGCTTGGCCCGATTACTGTTTTTATTTTAAACCGTATCGCTCGAAGTGTAAAAAAATACGCTCATTCACAACAAGAGAGCATGGAAAAACTGACATCAAATCTCAAAGAAACTGTCGATGGTGTTCGAATTATCCAATCTTTCAATTTACAAGAAGAAATGAAACGACGTCTTAGAGTTGTCGTTGATCAGTATCTAAATATGCGAAGAATGGTTATTTCAAGACAAGAAGGCGCAGGCCCCATTTCTGAAATACTGGGAGCTTCGGCTTTTGGTGCAATTTTATATTATATTGGGCTTGATATTATCGATGGCAGCTCAACAATAGGATCATTTATGGCATATTTTGCCGCACTCGCTGTGATCCAAAATCCAATTAAAAAACTCCAAGATGGCTTTGTTCGCATACAACAGCCTATTGCTTCGTTAGAAAGACTTTTTGAAATCTTAGATAGCGGGGACGTGGTCAAAGAATCTCCAAACGCCGTACCTTTTCCAAAAAATTGGAGCTCTATCACATACAAAGGCGTAAATTTTAAATATGGGGACGAGCCGATACTCCGAGACGTCAACATTGAAGTCAAACGTGGTGAGATCATTGCCCTTGTTGGGGAAAGCGGAAGTGGAAAATCCACTTTTGTGAATCTGCTTGAACGCTTCTTTGACCCAGAACATGGTGAAATTTTAATTGATAACATCAATATTCAAAATATCTCACTTAAAGACTTAAGAAAAAATGTCGCCCTTGTTTCACAAGATGTTTTTCTTTTTAATGACTCTATCTCACGAAATATTCAATCTGGAGACTTTCAAAAATCTGAAGACAAACGTTTGATTTCAGAATCTGCTAAAATGGCCAATGCAGATGTTTTTATCAATAAAACCCCTGGCAAATTTGAGACCATGGCTGGAGATCGAGGAGGAAGACTTTCTGGAGGAGAGAAACAACGTGTGAGTATTGCTCGCGCTATTTATAAAGATGCGCCAATTCTTATACTCGATGAAGCCACAAGTGCACTCGACTCGGTAAGTGAGCAGGAAGTTCAAAAAGGCCTAGACCAATTGATGCAAGGGCGGACCGCCTTTGTCATAGCCCATAGGCTTTCTACTATTTCAAAAGCAGATCGAATTGTGGTTATGAAAAAGGGTGAGATTGTAGAGATCGGCTCTCACTCAGAGCTTATGGAAAAGAAAGGTCAGTACTTTCAATTTCAACAGTTACAGACTCTAGCTTGATTTAAGCGATTTACATACTCTAAATCAAGAAATCGTTCAAAGTAGACAAGTCCCATGGAGATTGATATTGTTTTCAATAAATAAAGGAACATCTTTTTTATTTGCTAGGTAGTGTTGTGTCTATTACAACAGAAGAACTTGAGAAAGCCGTTCAGAAACTCGAAGATGCTTTAATGCAAGAGAAAAATGAATACCTTCGTGATTCAGTTATTCAAAGATTTGAATTTTGCATAGAGTTGTCTTGGAAGACAGCTAAAAAAATAATGGGCTCATCTTCATCTGCTCCCAAAATTATTGTACGAGAAATGGCTCAAAATGGTTTCATTCGAGATGCCGAATTATGGTTGAAGTCTATTGATATGAAAAATCTTTCTTCCCACACATACAAAGAAGACCTTGCTGAAACAGTTTATGAATTTGCAAAAAACTTCTTAACCGAACTCAAACAACTCTCTGGCAATCTTAAATCAAAATGAAGTTTGGCTTAACTCCTCATGAATACAACTATATTATAAATTCTGTAGTTGAGCCGCTAAAAAAAGAAGGGGCTGTTGTCTGGTGCTATGGTTCTCGAGCTAGAGGAGACCACAAAGAGTTTTCAGATTTAGATCTTATGATTGAGTCTTCCCAAAAAAATGATGCTCTTATTGGGCTTATCATTGAAGAACTTGAGAACAGCAACTTTCCATATAAAGTTGATCTTGTTCACTTCTCTGATTTTGCAGATTCCTACAAAAAATCTTATCTCAATGACCACGTTATCTTTTAACTTGGTATGATCAAAGGGTTTGTGTTTGGACCATCTTATTGATCAAAAGACTTAGAACTTTCCATTGTGCTTCAAAATGTCCATGCTGAGCCTCTATGTTGTAGTAGTCTATTTCATTGTGGGTTGCCATAAATGAAAACGAACCATCATCATAATCTGGATGATTGATTTCATACATGAGATTGACTTGATTTTCTTTTGCCCAATCTAAAATTCCAGGGAAAGCCTCTTCAATTGTTAGGGCATAACCGTTTACAAGAAGTAGATCATCTCCATCTCCAGAGTTATAGTGACTTGATAATCCCATTTGCCTTTGACGCTCTCTCAAAGCTTCTCGACTTTGCTCAGGTGGAATTGCATAAATCACTCCATGATCATGAATATCTGTGTCCATGTTATTGTGAAGGCCATAAATGACCTTCCCCTCTCCTAAAGTTTCAACAAGCAAGTCAAAAAACTCAGGACTACTACGAAAAACACGATTTGGATCCAAACCATTACAACGCCGAGCTTCATTGCAGTTCAATGTCACAAGGGTTCCACCAAACTCTTTCACCGCCAAAACTCCAACATCAAATGCTTCATTTTCATTGTCGTGTAAAATCATATAAGAAAAATCGCTTACAATTTGAGTGTTTTCAATAATTTGTAATTTCCAGGTTAAATTTAAATTGGGATCCAGCCATTCACGATATGAAATAGAAATGCTGGGCTCTTCAAAAACCCAAATGTTTCGCAAGAAATCAGGGTCCATTTCTGCGGCATGTGTTTTAGAAAAGAGAACTAGAGTTATACAAAAAACCCAAATTATTTTTTTTATAACACCCCCCTTTCTTTTTTATTTTGACTCCACTAACTCCACCATGGTCGTACCAGCATGGCAATCTTTTAGTCACACAAGCTCCCCACAAAGGCAGTTTGACACTTTTTAATAATTTTTATCTCTAAGACAATCGTCGGGATCTTTTCAAAACCGTTTCACCGTGAGACGTTTTTTCAAAATTAACTAGATTTTAGACACTTCAACATTAAGTTGACCAAAAATTTGACGATAAGAGGATTGTCACTCTTTGTGACTTATAAGGGAGATAGTCCATGATCAATTGGGATGAATTTGAACACATACATGTGATTAGAAAACTCAAAGAGATTCTATCCTCTTGGTGGAGAATTGATGTCATCTTTACAGATGACAGAGGTGCTGTTAAAGCATTTGATACTGAAAAATCAAGAATGCTAAACCCTGCCGTTGAAGGACTTGTTAAAAAGGACACTGCCCGCGACAACCTGTCTGAACTTGTGGCGAAAACACTAGATGATTTGAGGCAAACTGGAAATCGATTTGCTATTCGAAGTTGGGATATGGCTGGGTTTGATGTCGCTATTTTTCCTATCATAATAGAAAATGATCTTGTTGGAACTGTTGTTGCTCTTGGATTTTTAAAAGATGACTCCAATCAAGGCCGACTCTCTGAAGTTCGTGAACGCCTAGCCGCATTTGGAGTTGCTGGTGATCAAATTGAGAAGGGTCTTGCTGGAATTCATATGTTCAACGACGCAGAACGTGAGCACTTCACAGACCTGTCTGAACTTGTGGCACAAGAAGTCGTCACCCTTCATATGGAAATTTCAAGTCGTGAAGATAGAATACATGAACTCAATAAAGAACTTGGCAGTCGTTATAAATACGACAATATGATTGGTAAATCAAAACCCATGCAAAGTCTTTATTCACTTTTAGATAAAATCAAAACAGCAGAAAGTACCTGTTTGATTCAGGGTGAGAACGGAACTGGTAAGGAATTGATTGCAAAAGCCATTCACTACAACTCACCAAGAAAAGATAAGCATTTTGTCATTCAAAACTGTTCAGCTTTTAACGATAACTTACTTGAATCCGAACTTTTTGGACATGTCAAAGGTGCTTTTACAGGGGCAATCAAAGACAAAAAAGGCCTTTTTGAAGCAGCTGATAAAGGAACTTTTTTCTTAGATGAAATTGGAGACACATCTCCAACAATGCAAGTGAAGCTTCTTCGCGTACTGCAAGAGGGAACCTTCATGCCTGTTGGTGGCACAGAACCAAGACGCGCTGATGTTCGAATTTTAGCAGCAACAAACAGAGATTTAAAAGACATGGTGGAAAAAGGCACTTTCCGGGAGGACTTGTATTACCGACTCAATGTTATTGCGATTCGTGTTCCACCTCTTAGAGAAAGAAAAGAAGATATTCCACTTTTGATTGAATACTTCTTAGATAAGTCAGACTCTTCTGGCAAAGCAAAGAAGATGATCACCAAACGTGCGTTAGAGAAACTTTACGATTACGCTTGGCCAGGGAACATTCGAGAACTTCAAAACGAAATCGAACGACTCGTTGTGCTTGCTGGAGATGAACAAAAGGTCACAGCGGACATGCTTTCTAGCCGAATTCTCGATGCCACTGAGAAGGGGAAGGTTCAGGGGGCTCGTTTACACGGGAAACTCAAAGATGCTCTTGAGGAACTTGAAAGAGAGATGATCAAAGAGGGTTTAAGACGTTGTGGATGGAATAAATCAAAATTAGCAAAGGAATTAGGAATTAGTCGTGCTGGACTTATCATGAAAGTTGAGAAATACGGACTTGATAAGAGAAAAATGGCACGCTAATCGGGCGGGTTTATCTCTATTTTATACTGCTTAGAGATAAGCTTTTATCCACGGACTCGAAGTTTTCTTCGGGTCCGTTTTTTATTTCACAAACTTGTTTGACTAGATGGTCTTTGAATTCCTTATGAAAATGAGAGAGAAACCTCAACGAATTTACTGGATCAAGCGTTCGAGTTTCTCTAGGCGTTCTTCTAGTTCTTTATTTTTTGCGCGCAATTCTTTGTTTTCAGATTCTAAACTTGAAATTCGACGATCCAGCTTTTGGGTTTGAGTTTTTAAGCTCGCAAGTTCAGCTTCTGACATTTCACACATGGCCTTGACACTATCAAGTCTTTGTTTTTCTTCAGTCATAAACAGAAAGTGTGTTTCAACTGTTTCCCATATTTGTTGTGTAAGCACGCCGAGGCTAACCCTACCCTCTTCTTCCCATTCTTTTCTTCCAATAATAGTAGGAAGGTGTTTGTTGTTTTTGGTAAAATCAATAGTTTCATTAAAACTCATCATTTTATAATCACTATGGCGCTCTTCAATTGGACTTCCGTCATAATATTTTTCAAAAACATAATCTGTTAAAAGAGTTCCATCATCATAGACGCCAACGGCGTTGATAGTCCCAGCACCCTGTGATCCACCCGTTGGTGAACCAACAACGACAGCACCACTTACTAGAACCTCATCATTCCCGTTGACTGTTAAAACAGCAGTTCCTGTATCTGAGTCCCCACCATATCCCAACACAATGCTAGTGTTAACACCAGTGTTACCATCTGAATCAGAAAGAATAAGTAAATCACTGGTGCCTGAAATCACCCCAACAGGAGATGATGTAATCGCTGATCCAGGGTCCATACCCAAATCAAGACGCTTGGTTCCACCATCATAAGAAGAAGATAAACTAAACATCTCCATTCCACCACCAGCACCAGTCCCATCATGCACATGAAGCTTTGATGTTGGTGAAGGAGTTCCAATCCCCACATTTCCTGTAATTTCTTTTATTCGAACTTGCTCAACAGAAGTCGTTGTTCCAGTCCCAGGCCAAGTTTTAAAAATTATATCTCCACCATCATTATAACCACCAGCATCTAGAGTTATTCCAAAATTGCCTGTCTTATTTAACTTAATAAGTGATGAATTGATTGAATTACAATTGGCCGAAGAAAGGCAAAGTGACGTCATAGCCGCCGACATTCCAAAAATACCAAAGCTACCATAAGACTCACCCATCATTACTGTAGAATTTGTATCAAAATCTGTATAGGTAATTCCCTCATTAGTCGTTGTCGTTCCTCGAACATCAAGAATATAGCCTGGATTAGGATAGCCTATACCCACGTTTCCGGCAGCCACACCTGTAGCAAAGGCAATCGACTTTGTAATAGTTCCTGCTCCAGAGGGTGCATCAATATACAACCCCACCCACTTTGCTAACCCTTTACCAGCAGCAACATCTGGCCCATCGATATTGATACCATAAAGTGTTCCCGCAGTTCCATCATCCACATCAAATGTCATATCTAGACCAGCATCATAAACTGTTTGTTCTCCCGTTCCCGTTCTTTGGTAATTGGTTTGCATGACAAAATTAGAATCCACATCACCAGCACCAGAGTAGTTGTAATCTGTTTTTACCCCAATTCTATCAACAGCGACATCCACACCGTGATTGGAATTGATATCGTAAAAAACACTTGCTTGATCCGTATCCATTTCATCATGCACATGAAGCTTTGATGTTGGCGAAGGGGTTCCAATCCCCACATTTCCTGTAATTTCTTTTATTCGAACTTGCTCCGTAGGAGCTGTTGCCGCAGTTCCCGGCCAGGTTTTAAAAATAATATCCCCACCTGAGTTGTAACCACCCGCACTTATATTTACTCCAAATTTTAGCAATTGAATAACTGAAGAGTTCGAGTCATTACAATTGCTAGCCGAAAGACAAAGTGATGTTAAGGAAGTACCAAAAACACCATGTTGGCCATAACCCTCACCCAGAACAACACCTGATGCAGTATCTGTATCTGTATAATGGAACCCATTGAATGTCGTTGTGGTTCCCCGGGCGTCCACCAAGTAGCTGGGAGAGTTTGTTCCAATTCCAATCTGGCCCGTGGGATCTATTCGCATCGCCTCAGTATCATTGGTGTGAAAAGTCATTGGAGTTGCACTTCTTTGATTTAAGCGAAATTCAGCAGATTTTGTTGTCATATTTAAAATGGAAGAATTGATTCCAATTGCAAAGTCACGATAATTTGTTGCTTCATAAGACCCGCTTCCAAAATAAAAATTCCCCAAGGAGTCTGATGTTTCACGATCCACACGAATTCCTGAAGTTGTTGCCGCAACACCATTTGCATCTATGTGAAGTGGATTTACCGGAGACGTTGTTCCAATCCCCACATTGCCACTTCCATCCACTTTAAGATCTGATGACTTGATGTATGCTGAATCATGATGATGCCAACTATTTGTTGATGCATCTGTTGTTGAATCAAAAAGATCTTGGACATTGCTGTTTGTAACTGCCGCAGCCGTTCCACCAGCAACTTGAGAAATCAATATATCTGAAATCCCATACCCCTGAACACTCTCACAGACAAGAGCATTTGGAACCGAATTGATTGTCATGTTTGGAGAAAGAACCTCAGGAACACCAGTGCCCTCAGGAGCTGCAACAGTGACTGTTACTTTTAGTAGTCGCGCATCACCAGCCACAGGGTTATAAACACAATCTGTGGTGTCATCCGCTAACTGGTTTCCATTTATTGTATTTGCATTTTGAAAAACCCAAACCATTGAGTTATCTGTATCTGGCCCGACAGGACCGGGATTGTTTCTTTTTGCACTTCCTGTTGATGACCCAACAGAAAGAGCAAACACCCCGTCGCTTGCGGTAAGGTTAACACCCGTTTGAGTTTCAGAATAAAGGATACAGGTTCCGGTAGGGTCTAAAACATCGATTCTAAAATCTGCTGTTCCAAGCTGAGGACCCGTAAAACCCGAATCGTAAAGGCGGCCCTCATAGGTAATGCCTTGTGGAGATTCCCCCACAGCAAATGTCGTTATCGAAACCGTGGTAAGCACAATCCCTACAACAAAACATTTCAACAAATCACGTACCGCTGTTCTTTTCATAACTTCTCTTTTTCGACACTCAGAGACCTGGACTTAAGTAAAGTCGAGTTTAAACATTAAAATAAGCCATCATTTAAAATGAGTGATTCAGATTGAGATATAAATCGCCACGTTTTGAATCATTAAAATTTGAATCGTTAAAACAAGAGGGCTACTCTTCACTTGCAGTTCTAGCAACACCCGTTCGCACCCCAAAACTTGCACTTGTGGATTGATATTGGCTATGCCCCTTTCCAAGACGAGCACGAACCCCAAAACTTGCACTCGTTGCTCGCACTCCCCCTGAAGATATAAAGAATCCTGGAGATGCCGAAAATGGAGCTGGAGTTGATGGACTAGGGCTTGTTGATCCATCGTCATCGCTTCCACCGCCAGAGCCTGAAGCATAATCTTTGAGGGTCTCACTACAGCCAGTCAGCAGAAAAAAAGACATCAAAAAAGTCAGTGTGATGATTTTCATAAAACCCTTGTCGGAACTTTCACAAACTATCTCAACGCCTAGTCCAGAAAAACATGCCTTTATCCAGATATATTAAATACTTACCGATTTATAGGTGATGTCTCATTTTTTACTTTTTGTGACCTTACTCTTTTCAATGCCTGTTATGTCAGACGTACTTTCTGAAGTGCAAAAATATGACACATCACTCTATGAAATCTCACAGCGAAAATACTCAACAGATGAGTTTTCTGATCTTTTAAAACATCTCAATCCCAAAATAGATCAGCACAAAATTTTACGTGGGACAGTTGTGCGGTACATCCCACCCAAGTATCTTGTCTTAAAAGGAGATCAGTTGGGAATGATTTCATATCTCCTTTATGGTAGCTATCACAAATACAACTCTCTCATAGAACTAAACAAAGACATCAAAGATCCAAATTTGATTTATATCAAACAGGTTCTCACAATCCCAAATATACCAAAGCAAATTTTTTTAGAACGCCGATCTGGAAAAATCACAACTTGGAAAGAAAAACTCAACCTGCCAATTCATTCACCAGTGGATGGGCGGTTTTTGCTACCCATTCAGCATCGCTCTGATAACAAAATCAACCCCGGACTTGCTCTTGAATTGAACAAAGATTCTTGGCTGGAGGCTTTTCAGAACGAAGAATCTGGAATTTCCTATGGGTTTAAAAAAGCACATCAACTCAAGCTTCGAGGTGAAACTGAAGAAGCCAAAAGCTTGATCAAATTTCTGAAAAAAGTCTACACTGAGTCACCAATTCTTTTCACGGCAATTGGATTTCAGTTCTTACGTAAAAACAATTATCACAGAGCCATCTCAGCATTTACAAAAGCCCTGAATTACAATTCAAAATCTGCACTCTCTCATTTGGGACTTATTGAAGCAAAAAGAAATGCTGGGGAAGATACTTCAAATCTTATAAAGGATTTTAAAATTCAATTTCCAAGCTTAAGTCAACTTCCACAGATTCAACACCACGACACACAACGCGGAACCGCTAGTGAAACTGAGCCATAACATATACTTTCTCTTTGTTGTTCTATTTGTACCGACCATTTCGTATGCAAACGAAGTTCAAATTCTTCCATTGAGCTCCAGTGCCTCAGGGAAAGTGTATTTTTCTGAGCCTGTCGCTATGGATAATTATGAAACTCTAATTCAAGGCTCTGCTCCTCCTGGTTCAAAACTTATTTTTGAAAACGAAATCGTTCCAACAAACAATTGGGGAGCCTTTGAATACATCTTTGTACCCTCATCTAGTCAACATGTTCAATTTTTCACAGTTCAATTTCCAGACGGAAAAGAGGAATCTTTTTTGATTGATAGAAAATTTCTCAAAGCCCCAAGATCCATTGTCGAACAAAGCATAACAGAAATTGAACCCCCTCTATCAAGAGAAAGTGAATTTGATATGAACTGGAGAGTTGCAATCGAAGGAGGAAGTTGGGGCTCTGTAACAAGTGAATCTGAAGAAGAGTTTGCATTCTTGGGTACGGGAGCTTTAATTGTGGACTACTTTATAAACAGTTCCTTTTTTCTTACCGCATTGATGAGAACCAAAATACTTGCCTTAAGTGATGAGGGAAAAGATCTTGGTCTTTTTGATACTGGCATTACTGCCAACTACCGTTGGATGTTAAAAGGATTTTATGGTCTTGGGAAAGGTGGCTTCATCAAAAAATCCGAAGTCGGTCTTTACGCTGGAGCACAATCCTCTACACGTACCCAAAAAGAAAACCTGTATGCCAAAGGTTACGCGCTTGCTCTTGTTGGCCTTACGCTCAATCATTTCCTCACAAATAAATTGCAAGCTGGAGGTGAATTCAATTTTGGTATTGGCAACGCCATTAAGTATGGAATTCAAGGGTTTTTAGGGTATGACTTCACAAAAGCCTTTCATCTTCAAATTGGATACAAAGCCAATTTTATGAACTCTTCACAAAGTGATGTAAATCCAAATGGGGAAACCCAAGAATTCCGCGAGGCCTACGGGCATCTTTACACCACTCTTAGATACTCTTTTTAAACACAACCTGACATCCGAATTTCCTAAAATTTGAGAAGAGCCGAGATGCTTCTAGTGTTTTCTTCTTTTAACCACCTCAGCGCGCAGTTCGGCTTGGTGCACTGCTCGCGTAGAGAGCAGCGCTGCCAAACGCATGTTTGAGCAGATGAGGTGGTTAAAAGAAGAAAACACTAGAAGTATCTAGGCGAGACAGGGCCGATCGCCTAAAGAATTGAGTTTAAAAAAATTACACTCTTGTATTTTATTAAGTCTACATGAAGAAGATTTGGTCACCCCATATAGCGTTTACATACCAAAAAAGTGTTTAATATCAAATGCTTAGAAAGGAGTTCAAAATGTACACTCGGCATACTGTTTGCGTATAGAGGATTATACGCTTCTACCAATTACGGTACGTTGTTTGGAGGCAGGTCATGAGAACCAGACGTGTTGTGGAAAGGTTCTCCGAGCTTGTTCAGAGGCAGTTTGGATGTTCGGTCCACTTTTACGATCTTTTAGATCCTAAAATGCAACCTGACAAAGAACTCCTAGAACTTGCAAGGAGAAATAAACTGGCAAAGTCTATCGTTCAAAAAAACGATATTCATATCCCTATTGAAAGTGAGAACTGTCTTTATGCACTCCTCACGCTCAAAGATGGATTGCAACTTGGGTCAGAAGGACTTGAAAAAGTCTTACAGTTGGTCGATCTACTTGTTCGGTCCGTTGTTATTTCAGAATCCAAAATGCAAGTTCTTGAACGGCTCGACATTTATCTCGAACAAAAAAAGAATGAAGGGCCTGTTAAAAAATATGGGAAATTTCAAACAAAAAATAAAGAATTTGCAACTCAAATTGATATGGCCGTTCGACAAGCTGATCAAAAATTTCCAATTCTTATTTTAGCAAAAACAGGAAGTGCAGCAATTGAATTGGCAAAAGAGGTTCACGAAAAAAGCCCAGCCATTGATTTTAAAACGGTCTTAGAAGTAAATCCCGAACATCTCACTTCGTCAGATGACATCACCGCACTTGGAAACATTACCCTCTTTATTCCTGAAGTTGCCGTATTAAATGAAGCGACTCAGATCGCACTCGAGAGCTATTTAAGATTGCAATCAAGACCCAAAAGAAGCCCTAGAATCATTGCTTCAACAACAAACAACCCTAAAGAACTCATTGAATCAAATCAAGTCAGCCAAGGCTTGCTCTACCTTCTGTCGATTGCTCGAGTCACAATGCCGCCTCTAGAGAATCGAAGAGAGGATATTCTTGAATTGATTCATTTTTTTTCTCAAGCCCACAGCAAAGGCAAGAGGAGCCTATACTCCTTTGGCCTCGAGACGCTCATTAAATTAAGTGAGTACTGTTGGTCGGGCAATGAACAAGAACTCGAAACTGAAATCAAACGAGCTTTAAAAGTTACGGACCCACCTCTTGAAATTCAATCTTACCAATTGAGTGAAAAAATTGTGGGTTCAGAGCACCTTTTACTTCAACGAATTATTCGTAGTAAAAGAAAGCTCGGTGAGGCTGTAAAAAGTCTTGAAAAAATTATTATTACTTCAAATTTAAAGAAATCAAGTGGCAACAAATCCGAAGTTTCTAGAAACCTCGGCTTGAGCCGCTCAGCTCTTCATCAGAAGATTGTGGATCTTGGAATTACATCTCCCTCTTGACTTGCATTCATTCAAATCCCTTGTAAACTTAAATGAATGAATAATCTACCTCCGGATTGGTTTAAGTCTGAAAAATTTTATGCTTTCTTAAGTGAGAACTTACCTTCTCAAGAGTTCAAAGTTTACCCTCTTGCTGGTGATGCTTCAAATCGCAGATACTACCGGGCCGTGTGTGATCATCGCAGTTGGGTCTTAATGAGGTGGGAACCATTTGAAGATAACGGAAACTATCCCTTTCTTTCTGTACTCAGACATTTTAAATCCAATAAAGTCCATGTTCCAGAGGTGCTTGCTATATCGGAAAAACAGGGATTAATACTACTAGAGGATCTTGGTGATTTGACACTTGAAAGAAAATTTTGGGAAAGTCAGAACCAAACAAATATCACCCCATTCTATCGCCTTGCAATTGATGAGCTTATAAAAATACATTTTATCGCCTCATCTGATAAAAAACCGTGCACTGCCTTTAAAGTAAAGTTTGATCACGACAAATTTCTTTGGGAAATGAATTTTGCCAAAACCCATTTTTTTGAAGGTCAATGCGGTATTGAATTAAGTGACTCAATTAGTAGATCCTTAAACTCTGAATTTTCAGACATTTGTAAAAAGCTCGATGATTTACCAAAGTTTATTTCACACCGTGATTATCACTCAAGAAACCTAATGATCAAATACGACCAATTGAAAGTGATTGATTTTCAAGATGCTCGCCTCGGTCCTATTCAATACGATCTTGTTAGTCTGTTCCGCGACTCCTATGTTGAACTCAATAAGAATATCATCGATGAACTAAAAAAATATTATATTGCTCAAATGAGCGAACACACTGAACTTGAAAGCCCTGAAGAGTTTGAATATTTCTATGAACTTCAATCTATTCAAAGGTGTTTTAAGGCTTGTGGAAGTTTCGCTAGTTTTATGAATACACGAGGAGACACAAGGTATTTAAAATACCTTAAAAAAACCATTCATCAAGTCTGCTGCTCACTTGAAAATCTCAACGAATATCCCACTTTTAAATCGATTCTACTCGACAATAATTTAAGTGAGAGGAACTACCTATGAAGGCTATGATACTTGCCGCAGGAATGGGTGAGCGCTTAAAGCCCGTCACAGAGTTTTGGCCAAAACCTGCAATCCCTCTACTTAATGTTCCTTTGATGTATTACGTTGCAACGCCTTTGATTCGATTTGGAGTAACAGAGCTCATTGTAAACATGCATCACCTTCCAAAGTTGATTCAAATGACTGCTGAGGCACTCAACCCGCTTTTACCCATACGACTTTCACACGAAGAGGGTGAGCTCCTCGGAAGTGGCGGAGGGCTCTGGTTTGCAAAAGATCACTTTAAGGGTGAAGAGGATTTTATTCTAGCAAATGGAGATGAGGTTTTACTTGCCGAAGAATCCACCTGGCTTCTTGATGCCTACAAAGAACACAAGAACAGCAAGTCTCTTGCAACCCTCATCACCATTGATCATGAGGGCATTGGTACTAAGTTTGGCGGTGTTTGGTGTGACAATCAAGGCTTTGTAAAAAGCATTGGAAAAACATCTCCTGGATCAAACTATGAAGGCCGACACTTCACAGGTTTTCAAATCATTAATTCAAGACTTCTTCCACTCCTACCCGCAGGGGAAAGTCATATCTTTACAGATGTTATTTTAAAAGCCATCAAAAATGGTGAAAGAGTTCGATCTTGTCATATCAAAGGACATTGGTTTGAAACAGGAAGTGAAAAGGATTATCTCAATACAACAAAAAGCTTAATCAATTTACATAAGAGCAAAAAATCAGAACGCCTAAATGATATCCTTAGTATTTTTTGGTCAGACCTTGATTCGAGTACTCAAAAAATTCATCCATCCGTTCAAGTGGACACGGATTGTGAGATTGCGAATTTTACTGAGATTGCTGAAGGTGCAGATCTTAGAGGAACCACAGTGATAGGAACCAATACCAAAATCGGAAAAAATGTAAATCTCAAAGATTGCGTCGTTTTGCCTGGTTCCGAAATTTCAGATGGATACAAAGCAGATTCAAAAATCCTCTTTGGTACTCAATAGATATTTACTTTCAAAAACACAACTCCTTGAAAATAAAACACCTATGGAAGTGTCAGCTTTCCAAGTGAAGCTCGTTTTCTTGCTCCTGTTGTAGATGGGATGCTGCTCTTTTGGTGCCAATATCTTTTTGCCGCTAGCAATGCAAACGCCCCACCTTCAACAGCATCTTCTGGCCAACCATGGTTATTTGAGATAGCGATTTCAGACTCTGGCATTAAGTAACGCAATCGATGGATCAAATAAGAGTTTCTGGCTCCACCCCCACATATTACAATCTCCTCAGGAAATTTCGGAAGAAATCTTATGTAAGCATCTCGTATTGATTGAGCCGTCAGTTCCGTAAATGTTGCGGCTTTGTCAGCATCAGACAGATCTTTCATATCTATAAGAGCTCTTTCATAAAACTTTTGGCCAAACTCCTCTCGACCAAAACTTCTTGGTGGTTTTTTAGAAAAAACTTTATCTGATAACCATTTTTCAACAATCTTTAGATCTGCCAAACCTGTTTTTGCAAATTTCCCATTTTCATCAAATCTCTTTTTTTCAACCGTATACTCTTGAATAAATGTATCCATCAGCATGTTTCCAGGCCCAGTATCAAAGCTCAAAGCTTTGTTTTTATAGAAGTAAGAGACATTCCCAATTCCTCCAATATTTTGAATAGCTACTGGGTTTGAGTTTTTACGAAATACAGTTTCATGAAAGTCTGTTGCAATTGGAGCACCTTGCCCACCATAGGCAATATCAAGTGCGCGAAAGTCTGAAACAACTGGGACTTCAATTTCTGTTGCCAAATAACTTGGCTCTCCAATTTGAAGAGTTGCTGAACCACCCTTGTGATGAACCGTTTGACCATGAAGGCCTACAAGATGAACTTTCCAGTTTTTTTTCTTTGCTATGGATTTCAATTGAGAGGCATAGATCTTTCCAAGTTCATGATTGAGCTCAGAAAGTTCGGCAACATTCATGTCATGCTCTGCTGCTAACAACAGTTTTTCTCTTAATCCAGATGGAAATTTGACTGAGACTTTGTCCACATATTTTATTTCACCAGTTTCAACACATTTACAAAGAACAAAATCAATTCCATCAAGACTTGTTCCACTCATGATACCTACGGTATTTACAGTCTTTCTTTTTTTCATCGATAAATTTTAGCATTCAGAAACATCAAAAGGTACAATCCTTCCTTTGGGGCGCGTCATAAACATCGGGCGCTAAATCACACCTCTTCAGTTCAGGAGGTGTCTCTGATGTTAATTAGATCTCTGTAATTTAAAAAGAATAACTTAATACTTTAAAAGCACTTTAGCGCCTTTTAGTGTATTTTTTTAATATACCATCGACTATTTACTGAGGCTGGATTTCTGCTTTTTAGAGCTTTGTTTGTCAAAAATGCACCTTGAACTTCTTTATTGTCATACTTTCTAGAGACCATATCAAAAATATTATCTGCCGCAACTCCAATGGGCTCTCCACCATGTTGTTGGGTCAACCCTGCAACGTTGGAGTTTGATTTTTTTCTATTGATCAGTCCTTTTAGAAAGTCATAGTTCGGGCCAAAATCACGACTGCCACGTCTAGCAACAGCTCGCTTTCCACCGCTACCACCGTCCACTCCAACATCACTGCTCTTAAACAGATTACGAAGTTCTTTAGCCCTCTTATTGGCCGCAAGCTTAGCTTCTTCCAAGGTTTCTTTAAAACTCTCAAAGTCACTTGCTGACATACCTTGAGATGCTGCACCAGCAGCTGTTGTCAGTTTTTTGGGATCAATCTGTTTTCCATTTGGGGTAGTGACTTTTCCAGTACCTGGATTGTAGGAATAGCCCCTGTCACCCAGATCATCGATGATTCCTTTTGCCTCATCTTCACTGTCTCCAATAACATCAACTGCAACTGGAGGTAATTTCTCATTGAAACCTGGGTCTTTAAACTCTGGATACTCAAAGTTTGGAGGCTCGTATCCCGAGGCACAGGCACCGTTCACACAATTTGTTGCATCATATGTTCTCTTAGAGTCTTTGGCTGTCACTGCGTATTGTATCACTTGGGCCGCAGCTGTAATTGCAGCTGCACAATAAAAGTAGTTTTGACTTGCACACTTGCCACTAAAAACTTTTCCTGCAACAAGTGTTGTTCCTGCACCCATAGCAATTGAAGTTAAAGATGAAGAAGCACTGTTGTTCATATCACCCGCGCTTGCACCTGAAACCATCATCACACCAAGCAAGATGATTGCAAACTTCTTTATCAGACTTACTAAATCAACTGTTAGACTCACACGCCTCTCCCCTCAAAAGAATTATTTCAGTAAATAGGATTTCTTTTGTCGAAATTTTGTTGAAATCCTCTCCCAGTTACTGCGATCATTTGCCCCCGCAATCTCAGAGGCGCTTTCAATTTTTCCCGCCAAGTTTCTTTTTTGTGCTTTCTTCTGACCTGGTAAGAATTTCTTAAGATCAAAACCCTTAAACTTACCACTGCTTGCAACTCCTCGAGACCCCTGTTTTCCACCAGAACCAGAGGCATATCCTCCACCACTATTTCCAAAGGCACCGCCACCTCCGCCACCACCAGAAACACCTTTTAAGATATCTGTGTCGTATGGATCAGCACCTTCACCGCCAGAGCCTCCGCCGCCAAGAGGTGCACCACCAGATCCACCACTACCAAGACCAGCACTTCCGCCGCCGCCAGATCCACCACCAGCAATGTTTTGTGGAGTATCCTGGAGGTCGCCAACACCGTTGAACCCACCTTCACCAATGTCATCTGGGTCAATAAGATCATCAAATTCTGGGTCTCCATCTGCTAACTTTGGATCTTCAATTGTGATTGCTCCGCCATCTCCAACACACTCAGGAAGTGTTGGGTTTGCTCGGCAAATACACTCTGTATTGGATGCCGCTTGGACTGGATCACTACAGATGTCATCATTTTGCGCCACACATAGTGGGCTGTTTGCATTTTCACTTGCTTCACAATAAGCCTCACAAGATGGGTTGAGCTTTGCAAACTCCCCTTCACAACTATTGTAATCATCTACGCCTGAGGCAATCTTTTCACACTGCTGAGAACCCGCAAGGGCCACAGCACTCTGCCCGGCTTGCGCGTACGCTAAATAGGACTTAAATTCATCGCTTTCACATTGATAGTGATTGGCATAGTTCTCTGGGTAATCTTCCCAAGGTTGGGCCGTTGTATTTTTACATTCATTTTTACAGCGTCTTATATATGTTGTACACGCAACACCAAATCCCGCGTTTGCAGCAGTGGAAAGAGTGTTGTAGTTTTTTGCAGCCTGACACGCACTCTTCATATCTCCACTACCCTGAGCCGACATAAAAGCCTGAAGAACAGGAGCCACCATTTGCGAATAGTAAATTCCATCACACGCACGCTTTGCGTTTTTTGCAGCATTACTACACTGGGGGGTGCCGCCGCTTACACTTGTGGCACCCTCACTTGATTCTTCACCTGTATTTGTATTATTGTTGGTTGAAGTAGCTGGTGACTCACCTGCTGAGCCTTCTGAAGTTGGAGTATAGGACTCGTGGCCACCTGAAGAGTTGCTCCCGGATTGAGCAATCGCACTCAGGCCAGTTAGTAGCACAATTGCAAATAGAAATGTTTGTATGACTCTATAACTACGCATACCGATCCCCCCAATACACACTTTGTATTAGAGCAATTCGGAGGCCACGGAGAAGAACTCTGTTGGATTTCAGGGGCTTAAGGGTGTCATTTGCACTGATTTTGTAAAAACAATGAACACTCTAATACGTCCTATTTTGAGAACAATGTTTTGTTTCAAAAATAAATTTTAAAAGGAATGTGTCTCATTTTGAGACACATAAGAAACTTACTCGAGGATCATACGTATCCCAAAGTCTCTAAATAAAATTATTCAAAACTCTGCCACGAAGGAGGGGGGGGGTTGTATATCGGGCCAGATTCTCCACTCACTCCACCTAATGGAAGTGAAGACTTCAGATAATCAATGTTCACAAGTTTCACTGAGTACCCAGTTCTACCTCCAATCGGACATCCACCAGGAATCGCCTTTAACCCATCTCCACACCTACCAAAGGCTTCTGGGTTTATTCCACTATAGTCATTTCCACCCATTGGGACCCAACCTGTTAGGGTATGTTGCCAACTGTCCACCATCCACGGAGCTTTTTGTGCAACCGTAGGAGCATCCAACGTAATTTGGGAGTTGATCGAATACGGAGTATCGGGAAGTAAAAATCCCATATCATGTTTGATTGGAAATGCTCTTCTCGCCTCGGAGTAACCAACAAAAAACTGTGGGTCAATTGAGTAGTAAGTGATATCAAAAACATCAGGAGAAATGGCTGCACGCTCAAGCTTTCTCATAGGGTGATCTCCTGGCACATTTGGAAAACGTGCCAAAATATCCACTCCATTTGGACTCACATCTGTTGTGGGTTCATAGAGTTTGTAAGAAAAGCTAAACTGCATAAGGTTTGGAACAAAGGCGGTAATTGCACGTTGAGCACGCAAACCCAATCTGTCTCCTGGGTATCTGGAATAATTGGGAACCACATGATCAAGTCCTGCAACAATCGTTGGGTCAACATCTGCAACAGGAGGTAAAAGTGGATCAATTCTATCATCGGCTTGCCCTGCCGAATTCCCCGAACCCCTGGGCCAAGAGGAATAAATCCACGGACCAACTCGACCACCAAAAGGTTTTGCAAACGCCTTTGCAGTTAAACGTATTGGACTACCAAAGGGTGCAAACGGTTTTACTGGCCGAGTCTGTGCCCTCACCCCCACGTACGCCATAACCCAGGGGTTTTTTTCAACACCAGCAATTGAGTGAAATGGACTTGTAAGATCTTGTGGTTCATAGATGATTTGCATAAGACTACGTACCGCATTCATATACCGAATTTTACTTTGTTGATCTGTATTTCCACTTGAATCAAATCCCTCAGGAATTCCATTTAAGTTGTCATTGAGTCTTTTTCTTAAAGCACTACAACCCGTATTTCCAGAACCCAAAAAATCTGTATAAAACACATAGGGTTTTATTGGAGCTTCCCGCAACCAACTGTTTCGATTTCCTGTAACACCAAGGGAATTAAAAAATTCAATTTGTGGACTTCCCTCACGATTGGATCTTGTTAAATTGTTCAGCAAAGTTTTTTGCACACCTACAAATGTGGTGTCGCCTGTGATATCTCGAAAATCACTTGTATTTTGACTTAGATTGTCCGCAAGCTGTCTGATCAATTCCTTTTTTTCTTTCACATCAACTTTGTATTGCGCAAGCCAAGTTGCACCTAATATAAAATTACTCGGCCCATACTGAGAACAATATCCACCAAATGCATTTTGCAAATCTTTTGAAAGATTTCGAATAATGGCATTGATCGGAACAAGAGGCCCTGTCAAATCCACAGTTTCTGGAAGTGGTGGCACTCGAATCGATGACGGATCATAACAAACATTGTACTGATTCTCTGGAGGTTTTGAAGTTCCCCAATACTGCTCTTGCCATTTATTTGAATTGGCACAAACCGAGGCATAATCCTCAGCACCCCCCCCACCCCTCATAGGAATAGGACGCTCTTGATTGGATGGCGCTTTCATAGGGTGAGTTCTTCGATTGGCATCACCAACTGCACGAATTCTCCAGGCAAGCAGCTTCCAGCTTTGACGGATTTGATAATTGGTATGTGCAATTAAGTTTAGCATCTCTGCTTGCCGTTGAGCGCCATAATAAGCTGCAAGATCCACAGAATTTTGGAGATTGATTTTATCGTGAACAAGAAGCCCTATATTGATTGTCATAGCAAAAAAAACAAAGAGAACTTGAAATATAAGGGCCACAAATATTGCCATTTGACCGCTTTCTCCAGAGTCTTTCCTTTTAAGGCTCCACCTTTTTACTCTCTTTGCCATATCAAAATATGATAGCACAAAACATATAAACTCCTAGATGCTGTTGTCTCTTTATGAATATCCCTTTGAAAATTTTGAATAACCCGAGTTAGCGCACTTAACGAAGAGACTTTGACAATTCCTGTAGGCACGAGCCAAACTGGAGTCGAGGTATAAAAATCCCCAAACCGATAGGTCGACGATGGTCCAGTTACTCACATATCTTACCTTCTTTATTTGTTGGCTTTTTGTTTCACTGGCTAACGCCAAACCCTTAGTGAATGGTTGGCATAAAATTTTAGTGGGAGGTCAACACTCTGGATATCTTATCCAAGAATATGCCTTTGATAAAAAGGCAAAACAGTTTACCGCCACCAACTTTACAAGAATTATGTTACCCGGAAGGGATATCACCCGAAGCCTAAAGGCGACTGCAAAGAAAAACCTTTCCCCTATTTCTTTTCAATATACAGAACAATCTGGAAAATCGACAAAGCTCATAAACGGTGTTTTTGAAAAAGGCGTTATGACAGTCACAGTCACTCAAAATGGAAATTCAGGTACTCCACTTCAAATGAAACTTGAAAAGGGCACTTTTTTAGGAACCTTCCTCTATGTATTAATGATCACCAACAAATCTGGGATGAAGGTGGGCAATCACTTTGCTTATTCTGCAATTGCAGAAGACAGTGGAACGGCTCACGTAGGGACTGCTGATGTCAAAGAATTTCAAACAATCGATGGCCTTGATACGTTCAAAATATTAAACAACTTTAAAAATTCCAAAACCATTGAACACGTCACTCCCGTTGGGCAAGTTGTACGTACAAAAGACCCGTTTAATAATGTTGAGACAAGACTTGTTGCCACACAATCCGAAGCTGTAGGAGGTTTCCCACTAAGTCCCTCAAGTCTCAAATTACTTTTTGGAACAATCCCCGGAGAAAGCTTTCCAAAACCCGTAGCCTCCATTCACCTACAACCGCAAACAGATTCAACAAAGAACTCTCTTCCACCTGGTGTAAGTCCACCCCCTGGTAAAAAACCACCAAAAGACAAATGACATATTTAATTAAAAGAATTATTGCCACAATCCCTGTTGTCTTTGGTGTTATCACACTCACCTTTATGTTGATTCACTTTGTACCTGGCGACCCTGTCGACATTATGCTCGGAGACACAGCCGCTGCCATTGACAAAGATGCTCTTCGAAGAGAGCTCGGACTTGATAAACCCCTACTCACTCAATACAAAGATTATCTCTTTGGGGTTTTACAATTGGATTTTGGCCGATCTCTTCATAGTAAAATGCCAGTGATTGATGAAATCTTAGAAAGGCTCCCAGCAACTGCAGAACTCACAATTGCAGCAATGGTTTGGGCACTTTTTTTAGGTATCCCCTTTGGAGTACTTGCGGCGATTAAACAATATTCTGCAATTGACAATAGTGTTTTGGTTTTTGGCCTTCTTGGTATGTCTCTTCCAAGGTTTTGGCTAGGTCCAATGTTAATTCTTGTTTTTTCCATTCACTTGGATCTCTTACCCGTAAGTGAGCGAGGGGGACTTGAACACCTGATTTTACCAAGTGTAAGTCTTGGCATGGCTCTAGGAGCAATTCTTATGAGAATGACTCGAGCCAGTGTGTTGGAAGTGATCAAAGACGACTATGTGCGAACAGCGCGCGCCAAAGGACTTCCTCCATATATCGTTTATTTTAAGCACGCTCTCAGAAATGCGCTTATGCCAATTATTACAATTATTGGTTTGCAGTTTGGAACACTTCTCACAGGTGCTGTCATTACAGAAACAATTTTTGATTGGCCTGGTATTGGCACCCTTTTTCTCAATAGCATTCAACAAAGAAACTACCCTCTTGTTCAAGGGTGTGTTTTGTTTATCTCTCTGACTTATGTTGTTGTAAACTTTTTTACCGATCTTGCATATGCCCTTGTAAACCCAAAAGTGAGGCTCTCATGAGTCGAGGTCGACACAGCAAACTCATTCTTATCTACGTTGGGGGAACCGTTATTTTGTTAATGGCTTTCTTTGCCATTTTTGCTCCATGGGTTGCACCTCAAGATCCAAATGTTATGTCACTTGCTAATCAACTTGAACCCCCCACATTGGCTCATCCTTTTGGATTGGATCAAAATGGAAGTGATGTCTTATCTAAAATCGTCTACGGGGCAAGAGTCAGTTTATACGTTGCCTTTTCTGTCGTGTTTATCAGTCTTATAGTTGGATTAACTATTGGATCACTTGCTGGCTTCATTGGAGGTTGGGTTGATCAAATCGTCATGAGATTGATTGATATGCTTTACGCTTTCCCTGGCTTTCTTTTAGCTATCGCCCTTGTTGCTGTAATGGGTCCAAGTATTTCAAACCTCATCTTTGCTATGTCCATCACTGGGTGGACGGGATATGCCAGACTGATTCGAGGTGAATTTCTACACCTCAAAGAACGTGATTATGTTGTGGCTGCCGAAGCACTTGGAGCAACACCTCTTAGACAAATTGTCTTTCATATTTGGCCCAATCTCGTTGGCCCATTGGTTGTTCAAGCCTCATTTGGTATGGCAGGAACAATTATTGGTGAATCCGCACTGAGCTTTCTTGGCCTTGGCGCCCCTCCAACAACACCGACTTGGGGAGCGTTGCTAAATTCAGGTCGAAAAGTGCTAACTGAGGCCCCACACATCAGTATTTTTCCAGGACTTGCAATTGTAGCGCTCGTATTGGCGTTCAATCTCTTTGGTGACGGACTGCGAGACTACTTAGACCCCAAAAAGGATTGAACTTTTAGGTCAATAGACTCTATCATGTCTAAACGACATGACAAATTCACTGCGGCACGTAATTGGACAAACTCTCTTCGTAGGACTTTCTAGCACAAGTCTAAAGGAAGAGGAGAAAAGTTTTCTCGTTGAAAATAACATCGGCGGGGTTATTCTATTTGATCGAAATATTGAAAACCCTGAACAACTTTTTAATTTGATTCTCGATATTCAAAAACTCCGCCCTCAAATGCCAAGTCAGCAAACCTTTTTTATTGGAATCGATATGGAAGGCGGGAGGGTCCAAAGGCTCAAAGCGCCCTTTACTGTTTGGCCCGCTATGAAAAATATTGGAGAGCTTGATTCACCCTCTTTAGGTTTTAAATTTGGTGAAGCCATGGGAAATGAATTGAGATCTATTGGAATCAATGTCGACTTTGCCCCATGCGTGGATGTTTTAACTAACCCGAGTAATGAAATTATTGGAGACCGAGCGTTCAGTACAGACTCCGAAATGGTGGCAAAACTCAGTTCATCTGTTGTAAGAGGGTTTATAAAGTCCGGAATCATTCCATGTTCCAAACATTTTCCAGGCCATGGAAACACTCTTCTTGATAGCCATGAAGAACTCCCTGTGGAAGAAAAAACCCTAGAAGAACTTTCTCAAGTGGAGCTCCCGCCATTTAAAAGATCTTTCCGTGCTCGTTTAGATTTGGTCATGACAGCTCACATTCTTTATCCAAAAATTGATCCCGACTGGCCTGCTACAATGTCGGAAATAATTATTAAAAAAATTGCACGTGAACAGTTGGGATATCGAAACCTCGTAATTTCAGATGACCTTGAAATGAAGGCTCTGAGCCAATGGACACAAGAGGAAATTTCCGTCCAAAGCTTAAAAGCTGGGTGTAATATTCTTCTCTACTGTCATGAGCTAGAAGCACCAGCTCGAGGTTTGGATGCTGCCATTCAAGCCGTAGAAAACGGAAAGCTCTCTAAAGAAACTGTGCAAGAGAACTACAAAATGGTTTTGGACTTGAAAAAAAGAAGACTTGATACTCTTGAATCTGTCACATTTGATGAAGCAAAGAAAATGATTGGCCACCCCGATCACCTCGCATTAGCTAAAGCCATAAAGTCAGGAAATCTTCCTGACGACTTACAGACCTAGCGCCCTAAAACTTTCTTTTGTAAGTGTGCTCAACAGGTCCCTGAGAAGGGCAAACTCGACTTACAACCACATTGTTCGAATTAGATATTTTGAGATACTTGCCTGATTGCTGAACTTTAAAGAACACATCTTTTTCTTGATCAAGAGAACAACCATCAAAAAGAAAATCGCCAACATTATCGCAACTTCCAGCACATGAAATATCAAACAACTTCATCTGGATTTCGCCATTTTCAGCATCTACATCTTCAATATCTGAATATTGATAAACAGCATTGCACTGAGTTCCGTCATTGTTCTTAAAAACAGCCATGTAGCCATGTATTTTGCACCATCTTTATTCACAAGAAAGTCGGCATCAAATTCATCGCCAATATCTGGAAAAATCGGAGCATCTGGATCACCATCACAGGCCACCTCTTCTAAACTCCAAAACCCCTCTTCAAGAGAAGTGCTTTTATTTCCGTCATCCTCTAACTTTCCTGCTTCAAGTTCTGCTTTTGTTGAGGACTTACAGGCAACAAAGCTCAGTACCATCAACTGAAGCATCAAAATATGAATCATTTTTTTCATCGGAAAGCTCCTTTACAACTCACTACGACTAAAGGGGAGCAAAGCTGGGGCCAACTTCTGACCCTAGAAATGAGGTCCAAATGGTGGCGGCCCCAGCTCTCTAAGGAGGTGTAAGTTCCTGAAATAGTTACACCTTTATTCTAACAGGAAGTCAAAATATCCCCTCTCTTTCGCGACGATGGTCGTGACGCCCTAAAACAATATTTGTCACTCAAATTATTATTTTAGCTCGTTAAGTATGCTAGACCTTTGTCTGAGATCGCTGATCAATTGGGGAAGTGAGGTGAAATTCCTCCACGGGCCCGCCACTGTAAGGCTTTTTAGAGCCAGAGTCAGGAAACCAGTGTCAGCAAAACCCAAAGGAGACCTTTCGTGGAAAGAAGGTGGATACTTTTACTGACTCTAATCATTTCACCCACACTACAAGCAAATACAATTGAAGCACCTTACACCGATGTTATTGTAAGTGAGGAAAACCAATTTTCAAAACGAGGGTTGAGCTGGCCAAATAATCAAAAAATCAATCCTAAAAATACAGAAAGCTCACTTGATATCTTTTCAGCAATAAAATCTGATTCTGCCTTTCAATCCTCTTCTTCTCTCAATGGAAACACCAACTTCGTACAAACACGAGGGTCACAGTCTTATTCAAAGAATATGATTCTGCTGAATGGGTTGCCATTGAATGCACTTGATGGTGCTGGTGCAAATCCAATTTTAATTCCGAACGAATTTATAACCGAAGTTCGAACCATCAAAGGCCCCGCCTCCCACCTTTACGGCCCCTCAGCACTTGGAGGCGCAACCAACTTTCTCTTAAACCCTCTAGACAAATACATTCTTGGAACTGGAGTTGGAAGTTTTGGTGAAAAAAGCTTTAAAGCAGGACTACCTATTCTAAAAACAAAGGAAAACAAACGCACCATCTTCTTTTACCAAGAAGACATTGATGGAAACTATGAATACCAGGTTCCAAATACAAATGAAAAAGAACAAAGAAAATTTAACAATTCACACACTCTTCGCGCAACCACTGTTGGCCATACTAAAATTGGAAATGGACGACTTCAAGACACATTCGTATTTGCACAACAAACAGGGAGCACACCAGGAAATCTCGCTGGAAATGCAGGCAAAAAAAAGTATTGGGGTACACTGGGATCTCTTGACTACACACACACTCTTTTTAATTGGGGTTTACTCTCTTATCGGATTTCCAATATTTACTCTGAGTACACCACTTCCAATTTAAATGAAGATAATGAAAACCGGAGCCGTTCAAATCAAATAAAAAATAGTCTTTCCCTTTTGTATGACACCGGGACCAAGTTTATCCACGAACTGACCTTAGACTACACCCATGACACATATAGATCCTCTTTTTATCAAGATGAAGTTTATTATGATGATATTTTCACTATCGGGATTTTAGAACAACTACGCCTAACCCCGCTTTGGTCCATCCAACTGAACGCACAATACCTTTCAAGTTATGGTGTCTTTACAGAAGGAATTAGCCTCAATTATTCCTCTGATCTTTACTCCTCATTCTCATTTTCAACAGGATACTCCCCTCCTTCACTCAGTCAAACAAAGGCACAGTCTTTATTTTTTGTAGGAAACGAGGATCTTAAACCTGAAGAATCTCGACAGGTCGAATTTACAGTTGGCTATAAATCTGACTCAATCCTAAAATCCATGACAACAACTTACGATGTTTTTCTCACCACTTATCACACGTACTATGAAAACCTGATTGCCTCAGAACTCAATTCAAACGGTGCTTTTGAACCTAAAAATACAAATGAAGCAGAAAGTTTTGGTTTAACACTTGGTGGTTTTTTACAGTACTACATAACTCGCTTTAATGCCTCTATCACCCAATCTGAAAACCGAGATCTCACAAACAAACAAGATCTGAAAGCAGCTCCCAACACACAGTGGGTCGCATCTCTCACACAATATTGGGGCCCTTTAGCTTTCACACTAAAAGAGATTTATTGGAGCAGCTATGTCATCGGCTCGGGCACAACTTCAAGCCGTAAATCTGGCTGGACAACAACTGATTTTCTAGCAGAAACAAGTGGCTTCAATTGGGGAAAACTACAGATTGGTGTAGATAATATTTTTGATAATGCTCGTGAAATATCCTTGGGCTATCCAGAGCCACAGCGTCGGTACTTTGCAAGAGCGGAGGTTTGGTTTTGAATAAATTTATTGTCTTTATATCACTTATCTCTCTTTCAGTTTCTGTAATTGCGAATTCCCCCAAAAGGGTCATCAGCCTCTCTCCAGCGCTGACAGAAAATCTTTTTGATCTTGGAGTCGGAAAAAACATCGTAGGAACAACAGAGTTCAGTGACTTTCCACCTGCAGCAAAAAAAATACCTCGTGTTGGTAATTATCAACGCCCTAACATAGAAAAAATTATTTCACTTAAGCCCGACCTTGTTTTACTGACCAACGAAGGAGTCGATCAAATCACAGTGCGGTTAAAAAAATCTAAAATTCCTTTCGTGGTTCTAGACACAAGAGTCAGCAAAACTTATCCCTCACATATAAAAGAACTTGGAGAACTTTTTGGTAAAAACAATCGAGCAAAGCATCTGGGGAATGAGTGGAAAAAAAGGTTGAGCGAAATCCCACTTCCTTTTGTTGAAATCAAAACACTTATCCTACTTGAAGACTCTTCAGCAATTGTTGCAGGAAAAAACACTTTCTTAGATCAATTTGTAACAATCTGTGGTGGTGACAATCTTGTAAAAGAATCCGGCTATCCGCGTCTAAGTCGTGAAAAATTACTTTCTCTAAAGCCTGACGTTCTTTTGTATATGGGGATGACCTCAAACAAGAAAACATTGGATCAAATTGAAGCAAAGTGGAAGGCTCGAAACATTCGTTTTGAAAAAGTTGATCCAAACACCTTTGGGCGCCTTACAATTCGACTTGCAAGAAACATTGGCACACTCTGTCGCGCCGTCACTGGAAACCCAAAGTGAAACAAATTTTAGGACTTGTTTTTTTTACCTTCGTTTTAATAATACTTTCTCAATTTACAGGGCCTGTTGAAATTCAAATTAATGACCTTTTCCAAAAAAACAAAAATGCCCTGAGTATTTTTTGGGATATACGCTTTTTTAGAACTCTCGCTGCATTTTCTGTTGGTGCATGTCTTGGACTTGCAGGTTTACTTGCACAAACCCTTTTTCGAAACCCTCTTGCTGAACCATACACTCTAGGACTATCTGGAGGGGCAAGTCTCGGAGCTGTTACAACTATTGCTTTGGGATTTGGAAGCCATCCAATTTTAATGACAACAGGAACTTTTGTGGGTTGTTGGCTTGCCACATTTGTAATTTTAGGACTTGGAATCGGAACCCGTCATCAAATTGAAGAAAAAACCATTCTCTCTGGTGTTATGCTTTCTTTCTTTTGTGGATCTCTTATAACACTCTTTATCACCTGGCTTGAACCACAGAAACTTCAAAGTGCTCTTTTTTGGATGATTGGGCAAATAGGGACTGAAAGAGACTCATATTCTCCAGCCACTTTTGTCGTTGCTGTTACTATGATGATTGCACTGACTTATTCTCATAGAAATTTGGATCGTTTTTTACTTCATTCTGATTTCTCAATCTCCATGGGTCTTGATTTAAAAAAATCTGTGATTCTTATCATCTTTGCTATCACACTTTTGACAAGCGTGAGCGTTACCGTTGCAGGTTTGATCGGATTTGTGGGACTTGTTTCTCCTCATATTTCTTACTTTCTACTCAAATCCTCACGACATAAATACAGAGTGGTGCTCACGGGGCTTATTGGTGGATGTTTTTTTCTTGTTGCCGACATTACAGCTAGAAAACTTGGAGGGATTAACGAAATCCCTTCCGGAAGTTTTTGTGCACTCTTTGGCGCTCCTTATTTGATTTGGTTACTTTCAAAAAGGAGGGGGTTTGCTTAGATTAAATGACGTCACGCTTGGCTACGACAGTGGCTTTCAGCTATTCATCGATCAAATACACTTAAAACCTGGGAACATCTGTTTTTTGTTTGGTAGAAATGGCTGCGGAAAATCAACCCTCTTAAGAGGACTTGCAGGACTTTTGAAATTTAACCCTAAAGACATGCAAATTCCAAATCGTATTTCCTACCTCCCACCACGCCCATGGGCTGACGGGAAACTAACAGCTCGTGATCTTTTTGAGATTTTGACAAAACAGAACTGGGAACAAAAAAACACAAATTTAAAAACCTTTGACGTCTTACAGTTTGAAGACACAAGGCTTTTGAATCTCTCCTCCGGTGAACTCCAGCGCGTTTGGCTCTCATGTGTTTTATCTCAACACTCCGACCTTATGCTTTTTGATGAACCCCTTCACTATCTAGACTGGGTTTACCAAGAAAAACTCTTTAAGCTCATTTCAGAGGAAAAAACTCGTACTTTTATCATTGCCAATCACGACTTCAATTGGTCCATACGATTTCACTCCTCTTCAATGATCTCAATCGAAAGTGGGAAATCTACATTTTATCCATCCACTCTTGAAAGTATATCAAACGGAGCGCTGGATTCTGTTTTTGGATTTAAAAGCCAAATCATAAAAAACCCCATGACCGGAGAACCACTGCTTACAACATCACATGAGTCGACAAAAATGTAATATGTACAGAGATGTCAGGTTTTTAGAGACCTTTTGAGGCACTAGGCCTCAACTCGATTTTAGAGTGTCCACTACACCTCTCCATATAGCTGAATTCATTTAATTTTTAGAGGTAAAAATTCTTCAAAAAGCACAGAGCTTATGGCACGTCCGTTGCTTTATTTTCAAGTTGGTAATAGGAGTCCAAAATATGCGCAAAAACAAGTCCAAGAGATTTCTTTCGTTAGGTCTTTCACTTCTCGTACATGGCGCTATCGTTTATTTGATTGCAACAGCCACGTTGAACTACATCACACCAAAGGGGAGTGTTACGACAATTGATTTTTCAGATGCTCCAATTAGCAAAGGGATAACAGCAAAAAAGATTACCTCAAAGCCTGTTACCGCTCCAGTAAAACCCGTTATCGCACCCAAACCTCCCCCACCTATTGCAAAAACGGTTGCTCCCAAACCAAAACCAAAACCAAAAAAAGTTGGAACCGTACCTGTTAAAGAAAAAATTGCGAACGTTCTGCCTGAAAAACCCAAAACCATAAAAGAAGAACCCGAAATAGAGGAAGACATAAAAGCCATTGATGAACCTGACGTTGTCGCACCCGTTGCTATGCCTGAAATAGAAGATGAACTGGATCAAGAAATTGAACCTTCAAACTTAGATTCAGATGAACGTGAGTTTGCTAAAGAAGATATGAATCAAGAACCCGAAGAAGGGTCTCCAGAACCACTCGGCCTCCCAGAGGAGTCAGCACCTACGTCCAATATGCCTCCCCCTGCGGGTTACGCAGATGGAGTGCCTGTTTACACAGATGGACAGATTGCTCCCTCGCGGAAATTGAATTATCAGTACCCAACAGCAAGTCGGTTTTTAAAAGAAGAGGGCGCTGTCCAAATACAAGCTATGGTAAACGAAAAGGGTATCGTAGAAACCATTGGCCTTAATAAATCCTCTGGGTATGCACGTTTAGATCAAGCGGCACTGAAAGCAGCAAAAGAATTGAAGTTCCCACCAACAGGCAAACGTTTTATCTATTTATTTGGACCTAACTTTGCTCTCTCTGGAAATGCACAATACTTAGAAAATCGTGCACTCGAAAAGGTCAATTCTACGAACCGTTAAGACCTATGAAGGTTTTAAGCTCTTAAGTGACCAAAGCAAACAACCAGAGCAGTATGCGCTCTAGGCATAGCGTTGCTTAGTCTTCAAAGAGTTCTTTAGCAGAAACTGTTGTTCCCTGATTCTCAAGTTTTCTCTTTCGAACCTTGCCTTTATTACTGTCTTTGAGCTGACGTCGTCTTTTTGTCTGTTTTGTAGGTGATGCCATTTGTCATTCCCTTCTTTAAAGGAAAGGAGATATCAAAAGTAGACTGCCAAGTCAAAAGAGTGAAGCTCTTGACCTGCTGTTTTACCATTCTTTTCATAGGCATAATTGATCGAAACCTTTGGTCCATACCACCCAAGACCACCTGAGTAGTAAAATGTATCATTCAAATCGTCTTGGCGCCCCCCAAGCCTTGCCTGAATGTGAAAGGGCAAATAGGACTCAACTCCAAGAGAGTAGATACCCTTACTGTCAGGGTTGGATTTTTGATGAAACACCGCGTCCAAAGCCACTCTCATTACACTCTCAAAGTGATAGCCCGCACCGACTTCCACCGTTGGTCGCATCCCAAGTGTGTGATCTTCATGAATATTTCGAAACACGACACCTGTTGCAAAGTTCTTAAAGGGCACAAACACAGATCCAATCCCACCGTTGAAGTGACTCTCTTCTCCATCTGCATCCTCAGTGAAGTAGCGGACCTCAACCCCCATAGCCCACCAGCTATTGAGCATTTTACCAACCTCTACCCCCCAGTTGGATTCTTCTATTTTATCTCCACGCAACCTGCGGGTTTTTTGAGAGTAGGTGAGCATTGCTGGAAAGATAGCATCAGGATTTCGATCTATAATATAACCACCAATTTCTGTTTCAAAACCTTCGGATTCCAGTTCCTTTTCAGTGAAAATTCCTCCAAGATGGTAACTATGTACCTGAGGAAAGTTGGCTGGATTGAGCATAGGCCCCTCCGACCCAAGGTGAGTGGCTCGTCCCGCTCCCCCCATTGAAAAGACTTTTGGGCCTACAAAGTACTGAGCAAAGGATGATTGCGACGTGATAAAAACAACAGCTGCTATAGTGACAATAACCCTAAGTCTGCTCACATCTTCCTCCCAGGCTAGCTTATCTTCAAAACTAGAAAGTCCCTCTCGTATTCAAAAAATACGCTTTGGTGATAGTGTCCCGAAAATTCTGAAGCGTCATGGTTTTAGTCCTCGCGACATAGGGTGCCTTAACAATAAGCAGTCTAAATTTATGAGTTTGAGAATAAGAGCCGGGAGACCCTATCTCGTCTCGCGACTTGGAGAACAAGCCATCCGCATTGCGCTTTACAAAGAGGACAGCCCTGATGCGCACGTTTTCACTCGCTCTCCATCAGGGTGTCGAGCAAACAGTGGCCCCATTGCCTGGGAGGTTCGCACCAAAACAAGCCATATAAAAGTGAAGGGCTCTCTGCACGCAACACTATCCCACATCTTTCACGACCCCAGAATGATAACACGCTTTATGGATGCCTTCCGATTTTGTTGCAACTTAAGAAGTGATTTAAAAAGAGGCGATAAGATTACAGTCATTTACGAGAAGCTTTATGATCAAAATGTCTTTGTGAAATATGGAAATTTCCACCAAATTGAAATGGAACTCAGAGGGAAAAAATATTCTCGATATTTTCTCCCCCTTCCTGGAGGCGGAACATTCTATGGAGATGGAATGATCCGCAAAGAAGCACCGCTTTATTTACCAGTACCCTTGTTTCATATTTCAAGTCTTTACCAACGAAGGCGATTTCATCCCGTTAAGAAAAGGCGACAGGCTCACATGGGAATCGATTTTGCACTACCAATTGGCGCACCTATTTATGCCGCACGCGATGGCGTCATTTTAAAGAAAAGCCGAAACCGTGCTTCTGGTAACTACATTGAAATTCAACATGAAGATTTTATTACAAAGTACCTTCATATGAACTCCATTCTTCCTCATTTAAAAGAAGGAGATTCTATACAAGCTGGAGAAATACTTGGTGAGATTGGTTGCACAGGTTATTGCACCAAGCCCCATCTTCACTTTGCTGTTAAGAAAGGACGAAGCTACATCGACCCACTCCCACTTCTTAAAGTTTATGCAAAGCCTTTTGAACTTGATTTTTTAAATGCCCTTACCAAAATTGAATAGCTCAATTGATTTTATTCCCAAACCTCAGAAACCCTTTTAACTAAAGGGTTTCTGAGGACTGTACAAAAGTCTGTGGATAAGTGTTTGGAAAACTCGCGAGAACATCGCTATAGGTCTACGAGTCAAATTCTTGTGATTTTTTTGCGTGCAATCCATTGCATCTCACAGGTGTCAAGAAACTGTTCTCATGGCGGCAGAGCGAAAAGAGCTGAAAATTATTGGCCTTTCATAGTTTCTATAAAAAAAATTTGTGTCAAAGATTCGACTTGTTTTTAGATAACCAGAGGCAAGAAAAAAATTTGAGTTAACACCTCTGCAAACCGCTTGAAACTTGCACGAAACATGGTTTGATAATGGTAATCGCGGTTCGAGTGTACCCACTCAAAACGAACAATGTGGAAGAACAAAATTCAACCACAGGCGGAAGTAAAAACTTGAATCTCTTAAAGCAGGTACGATTGACCAGGAAGAGCAATTCGTAAAAGCAGGGATGCAATCAAAGACTCACCCGCACTAACTTAAAAAGGAATGCTATGGAGCCAATCTTAGCCCCAAATAAAAACCGATTTGTTATTTTACCAATTAAATACAACTCGGTTTGGGAAATGTATAAGAAGGCAGAGGCAAGCTTTTGGACAGCTGAGGAAATTGACCTTTCTCAGGATCTCAAGGATTGGGATAAATTGACAGATGATGAGAGACATTTCATCAAGCATGTCCTTGCTTTTTTCGCTGCCAGTGACGGAATTGTAAATGAAAACCTTGCTATGCGTTTTACAAACGAAGTGCAAATTCCAGAAGCTCGCTGCTTTTACGGTTTTCAAATAGCAATGGAAAACATCCACTCTGAAACCTACAGCTTACTTATTGATACTTACATTAAAGATTCAAAAGAAAAGGATCATCTCTTTAATGCAATGGAAACAGTTCCCGCTGTAAGCAAAAAAGCCGAATGGGCAATGAAATGGATCGACAGCGACCGTTCGTTTGGTGAGCGCATTGCTGCGTTTGCTGCAGTTGAAGGTATTTTCTTTTCAGGTAGTTTTTGCTCGATCTTTTGGTTGAAGAAACGCGGCCTCATGCCAGGACTCACTTTTTCTAATGAACTTATCAGTCGTGATGAAGGGTTACATACAGATTTTGCATGCCTTCTTTATAGTTTACTTGAAAACAAACCCGATGAAGATGTGATTCGTTCAATTATCACTGAGGCTGTTGCTATTGAAGAAGAGTTTATCTCTGAAGCACTGCCTGTCAGTTTAATTGGGATGAACGCTGATCTTATGAAACAGTACATTGAATTTGTAGCAGACAGATTGCTCATCTCACTTGGACTTGAAAAAGAGTACAAAGTGGAAAATCCCTTTGATTGGATGGAGCTGATCTCTCTACAGGGTAAGACCAACTTTTTTGAAAAGCGTGTTGGGGACTATCAGAAGGCGGGTGTGATGAGTAGCCGCCAGGAACAAGTCTTTACTTTAGATGCTGATTTTTAAAATTTTAAATCGGGGGATTTAAATGTTTGTATTAAAGAGAAACGGCCGAAAGGAATCGGTAAAATTTGATAAAATCACTTCAAGAATCAAGAAACTTGTTTATGGCTTAGATTCAAAGTTTGTTGATGCCGCTGAAGTGGCAAAAAAAGTTGTGAATGGTGTTTATGATGGTGTCACGACTCGTGAACTCGACAACTTGGCTGCAGAAACAGCAGCCTATATGTCCACTCGTCATCCAGACTACGCAATCCTAGCAGCTCGTATTGCAGTTTCAAATCTTCATAAAGAAACAGAGAAGTCCTTTTCTGATACCGTTGAAAAACTCTATAACTACATAAACCCTCGTAATGGTGAAAAAGCCCCTTTGATTGCAGATGATGTTTATGACATCATCATGAAAAACCGCGAGGTCCTCGATTCCTCTATCATTTATGATCGAGACTATGACTATGACTATTTTGGTTTCAAAACCCTTGAGCGATCTTACCTTTTAAAACTCAATGGCAAAATTGTGGAACGCCCACAGCACATGTTGATGCGAGTTTCTATTGGTATCCATAAAGACGACATAGATGCTGCAATTGAAACCTATAACCTTCTCTCTCAAAAGTGGTTCACCCATGCATCTCCAACTCTATTCAATGCTGGAACTCCAATGCCACAAATGTCGTCTTGTTTTCTTCTCTCGATGGCAGATGATAGCATTGAAGGGATTTATGAGACTTTAAAACGGTGTGCTTTGATTTCTCAATCTGCTGGAGGCATTGGACTTAGCATTCACAACATCCGCGCAACCGGAAGTTACATTCGTGGAACAAATGGAACTTCAAATGGTATTGTGCCAATGCTTCGCGTGTTCAACGACACCGCTCGCTATGTGGATCAAGGTGGTGGTAAAAGGAAAGGCGCGTTTGCTATCTACTTAGAACCTTGGCATGCCGATGTTTTTGATTTCTTGGATTTGAGAAAAAATCATGGAAAGGAAGAAAACCGGGCTCGCGATCTTTTCTTTGCACTTTGGACCCCCGATCTATTTATGAAACGAGTTGAAGAAAACGGCGATTGGTCACTTTTTTGTCCAAACGAGTGCCCAGGACTTGCCGACACTTACGGTGAAGAATTTGAAAAGCTCTATCACAAATATGAAAGCGAAGGCCGAGCCAAGAAAACAATCAAAGCCCAAGATCTTTGGTTTAAGGTTCTTGAGGCACAAATTGAAACTGGCACACCTTACATGTTGTTTAAAGATCACGCCAACAGAAAATCAAACCAAAAAAACCTAGGCACAATCAAATCGAGCAATTTGTGTACTGAGATCATGGAGTACACAGACGAAAATGAAGTTGCTGTCTGCAACCTTGCTTCAATTGCACTGCCTAAGTTTATCAAAGACGGTCAGTTTGATCACAAAACTCTTTATGACGTCACTTATGTCATTACAAAAAACCTCAATAAGATTATTGATCTCAATTATTACCCTGTTGAAGAGGCTCGGAGATCCAATTTTAGGCACCGCCCAATTGGAATTGGAGTTCAAGGCTTGGCTGACGCTTTTAGCCTTTTAAGACTTCCTTTTGAGTCAGACGAAGCAAAATCTTTGAATCAAGAAATCTTTGAGACCATATACTTTGCTTCACTTACGGCTTCCAAAGATCTTGCCAAGAAAAACGGAACATACGAAACCTACGAAGGTTCTCCAGCAAGTCAGGGAATACTTCAACACGATATGTGGGGGGTCACGCCAAGTGAACGATGGGACTGGCAAGATTTAAAAGACGAGATTCGCGAGCATGGAATTCGTAATTCTCTATTACTTGCTCCAATGCCAACAGCATCCACATCTCAAATTCTAGGAAATAACGAGTGTATTGAACCCTACACCTCCAATATCTATAACCGTCGCGTACTTTCTGGTGAATTTACTATTGTAAACAAACATCTGATGAATGACCTTATCGGACGTGGTTTATGGAATGAGGCTCTTAAGAATAAAATCGTTGCACAAAACGGTTCTGTACAAAATATCGATGAAATTCCTGAAGATATCAAAGAACTCTACAAAACGGTTTGGGAAATTTCTCAAAAAGCCATTATCGACATGGCAGCAGATCGAGGGGCGTTCATTGACCAAAGTCAAAGCTTGAATCTCTTTTTACAATCTCCAAATTTTGGGAAAATGACTTCCATGCACTTCTATGCTTGGAAAAAAGGACTCAAAACAGGAATGTATTATCTCAGAACTCAAGCTGCCGCACAGGCAATTCAGTTCACAGTAGATAAAAAATCAGCTGCTCTAAGCAAAGAGGACCTTGAAAAAGAACGCGAGGCAATGATCTGCTCCATCGACAATAAAGATGAGTGCGTCAGCTGTGGTAGCTAAATGATTAAAACCACATTTTTAAAAGGATTATTGGCCGTAGTCCCCATAACAGCTACTATCTACCTGCTGATCTGGCTAATAAAGACTGCAGAGAGTGCTTTTGGTGGCATCTTAATGTCCAGCTTTCCAAACATCCCCTATGTACCTGGCCTCGGAGTGTTGATTGCCATTGTGTTGATTTTTTTAATTGGTCTTGCTCTAAATGCATGGATCACTCAGAAGGTTTTTCAATTTACAGAAGATATTTTGGAACAACTTCCGTTAATCAAATCTGTGTATAAACCTATGAAAGACCTTATGGGATTTTTCTCTGGTGGAAAGACCAAAGAGCTAAATCGAGTCGTGCTTGTTGATTTAAAAGAATTTGGTCAAGTACTTGGACTTGTAACCCGAGACAGTTATCAGGATCTCAAACTCGACAACGAGTTAGGTGGAAAAATTGCTGTTTTTATCCCACTGAGCTATCAAATTGGCGGAATGACATTATTTCTTCCAAAAGAACAAATTCAAGAAGTCGACCTGCCCGTAGAAAAAGCACTCAACCTTGCTGTCACAGGATGGATCCGAACTCAAAGTTAAAGGCAGGATCTACCTTTGAAATGCGTCATTCCGATAGTAGACTGTACCTATTAATTGACGCAAACCAAAGGTAGGCCGTACCTTTCCAGAATGAACACTCCTGTTGTTTTAGAAAACGTAAAAAAAAAATACGGAAAGGTTGAAGCCTTAAAAGGACTCAGTCTCAAAATAGAGACCGGAGAGATCGTCACACTCCTTGGACCAAATGGTGCAGGAAAATCGACAACAATTGGTATTTTACTCGGCCTTGTTTCACCGACCTCTGGCTCAGCAAAAGTTTTTGGAAAGCCTCCAATCAAAACTCATACTCGAAAAGATGTCGGCTCAACACCTCAGGATAGTCATTACCCAGAAAATTCAAAAGTTGGAGAAATTCTTTCTGTCGTATCCAATCACTACGAAAACGCTCAATCTTTAAAAGATATTTCTGAACGATTTATGATTTCACATTTGTTAGATAGAAGAACCGACAAACTCAGTGGTGGACAAAGACGATGTCTTTCCCTTGCCTGTGCCTTTGTAGGAAATCCAAAACTCATCATACTCGATGAACCAACTGTAGGTCTTGATGTCGATGTGAGAAAAAAACTTTGGCAAGAAATTATCAATTACAAAAAAGAAGGGGGGACAATTCTTCTCACGACACACTACCTTGAAGAGGCAGAGTCTGTGAGTGATAGAATTGCTGTGGTCAACCGAGGAACTTTAATTCGACAAGGAACGCCCCAAGAGATCAAAAGAAGCTTTGGTCGAAGCTCTGTTGTCTTTGGATGCCGAAGTGAATTGAACTTTCCAAATGGTGTTTCCGTCAGAAAAAATGGCGATCTCTACACTGTAACCACAGGAGAATCTGATAAGTTTGTTAAAGAGTTTCTGAGAGACAAAGATTTCTTTGACCTTGAAATCCATCCCATGTCTTTAGAAGAAGCTTTTTTGGAAATCCTAAAGGAATAACCCTGTGAAATTGATCCTAAGTTATACTAAGTTATATTTTCTCGTACTACTAAGACAACCCACCTATGTTTTGAGCACGCTTATTTTTCCAAGTCTCTTTTTTATGATGTTTGCTCACCAACATGCCGATGAACCCGTTAAGGCAAACCTTTTGATGGCTTCTTTTTCTGCTTTTGCCGTTCTTGGTGTGGCTTTCTTGGATTTTGGCGTAAGCGTTGCAAAGGAGCGAGGCACTTCTTGGATGAATTATGTTCGCTCACTTCCTGTTGCTCCGTGGAAAGTTTTTCTTGCAAAGTCTTTGAACGCACTTATTTTTTCTCTCGCTGCTGGGTGGGTCGTAATGATCGTTGTAAACTTAACAACAGATGCCAATCTCACTTTGTGGGATCACACCAAATTGAGCTTTGTAATGGTGGCTGGGATGCTTCCGTTTGCAATGATGGGATATTCTATTGGCTACTGGACAACTGCAGCTTCATCTATGTCGATTGCAAATTTAATTTATCTCACATTGAGCTTTGGAGGCGGTCTTTGGATTCCACCAGATGGCCTTCCTGATAGAATTGCTCAAATATCAAGGTATTTACCAACGCGCTTTTATGGGGAGATGGTCTGGGCATCTGTCTTAGATACCGATTTTGATATGAGAAATGTTTGGGGCGCAGTTATTTACTTCTTTATTTTCCTCATCATCGCAGTCCTCGGCTACCGCAAAGACCGCGCCTAAAAGGTGCCTAAAGAAGGGCGAGAGTTTCTTTTACACCTGGGTAGCCATCCAAAAACCAATTGAGCCAAGCAAATACAAAAATATTATGCCCAAGAAAGATGAAGAAATGACTCCACATCTCGACTCGATCTGATTTCAATCTCAAGTATCTATGCCAATGGAGAGCCTCATCTATAATACTATAAAGAACTGAAAGCGCTATGAGTACAAACGCTGGAATTTTCCAAAACTCTGGAGAACTGTATGCAAGACACAAAACAATACAACTTGTGATGCCTGCAAAAATTGTAATGTGGTGGACGAGAGCTTCGCCCTTTGCCAATTCCTCTTTGTAAGCCGTTCGATGTCCAATCGTATCAAAAGCAATCGCTCCAACAAAAATCAGTGTTCCCATTGGAACCCACCAAACATATGGTGGGTACTCAACACCGTTGGAATAGCCCACAAGCGTAAAGCCCAACGTAGAAAATACCAGACCCATCATTAAACCAATCCAAACAATATAAACGATCCAATCTTCACGAGTGAATTGCTTCATCTGCATGGCGTATGCAATTGTATCTTGAATAAATGATGTTTGATTCATCCGAACCTCCATGTTGTATCAATTGGCCTGCGCTCCCAGCCGTGTGATTTAAATTTTATTTTTAATATTGCGACTTGAAAAATAGACTTTGCCGCAAGATATATTTTTCTTAAGAAACTCGTGTGGGCTCTGCTTTCCCAAACCACCGATTTTTGAGAAAGAACAATCCGCCCAATATCTGAATAGATGTTTCTTGCAATTTTTATTGCTATTGCTGTTTTCCAATTTAAGTAAACCAATCCCTTATCACCAGATTGATATAACTCGTCCGCTTTTTTCAAAAGCTCCTCAACAACTTTTAAAACTTCCTTGCGGTGAGTTTTTGAAGCCACGCAGTTTCTGGGAATACCCTTTGCCTTTAATTCTTTCAAAGGCAAATAGACTCTTCCCAATCGAAAATCCGTAACAACGTCTCTTGATATATTTGTTAACTGCATGGCACAACCCATATCACAGGCGTTCTTAAGAGCCTCTTCATCAGAAATTCCAATTACATGACTCATCATTAAACCCACAACTCCAGCCACTCGATAACAATACAAATGAAGACCTTCAAAGGATTGATACTCATCCCCACGAACATCCATGGCCATCCCCTCAATCAACTCCAATGGATAGTGTTCAGGAATTTTGTACTTTTTAAACACATGGGCAAATGCCACATAAGGCTCTGCAATTTTCGTGTTCACCCCCTGGATAGCAGCAACCGTCCCCTCTCTTACCGCCTCAAGACGCTTCAGCGCCTCCTCTTTGCTTGGTGCCTCATCAACAGCATCATCTACATGCCTGCACCACATGTACAATAGATATGCTGCTTCTCTTTGTTCTTTAGCCAAAAACATCCCTGCAAAAGAAAAGCTTTTTGAGCCTCGTTTTATTGTAGTGACACTCTTTTCAGATAACTTAAGAGAAACTTCGTTCAAAGTGTTGCCTCCGGAGGTCTGGAAGTTTCTGTAAATACAGCATCTTCAACTACATCACGACGCTCTTTGGGGATCACATTGGGATAGTCTTTACACAAAACACGAAACGTAGCTTTAGCAGAATTTACAACACCAGGAACGCCAGCTCCCGGATGGGTCCCTGCTCCGACAAAATAGAGCCCCTTCACATTCTTATCTTTATTGTGTGTTCTAAAGTAAGCACTTTGAGTTAAAAGTGGCTCCATTGAGAACGCATTCCCAAGGTGAGCATTGAGTTCTGATTTGAAGTCTTCGGGAGTAAAGATTCTTTCCGTTACAATATGCTTTCTTAAATTCGGCATATATTTGGATTCAAGGTACTCATAGATTTTTCTCTTATACTTTGGCCCTTCAGTCTTCCAGTCTATTTTGGCCTTTCCAAGGTGAGGAACAGGAGATAGTGCATAGAACGTTGAACACCCTGCAGGCGCCAGGGTTTTGTCTGTCACCGTTGGAACATGCAAATACAAAGAAAAGTCATCTGCAAGTTTACCGCGTTTAAATATATCTTTTAAAAGCTCTCTATAGCGCGGGCCAAATAATACATTGTGATGACTTAGGTTATTGTAAGTGTTGTCTGTACCAAAATACATTAGAAAAAGAGACATACTATAGCTTGCATTCAGTGTTTTTCTTCGCGTGCGGGCCACTTCACTTGTTTCGCTTAAAAGATCTTTATAGGTATGAGCCACATCTGCATTGCTTGCCGCAATAGAACACTCAAAATGACGTCCATCTTTTAAGCGAACTGCACTCACTTTCCCGTTGTCTGAAATCACTTGATCCACTTCTGCTTTATACTCGATTCGCCCACCCAGCTCTTCAAATAGCTGAACAAGCGCTCGGACCAAGGCGTGGGTTCCACCCTTTGGAAATGAAATACCCCAGTTTTTTTCTAGGTAGTGAATGAGCGTATAAATTGCGGAACTTGAAAACGGGTTTCCACCCACTAAAAGCGAATGAAAACTAAAGGCCTGTCTTAAGTGTTCATCTTTTACATATTTTGAAACCATACTGTATACAGATCTATAAGCTGAGAGTTTTACAAGCTGAGGACCTGCTTTGATCATCTGAGAAAAATGCAAGAACGGGGTATCTACCAAGCCATCATAACCTGCATGAAAAACTTCTTTGCTATATTCTAGAAACCTTTTATAACCATACCAATCATCATGTGAAAACTTTCGAATCTCTTTTTCCAACTCTTCATCATTGTTTGAATAATCCAGGCGTTTTCCATTGTCCCAAAGTAGTCTGTAAAACGGCATTACGTTTCTCAATTCAACATAATCGCTCATTTCTTTTCCAGCACACTCAAACAATTCTTCAAGACAATGAGGAGCTGTAATAACTGTTGGGCCCATATCAAACGTAAACCCTTTGTCTTGAAACATATAAGCTCTACCACCGGGTAAATCGCGTTTTTCAAAGATTGTTGTTTGAAACCCCGCAGCCTGTAGTCGAATTGCAAGGGCCAGTCCCCCAAATCCACTTCCAATAACAGATGCTTTAACTTCTTTCATAGGCCTCTTCCAGTTTTTTTATTAAACCCTCAATAAGAGTCCAATGTGATTCACTTCTTCCATACTTTACTGCGGTATTTTTAACGTGTATTTGAAACCTTGATATTCGCTCATTCAATTGAGTCACTGCAAGTTCATGAATATTTGAATCTTTGATCCAGGCTTTCAATTTTCCAACCTTAGGAAGCTCACCCACTGCATCAACAAGATTTTGAAAAGATTCTTCTTCTCCATTTTCTGAAGCAAAAGCCCAAACAAATCCTGGGCGCAAGTTTTTTAAATCCTCTAGCGACTTGTCTACACTAAAATCCACTTCCTCGATTTCACCCAATTTAAAGTTTTTTAAATCATCATAGATCTGAAGAATCATTCCCAACTCATTTCCAATTTGAGAAAGTTCAGTTGCTTCAATGTCATCTACATCACCAAGAATCGCTCCTGACACAATTCCAAGAGCAACAAGAGAACCTGTCTTTAATGCCATGGTGGAATAACAGAGGTTTGAAATCTCTTCTTTAGGAACCTCTGTGACCGGACGACCCAAATCCAGAGCTTGACCAATATGCCCCTCAAACAAAGTGTCGTGAAATACCTGAGTCAAACGGGTTTGAATGTAAACATCTTCCGTTATGTCTTTGATTTTTTTTAGCGACCAAAAATACAACCAGTTGCCAGCATTCAATGCCTTTGGCACTCCATGTTTTATATGAAATGTTGGACCGTCTCTACGAATAACACTTCCATCTTGAATATCATCTACAATCAAAGATCCAGAGTGGACACCTTCTAATAATTCAGCAAGTTTTAAGGACTTGTCATCCGGAGTTACGCCTGCCCATTGATACCCCACCTGAACAAGAGCTGATCGAATACTTTTTCTTGGACGACTTACAAACTCTTGAACAGGTGAAAACAAAGTCTCTGAGAGGTATTTTTGTAAATACCCGTTTAAAGGAACTCGTGACCAATCAAATAACTGTCTGTCGTTTTTTAATTCATTCATATTGACTCAATTCAATTCTTGCGTCCAACCGCTAGTTACCAAACTTTTAATCGCACGGTGAACTTTGACAGGTGGTTTTCCAATCAAAATTCGCAACTGGTCCTTTGATTTCAAATTTCCACTATAAAATCTATGTATCAATCCATTAGGTAGTCTATAGAATCGTTCGAAAATTTTCACTCGTTGATCGTCATGCGCAGCCCCAAAAAGCATCCGATTGAGTCCATAGAGAAACTTCGTTTTCTGAATCCAATTTTTCTTAAAGGTTTCTATCTCTTTTTCAATATTATTCCCTGCGGCATACGCCAGTGTAGCAGCGCCCGCAAGGCGAACGGCTGCAGAAAACGAGTATCCCGTCACTGGGTGAAAAAGACCAGATTTTAGACCTATTGCGATCGGCCCTTTCACATCTTGCCTCGGTGAAAAAATGGGAATCGGCAAAGACTCTTTTTCCTTACGAAGGATCGAAGCAATCTCACCAAAATTTCTTCGAATATAAGAAATCACTTCAAATTCAAATTCATTTTCATCAATTTCAAATTGTCGAGAATACCTAGTGTCTTCTACAAGAATTGTTCGATCAGTAAAGGGAAGTGAATAGATAAACCGGAACCCCTCTTTTTGCTCAACAGTGGCATCCATTATAATTGGAGAATCGAGCCCATGTGGACTTTTAAGCTCCACTTCAAGTCCTAAGAACTTTTGATACCCACATGGTTTGAAATCATTCACATCAGGCCCTGTTGCATCTATAAGTGTTTCAAACTCAATTCTACGACCATCTGAAAATATCGCGCAAGAACCCTCAATTTGAACATCGCTCTCTAGAGAGTAACTTTCTTTTGGCAGATGATTACAAATAAACTCATGAAACCTGTCTGATGTAATTGAACAATAGCCCGTATTGAGTTTTCTAGAATATGAATTGAAATGAACGTCTTGCGAATCCCACTCCCCATGGAAAGCCCCACGTAAAAAATCAATATCTGCTATTTGAAGATCTGACTTATGAAAAGACCACGTATGATTCCCACCAAAATGAGATTCTTTTTCAACCAAGTGAAAATCACTAAACCCCGCTTTATTCAAATAAAGAGCAAGCAAGCCTCCCGACAACCCTCCACCCAAAATAAGCAGCCCTGTGTTCTGATTCATAAAACGCAATCTTACACATTCAGTCAAAAATATCAGCTCAAAACCCTTATTGCGCGCCGCAACTACTTGCAAAAAACAAAGATCCGAGAGATGACTAAGCCATTGAAAAAAGGATTGTTTTATGGATTCTCACCTCAAACAAAAACGCACACTTCTTGCTCTTTTTCACATCTCCCCACTTTTGAATTTTGCGGTTCCCTTCCTTGGGCTGATCATACCAATCGTTATTTGGCTCTCTAAAAAAGACATCGACCCTGACTACAATAGGCATGGAATCCATATTTTGAACTTCATGGCTACAATGTTTCTTATAACACTAGGACTTGCACTTGTTTTTGGCTCTGGGTTGGCAATTGGAACTTATTTTCAAATACCAGGTCCTGCAATTTTCTCTGGTGGTGCGCTTGCTTTTTTTAGTTTTGCGATCGGTGTTTTTTCACTCTACATGCATATTGTTAATGCACGACGCGCCTATGCTGACGAGCCCATTGAATACAAGTTTTCCTTCAAACTGATTTCTTAGAGCTTGTTCGTATCAAAAGCCAACTTTGCTTTCCAGACCCTTTACTTCTTCTCAAAACCGAATAATCTATTGCTATGAATGAATTTATCGAATCCATCAAACCTGCCCTAAAAGTCTTAACAACACCGCTTTTTGAACTTGGTGAACAAGATGTTTCTCTTGCTTCTTTTTTAAGTGCAATTCTTATTTTTATAGGCTTTTTATGGGTTTCAAAAATTGTCCAAAAACTTTTAGATCGCTTTCTTAAAACACGAAATATAGATCCTGGAATACAAGGATCCATAGAAAAATTTGCCAAATATATTATTATTATTCTCGGTATTTTTGTCGCTTTAGATTCAATAGGGATAAACCTAAACTCCCTTGCCGCTGTGGCAGGAGTCCTTATGGTTGGAGTGGGTTTTGGGTTACAAAATATCACTCAAAATTTTATTTCAGGAATAATTATTCTTCTTCAACGACCCATAAAAAAGGGAGACATCGTTGAAGTGGGCGACACTAAGGGACGCATTGTAGATATTCACGCACGCTCAACTCTTGTCGTCACACGTGATGATACGGCTATCATTGTCCCAAACTCTCAGTTTATTTCTGAAAGAGTGATCAACGACAGTTTCTCAGGAAGTAAGCTAAGACTTCATATTCATGTCGGTGTCGCTTACGGATCTGACACTAAAAAGGTTGAAAAAATTCTTTTAGATGTGGCCAAAGCCCATGACGGCGTCCTCTCAACTCCAAAGCCCGTTGTTATTTTTGAGGACTTTGGTGACTCCTCGCTCAACTTTGACCTCCGTGTTTGGGTCACAGACCTCTGGGCCAACGATGTGATTGAATCTGATCTTAGATTTGCTATTGATCGCGCCTTTAGAAATGCAAAGGTTGAAATCCCATTCCCACAAAGAGACCTCCATCTTCGAAGCTCAGATGTCGAACTCGGCAAAATATGACTTTGTAAAAAGCTCTTTTCTTTACTGAGTACCCAGATAGATCCTAATTACCTAATATTACTTGTGTTTTCATTTCAAAAAGAGTTTCGCTTTACACCCCCTCCACCCAACTTCAGTTGACATTGAGGTGGCTCTCCAATAATTATCTACCCTTGTTCAGGAGTAGCTCAGTGGTAGAGCAGTTGACTGTTAATCAATTGGTCGGGGGTTCGAATCCCTCCTCCTGAGCCAATTTTCAGAAGGGCCGCCTTCGCAGAAGAACCACACCTAAATCACCAAGCATCCCAGCCAGACTACGTGATTTCAATGGTTTATAGGTTTTTTCCCAGTATTTTTGACTATTTTCTGAGATTTTAGTGTCAAATTTATAGATTTTACTTAATTTTTCTCGAAATTGTACCGATTATGGTATATATGCCAACTAGAAAAGGAGAAAAAACTGTGTCATTACCACAAACTGCAGACCCAACCGTCCCTTTTTTGACGGATAGGGGCCTAGAACAATTCAATCGACCCCGATTTGATTACTGCAAGACTCGATTTTCGACATTTCGAACAGAAATGAATGTAAGTGATGTAGCTAGGGAGTGGACAGAGCATCCAAATAGAGTGGTTGTATTTGAAGATCCAAAACTTAAAGAAGTTCCGTTGGTCACCCTTAGAAAAGATCAGTTTGAAAAAATGCTTAAAATCCTCAATGACCTTGAATCTGGTCAAGCAACGTTGGCAACTAGCTTTGAGGCCCTTTTCCATCAAATTAATATCATTGAGAGATCTACAGCCGAAGCTCTTAAAAAACTAAAAAATCCACCTATGGGGCTTGAAAATATTCAAGATGCTGTAAGAACACTGATTGCGTTTAAGGGCAGAATCACATCAACGCTCTTAGTGCAAAAATCAAAACGCAAAGTAGAGCCTTCAACTATTCCTGATGAAGAACTCGCTGACCAGGAATAGATAGAGAGAGAATTAATGAGCAATCAAATTGAGTCGAAATTTGACGACTTAGTGGATTCACTAGCAACAAACTCCCATGGCAATTCGGATATTTTTGAGATCTCCAAGTTTATGGAGGAAAATTTCAAAAAATCAAAAAAGCGCCATGAGTTTCTAAAACCCAAACTGTCGCGAGAATTCATCCTTTGGGAGGATGCAAAAAACAGCGTCTGGAAAACAGAAAAAGAACAACTTGATAACAAATTCCCATTTCTCCAAGGTGACGTGATTAATACAACAATGGTCCTAGCCCTTGGAATCGCTGAGTCAGAACAGGATCATTCAGTTTGGATGGTTCTAGCAAGGGATTGTGATTGCATTAGAGCTGAATATATTCAAGTTGCCCCTATCTTCTTAGTAAAACCAGGAACAAATGAATATGACGAACGTAAAAAATACTACAATTATGCCCTTAAATTCAAAAGCAACTGGTATTTCCCGATACCAACGGACTGCTTTGAAAATCAGGACATTGAAGGAGCGTTTGTTGATTTTACTGTCCCCTACTATATTAAAAAAGAACATAAAAATCTAGCGACAGGCATCTGCTCACTGTCTAAGTGCGGTTGGCACATATTAAATTCTGTAATTCAAATTGCTAGCACCCAAGCGAACATTGATGAAGGCGAAACACTACGTGATAGCTAATAAGTTCCATTTGCCTCCCTTCAAAAGCTACATGTGGCAAGCTCAGTATCTCGATGTATTGTTGACTTAGTCTCTAATTGGTTAATGATACAAAAATGTTAAATAATCTCAAGGGTTTTACTTCTAGATTCATTCAAACATTCAAACCTATGGGTTTACTCTAAAAAGCCCGAAGCCTTTCATAAGTTTTTTACCCGTTACAACATCAGTTAAATGAATTGTAGAACGAAGAAAAAAAGCCTCACCTTCTTGTACAAGAAGTCCCTTTTTTTCGTTTTCTTTTCTTTGCTTATCTGTCATTTTCAAAACCTCACTCTCTGAAAACGGCCACTCTATACGAATCTTTAAACGATTGGGGTAACGCAAAGAATATGGAAGAAACTCATCAATTCGGAATCCACCAAATGTGTAAGCTCGTGCTGTTAAGTATTTTTTGTCTCCATCAATAGAAAGCCAATATCCACTGCCACTATATTCTTGTCCCATATAAGTTGGATCCACCGTGTATTCTGCAAATCTAGAATTGTATTGCGTCTTGCCGTTTTCCCATTTGGGTTCTGGTGATGTGGTTTTTATAATAAAGTGTCTCTCCAGATAGTCGAAACTCAGTTCTATCGATATACGATCAGCACGGTTCTCAAACCTTTCAATATCCATACGAGCCGTTGCTTGAGTCACCAAGGTTTTTTCACCAAATCTCGCAAGATAGACCTTGCAGCCATCATCTTTTAAGCTAAATACTCCATCAAAAGCAAAAGGTTCACTTGAGTAAAGTAGAATTGAAATAAGCGCCATTGATAAACTACGTGCTACGACCCAAGTCACACAAAACTCCTCTGGGTTGAAACTTCGCTAAGAGAAAAAGCAATTTAAGTACCACTTTGAGTTTCAAGTAAATCTCTGTGATTTCCCTACCTTGTCTCTTAAAGAAAAGTCTCGAAACCCATTTCTCTGTCCAAATAAGAAACACATTTGAAGTTAATTCACTCTATGCGCCTAGCCTCCAAAACAACCTGTGTGATATCGTAAAAAAATGAGGAAAATCAGCTTATTCACAATACTACTTTTACTTTCAATAAACACTCATGCTCAAGAGAACAGTCGTTCATTTTATGTACTTCCCGTGGGGGCGTCTCTAAATGGTATTGGCTTTGTCTACGGCATTGCTGGCGGAGTAAGAAAGCTCACTGGTACCGATATCGACATTACACTTGCTAAAACATTTGGACAAATTGAAGCCTTTGGGGGGCTTGTAAGTGGTATTTCCCTAGAGCCAGACCTCATTTACATCGATATTGGTTTTGCGCGTATGCAGAGTGGCTACTTTGATACAGCATATGTTCGAAACCTAGAAAAAGGAGATGTCTACAATCTCAAGCTTGAAGGGTATGGCCTTAAAATTGAAATGAAATACACACCAACAAAATGGTTTCACTTAAAGCCTGGTTACTCACAAACTCAAGCTAAATTTCGCGGGTATACGTACAAAGACGACAACGTTAGTTTTGATGATGCTGGCCTTTATGACATAAACACGGATTATCTTACTTTAATTTTAGATTTTAATTTTTTAGATCGAACCTTTCGCCCAACGAGTGGCATCTTTGCCACCCTTGGTTCTATGTATGAAACTGGGAAACGTGGCCAGAGTGACGTATTGACTTATCGATATCAACTAAAAGGCTATTTACCCATATCATCAAGTTTGACCTGGGCAAGTACGATTATGGGAAGTGACGCCAACGTCACTCGAGAAAAGTACGTCGACAAAGACAAGATACGAAACTCTCTTGATGCAAATTGTTCCGATGCTTCAAGTGCAAAGAAACAATCGCGCTGTCAAGAACTTGAAGATGATCTTGTTGAGTATATTCATGCTTCAAATACCCACGGAACGGCTTGGTCCATTGGCGGAAGTCAGTACCTTAGAAGTTTTCGCGAAGGGCAGTTTCGAGCGGCACACACAAGAGCCTTTTCAACTGAGATGCGGTGGACTTTTAGTGAGACAATGAATATTTCCTATTTTCAAAAAGAGGGCTACGCTCTCGACTTTGTTCCGTTCTGGGATATTGGGTGGGCCAATGATTTTGAAGGAAAAATCTATGATCACTCTCGAAACTCCTATGGCGTAGGATTAAGAGCTTACTTTAACCCTACAGTTGTTCGGGCTGAGTTTTCCACTGGAGAAGGGGGGGAAATCTTCTTTTTAACAGCCGGGTCAGTTTGGTGATTTTTTATTTACCAGCTCAATCAGTGCAATTATTTTTCTCTGTACTTCAGAGGAGTGAAAAATTCTACCATTTCTCTTGATAAGTCCACGATCATCAAAAAACAGTTTCACAAACTTCTGATTAGAAAAAACAAACTCTCCGTAATCCACCCACTCCTCTTTTCGTTGAAGAGAGTTTGGAGCAATTTCACCACTCAGACGTATTGAGCAAAGTTCTTCAATAATTTGAGTTATTGATTTGTCATTACTCACGCTGTTGCCGTTATGACTCCATCCTGTGGGTTTCAATTTTAGATGACCTAACTGTGGAGATTTGTACTCAACAACAGGGCCCAGGCAAAATAACTCAAAATCTTCTCGGAATCCGTTTTCTGGCATTTGAAAGACGGCAGGGTTTATACCTTCACTCTTCATTTTTTTCATAAACCAAACAACGCCCAGAAGGGCCATAAACATAACAAAAACTTTAATTTTTAACGAGTTTTTCATTAAAGAAATTATTGCCGCTATCTTATAAAAGATCAATGCTTTGATATTGTGAGGTAGTGAAATTTCCCCGAGGAGACTTTTTAAATTTTTCAGAGTCTGAGGCCTACTGAAAGTGCAACCTTTAAAAGAACCCTCTCTGTTCATTGAGGATTTACATTAAAAAACAACCTAGCAATGTCTTTTTACTTCAATCTCTCTCTGTCACATTCAGGTTTCACACGAACTGCTTGGAACTCTTTAAGATGTCGTTGTCCAATTTTTTTCAAATCTTTGATTCTCGACTCCGGAGAAGGGTGGGTTGAAAGTATTTCTGGTGGCCCAGAACCACTCTTTCTTTTCATCAACTTCCAAAGCTCAGCCGCTTGCATTGGATCAAATCCAGACTTAGCCATATACCTTACACCAAGCCTATCGGCTTCCTGCTCGTGCTTTCGACTAAACGGCAAAAGAACCCCAAATTGAGCCCCAAGCCCAAGTGCACCCAATATAATTTGATCACTTACGGAATCTCTACCAAGAGCAAGATCTGCTGCAGTCATACCAACTTGTGCAACCAGCCCCTGAGAAGCTCTCTCATTTCCGTGATTGGCTTTTACATGACCTATCTCATGACCAATAACAGCTGCAAGTTGGCTCTGATTTTTTACCAAATCAATCAATCCCGTATGAACACCAATCTTGTTCCCCGGAAGGGCAAAGGCATTGGGGGATTTATCGACAAAAACTTGAACTTCCCAATTTCTTGGTTTTTCAGACAAACCCACTAACAGGTGATTGGAAATACATTTTACATAAGCCACTTGCCGTGTATTGCGTGAAACTCTTTGTGTTTTTTTAAGAGCGTTAAATGAATTCACGCCCATTTTTGACATCTGACCTGAACTTAAAAGAACAAGTTGCTGCCTTCCCGTCGGCGAAGTTGCACATGATACAAACACACATAACCAACTCAATTGAAATACTATTTTCTTCATAGAGCATGCATAGAATATGTAGGTGATGATGACCAGAGGAAAATAAAAAAGGTGAGCATAAACTCACCTTTTTTAAAGCTTAGATCTATAAAATCGTCACTTACTGGCATTCACATGATGTTGGGTGTTGCTCCATACCATCCGGGCATTCAACCTTTGGACACAGTGGGGCTGTCTGAATAGGTGTAAACACATCTATTGATTCACACTCACATGTCTGCATATTTCTTTCGCCACCTGCTGGACACTGAGCTGCTGGACATACTGGCGGTGGGCCTGGGAATGGACCCGGAGGTATTTCATTTGCTGTACAAACTGTTATTACTTCAGGCTCCGGCAAATTCGGACCATCTGTAGGATCAAGATCTGGCACAATTCCACCAATAACAGATACAAGAACATCTGTTACACAAGGAGAGCTTGGTCCACCCCTTCCAATCCCGGCGTCTACAGATTTAATTTGAACTCTATAGGTCCATGTCGTTGCTTTATTTGTTTTTTGAAAATCAATTGATTTGATTTCTCTGTCACCCAGTTCAAAGGCCACCTTTTCCGAACTCAAGATTTCAGTTAAGATAACAAGGTCAGAATTGGCCACCGCACTGGTAGCAAATAAAAAAATTAGTGTGGACAATATTGCTTTCATTTTACTCTCCTTTTGTCCGCACTGTTATAAAACCAATAGCGCCTTGTTCCAATGGCTTTAAACCCTCTGAAATATCTACTGAAAGTATTTCCTCTAGTTAAAACAAAATTTCACTGGTTGAGCTATATTTGTTTAGTTTTAATGAAGTAAACAAAGCAGGTCTTCTTGTGTCCCTTTGGATACAAATGCACCCCAAAAGCTCTCCCACCGAGGCTCTTATGGCATATTGTTTGAACTATACCTTATCTATAGGAAAACCCATAATGCGAGCTATCTGTATTTTTGTTACGACTGTCTACTTATTAGCCACTGGAGCGCAAGCTGCGGCATCTGTTCCATGCCAGAGGGATCTAAAAGAGCGCTATACGCTACCAGCGCTTGAGTTCTCTAGTCTTGAGCAAGAGATTTCCAGAGCTCTTTATAAATTTTTTGATACAAACCCTCAGGCGCAGGTGCTTTTTAGAGCCGCGTTTTACGGTGAAACCCGTAATGCTATAAATCATACCCTTCAAAAAGCTTTTGAAAACATACCTTTAAATAAAAGAGCAGAAATCACCAAAGATGCTCTTTTAGAAGTTTTATCTGAAAGATCCAGTTCTCGTCAAAAATTCGTAAAAAGAATAATTGAAGTCAGTTTTTCTCAAAGCCAAAAACCCGATTTGCTTCAACTCTCTAGCTACTCTTATTTCAATTTCCTAGAAATCTTAGCCATGTACGAAAAAAGAGGAGATCGAGTTCTTGTTCTTCAAGAAGGAAGAGGGGAGTATGCCTTACATCAGGATCGAACTACAAAAGTTACTCGATATTTTCAACTTAATAAAATCAAACGAACAGCTTCTCAAATTGATAAAGACACTTTTTACTCTGCACTTCAGTGGCAACAACGGTCTCTAAAAAACCAAGGCCTTTTGGCCGCATCTATTCATGTTTTTAGGAGAGATCGAGTTCAAGCCTACGAACAAAGTCTCCAAGGGGACTTAAAGCTTGCCTGGCGATATGTGATGAATTCTCTATCTAATGAAAGTTATTTACTTGTGGGTTTTCTTTTAAAAAAAGGAGTCGCTGAACTTGAACACAATTTCGATACAAGTGGAACAAAAGGCCCTTCCAAAATAAATGTGTTTCGGTTTGTGGATTTTATCTGGAAACAGGCTGCAACCTTGGAGTATACCTTAAAAATCGATCAAGATGTTTATTCTGCATTAGAGTTAAGAGCCATTTTAAATGCATTTCAAATCTATAACCGATCAATGGATGCTGGATCTGAGGGTTACCGTATTTTTCAATTTGGCAATGAAACTTTTTATTTTGTAAAAGAGGTCAACAAAGAAAATCAATGGGTTTTTCGTAGAAAAACCCAGGGGGAGTTTGAATCCTTACAAGAAAATAAAAAAGCAAGAAACGAAGAAATGTTCAAGTATCATGAAAGCGCAAGCGAAATAACACCTAATATGGATCCAAGTGTTTTTCCCGATGAGATCATACAAATCCCAGAAGATCGACTTGAAGCTTTAAATATAACTCTTAACCCGGGGTATATCTCAACCGAAGGTTTTAAGCAGTCATACGAAAACCTTGCAGACTTGATCCACTCTGACGCTCAAGACATTCAAGAATCGGGGTTTACACACAAACAACTTGCTGAATGGTTGGTCGAGATCATTCGCTTAAAAAAGCTCGGTTTGAATCTTATAACAATAAATGGAAAAACTCTAGAAATCATAGAGCTCGGATCTAAAGGATATCAAAATAGTCCATTTGGAGATCGCATTACGTGGACAAGGGATTACATTGTTCTTGATTTAGATACAGGAAAACGTATCCAGTTTTCTGGAGGCCACCCCTATATGATAGGACACTATGGTTTTTTTGAGGGAAACGTTCCTTATCGACTTTCTCCGGTGGAACTTATTGAATTTTTAGGAGATCTCAAATGAGGATCCATGCCTCTCTCTTTACGTCAAAGCCACTTTGTTTCACCAAGGGGGGGCTCTTAGCACTATTGTGCCTAACTCTTTTATCAGACATCGTTGTGGGTTCAGAAATTTCTTTATCAAGAAACACCAAGCGTTGGTTTCTTGTACAAGAAGAAGACTCTGTTGATATCGATTTACAGGATATTTTGAATTGGTCGGAAAAAGAAATCCCAATAACTCTTTTTTCTAAACTAGAACGAATGCCTGAAGTTGATGTCACTTCTTTGCTTCCAGATTATTTTTCTCAATTTAAAACTTCATATCGGTTTTCTGGACCAAATTGCCACAACACATCTTTGATCTCTATCGGGGCAAGGACATTTCCATCTTATGTTGGCGAAGAGGAAATCGAATCTGTATTAGAAAACTTCTGTGTCTCAATTGAAACAAGTTTTGTAAAAAGTGGGGACCTTGGACTCATAAACAATGTAAGAAACACGAGTCGCACACCCATTCATTCATTTATTGTGACTACAGAAAGTTACTATTTCAACAAAGAAGGGAATGAAAACAAAAGGGGTTATGCTTTTGGTAAAATCTCTGAACTCATACAACAGTTTAACATAGCACCCGACTGTGTTGGCGTCGCAAGCGCCCCCAACCTCGAGTGCAAAAGAGAACTAAAGTATTATCGTTGTAATATAGATCAGCCTGTTTTTACAGGTTTTCAAGATAGCAAGTCTTTTCGTTCAAATTTGCATACTATTGAAAGAGACATTTTTAACCTTCTAACAGGTAGAGGCAATATCAGCACCGGGGACATTCCTGGCATTAAGAGACGCATAAGAAATGTGATGACGAGCATTGAATACGCAACCTGTGAACCCAACAAAGATTGTACAAGCCAAAAAGAGTATACATACGCACGACTGAGATCTCATCTTTCTCAACTCGACAACATTGATCTCACAAAATATGGTTCAAAATCTATATTTCGCAGTCCTGTTTATTGATTGAGTTTATATATCCGTAATCTCTATGTGGTATTTATGAGAGTCACCTTTTCTAAAAAACTGCATCTTACCAAGTTTTGCAAAGTTCAAGTAAAGGATGCCCCAACCACTGTCGTTGAGATCATATTTTCTCTCTGCTACAACAAATTGATTTGAACTGTCACCGTAAGGGTTGCAGACAAGATTTTGATTTTCATCTATAAGAAGATTGCCTCGACAGTTTTCACTGATGGAAATATCAACAAAAGACGGGATCGGCGCCACCTCTGTTGCAAAAAGAAAGTATGAAAACTCAAAGTCAGAATTCTCAACACTGTGGTCTTTGGCGGCAATAAGGCTAAAAATGCAGAAGACATCTGAGATCAAACATCGATCAATGCTCACCCATTCTGAGCTCAAATTTGAGTTTTCAGCCTGAGCGTTGGCTGTCTCTATACCACAAAATACAAGTGTAAAAATTACTGATAATGTAAAAATTTGTTTCAATAAATGGCCGCATGTTTTCATAAACTCTCTCCTAGAACACGAATTTCCATAGGTTGAGATCTATTGCAAAATTGTATCCATATAGGTTGATTTTTGCCAAAATTGTTACCGAAAACCAAGCTGCTATTATAGGGCCAATTAGACAAGAGCTTTTGTCTGGCGTAAAAGAAAAGAAAATGTTTACTCAACTTAAAGATAAACTAAGTTACTTTCCTGATATAATTCTCAGCGAACAAGACTATGAACAAGCTGCTGAGTATTTTAACCTATGCCCAAAAAAAGGAGTACAGGGCTCTAATACAAATTTTCTAATCTGCTCTGTAGCTTCTCGACTTGAAATGCCAATTTTTACTTTGGACAAAGATTTTAATAATTTCCAGAAAATTCTAAAAATTAAATTGTTGAAGCTGGGGTAAAGTCAGGTTGAGTTTTGGGAGAGTTGTATTTCAGAAAACTCAGATTTGATAATGGCGGGGAATAAGTTCCCAATATCGAACTTTCTTCATACAAAACCCCAACTATAACGTCAATGTTCTTAGGGATTTACAAGCGGCATAGAAAACGGGCACGTTTTTGGATTTGTGTGCCCGATTGCGTGCCCGAATTGACACGGTTCTTGCAAACTATTCCAATAATTATGGAATAAAACGCACAAGGAGTTGAATTTGTATTTTATTAAGCCCCTATTTGTCATGTGTCTGACAATTTTTGTCACTGTTGCCGTTCAAGCTAACGAAATTGAGTGGGGAGAGAAATATAAAGGCGGAGTTTGCGCTGTTTTTAATCCTGTGACTCAAGAAGTTGAGTGGAGAGAGAAATATAAAGGTGGAGTCGCTGGTGTTTTTAATCCTGTGACTCAAGAAGTTGAGTGGAGAGAGAAATACAAAGGTGGAGTCGCTGGTGTTTTTAATCCTGTGACTCAAGAAGTTGAGTGGAGAGAGAAATATAAAGGTGGAGTCGCTGGTGTTTTTAATCCTGTGACTCAAGAAGTTGAGTGGATAGAGAAATATAAAGGTGGAGTCGGTGGTGTTTTTAATCCTGTGACTCAAGAAGTTGAGTGGAGAGAGAAATATAAAGGTGGAATCGCTGGTGTTTTTAATCCTGTGACTCAAGAAGTTGAGTGGAGAGAGAAATATAAAGGTGGAGTCGCTGGTGTTTTTAATCCTGTGACTCAAGAAGTTGAGTGGATAGAGAAATATAAAGGTGGAGTCGCTGGTATCTTGGTTGGTCAGCCCGACTCACAACTTTGTTCAAGTTTCGCGTATGACTTTGAATAATAACATTTTTCCTGTTATTCTTGCTTTGTGAAATTAAATTCAAATCAAAAACAAAGGGCTGACAAAGCCACAGCAAAGGGAACTTGAAGCCAAAGTCCGCGAATTGATTGGATTGAACTTTTCAGATATAGAAATTCAGGAAGAACTTAGCCTTCAACCACACGTTCTTCATCATTACAAGAAAAGAATCCTGAAGAAAGACCGGGAAGGCTTTGAATCACTTACCCCTGAAGCCCTCCTTTCAGACCTTGCAATGAAATCACAAAACATGACCCACCGTCTGGAAGAACTGAAGAACCTATTTGAAAAACACAACCAATACACAGCATTTGTTCAAGCGTGTAAAGTTCAAGCTGATATTGAAAATGGAATGCTTAAACACGGGCAAAACCACAAATAAAACGCAAGTTGGTCGAATTGGTTTCATCGAACCTGTTGTTGAGGGATGGAACCCTTGAATATCATTGGAAAAAACCGTTCAACATGTTGGCAATTAAAGGTGATTTTGGAAAATGGCGGAGGGGGAGAGATTCGAACTCTCGGTACGGAATTACCCGTACGACGATTTAGCAAACCGCTGGTTTAAGCCACTCACCCACCCCTCCGTTTATGAGATAGATTTTTGGCTTCGATGGTCGTTCTGCCATATTCTTGATTTTGCGGCAAGAAAAGCTATTCAGTAGTTTTCAGGAAATAGTCTTCGCTCCACTGTTTCAATCACAGTATGAAGAATCTTAATGTGCACCTCTTGGATACGATCCGCCGTTTGTGCTGGAACGATGATTGGCAAATCAACTAATCCACTGAGTTTTCCACCGTCACGCCCTAAAAGCCCAACAGATTTGATTTCAAGCTCTTTTGCCTTACCCACAGCCCTCACAATATTCTCGGAGTTTCCGCTCGTACTCATCACAACAAGCAAGTCCCCTTTACGGCCAAGCCCTTCAAGCTGTCGCTCAAATATTGATTCAAACCCAAAGTCATTGGCCACACACGTAGTATGGCTTGGATCCCCCAAAGCAAGAGCCCCCATAGCACGGCGGTTTTTGCGGTACCGACCAGTCCATTCTTCAGCAAAGTGCATTGCGTCGCAATGGCTGCCACCGTTACCTGCAGAGAACACATTTCCACCAGATTGAAAGGTCTCTTGGAGAAGGTCTGTAAACTCCTCACATCTTTTCATGAAGGGAGGTGATTCCAATATCTTTTCAAGCGTTACTCTGGCTTCAGAGAAGGCATTTTTCCAGTGTTCCAAAGATTCCATGGCGACAATATTCTATGAAATCATAGTGTTGTCGATTGATTATTGAGCTGCTAGTGTGCGATTCTTCAAAATCTTCAAAACGCGCTCGTAGCTCAGCTGGATAGAGTACCAGACTACGAATCTGGGGGTCGCACGTTCGAATCGTGCCGAGCGCGCCATTTAAATGCTCTAAGCACGTCTCTTTTTGATGTAGACCCTATTTTGAGTTTGTTATTTGGCTTTAAGACTAGTTTTAGAAAGTGTACATGGTTACCTCAGTATTCTAAATCTAGACGGTTACAGACAAGTGGCTAAATTAACAAGGTTATTTTATAGTACAATATTATACTGAATTTATATTGATATATATTTATATTGTTTTTATAACAATATAGTATTATATTATAAATATGGCAAAGATATGTCTTCGATGTAAATCTGACCTCAGTTCAAGTGAGGCTATATATGGTCTTCATGAAACCTGTTTCATTGACTGGTTTGAATTACCCACACCAACAGAGTTCGAAGAATTTCAAAGACGAAGTGCCGCAAGCAAAGAACCCACAAGAGGAAAAACCATAGAAAATTGGAACTCCAGCTTCTTCCATGGAAACTTTAGAAAGTACTCCGCAATGCTAAACGGTGAGTCTTATATAATAAAAGTCATGGAAGAAAAAGCACCCGAACTCCCATATGTTGAATACTTATCTAACCAAATCGCAGAAAACCTACACCTTGAAGTTCCAAAATACTATCTTTTGGAAATAAACGGCAGCATTGCATTTGTTTCCCAAAACTTTGTTAAACCAAAATCTTCTACAATGAGCTTACAGCATATTTATCATTATCTTGATTCAAAGAAAAAGTATGACTGTGACAACCTTCTTAAAGCAATCAACACAGAAACCAAATCATATAGTGACATAGAAAAATTCATAAACTTATGCTTATTTGATAGTTTAATTGGAAACCACGACAGACACGGAAGAAACATTGGGCTGCTTGTCACTCCAAAAGGCACAAGATTGTCTCCAATATATGATAACCCATCTGCTCTTGGTCTTGAATCTGGAGAGTGGTTAAAATCAAGCTTTTCCCCAAAAGGAAAAATCGAAGCCAATAATAACAAAGAACCCACAATTAAAGATTACGTTATTGAGTTTGCCAGCCTAGGTTACGATGACACTGTTATAAATTTCTTCAATCTTACAAAAATAGACAAAATCGAACAAATAATAGAAAACAGTTTGTGCTCACCTCTGATGAAAACAGCCATGAAAAAACTAACAAGGAGTCGGTATGACGAATTCAAAATGGCTCTCAAACTATAAACAAAATGAACTTGAAATATATGCTGAGACAAGAAAACAAAGAATGTTTGTTGGAACACTTGAGTTTAATAAAAAGCAAAATCGCTATATATTAACTTATGACAAAAAATATGTGGTTTGGAAAAATGCCATTCCTCTTGGGCCCGAGTTAAAACTAGGGCGCAAACCAATTTATTCTGATTCCAAAAAACTTTTTCCTTCGCTATTAGATCGAGTGCCTTCTAAAAACAACCCTGCCTATGAGGAGTACTGTGTTTCACAAGGAATTTCACCAAAGGAACGCAACAAGATCATTTTACTTGGCACAATTGGTACAAGAGGACCTTCTACATTTATATTTGAACTTGTTCCCGATATAGATCAGTTGGTTAGGGTGGAGATAGCAAAAATTCGAAAAACAACGGGAGTTTCAATAAGTGAACTAGCCAAGGCACTCGATCTAAACTATGCAACATTTTTTAAAACAATCTCAGGAAAGATCACAGATAACAATGCCCAAACAATACTAAAAATTCTAATGGGCGAACCCAAAGCACTGCAATTTCAAATACATTTGAATTCAAGAAAAATACATCGCGACACCTTTGATTCTCTTATGAAATATTCTAAAAGCCTGACTCCAATTTCAATTGAATCAAATTGATTAAGTTTAGCCCAGACGTACCACTTCACGGCTCAAAGGCTGCGGCCTCATTCACACCCACTCGTTTGTCATTCCCACCATTTGGGATAACACCAATTTGAGTCTTAAGAGGTTGAAAACGAAAGACTCTGTCTTTTCCAACTTCAATAACGGGAAGCACAGGCTTCCAAATCAAATTGTCGACATGATACAAGTCATTCTCCCAAAGAAACTCAAAACCCTTTACGTTCTTATATTCTTTTAAAACCCTTATCATTTCATCAGATGTGACATCATTTAAAAACTCACCCAGTCGGATGTGACCACCACGATGAAGTGGGTCTCGGCAATCATATCCATATTTCTCCACTTTGTTTTCATCACACCATTTGTAAAAGGAGGCATACGCCCCCTCTTCCATCTTAGATGTAAATCGTCCTGCATTGAAAAAACTCAAAACATTGGGATTTGCCATAACTTGCGGGCGCACCATTTTCTTTTTCACAAGCTCAAGATCGTTATCCCAATAACAGTGAAATAGGTTTTTCCCAATTGTGCCGTATCCCATAACAAGATCACCAAACTGGCGCTCCATCGTAAAATTTTCGTAATCCTCTAGATCTAAAGGAATATTGTATTGCGGAAAAAAAGAGAAATTCAAAAATCTAAGCGCACGTGGCTCTCGCATGTGTAGCATTCCATTTTCTGTCTGATGAACCAAAACATTGATCCTATGAAGGCAGTCACGAGTCACCCCCTCAATTCCACGTTCACGCGCTCTTTCTTCATAACTATGAAATGTTTCATGCAGTCTATTTAGATACTCTTGCGTGATGTTCTCAAACTGAAGGTTTGGAACCTGAACCCTCATCTCACCTTCTTCATTGATAATCGTAAGACAATCCATCATCTGATTTAAAATATCCTGAATCTCTTCTTTATTCATAGGTATATTGATGGACAAACCCCAAATGTCCGCGCGTGCCTCTTCGCTCTGCTGCATAAGATAGATCCATTTTTTAACAGAAACATTGTTCTTCAAACGATAGTAGAGGTCATAGGTTCTGTTTTTGGAGTTAGAAAGTGTGACTTTAAAATAGAGATTTTTTGAATCGCCACGTGGGCCAAAAAATGGAGAGTGTTCAAGTGGCCCGATATAACTGACATGGTCTGAATCCGTTCCGTCGACAATAACACTTGGAAAGTTCTCATTTAGAAGTTGAATAAAGCTATCAAATTTGCTTCTTAACCCCTCAAGCCCCATATGTAATATACCTGTTTCTGTATAAAATGAATTGGAAAACCAGAGATATGTCGTTTTCTGTGACTCATCTGCCACCATGCTAATAAGTTTTTCTGGCTCATCAAATAAATTGATGTGTTCATAAGCGTGATCCAGTTTACGGTAACGCTCCCAAAATTGAAACCACTCCTGTTCACCACCAAATTCTATAAAAATTTGTTCCATGTTTTCTTTGTAGCCGAAGTGACTGTGAAAAACCCACTCACTGAGTCCATTCAAACTTGCAAATTCTTGAACAGCTTTTTTTATGTTTCGGCCATCCCAGTTTTCAACCAAAAATTGCCGAAACTTCAAAGCATTCGTACTGTAGTCATAGTATGTAACTTTTGTGCGTCTCTTAAATCCATTTCTATGTAAAATTAAAAAGGGCTTAAATCCTGCTGCAACAGAAAACAAATGATCCAATTTTTCATGAGTCGCTTTCTTAAAATCTATTTCATCTGAGTTGAAAACAAAGATCCGTTCTTTGGTGGCATCCAAGTTATGCACATCAAGATAATGCTGTTGAGCAGAGTCCTCTGACTTTTGATCAGCACCACTTTTAAACATTGCAGATCCAAACTGTTCTACGTTGTTCTCGGGATATAAATTGTATTTTTGATCTCTCATCTCATCATTAAAATTAAAAACACGAAGACCAGATTCTAAAGACTTAGAAATCCAATTCCACCCCTCACGATCCGGAAACATCTCGACCTTTTTTGTTCCAGCATCTAAAAAATGTGGTGTGTATCCATCATGAAAATCCTCCTTACTACGGATTGCCTCCTGCACCGAAACCTCTGAATTGTAACGAGGAAAACCAAAGTTCGGGCATCCCAGATCGCGATACTTATTTATATTTAAGAAAAGACATTGCTTATGTAAACCAAAGTATTTTTCTTTTTGATCAAGTATATGCCCCGCAACCAAAAATTCATTTTTCTCTGCAAAGTTGATAAGATTAGAAAAAAACAACCTTTCTCGAATTTGATGTCCAAGAGAATTGATAAGCAAATAATCACAATCTGTCTTTGCTGCCTCATTTGCCAAAGCATCGACACTCTGATCATAGAGAAAATCATTTTGACCAACCCAGTTCACATTATGTCTAAACCAAAAATAAGTGAGATCATAAATCCTTTTGACGTATTTTGAATCATAACTCGAAAGATGGTTGAGTAGTCCAAGTTTAATTTTGGCTCTTAAAAGTTTCATAGCCTCTCCTCACAATTTCTATAAAATCAAACCATCTGTTTCCAAAATCGCAGTGAACGATAATATGATACCGATCCTCTGTGGATTCATTCCAAACAGCATGTTCATAGCCAATATCCAGCAAGAAAGCCGAGCGGTCACGAAATGGAACACGCCCCTTTTCTGACTGAAACAAACAACCCTCAGGCATATTAAGTGATATATTCAAAGGTCCAAGAAAGTGATTCTCTCGATCTCTATGAGGAAAAATCTGTCCACCTGGCTCCAATAACATAAATCGAATCCGGTGGTAGTTTTCTGCTGGAAAGATCTCTTTGAAGTATTTGGTTGTTTCAGGACATTGAGCTGCAATTTCTGTCCACTGATAGTTCGCCTTTTCCTCATGCTCAATTCCGTAATAAGTGAAGTGTTGAGTTTTTTGAGCCGAAAGACCGTGGAGGCAGAGACTTTTCCAACCTTGGTGGCGGTAATTTACAGAGCCTTCATTCTCTCGGTGATCAACAAACATATTCTTAAGAGACCTTGCCTCATCAAGTGCTGCTTCAAATGGAAAATCAGCAAGTGGTATTTCAAGCCAGGGCCAACCACTTTCTTTGATCAACCAATCATGGTGAAATTTAGACCGAAATTCAGGTGTCCACAAAGTCGAATTATTAAAAAAACTGGAGAACTCACCACTGGTTTCTAATGTTTCCATTTGCCTTTGATACTAGTGACCACATTTTTTCAGTCAATGAGATCAGATGAGTGGTAAAAATATGATGCCGTAGGTTAAAAAAAAGCGCTCCACCATCGATGGAACGCCTTTATATGGGTCAAATTGTCTTCTTTTACTCTGCAGGCTTGTACCAACAAAGAGGGCGCACACCATCAACATGACCAGCAGCTCGTACACAAGAGCCGACATTGGCATCACTAGCGTCTACATCAATATCTACGTCCACAGCACATAGAGCGCCGTTGAAGTAGGTATCAAGGCGACACTGAGCCTGTGGATGCCTCTCATAAGTGGAATCCACAACTGCATCACTTGGAGTATCAAGTTTTGGAAATGTCGCAGGATCTGGATTTCTTAATGAAGACAAAAGGTTTGCTAGGCTTTGACCTGCCATTGTTCCCTGATAACAGAACTCTCGCCCCACTTCGTCTTCAAAGTTGGCATCACACTTTTCTTTACCAAATGGATCCACTTCTAAATCCACCATCTGAAACATTTCACGTTGCTCATCAGTTAAGCCATCCATAAACCGTCTTAAACACTTAAGCATTGCAAAGTAATCTGACTGACCTTCTGTAGAAGCCCAGCTTGTATTTCTGCTGTATCTTGGAGCTCCACCAATGTGATGACCTGTTTCATGACATGCAACTGCAGCAAAACCAAGAGGCGTTACTGTTTCATGCCGTGCTAACCCACCAAACATTTTTATAATATATTTGTTACCCGATCTAGAGGCATACGCATTAACAGTTCCATTGTCCCAATCTCTATTAATTGAAAGTTCAGCATTAAAATCTTCAGCTATAATCGGGCCGTAAACTTCTTCCACTCTATCTAGAACTGCATGAAAAACTTCTTCTGTTATTCCATTTGTCGATTTTGCCGTAGCCGGAATAAAGAGGCCATTTTCTTCCATAAAGTTGTCACAAACTTTATTGTGATCATGATCCAAATATTGACTCCCCGACAGAGACACCAATCCCGCAAGAAGCATAAGTCCTTTTCTAATCATTCGTTCCCCCTAGTCTTTTTACTATTGAGACATTCTATTAGAGAAATTTTTGAGAGAATAAGACGTTTTGGTAGAAACTAAACCTTGGTCTCCTGTTACAATAACGATAGCTATTTGTTGATATAAGAAGTTCTTTTGTGTCTAGAATTAAGTCGAGTTATTCTTCAAAAAGTTTTAACAACTCATCTTTCTTTTTGATTCCATCATTGTAACCAAGCTCGACCAATCGACTGCAAAATGTTGGTTCAAAAAGTAAAAAGCTCACAATATCTGTTGTCTGTGCATCGGGCCCAAGACCCTTCAAAAGATACCTTACAATTCGTGGAAGCTTTTTATAATAAGACGTCGCAATTTCACCAATGTCTTCTGATGGACCAATCCAAACGGCATTCACAGGGCGATAAGTTTGTTGGCTTCCCTTTATTTCATCCTGATCCATTTCACATAGAATTTCATTCACTCTCTGTAAACGAATCATATCAAGTTCAATGGAATCTAACAGAACAGCATCCAGTATGATCCCTGATATGTGCGCAATAGAAGGGACAGCCCTCGGCCCATGAGTCGTTTCACTTTTTTCACGCTCTTCTCTTACACCAACTGCAACAATCTTATTTGCTCCCATTTGAATCGCTGGAGATATTGGAGAAACATTTCTGACACAACCATCACCAAAGTGCCTTCCATCAATTTCGACAGAGGGAAAGAAAAACGGAATTGCACTAGAGGCCATCAAATGCTCCACATTAATTTGGGCAAGCTCTCCCACTCGGCGACGCCTCTTCCACATATCAATGCCTTCTGTTGCTTCAACAAAAGTTACAGCATTTGAGGTGTAGTAATTTGTGGCGGTGACAGCTAGTGCCCTTAATGACCCATTTTCAATGTTTGTTTTAACTCTGTGTAATGGGATTTTTTGACCAAGCGTTTCTCTTAACGGTGATGTATCAAGAAGTGACTTAGGTGATCCACCCCCAATAACTCCACCAAAAGAAAGGTCTCTCATCCATTTTACACCAATTTCACTAATGCTTTTTAAATCTGTACGGAACACCTGTTCAGGTTTTAAATTTTCCCAAACATCTTCCATTGTACTAGCCGCAATACTGAAATCATCGGCAAGAGCCGCAAGCCCTGCTGCATTAATAGATCCCGCACTCACTCCACAAAAAATATCAAACGGCGACTGAGGGCCATCAGTAAGCCCCATCTCTGCTAGTGCCTTAACAACACCCACCTGATATGCCCCTCGAGCTCCCCCGGCGGATAAGATAAGTGCTGCAGATGACTGAGGATTTGACATAGAGAAAGTCTAGCAAGAGACCCAATATTAAGGAACAACTAAGGACAAAATAGGGCATTTTTACCCAAAAACGCTTCTCATGAGTGACAATGAGTGATTCTTAAGTGCTTGTTTTTAAACAGGTTTTTATTTTTCCCCTAGTCTTTGGACTGGCCTCTTATTTGCTCCACTTTCCACTGGGTTGTTAGATCCAAAAGGAGCGACATTGAGCGCACAAAGATCGTTTTTTTCATTGATATTGATTCTTTTTCTCACAATCACAGGTTTTGGTTGTTCTGAGAGGTTTGAAATTCAAAGTTACCAGGCAAAATGGTTCACACACGGAAGCCCAATGCTTCTATTAAAGGGCGCAAAACTCAACGACACATCTATTTTAACAAAAGAAATTCTTGATGAAATTAATAAGACATACAACCTAACTAGCCAAACTGTTTTTGTTAATAAGGATTTCGTATCCACACCAGTTGGAAGCCTCAATATGCGTAGTACAAAGTTTGAAGGCACCAAAGAAGACCCGTCTATTCGAAATCTTGTTTTTGATAAATTCGAATACATACTCAAACAAAACACAGAAAAAACCTATGACATTATAGGTTTGAAAATTCGAAAAACCGGAAAAGAAATTGGAGCGGAAGCCCTTCACTACAGCATAAGCCCTGATCTGATGAGGTTTTCAATCACTGTCTTCTTCTTTGATGAAAATCACAGAGAAACATTGATTGTTTCTCACTATTCAAAATCTCTTGGCAAACCCCTTATCCAGATCGAGTCTCGTGGTTTTAATTACCTTAGCAATCGTTCAGGGCATCCAATCAGGTGGGATAAAACTGAAAAAATTAAACTCAACACTTGTGGTCTTTCCGAATCAGATCTTGATTTGAGCAAACAATCCATTGCCATTTGGAACCAAGCCCTCCTTGGGCTTGCAACAATTGAAATAGATGAACAAATCAATGAAAATTTCCCACCCTTTTCAGATGTGAACTTAACATGCATTTACACCATTGATACTTATCTCATTAGTTCAAAGAAAAACTCATTTGCGTATGGAGCAGCAACCCTTGTAGCGAATTCTCTGAATAACGCCACTCATGGCAATGTTATGATATTCAATCAAGAATTCAAAAAAGCAAGTGAGTACCTGAGCAAAAGAGACCTTTTGCTTGATCGTTTTGGCACCTTCTTACACGAACTCGGTCATATCTTAGGCCTTCAACACAAACAAGATGGGGTAAAAAGTATTATGTCCTATAGCCACAAACCAAAACTTGATAAAGAAGACGCCCTTTCAGACTATGACATTAGAGCTATACAAAATCTCTACCAACAGTAAGTCACAGACAAAGATTGTATTAAGAATTTTTCATCAACCCACTCATAGATAAAAAAATACCCCGATTTCCTTCAAATTTATCACTCTAAAGTAACAAAATTAAAGGGCTAGAAAACAAAGTACTCTGAAGTATTTACACAGGCCGATTTAGCTATAAGAAATCGAAGCAAAAGCTTAATCTCCAAAAGTTATTTAGGAGACTAAGTTATGAGAAGTGCAATTGTATTACTTTTATTGACAACATTGTCCACAGCCACATTTGGGGGCCAGCACGCGCAAGATGAAATCGATATGGATTTCTTTATTGAAAAACTCACTCAGTTTTCTGGTGGAAAGTCTGTCATCATTGATGGTGTCGAATCCACCATTACTGAGCGCGGAGGCATTGCAGGACTAGATTTAGCTAGAAAGTTTTTAAAACAAGAATATGAAAAGCTTGGCTTCACTTATCGTGAACAACACTTCGACACTGGCACAAATGTGATTCTTGAAAAACCAGGGACCGAAAAGGGGAGGGTTTTAATTATTAGCTCCCACATTGATAGTGTTAGAAATGCAGGTGCCAACGACAATGGTTCTGGAACTATTGGAAACCTAGCAATTGCAAGAATGCTAGCAGACGTTAAACACAAACATACTTTAAGAATTCTAGGATTTGATCGTGAAGAGCAGGGACTTTGGGGATCTAGAGCTTATGTAAACACTGTGGACAAAGACGAGATCATAGGAGTCATAAACTTTGAAATGTTTGCTACCAACAGTCGCGACGATGGTGGGTTTCATGTGATTGATTGCAATCGTCCTGAGTCCACATTTTTAAGTGATACCTTTATGGAAACTGTAAACGAGAATGATATTGATCTCACTCGTGTGCCTGCATGTACTGGTCGCAGTGATCACGCATCCTTTTGGGCAAAGAATATCCCCGCCGTGGTTATTTCAGAAAATTTTTTTGGTGGTGACTCAGACCCTTGCTACCACAGGTCCTGTGATATTGTGGATGATCGAATGAACTTCAGATACATGCAGAACATCTTAAATGCGACAGCCCTTACTGTTCACAAACTCCTCAATCGAGAATTTAGCTCAAACGTAAGTCTACCCTAAAACCTCTTCAAACGATAAATCCCACCACTCTTCTTGTAAAAACCGTAGAAGAGTGGATGTGCTCTTTTTAAACACTATTAAAATCTTATTCATCAAGTCTTCATATAAGTGTTGCGTAAAATTTTCTGCCCCTATACATCTATTGCTAATGACTTCAAGAGAGTGGTAGCGTCCGTCTAATACCAACAGAGGAGTGATAATGAAATTTTATTTTCTTTTTATAGCCTTAATGGGATTTGAAGCGAACGCTACAAGTGAGTTAACTCTAAAAACACACTACAACCCTGTAGAAAAAATTGTCTATGAAAATGCGAAACAATTCGATCAAACTATTACCTCTGGATTTGGAGAAGAAATGGTACTTAGAGATACCTTATCTTGCCTATATGTCGAAAACATCGAATTGAGTGGCTATACAGGAATATGCACAGTTGAAGCTTGGCCCGCAGCGGGTGACTCTGTCGACTTTCTTCTAACAGTTAAGGCGAACATCTCTCTTTCTTTTGATGGAAGTGGCCGTGTTGAAGAAATTGAATTCAAGTACTTGGATTCTGAGATTTTTCATCAAGATTAAGAAAGCAATTAAAATTAAAAACTTGTTAAAAAAACATCTGTCTGAAAATAAAATCACTTACCCTCGTAACATCCACGGATCAAGCCACAGCTTGGAAATGGCCCCCGCAGCAAAGCGAGGAGACGAGAGGCTCCAAGCAATCCCTGGAGTGTAGCCAAATCATAAAATGATTGGCGGAGAGACAGGGATTCGAACCCTGGAGACCCGCGAAGGCCTGCCGGTTTTCAAGACCGGTGCTTTCAACCACTCAGCCATCTCTCCGTCGGCGAAGATACGGAGGACAATCGGTAAAATCAAGCTATTGGCCGAATCCGAGTAAGAGTTTCGCGTAATAACGCGAGGGGCTAATTTGAGATGCGAGAGCTACCATCAAAGTATGGGCGAAGAGCCTCTGGGATATCAATCGATCCATCTTCGTTCTGATAATTCTCTAAAATTGCAACCATAGTTCGTCCCACAGCAAGACCACTTCCATTAAGAGTGTGCACAAACTGGGGTTTGCCACCACCTTCTGGACGAAATCGAATTCCTGCACGACGTGCCTGAAAGTCTTCGCAGTTCGAGCATGAAGAGATCTCACGATACGCACTTTGCCCCGGAAGCCAAACCTCAAGGTCATACGTTTTTGTCGCTCCAAATCCAATGTCACCTGTACAAAGTGCCATGACTCGGTAAGGAAGCCCCAAAAGATTAAGAATCTTTTCAGCATGAGAGGTGAGTTTTTCAAGTTGCTCATAACTGTCATCAGGGTGTGAAAAACGCACAAGCTCCACTTTGTTGAATTGATGTTGGCGTATCAATCCTTTGGTGTCTTTGCCATAGCTCCCTGCCTCTGAACGAAAACATGGAGTGAAAGCTGTGAAAGCCATCGGAAGATCGGATTCACTTAAAATCTCTCCAGAGTAGTAATTTGTTACTGGAACTTCTGCTGTCGGAATCAAATGATAGTCTGTGTCTTTAAGATGAAAAACATCATCCACAAATTTTGGAAACTGACCTGTTCCAAAAAGCGCTGAGCTATTCACGATATAAGGGGGCACAGTCTCTGTGTAATCATGTGTGCCTGTATGGGTATCCAGCATAAAGTTATAAAGTGCTCTTTCAAGACGAGCACCCATGCCTTTTAAGGCAACAAATCGAGATCCTGAAATTTTAGAAGCTCGCTCAAAATCTAAAATCCCAAGTTTTTCACCTAAATCAAAATGCTCTTTGGGTTCAAATAAAAACTTGGGCTTCTCGCCAACCACACGGATTTCTACGTTTTCCTCTTCTGATTTACCAACAGGAACGGAATTGTGCACAAAGTTTGGAAGAGATTCCAAAATAAGGCTGAGGCGGCTTTCAATTTGCTCTAGAGAGTCCTCACATTTTTTAATTTGAGAACCCACATCTTTCATAGAAGTTATCTTAGCTGTGGCATCTTCTTTATTTCGTTTCATAACAGCAATTTCTTGAGTCACACGGTTTCGATCTGCCTTTTGGGCTTCAACATCCTGAATTAATTTTTTTCTTTCTTCATTGAGTTCAAGGATTTTATCAACAGCACTCGGGTCGTCGTTTCGATTTTTTAAGCACTCTCTATAGAGTTCAAGATCTGCAGTTTTAATATCAATCATTTTATTTCCTAAGCACCTGGCGCCACAACGACATACATTCGAAGCAGCATGCCGATCATCACACATACCAGGTTAAACACCAAAACACCACTTGTTGTCCAGTTCTGGCTGATCTTCAAAAATACCCCAGATAAAGTCACTATCACAAACCAAAAGGAATAAACCCCATATTGAAAAATCTCCTGGCCAGCAATTGCAAAAGTCAAACCCAGAACCAAACCTGATAGTATACGAAGGCCAAGAGTGATTATATTCACTGAGGATTTTTTAATCTTTATCTGAACACCTTGAATAAACTCACCCATTACATTCCTCCTAGTTTCAAAATTTTTGCATCTATCAAAGATCGATCCGGTGCATTTGGAAAAAGTTTCAGGTATTTCCTATATGCCCCAATCGCTCGATCTGCCTGTCCCTTAAGTTCAAATATAGACCCTTGCTCTTTGTAGATTTCAGCATGCCCACTCTCTTTATTCAAAGCGGTTTGAAGCATTTTCTGTGCAACGTCGTAATTTCCTGAAGATTTATAAACTCGTGCCAAAAGCACATAAATATCTGCTCTATTAGGTTGAAATTTGACTGCGTTTTGAAATTCCACCCCTGCTTTATTGTAGTTTTTTGCCATGTAATAGGCTTCACCTGCCAGTAGATATGGCTCTGCAAGTGATGGATTTAAGCGCTTTTCCTTTTCAGCAGCATCTAAAGCCAATTGAAAATTCCCCATTTTAAGTGCCGCTTTCCCAATGTAGTAATTGGCCCGTGGATAGCGCTCATTTAAAATCAAACTCCTTTTCAATTGATCTATTGCTTCTTTAAATTTTTGATTCTTTAAATAAAGCAAACCAAGACGAAATAGTGGTTCCGCATCTGTCGGGTCTGCAGCAGCTGCTGCAAGGTATGATTCAATGGCACTATTTGGATCATTTAGCTGATCAAAACATTGACCCAAAAGAAGTTGGGCTTTTTTATGTTTTGGATTCACTTGAATAACTTGCATCAACACTCGTTTTGCATGTTCAAAACTTTGATCATGTAGATAAACCTCTGCAAGAGCAATACGATACTCGTATATTTGTGGATAAGTATGAATCAGGTCTTTCATATAAGTGACACCAGTTTCAACACCTTGAAATGCTGTTAAAACCTTGCCATACAGACTTTGGGCTTCCACGTTTTGGCCATCCAACTCTATTGCCCGAGCTGTCATCTGAAAAGCCTCATTGTACTCTTTTAACTCAAAGAGCGCACGAGACAATATGAGATGAGATTCCACATCCGTATCGTATTGCTGAAGCGCTTTTTTCGCATAGCTCACAGACACTTTAGCGTT
>JAUICD010000053.1 GCA_030427965.1 Bdellovibrionia bacterium
GAGCTCTATGGTTGAAACTTTACTTCCATTAAAAAGAAGTCCATTGTGACTTTCTAAATCACGCACTATAACGCTTGAATTCAGAACAATAATTTCTGCGTGTTTTCGTGATATTTGAACATCTGAGATTGTAAGATCTGCATTTTGCCTCCCAATTAAAAGAGGATCCCCCTCTTTTAATTGAAGTGTTCTTGCTTCTCTCTTCCCGTTTTCAAATCGAATTTCAAACTGGAGTGTGATCATACAGCTTCTCAAGATGCGTTGATTTTCATTTCTCCAATATATCGGTGTTTGAGCATATATTTATGAATCAATTGATTGACCCACACCCTACGTCCAGATAGAGAGAAGTCTCATAGGGGGAGGTCATGAGATTTATTGCACTTTTGGGTTTAGCCGTTTTTTTGCTTTTACCCTGGCTCTTAAGTGAAAATAGATCTTCTATCAAATATCGACCCATTTTTTGGGGTATGGCACTTCAACTTATTTTTGCTCTCCTTGTACTGGGAATCCCTGCTTTTGGCATTCCCGGACTCTTTTCAGGAGTATTTTCTTGGATAAATGATTTGGTCATTGCCATTTTAAATTATACAGCTGAGGGAAGTGAGTTCTTATTTGGCAGCCTCATGAATACAAAGAGTTTCGGTTTTATATTTGCAGTTCAAGTGCTTCCGACAATTCTCTTTTTTTCAACTCTTACGACCATTGCATATCATTTAGGGATCATGCAAAGAGTGGTTCAGTTTTTTGCTAAAATTATGCAAAAAGCAATGAAAACAAGTGGAGCTGAAACACTCTCTGTTGCAGCAAATATTTTTGTTGGCCAAACAGAAGCCCCACTTACTGTTAAACCCTTTATCGAACGTATGACGAGATCTGAATTGATGGTTGTCATGGTTGGAGGGATGGCAACTGTTGCAGGAGGCGTGCTGGCTGCTTATGTTGGCTTTTTGAAGGACAAAATCCCAGATATTGCAGGACACCTGGTGACTGCTAGTGTGATGTCTGCTCCAGCAGCACTTGCAATATCAAAGCTGATGGTTCCAGAGACCAGCACACCTGAAACCACAGGAAGTGTGGATGTTCATAGTGAAGAAAAGGATACCAATGTTATTGAAGCTGCAGCTCGAGGTGCCAGTGAAGGGCTAAAACTTGCCTTAAATGTCGGAGCAATGCTCTTGGTGTTTATAGCACTCATCGCTTTGGTGAATGGTTGCCTGGGGTGGTTCGGAGGAATTATAGGATTTGATACCTGGGGCAAAGACTTTGTCCCCCAAGCACTTGGAGGAGCTCAACAAGACGCAGCCTTAAGTCTAGAGCTTATATTTGGTTGGATCTTTGCTCCAATTGCTTTTCTTATGGGAATACCTTGGAGCGAAGCCCCTATAATCGGCGCTTTTTTAGGACAAAAAATTGTATTGAATGAATTCGTGGCGTTTTTAAATTTATCAAATGTTAAAGATCTTCTTTCAGAAAGAACTCTAATCATTGCATCCTACGCTCTCTGTGGGTTTGCAAACTTCTCTTCAATTGGAATTCAACTTGGGGGAATTGGAGGAATTGCTCCCTCTAGAAGGTCTGAACTTGCTGAGTTAGGATTAAAGTCTGTCATAGGCGGAAGTCTTGCTGCTTTTATGACTGCTGCAATTGCTGGCCTTTTGATTTAATTGTCTCTTAATACTGCATAAATATTAAAGCCTTACCGATATATTCTTGAGGGAATAGACGAGTGAGTGCAAATAGAAAAACACTAAAAAGACCACTGAGAATTCTTTTGTTTCAAGGAAAACAAAAGATTTTTGAGAAGCTATTTGATACTTACCCAATAGTCATTGGCCGTAGTCCAAAGTGTGATATCCCTATGCCACAGTTTGATTTCGTTTCAAGGCAACACGCTGTTATAACAGTAGAAGAAAAAGAACTCCAAGTTGTAGACCTAGAAAGTTCAAATGGTATTTTTGTAAAAGGTCAAAAAGTCAAACGCGCCCCTGTTTCTACAGATTTTGAATTCAACATTGGTGTTGTAAGACTTCGATTTGAGTATGAAGAAAGTATTGATGAGGTAACACCAACTCTTCGTGATACGGGAATGCAGGAAAATACAATTCCTGTCTTTGCATCGGACGTTAAAGCACCTAAAGAAAGCAAAGCTTCAAAACCAGAAATTCCAGAAAAAAATTCGTTGCCATGCCTCCCCGAATCTAAAAAAATACCAATCCTTGAAATCAAATCCTCAAAAAATATTCCAAAAGTGAAAGCACCTAACTCAGCACAAGTGGAAACTCCAGCTCTTCAGTCTTTCAAAGCTTCTCGTAAAATCGAACCCCACCCTCTCGCAGGTCGACTTGGGCCAAGACAACGAATTCTTGAAGGCTATGTCACATGGAAAGATCAAATCTATGATGTAACACAATTTCATGCTGGGGATAAAGTTTCTGTTGGATCTGAAACAAAAGCAAAACTGAAACTTCCAACAGTAAAATCCTCAGTTGATTTTGCAATTTATGATGGAAAGACAACAAAATGTTTTATTCCCGATGGTGCTGAAATATCAGTAAAAAGACAGCATCAGAACCTGACATTTGAAGAACTCATGGCTTCACAAGCGCTTGTAAGGGACATGAATGGATATGTCTTGAAAATGGAAAATGAAGACCTGTGTTCAGTTGGACTAAAGAATGATATACAACTCCACTTTCGATATGCGCCAGCTCCGAGAGAACTTTCAAAGAAACCTCTTGTCGAGAGTGATGATCAAATTCAAAGAACAACACTGATATCAGGTATTGCTCACCTATTCATTATAGCTCTTGCTTTTCTTTTAGCTCCAAATGAGAGTGATGTTCCGAAGTTACCAAATATTCCTCAACGATATGCAAGACTTTTGGTAAAGAAACCAAAACCTATTGTAAAACCAAAGCCCAAACCAACTCCTCGACCAAAGATTGCAAAGAAAAAACCACCTCCAAAGCCTATCAAAAGACAACGTCGCCCACGTAAAGTGGTAATCAAAAAACCAATCAAGCGACCAAAAGTTGTAAGTCGAGTTAAAACTCGAGTGAACACCAATCAAAAGGCAGTTCGCCCGGTTAAGAAAAATATCACAAAAGTCGGTGCTCTTGCTGCACTTACAGCACTCTCTTCCTCAGCTCCTTCAACAAATCAACCCGTAGCTGTAAATATCAATCAAAATGCAGGTGGACAATCCAGTCCTAAAATTGGAGGTACAATTGGTGCCTTAAAATCCAAAAGTGGACGCCTTGCTGCCGGAGGTATTGGACAAGTTAAAACCAAGGGTCTAGGTGTAGGCACTGGAACAGGAATGGGCATACAAGGAATCAAAGGCACTGCCGGACGTAGGGCCGTAGCAGGAGCTGTTGTTGGAACTCCTCAAGTTGTGAAAGTGAAAGCTTCAAATGGATTGACTCAAAAACAAATTGAAGAAGTTTTAAGGAAGTATATCGGAAAGATTCAACAGTGTTATGAGAGATCTCTCTTAGGAAACCCCAATCTTGGTGGAAGCATGAACATGGAATGGTTCATAACACCTGTAGGGCGAGTTCGAACTGCGAACGTGAAAAGAACGGACATGTCAGGAGCTGATGCGATGAACTCCTGTATTCGAGGAGTATTTATGTCTATGAAATTTCCTCGAGCAAAAAATGGTCAACCTACGATTGCTACGAAAATGTTTAAACTCGGGCGTTAGTCCCGTCTAGAGAAGGTGGATAATGTTGTTACATAGATTTAAAATTAAAGAAAAGAAAGGATGGAGGTTTAAATGGGGGCCTTAATAGATGCTTATATCAAAGGTGGATTTGCGATGCATATGATCGCATTCTGCTCGCTTGTAGGGATTGCAATTATCTTTGAGAGATTTTATGTGATCCGTGCAGCATCAGATGTCAAAAAAGATGAACTTCTCAATCATATCAATTCCTACATTTTGCAGGGAAATCTTGAGAAAGCCGTCGCTGTGACATCGCAAATTCGAAGTCCACTTACAAACATTGTACGAGCTGGTCTTGTAACAGTCGTCAATGGCAAGGGTGCTGAAGACGTACAAACTGCTATGGATGCAGTGGCATTAAGAGAAATTCCAAGAATTGAAAAACGTATTGGATTACTCTCCACTGTTTCCAACTTAGCAACACTTCTTGGACTCCTTGGTACGGTTGTGGGTCTGATTCAAGCCTTTGCCAGTGTTGCAAACGCTCCGCCAGATCAAAAAGCTCAAATGCTTTCAGACAGTATCGCAATTGCCATGAATACCACTGCATTTGGACTGATGGTCGCAATCCCCTTGCTTGGCGCTTATGGCTGGCTCAACTCATGGGCTCAAAGTGTGATTGATGACATTCATGAAGCCAGTGTTGCAACCCTCAATTTTATATTGAGTAATAAAAATAAGATTACAGGTTCGTAATGGGTAGAAAGAAGATTGATGAAGATCTCAATTTAGCCCCATTTATTGGGCTCTTCTCACTTCTCGTATGTATGCTTTTGGTCACAGCTGTCTGGCTTCGCCTCAGCGTGCTTTCAAGCAATATTGACAATGTGACAAGTAGTGACTCCCCTTCTCCTGAAAATAATGAAAAGAAAGTGAGTTTAGTGGTGACCCTTATGGATCGCTACATAGAAATGGCTGAAGACACTAGGAAAGTCCGCGTAGATTATGTTCAAAATGATGAGGGAAAAGAAATTGTAAACCGCCCCCAACTTACCCAAGTCTTAGAGGGTTGGCGAGACCGACATCCAAAAAGAAAGGATGTCATCTTAAATACAGAGAACTCTGTTCCCTACAAACATATGATTACAACGTTTGATACACTGGTCGGTGAAGGCTGGCATGATGTAGGGGTCAACACACAATGAGTGGTGTAAAAGGATCTTTTCGTAGACTTATCGAATCTCCTGGGTATCATATCCGCCCTAAGTATGATCTTAAATTTTTACGTGAAAGAAAAATGGGGGATGGCAAGAAAGAGGCTTCCGAAATTCTTCAAATCACCTCTCTTATTGATGTCTTTTCCATGCTTGTTATATTTCTTCTATTGAATTTTTCAACTTCAGGTGAAGCATTCTTTGTGAGTAAAGATTTAACGCTTCCAGAGTCCAAACATGGAAATCAAATGAAAAGTTTGGCTCTTATCACGGTTACAAAAGAAGTCGTTTTCTTTGATGCTGCCAACATCGGTGGGGTTCCTGTTCATATTGAAGAGCGTGATCCCAATATGCCAACATTAAGAGCTAAACTCGATGAAATCAAAAGACTGAAAAGCCAAATCAATCCTAATAAGCCCTTCAAAGGTGAGGTGAATATCTCAGCTGATCAGGATATCCCAATTCTTTACGTGAAAAGAGTCATGACGGCTTTGATTTCCTCTGGCTGGAGTGGTATTAACTTTGCCACAACAGGCGCGGCAGCCGCCCGCACACCTGCACAAGACGAGTAAGGTCTCAAAGGATATCCCCTCTTAACGAGGTATCACTAATATTTGGTATAGAGATTTTTTTAATATTGCAATGACCTCGGCTCGGTGCACGTGCTCGCTTTGGCGAGCGCTGCAGCCGAACGCATGAATGGAAATATTAAAAAAATCTCTATACCAAATATTAGTGATACCGACCTTGAGGAGCCCCCGAGAGAGCTTTTGCTCTTGAAAGACTTATTTCACACCGGGAACAGGAGTTGGGAGTGGCTCGACAAGCTCTTTTCGAAAGTTTGTTCTAAATTTAACATAATTTTTAAGCTCATTACGATCTCGCCCTACAATTACAAGTCGATTGTCATTGTAAAGCTCACCACGAATCTCCATATCATCCAAATCGATTCGCTTTTGCCCCCAAGCTGCTGGACCCATTAAAGTCACAACGACTAAAATAAAAGCCAAAGCCGTTATGATTGCAGCATAGTATTTTGTGAACAATTTGGACCCCATGTAGATGATTCTACATAGAGCCCCTTAAATAATCTAGAGGAATTAATTCTTGGGAGGTTTATACGTTTTAAAGACCTGATTGTTGATCTTTAGTCCTGCAGCTCTTCCCAAAGCATCTGACTGAGTTTGGCTATTGAAGAGTTTCTGAACACTGTACATCAAGATTCCGTCACCATTTGGGTCACGATGCGGAGTTTGGATAAAATAAACCAAAACCGCATTCTCCCCTTCCTTGTGCCCAGCGCCAGCAAGAGTGTTCTCCTCGCTCACAGGAAGAGTTGGGTATACACGCAACTTGTCTTGTCGAAAACGGTAGCAAGTTTGACCAGTTGGCGTGAAACCTTTCATTGTTATTTGAAGATCGTATTTGTCGGCACCAGCATCGTAAGCAAGTGGATTTCTATGCTCACGAATTTGTGTCCCCGCATCAGCACTTTCTCCGTCAAAACTTTGCGACATATTTGTGTCATCCATCGCACCTGCACCTTTGTTTAGATACTTAAAGGCAATGGTCTCAATACCGTCTATAAAACCATCTTTATCCGTATCATAAAGCAAAGGATCTCCAGATTGATTGTCAGTGCCTTTTGGATCGGCATTTACAATATAAGTTTCTTCACAGTATGTTAAGAGATCATGATCCTCATCACTACGGTCCTCACATGGAGGTAAGGACTCTTCAAAAACAACAGCCCTCCACCTGAAGTAATCGCCGTAACCATACCAACTCTCAGCAAATTCTTCGTATCCAGGAGGTGTGCTAAACCTATTTTGAGGGTCAAACCCATATTTCTTCTCGTCTTTGTCACAAAGCCCATCGGCATCACTGTCTGTTCCGAACTCACCGTCTTCACAGACAGTTGAGTTCAAGTTGTAGACAAGCATAAGGTTATCTTTGATTTGCCATGGCTCCTTTGTAGGAAGAACGATAAGATCGTTAAAGTCCAGGTTGTCAGTGTTATTGAAATTCACAAACTTACCCTTACCAACATCTGCCATTTCTCGAAGTCTATTTTCAGCTGAACCATTGCCTGGACCATAGTATGCGGTGGAAAGAAAGATCCTATTATCAACAAGATCGACAAGATTCTTAACGTCTGCATAGAGAGCTTGGTCTCCATTGTAATCTGTTGGGACACCATCTGTTATAAAGAACAACATATAGATATTGTCTTCTTCTGGGTAGAGTTCAATATCATCCTCAATTGCTTTGCGCGCCAAATTAAGAGCTGCTCTATAAGGCGTACTCCCACTATCTCCACTTCTCAAAGAGTCGATGGCATCATTTACTTGGTTTTCTTCTGTCGTAAATATTGGGTTATCTGGATTTCCATCGCTGATCTCTGCGTTTGAGTCCCCATTTTGAAATGTGATAAGTCCCCACTGAAAACTCTCATTGTCTTTATTGTCTTGATAAAAAAGATCAATGTTATCGGCTCGTTTTGTAGCTCCAGGATCTGTACTGCCATTACTTCCAGACTTGTCGACTATGAATAAGAATTTCGTGTGTCGATCGATGTCTTCAGGACTCATCGTACAGAACTCACCCTTACTTTGTATGTTCACAAACTCTGGAGGTAAAACTCCAAGTCGCGCTTCTGTACAACCCACACCCACAAGTGAAATCGCAATTGCGATCCAACCAAAGTTGAATTTAAACATTTTCATCTCCCTACCCTTCTTAGCCTTAGGTAATGCAAGCCAAAGGCCACGTCGTGTTTCATTTCGAGACAAGTTCAATCCAAGTTTCGCGGACTTGATGCGAAGTGTTGTCTAGGAGTTTTTAGATTTTTGTCGAGTCGAGTCTAAGTGGCTAGAATCTACTCAAAAAAATGTATTTCAAAACTGAAGTTCATTATCCTTTTTAAGTAATTTTTTAGAGTCAAACTGAGGAAATTTTAGAAAAGTTTGTCGAAGAATTTGCCGAAAAAACTTTATGAACCGAAGCTCTCAAAAATGGTTTACAATAAATATTATGTTAAACTTAGTAATTCCTCTTTTTCTTATAACATTGATTGGATGTGCGGGACCAACAAGTCCTTTTGGAGCTGTGAATTCACAAATCAAATATGAAATTCCCTCCAAAGAAAATCAGGATATCTTATTTACCATGTCCCCTGATCGACAGGTCTTCCATCAGGCCAGTGATATCCACTTAAAGATTGATGAACCCAGTGGAGTCACATCAGGTTCAGAATTGCGTGTCTTCTACAATGGTTATGACCTCACACCAAAACTCATTCGACACTCAAAACTTATTAAAACCAGCGATAAAATAGAACTCACTCTCAAGAAAATTCGAATTCCTGCTGGTAAGAAAAACAAGATTCACTTTCTCTATAAACGAGATGAGTTTTCCAAACCAAAGTGGACAGCGTACAAGCCTCCACTTTGTGATTTTACGGATACTAGGTGGGTTCAAGACACATCTCCTTTTGAAGTCGATGACCATATACTCCGCACAATTCAAAAGGTCGCAGTTGAAGAAAAAATAAATCCAGCACTCATTACAGGACTAGTTGCACAAGAGTCCAGCTTCAATCCTCGCTCCGTGAGTATCAAGCGTGCAATTGGACTGAGTCAAATGACTGGTATTGCAGAAAAAGAAATTGAACCTGAAATCACATCTTGGCCTCAGTATCCACATATAAATTCGATGTCAGCTCAGACCATTCGATCTTTGATTAAACAAACGATCATCAACCCCAACAATGAATGGAGACTTAATCCTGAGCTTTCAGTTCGAGGAGGAATACGTTACTTAAAGAAAGTCATGGTTTTTTGGAATAAAAAAGATCAACAAAAGCTTTTAAAAAGCCTGACAGGTGACTACAAACAGACCTATACAAATGCAGTGATTGCTTCATACAATGCTGGTTCAACTCGAGTTCGCCGAGCTATTGCTGAGTATGGTAGTGACTGGATACACAAAACACAGATGAGAGAGCCTAAAACTTACGTCCCTCTGATTATGAGTTATTGTTACCATTTTTCAAATTCTTCACAGGAGGTCACTGATGCGCGCTAAACCTCTTTCTATCTATATACTTGCAATGGTTTTTGTAGCAGTTGCAATATCAGTCCCTCTCCAAGTTATTGCGCTCTATGATTACAAGTTAGATCAGTACAACCTCATTTTGGCCAATATTTCCACACAAAACTGGTTCATGATTGGAATGTTAGTTCTCAGTTCTGTATTGATGTTACTTGTTTCCAAGCTCGCTCTTGGCGCTGTTGCCATACTCACAGCGACAGTTATTTGGAACAATTTCTTAGTAGGGCATTATGGAGGAGATTTCAATATGGTCACAGCATCTTTTGCTTCTGTCGGTTTTGTAGTTCTAACCTCAACATGCCTCTACATGGGAGCATTTAAAGTACTTATAAATCGAAAAATGCAGTGGTGGAAAACAGCTCGCAGATACAATCTTCACTACCCTGTCACAATTCGACCTCTCAAAGGCTATGCACTTCAAACAAAAACATTTGATATTTCAAAATCTGGAATTTTTGTAGCCTGCGACTCTGAATCCATTCAAGATCTCAAAGATGGAGAGTTTGTCTCTGTACACCTCACTTTTGATACAGTGAAGTCTTTGAAGTGCGAAGCTCAGGTTGTAAGAAAAGTAAATGAAAACGGGCGATATCCAAATGGACTGGGAATTGAATTCAAAGACATGGATTCTCGTAACCGTGCAATACTTCGATCTGAACTCAGTGCCTAAGAAGTTGTTGCAGTTCTACAAAACCACTTGTTCGTCCTACTCTTCACATCCACAATTTAAAACTCACCCTCCAGGTCGCTTCCGACAGAATCCCGACAATATAAGTATTGCCAAAATTGGGCTGCCCATCTGTAAATACTTTGGACTTCACACTTGCTTATCTGCCCAAAAAGTTTAGCTCTCTTAACATTTTATTTGGGTTTTACAAATCAATCCTAAGTATTTTTAGGTATTTAACTGGCATGACCATGCTTTACCAGATGACTCAACTCTATAGGCATAGGTTTTGCTCTTTCTTTAAGATGAACTCAAGCAGATTGGACTTAAAATGAAGAATGAAATCAAACTCTCAAAGATTGAGAACTTTCGAGGAGTCGACCACAGAGATTCACCTCTAAAAATTCGTAGATGTCGAACTCAAATCTTTCAAAGAATGTTGAATCAAAAGGGAGATGTTGCAGGTCGACTACTAAGACGACTTAGATTTCGAACTGAAGATATTTAATTGCCTTGTTTTTTCTGAATAAAATCTATCGCTTCAGCTTTTGATGATATTTGCCCTAAGAGCTGAAGATCAAAAATTTCCTTCAAAGTCTTTCCAAGTTTTTCACCATTTTTAAACCCCAATTCCTTTAGGTCATTCCCATTTAAAAATGGTTTTGGAAATTCAGGGTATTTTTCTTGAATTTTAAAAAAATCTTCAGCCAACTCTTGAGAAACAACTCCTGAAGCAATAAAATCCAGGACGTCTTCAGACTCATATATTGCTCTTCGAATTTCGCTCACAGTTAGATTTCTTGAAAGGGAGCTCTTATATAAATCCAATAAAAACAAAACTCTTCTTTTCAAATCCTTTGAGAGTTTGTGTTTTTTAGAAAACACGTCAAATGGTTGAACACCTTGAATTGAAAACAAGACAGCAAGAGATGCCGGGAACGACAAGGCTTTCTTCCAAAGTGAAGTATCCAATTGAAACCCAAAAATCTCTTTATCTAAGCCCACTTGAGATAAATAATCCAATCCTTTACTACCATATGTGCCAGACAAAAGCTTTTGAATCTCGATAAGCACTCTTTCACTGGATACTTCATGAATTTGAGATGAAAACTTAAGGATACTTTGAAGTGTTTCTTCCTCAATCTCCCAACCCAATTGGGCTGAAAAACGAATGGCTCGTAAAATTCTGAGCTTATCTTCAGAAAAACGCTTTGAGGGATTGCCGACACATCGGATTTGTTTTGACTCCAAATCCTGTATACCCTCTACATAATCTAGTAACTCTCTCTTCTTAATATCAAAAAAAAGGGCATTCATCGTAAAATCTCTTCTTTTTGCATCCTCTTCAGCTGAGGAAAACTCAACACTTTCTGGATGTCTTCCGTCTAAGTAATTTCCATCTTTTCTAAAGGTTGTTATCTCAAATTGATTTCCACTTGGCAGAATCACCACAATTGTTCCAAATGCTTTTCCAACATCCAATGTTTTTTCAAAAAGGCTTTGAACCTCTTCAGGGTGTGCGCTTGTGGCAATATCAAAGTCGTTGAGATTTCTTCCTATATAAGCGTCTCGCACGCATCCACCAGCAAGGAGGGCCTCATAGCCACTCTTATGAAGGACATTTAGAATTTCATGAACATCGCTCCAGTTCGTGTGGGATTGAAAATTGGACATTATAGTAGACATATCCCCATCTAAATGGAATTTATCTCACATGTCCAATAAAACCACCGACTGGAAAAAGCATTTTATCAACGAAGGCTTCCACAACGTGGCATGGGTCCCAATTTCCCCTTCTCTCACTCTCGACAAGTACAAACAGTGGCTAGCTGAGGGGTTGAATGCAGGGATGAGCTATCTTGAACGACACATTCAAGAGAAAGAAAACCCCGAACTGCTTCTTAAGGATGTTCAAGGGGCTTTTGTTTTAACCTACAATTATTATCCTCACCCAGAGCCTCAAAACAAATCACAGCTCAAAATTGCAAAATATGCTCGTGGGGAGGACTATCATTTTTGGTTGAACAAAAAGATCGAGAATGTTTTAAAAAAAATTCGCGAAGAATCTGGAGGCAACTACCTCTCATTCACTGATAGTCGACCAATACTTGAAAGAGATTTAGCTTATCGTGCAGGACTTGGGTGGATTGGCAAAAATACCTGTTTGATTGAGCAAAACACGGGGAGTTTCTTTTTTATTGCAGGCGCTCTAACAGACCAGATTTTTAAAGATAAAATTGAGATTCATCCAAATCGTTGCGGAACATGCACTGCATGTCTAGACGCATGCCCGACCAATGCTCTTGTTGAACCTTATAAACTGGATGCACGAAAATGCATTTCCTATTGGACAATTGAAGCCAAGAAAAGCCCTTCTCCTGACTTAGCTAAAAGCTTTGATGGTTGGCACTTTGGATGTGATATCTGCCAAGATGTCTGTCCTTGGAATCAAAAAGCTTTTGGAAAAGAGATTCACAACGTTGAGTCTGAAAAAAGTGAGTTAGCTTGGATTTTAAGAGCTTCCAACTCCAAGTTAATTCATCACTTTAAATCAACACCTCTTAATCGAACATCCCCTTATGGTCATCGACGAAATGCAATAATTGCGATTGCAAATAAAAATTATGTTGAATTAAAGGACCTCGTGGAGAAGCACTCTGAGTCCGAAAAACTTAGAGATCTCGTGAGCTGGGCGTTAAGTTCTTTGCGTTAGGACCTCGGGCCAATTTGAAAAAAACAGATTCAAACCTTTATGAATTGGTTGTTAGTCTGATCTTGCCATTTTCTCTTCGCCCGCCCATTTTGGTCGGGTTTTTTTACGCCAAGAAGACCAATATCAACAAGTTTGCTTATAATTTTGTCTACATTTTTCCCCTTAAGTAGACTTGAGACATGCTTTTTTTGAGAAACTCCTTCCTCTATCGCTTCTATCATTAGTAGTTCATCAGAGCCAATCTCAACAGACTTAATCCCTTCCTCCTGATGAACAAGACAAAATGAAGAGTCTTGAACGCAAATATCGTACTCCTTTAGCACGTCTTTCATTTCTTTACTTGAATTCTCAAAGATCCGAATTGGGCTAAATCCTGTAAATACAGAGTCTTCTTTGAACTTCAACTGTGTGACTGCAAACTGCCGAAATTTTGTTAGAGTTTTATATATTTCGTATTCCAAATCTGCAACTTGAGCACTCTTCAAATCTCCACTCATTTTCAGAAATTTAGGCCAATACATCAATCTCTCTTCAAAGCTCAAATCACTCGAGTTCATTTTTCTAGGAAACTCAAAATTTCCCCCACTTAATGACAGGCTTTTTTTAAAAATCGCTTTTAAGATATCCAAATCATTTCGGGCAAAGAGAACTGGGCCCAAGTTAGACTCTTCAAAGACTGTTTTTGACAGATGTAACTCTCTTTCAGGTCCCTCAATATAATGAACCTCTGACATTGCAGAATCAAAATAACAGTCATTTGAGATTTCCGCATAGACAGGTAAATCCGCACGATAGGAAAGCTCTTCAATAAGAGATTTCGTACGCACTGAATACTTCCAGAGCAGTACGATGTGATGCTTCACCCTTGATTTCAACTGTTGGGCCTGAGAAACAATTAGCTCTAGTGGAGAGTTCAAATCCAACTCCACAGCAATCCATTGAGGTTTTAACTCCTGAATCATCCACCAAAAATCCGACTGATGATTCAAGTCTTCTTGGTACACCTTTGAAATCTTAAAGTGATCTTCTGGCGGTGTTTTCCCCTTCCCCATAGACCATCCAATCGGAGAGGACAAATAAGTCCTGTGTGGAAACGAGGTCGCAATGGTTTCGGCTTCTGATATTTCAAAAATACGCTTATTCATTGCTTTATTTTATTGTTTCAATAGAAATCTTTCTAGAAAATTGATAGAAACTAGCCATTAACGCCCCGCCGCTTTATAGAGACGCATAGGTCAATCTGTCGCTTAACCTGGCTAAATCAAATAGACTCCTTAGATCATTTTAGCTTCTAGGAGGAAGTATGAGAGTTCTATTCATATTTTTGTTAAGTCTCAGTGTCACGGCCTGCACAACAAACCCTCATAAAGCCGAAGATCTTGAAACCGAAATGGACAGCACAGCAGATGTTGTTGCTGGTGAAAAGGTCGGAATCAAAGACGGTAAAATGGTCATACAAAAGAAAACTCTTTTAGCTGAGGAGCTTAGACGTCTTCAGTACTATGTTTATGAGCTCGAAGATCGTGTCTATGGCAATAGAAAGTTTGGCTCTAAGGGCCTTTATGGGGTGCTTAAGCAATGCCGAATCAAGCTCTCAAGCCGACAGTATGGGGGCGATGGAAAGCTCAAGTGGATCGAGCCTCTAAAGAGAGTCACCGACAAAGAGTCTGAGCTCACAATCGGGCTTGATGAAGAGAAGAAACTTGTGGCGATCTCAGAGGAGTACATCAAGGATCGTATTGAGCGATTTCAAGGCTATAAGAAAGTGCTTCACGACAGGCAGGATGAGTATGAAGAAAAGATCGAAATCTGCGAAGCTGAGCTTCGCTCTCGTGTCGCAGATTTAAAGGACTTCTAACTAGAGACTTTATTGACGCTTCATTTTTCTCATAAAGAAAATTCGTCTTTAGTAGGCTTCGGCCTCAATGATTTCAGCAACCAGTTCGTTGACCTCAAAGCTATCCATAACGTCATTAAGGCCTACAAGATCTTCTTCACGGCCTTTGTAAATCCGCTTCATTTCTTGGATCGCTTCACTTTTGATCGTTTTAGACTTCTCCAAAATGGCAAAAACGTCAGACTCACCATTGTAGCTTTCAGCTCTCACCTCTAGAGATGAGAAGCTTAGACATAGCATAAAAATGAATAAAACCGCTTTCATACAGGACTCCTTTAAAGTCGTTCATCTCATATAAATACAAGCTGAGTGCCCGTGAAACCCTCTTATATTGGAGATAGGAAGCTCAATTGACCCTCAAGAAAGAGTGGGCTGAATTTAGGGCATAGAGCTGTCTAAAGATTAACCACTTGCCCCTTCTTTCTCTTATCTGCGGGAGGGCTAAATTATCAGCAGCTCCTGATTACGAAAGTTTGGACCTAGGTTTACTTTGGGGAGGACTATTGATTAGAGATCTCCACTCTTAGTTCCAATTGCTGTTTTACAGGACTTAGCTCCAAAAGCTCTTCAGGGGCCAGCAGAGGAGCGTCACTATCATTGACGACATCTTTTAATATTCTCTGAAATGCACCGACAGGAAGAGGCTTCTCAGCTTCTGAAATGGCACTCAAGACTCGAATTGAAAAGAGAAAGAGGTTTTGAAAGTGACGTCTGATATAGAGATCTCTCTTTCTAGGTTGGTTTTTTAGATCCTCTGGAAATGGCATTTCCACATTCAAATGGAGTTCAGGACTTCTTGAAGGTTCAACTACACTTTTGGGTATGATATCCAAATTAGAATAGTGATATTGAGTGCCTCTTTCTTTTACAAAATCCATAGACTCCCATTCAACACGGCTCACTCTATCTAAAACCTCAATACTCACTTGTGCTATCCAAATCGCAATTTGTTGAATCTGCTGCACAACAAATGCACACTTTTCCACTTCAACTCGACATCCCTCATAATCTTTTTCCCAAGCAAGCAATTCATCAAAGGACAAACTACGAGAGTAATTTCCGACTTTTTCATTGTCTAAAGATTTCATAAACACCTTAAAAGGCGCTCGGACACCACCACTAAGTGGATGTGGAACTCCTGAAGATTCAAAAAGATTTATCTCCAAGTGAACAAACTCGTGCTCTGCTATTGAAGTGGGCCTCAACTCCAGTATTGAGTTAAGATCCACAAAAATTTCTCGTTTTATACTTCTAAAAATTGTTGGAGGATTGTGCTTAAAAAGTCCTCTCGCATTGGATTCTGAAAGTTTTTTTGGATCAAAAAGCACCTGCACATTTGAAGTCAGATCTCGCACACGCCCCACATACCGATTCAGCTCCGAATCATCACCTGGGAGAAGTTCAATCTGTTTTTTTCGAACTTCATGGTTGATTCCATTTTGTCTAAGCCAAGTTGAAACGCTTTGTAGATAGTGTTTCAAAAAGCGTGACCCTGACATTATTTTGTCGGATTCGAGGCGATTTATCTGATATAGATTAGAGATCGCTTCAATCTCTTGCGCGCGAACAATTGAACTCTCTGTCGGTAAAAGCCAACTTATACAGCTTGCTTGGATTCTTTTTAAAACCCCAGGTTGAGCCCTCAATGGACATGTTAGAATAGCAAACAGAATGACGGTTTTTGCCCATCTTAAAGAGTTCGATCTATAATTTGGTCGTTTTGAAGTATTTGCTACTAACATCTGGCTCCTAAAAAAACATCTTCAATATGAGAGCAATGCCTATGCCAGAGGCGACTCCAATTGGCAAAAACTCAAAAAATAGTTCACTCTCAATATTTACTCTAACTTCCAGTCTTACTCATCAGCTCGATACCGAAATCGGAAAACATAGAGACTGTAATCACCAGACCCCACAGCGATAAACACTCGGGTCCCAAGCACTTGCCACGAGGGACTTGAATCAATTCCCTCCCCAACTTCATAAGGCTCAAAAGGGAGAAGTTCTTTGTTTTCAAGACTCAACTCCACAACATGAAGTTTTTTATCATTAGACCCAACAGCAATAAACACACGACTCCCAATCACCTGCCACGAAGGACTTGAAGATATCGCCCCCTCCGTCTCATAAGCCTTAAAAGGAAGAAGTTCTTTGTTCTCAAGACTCAACTCCACAACATGAAGTTTTTGATCATAAGACCCGACAGCAATGAACACGCGATCTCCAATGACCTGCCACGAAGGACTTGAATAAATTGGTTTTTTAGTCTTATAAGGCCCAAAGGGAAGAAGCTTTCCCCTTTCAGGATCTAATTCTAAAACGTGAAGTTTGCCACTTGTAGACCCCACTGATATAAACACACGCCCCTCAACCACCTGCCACGACGGGGATGAATAAATCTCTCTTTTGATTTTATAAGACTCAAAAGGTATAATTTTTTTACTTTCAAGACTCAATTCCACAACATGAAGTTTACGATCATCAGACCCTACAGCAATAAACACACGTTCTCCGATAATGTACCATGAGGGACTCGAGTAGATCCCCCCTCCCGTCTCATAAGATTTAAAAGGGATCAATTCTCCATTTTCTAAGTTCAACTCCACAACATGAAGCTTTTTATCATGAGATCCTACAGCAATAAACACACGACTCCCAATCACCTGCCACGAAGGACTTGAATTGATCAACCCTTCAGTCACATAAGGCTTAAAAGAAACAAGCTTTCCACTATTAAGATCCAATTCTAAAATATGAAGCTCATGATTATCAGCTCCCATAGCTAGAAACACACGACCATCAACCACCTGCCACGACAGACTTGAATTGATCAACCCTTCAGTCACATAAGGCTTAAAAGAAACAAGCTTTCCACTATTAAGATCCAATTCTAAAATATGAAGTCTATGGTCCCAAGACCCCACTGATATAAACACACGACCCTCAATCACCTGCCACGACGAACTCGAGTCTATCCCCCCACCTGTGAAGTACTTTTTAGGACTCATCAGACCTGTAATCCATTGAGCTTCCTCAACAGCACCTTCTCTTCTACCTTCCTCATTCTGGAGTTTTTTATGTAATTCCTTAATTTGTACCTGCACCCAATCCCAATCATCTTGAATTTGAATCAGCTTTTTATCAACTGCATTGGAAAGTATCACTTCTAACTGGCTCTCTGAACTACGAGTAAATGGATTTACTGTTTGATCAGAGTTTAAAAGTTCTTCTAGGTCTCTAAGAGACAAAATCCCACTTTGTACTCCCTGCTTAA
>JAUICD010000054.1 GCA_030427965.1 Bdellovibrionia bacterium
TTGGTGTAAACCATTGAGGCATGGATTTCTTCTGAAGGGCTTGGATGACTTCAGTTATAGAAACCTCTATGTCTGAAGGATCGGTTCCAACGAGTTTGCCTAAACCAAGATCAATGATCTCTCTTCTTTCCGTTTCGTTTCTGATAACCAAAATGGGCTTTCCCGTTGATGGATACTCTTCTTGAATTCCACCAGAGTCTGTAATGGCAAAATCACTTTTGAACATGAGATAAACAAATGGTCGATAGGAGAGTGGGGGAATAAGGTGAATGTTATTGGTTCCACTTAAAAACTTTTCTGCAATCTCTTTTACCTTTGGGTTAAGGTGTACAGGATATATGAAATGAGTATTTGGATGATTGGCGGCAACCTTGGCAATTGATGAAAAAATATCTTTCAATTGACTCTGATTTTCTCTTCTATGAAGAGTGAGTAAGGCAATTTTGTCGTTTGGATCTAGAGTTTTTATCACCTGATTGAGAGTTGGAGCTTCACTCCGAAGTAGCTCTTCGTCGTAATTGACTGGGATTCTGTTTGTGATCACAAAGTTTAGAGCATCGATCACAGTGTTGCCTGTAATTTCAAGTGATCGTGGATCTTTTCCTTCATGGAGAAGTTCATTGTAGGACCCTTCAGTTGGGCAAAAATGAAGAGTGGCTATTTGACCAACGAGTCGACGGTTCACTTCCTCAGGAAATGGAGAGTAAATGTCATTTGTTCTGAGTCCTGCTTCAACATGAAAAACTGGAATTTTCTGATAAAATCCATAGAGTGCAGATGTGAGGGTTGTTGTCGTATCCCCTTGAACAATAATGGCATCAAATTTATCTTTGTTGATAACGGAGCTTTCAAGATTGTTGAGTACACCAGCTGTCAGTCGAGTGAGGTTGGGTGAAGTGTATTGAAAGCCAAGCTTTTGATACTCATTGATGTCAAAAAGCTTTACGAGACCCTTGAGTAGATCCTCGTGTTGACCTGTGAAGAGTGTTGTGACCTCAAACTCATTTGGATGTTTTTTTAGTTCGTTTATAATAGGTGCAAGTTTGATTGTTTCTGGTCGTGTACCTAGAATAACACACAAATTCAGCATATATATTTTCTCCAAAAATCCATAGATCGAGTCCACTATATATGCGTAGGATTGGTCGGCATGTCATGTTGTAACTTATCAATTTACTTTAGTTTATGAAGGATTGTAAAAAAGAAAGTCATGCCTTTTTACTACTTTGCGTTTTGAGCTCTGGGAGCTGTTTTTGAAATGGATTTTCATGATCTGTTTTGAGCCATTTTGGTGCTTTTCCAGTACGCTCTGATTGAAAAAACTGAAAGGCCGCCCGAGCACTTGCCAAAATATTTATAACATTTCCTAACACAAGCCGAATCAATGCAGGGATAGCCATTTTAAAGCCATATATGGAAGTGGTGTAGCGCATTCTCTGAAAGACTCGATTCAGTAAAAACACAATATTGAGCCCAGGTATGCCCAGAAGCAGTGACTTTGGAATAGGTGCACGTAGGAGTAGAAAATCTATTTCAGCCAAAAGCTCATCGGGGGTGAACAAATAACTCAAGCCAAGACTTATAAAGAAAAGCGTCCCTATTAAGTTGACGATATTACTAAGTGGAGCTTTTCGATCTCTAAAGAGAAAGTAGTTTTCTGCGATATTTCTTGTCCATCCAAGGTATTTCCAACCCTGAAAAGCAATGCCTAAGACCCACCTGGATCTCTGTCTAACAGATGCGCGAAAGTTTTTTGGAAAATACTCTCGAGTGGCAATGAAGTTGTAAGACTGATCCTTTCCAATAAGATAGTATCCAGCAAAAGAACTTTTGAGATTCCATTTCTTTGTAGATAGACCTAGTAAATAGTCTTCGGTGACAGATTCGTTAATTAATAAATGACCACCCTGCTGAATCAAAGCTGTTTGTAGTAATTTTCGAGAAAGACCTGTGCCAACACCAGCAGATGGTATAGGAGCTCCCAGTTGTTGTCGTACCATCATATCTTTTCCGTGTGACTCAGCAAACTCATCCACATATGTCCCGGCAACGAATTGGTTGAGCTCAACTGGTAAAGAAAAAATGGGTATTTGTATAAAATCATTCTTTTCAAGCTTCCAATTGATCAACTTAAGAGAATCAGGATGAATGATATCTTCTGCATCGTGAATAATGACAGCATCCAGTATGGACCCAATGGAAGCAGGTGAGTGAACGACTTTGTCCACCATGTAGTTGAGCATTTGCCCCTTAGAGGTTGGGCCATCTTTCTCATTTACAATGACTTTGATCAATTCGTGTTTTTCAGCAAGGCGGTTTGCGGCTTTTAGTGTTTCCGTGTCGTTTGGATAAACGCCTAAGAGGATTGTAAAGTTGTGGTATCTGATTTGTGACAAATTTCCTTCAATCATATCAGGAAGGACGTCAGCCTCTTTCCAGGATGCGATCAATATTCCAATTCTTTTTTCAGTCGTATTTTGTATTTCAAGCCAACTATTTTGTGGAAGTGGTTTGAGACCAATTCTTTTTATCCATGCGTAAATATCTATAAACAAATCATCCAACGCAAATAAGGAATAAAATACAGAGATTGTAAAAAACAAATAAAACAGGATGTATTCAAAAATCACCAAGTTCCCCCAAGTACAAAAAGAAGCCTCCAGTCAGAGTAGGATTTCTTATAAGGATTTGGATCTTTGTATTCTCGATCATCAGAATAGGTTCCTTGTGCATTGTAACCAAGAAGTTGGAAGGAGTGGTTTTTGTAATTGAATCGTGTACGCAGCCCGGTTCTGAATTCTGTCAGGTTTTCGTAAAAATAACCAAGTCGATCTCGTTTTAAATAAGGCTCAATGTATGGTCCCCAACTGAGTGATTCGGTTATGGTTTGTCGGTAGCCCAGTTTCCCCCAAATTGCTGAAAAAATATTGCTTTCAAGCCGTGAACTGTAGATGAGTTCACCGTATGTTTCTAAATAAACACTCTCATCAATAAAATTCAGTTTTTTAAGATTGTAGTGGATGAGTCCTGATCTCAAATCCGTCGCCGTTTTCTCTTGTGAGGACTCTCGTTGGAATGCTCCAACGGATCTCAACTCTAAAAAACCTGAAAGGTATGTTGAGTAAAGAGGTTGTCGATACCCCACGAGTAAAGACAGTGTGTTTTCATTGTATATATCTTTACTAGTGGATTTTGTGTCTTGTGAAAATAGGGCTCCGATGTAGGCATTTTCAACTCCAAAAAGGGGATGACTTTCAAGTCGGAGATCAATAACTGCGTTTTCAAATCGACTCCCATAGCTGGACTCTGAATAAATGGTGGTCTTTGAAGAGGCAGCAAGGACAGAGGTATTATTTACCTCAAAGATGGGTATTAAAAATAGGACTACAGTTCCAAGTTTTTTCAGCATGATCATCGCACCTATAACAAGCGCCAATATGGATGAGTTTTTAATGCGTCGCAAGATATCTGTTTTGCTTAGAAGTTTTTTTATGATTTCTGAACAATTAAGGCCTCAAGTCGAAATAAAGGGCTTTTAAAGGCTTTTTTGAGCTTTTAAGTGTTTAAGAGCTGTAGATGATTCAATGAACAACGCTGTTGTAGGCCTATTTCATGAAATTATAGGTAATTTGATTTGAAGCTTATGGCTCAGATCTGGGGCTTAAGTTTTCCCCCATTGTCTCCGATTGATACATATACGGGGGAATACTTGAGAGCCTTTGGGTCTATTCTATTTTTTACTTCGATATTTATAGTAACAGTCCTTCTGCACCAGAACTGTTCACTCTATCAAAGTGATGGACGGAAGATACTGGATGATGGAGTCACAAGTGGAGAAAGTGGAGGCTCTATCAAAGGATCTGCTTTAAGTGAGTGTCAACCCTATGTGATTGAGAACATGCTAATTGATATTTATGGAGATGCATTTGATGTTACGGCAACAACAGAGACATCCCCGCAGCCAGGTTTTTTTCTCTGTGATATTAGTGTTGCTGGTGTGCAAAGAGGGCTTGATTTTGCCGCTTGTACAATCTCTCCAACAGCTAGGGATACGGTGATGAATTTTATTGCCGACCCAGTAAGTGGTGTGAGTAATAATACGGAACCCGTAGAGTGTCGTGAGGGAGAAGATGACGTTGCGGATTGTGCAACTTTATCTGGCGGTGATTTGACCTACATTTTTTATCCGACGGCTTCGGGGGATCCGAATGACATTTTCTACTTTGTTGAAGCAACAGATCCTACTGATGGGGATGTTAGCGGTGTGTCTTGTCAGTTGATTTTTGAAGCCACAGATTGGCCTACAAACATCAAGGCGGATGCAAAAGATCGAGCCGGCCGCCTTGTAAAAAGAATTTTAGAACAACTTATCTCAAGTGGAAATCCCCCTTAAAAAGGAATTTCCTCGTTGGAATCAAACGCAGGTTCGGCGCCACCACCAAAACCTTGGTCATAGTTTGAGCTGCTGCTTTTCTCTCCTGGAGAGCCCAAGAACTGAACGTTTTGTGCAACAACTTCAGTTGAATATTTCTTTTGTCCCTGCTGGTCTTCCCAAGATCGAGTTTGCAGTCTTCCTTCAAGATAAACTTGTCGACCCTTTGATAGATGCTGGCCACACACTTCGCCCAATCGGCCCCAAACAACTATGCGATGCCACTCTGTTCTTTCTTGAGTCTCACCGTTTTTGTCTTTCCACTGTTCACTTGTTGCAACATTGAATCGAGCTACATTTTGACCTGTTGAGGTTTGTCTTAACTCAGGGTCTCCACCCAATCTTCCAACTATAATAACTTTGTTTACTCCAGACACGTCGTGCCCCCTTTCCTGTTGATTCACTTATTTTCCGTCGTATCACGAACGTCAATCTGAAGAGTGAACATCCGAAATTTGGGACTGTCAATTCACTGATGGACGGACAATTCTAGGATCAAATCGATTTCAGTTTGAGAAAAATGACGCATACGAATACGCACCGTGTCTTAGAGGCGATCAAACTTTGGGATATTGCCAGGGGTGCCGCTTGCTCGAAAGGAGAAGTTTTGCCCATTTTTGTATTTGTTCAAGCCAAACCCATTGAAAAGAATCGCAAAGTTTTTTTCGACATCTGGTTTTACTTTTAGGCGAATTGCCAAATTGTAGGCACCTGGTAGCACTTTGAATTTTTGAGCTGTTCCTATAAATCTCAATCCCAATTTCCCTTTGACGGTTCCTACGATGTCGTCTCGATCTTTTCCAATTCGAAAGTCATCAAAATGCAAGTTCCCATCTTCTAAGCGTCCAGCTAAGATTAACTCTTTGATGTTGAGCTTAGGAAGCGTGATCGGCATCATTTGGGTTTGAATTGTCAGTCCTGCCAAATTTAATGAAGAAATGTTGAAATTGAAGTTGGATTTGGGCTGAGTTCGAAAAGAGGCATCAAGCATTCCTGAGGCATTGGCATTCAACTTGCCTTTTAAATTTCCATCAATAGGGAGTAGTTTTATCAAACTTTTTAGGTTTGTTCCTTCAGTGGAAACATCAAACTCTAAGTTGACGTCCTCTTTTTGAGAAATAGATCCTGAGATCTCTCCACCAAATATCCCTGAAGCAGACATGCTTCCACCAAAAGAGCCAAAGAGAGAGCCCAAAGATGGGCGAAGGATGAGTTCATCTGCTTTAACTGTATCTAAATGTGGAGTGTCCACTTCCACTGTTTTAAGTTCAATGCCGGGGCCTGTAAGAAAACTAAATCCAAGTTCCTCAAACTGGAGGAAAACTTGATTTTGAGTCATTTTCGCTACGACCGAACTGATATAATCATTTAGATCATTGAGTGGAAATAGAAGTGTGAAAAAAACTAAAGCGGAGAGAAAAACTGTTAGAATTTTAAGCTTATGAAACTTAAAGAGATTGACAATGGGTTGTGTGAGCCATTCTAACATCAATTGCCCTTCCCTTTCCTTCGGTTGCGTCTACGAGGTGATTTTTTCTTGCTGTCGTCATCTTCAGATTTAACAACGGGCGGGTAGAAAGCAATGAGTTTATATTTTACATCAAAATAATGTGGATCTTTTTTTTGTGCAACAATCTCCGCATCAACAAGTTTTACGGAACCATTTACATTTTGTAGGCGATATCCAATGTCGACAGCTTGAGTGAGATTGAGAGTGTTTAAAGAAATATGGATTCCACTTTGCTTGACAGAGGAGGGGACAAGCGAAGAACTATCTGAGGTCACAACGTTAACATCAGATATTTGATCCGCATTGAGTTGAAAGGATTCGACTATGGCATCGATTCGTGATTTCAAACTTGTAATTGGAGGGGGAGGGGTGATTCGAGGAGATGAGGATGCATCTCGTTTGACTTTTTGCAGTTCACGAATCAGAGCTTTCTTTGCTTCAAATTGCTCAACTGAAGTGCTGGCATCTGAGAAGTTTCCCCAAATCAAGTACCCAGTTAAAAGAACTACAGAGAAGAGGGATAGAAATTTTAAGAACTTCTGAGTAGACGGAGGTTGATCGTCATACTTTTCTTTCAAAGAGATATATATTGAGGACTCTTTGAATTCGGCCCATTTTGTGGCGGACACATCTTTGATGCTATCTCTGATATCTTCAATCCCCATCTATTCTATCCTCTTGACATTAAGTTGGTAAGAAAATGCAATTTTACCAGAGCTTGCTCGAAATGTTGGTTTTGCAATATTGACTTTTCCATTTCCAGAAAGTGCGCGAAGTGTATTTTGTACGAGATTTAAATCATCTCTTCGACTGACTTCACCTTCTAAAGTTACAAGCGCATTTTTTACGGAAAATCTTTTAACATCGACAATGGAACTGTTTTTGGATGGAAAGGTGCGGCTGATTTCTTTTAGAACATCCAGAGAAGAGTTCAATTTGGCAAGCTTTGTGATTTCTTTTTGAGCACTGATCTCTCGTTTTTTACTTCGAATATAGCGCTTCACTTTTACCTCAGAAGGAAGTCGTATACCAATTCCCGAAGCCTGGCCTCGAAGTGCTTCGTCTCCTTTTTCTGCTAGGGCTTCGGCAAAATAAGAACGAGTTATTCCATATACAAAAAGCAAAAGAACCATTGCAACGCCAATTCGAATTGTATTTCGATAAGTGGACCAAAAAGCTTCGAGGCTTTCGCTTTGGATGGCAAGCTCTGCCTTTCTAAAATTGACGGCTGGATTTCTTGGACGTCTGAGTCCTTCCATTGCAAGGCCGATGGCATTTGCTGAAGTTGTGATTTGGTGATCATTCAAAGAAATATCTGAGTCAGGAATTGAGTTTACAATGCGGTATGGATTACAGGGCACTTCCAATTCTTGAGTTAGAAATGGGCCGATATTTGTTAACCGACTCACTCCACCGATGAGGTGAATTTGTTGGAATTGCAAATTGAGTGAACTTGAAAGAGAGATGAGTGTTCGTTGTAAGTTACCAGTCATAGATGCAATTGCACTTTTGATCGTATCTGAAAAAAAGATTTGATCCTTGGAGGCCCCTTCTTCTGTTGTTAGGATAAATCCTTTCTCAACAAGATTTTTTAAACCATCAACTTCGGGGATTTCATATTTTTGAGAAATAAGCTTTGCAATAGTGAGTCCACCAAAATCCAAAGTTCGAATAGCCATCATATTGGAGCCTAGGAAAACCATAACTTCTGTTTTGGTGTGTCCAATATCAAGTAAGACAGTGGCAAGACGTGGTTCGGTATCTTCCATGTCTGAGAGATCAATTCCATCGTAGAAAAGTGGAGCTTGGATCTCGGTAGGAGGTTCTTTGAAATCGATAAAAAAGTTTGAAAGTCCCACACTTTGAGCTGTCACAATTTCGGGATCCATTCCACCATCATTTGCAGTTTCGATGCACTCTTTGACATGATCTTTGGGACAAATGAGAGCCATGATGTCTGTGAAGCTCCCACGTGTTGCAAGAAAGCGAGCATCAAACACGGCTGAGAAGGGATCAAAAGGGACATCATCACTCAATTGAAAGGGAAGGCTTTTCAAAATCTGATGGCGTTCTTTGAAAGGAAATGTTTTAAGGCGAGTGGCGACCTTTTCTTGATCGATGCCAAAAACAAATCTCACTTGTCGGTTTTGATAATGCGCAGCCACTTTTCTAAGTGCATCGATAAGTAGAATTCTTTGATCTTGTGAGGGATCATTTCCTAAGGGGATTTCAGAGTAATCGCGAAGGGTGTATCCGCGACTGGTGTCTTCCACCTCGGCAACCTTTACTGAGTAGGAGCCAATGTCTATTCCAACGCTTTTCATCTCTTACCTCGCCTAAAATTTTACTACAAAGCGCTCATCAAAATAAGCAATAGTTTTAAAGAGATAGAGGTTTTTTGAGTATTGATTTTAAGGACAGGACCTAAGTCTCGTACCAGTAGACGATGTTTGGCTTTCCCTTTGGTGGTTTAGGTTGTGTCGTCGTCGTAGTTGTGGTCGCTGTTGTTCCACCACTATCATCGGGATTCTTATCATCAGGATCTTGATCTTTGTCTTCTTTTTCGAGCAGTTCTATGAGGCGAGATTTTGCGGTGTCAAAGTCATAGACGATGGCTGTGATTTTACGAGTCACATTTGCGGAATACCCTGTTGATACAATTCGAAAATTGTATTCCGCATCGTAGTAAAGTGGAATTCCTTCATCTTCAATTTTACCTGTGTCCACACGTTCAGCTTCTAGAAAGCCAAAGAAGTCTTCTTCATCTGCAAAAGGGCCTCGTTCGGGGTCGTTTCGTCGGTTTATAATTTCCTGAGCAACCTCATCTGTGATATCTTCGGAAATTGACTTTAGGAGTTTTATATCTGCGTAGTTAGGGTTGATACCTTTGACTCCGTAAACGGTGATACTGGGGGAGAGAAATTCAAATATTTCATCATCCATTCCCCCAACCATTCGAACTTCTAGAAGTGTTCGAAAAGATCGGTTGGGAGGAAGGTTTTCTTCGTTGATTTCGGAGTAAGGGGAGGACTCATCACCACCATTGTCACTTTCAGAATCTGGATCCACCCAATCTTTGATATTGTTGACAAGTGTTTCGTAATCATAGTTGCGTAATTTATCGGCAAAGTCGTCGTCTTGGTCAGCTCGGTTCTTAAACAGACTTATAAGTTGATCTCGTGTTACTTTTTGAAGAATTTCACTTGGACTAGCAAGATCATTGAGGTCTATTTTGGAACCTTCGCTTTCAATAGATGTGGTGAAGCCCTGGTTTTGACCCATTAACGACTCACTCACAGCATCTCCAATTTCTTCTGATTCAACTCGATTGACGGATTTTGGAGGGACAATTGGCCAAGCAAATGGAAATTGCCAAATCATATTTGTTAGTTTTTGTTGTCCTTTGAGTTGATCGCCAAATTGGACAAGAACTTTGCGGTAAAGAAGAATCCGAAGCATGGAGAGCTCAATACCAGATTTTGCTGTGTAATACGCCTGTGTACGTCTGAAGTTTTGATTGGAGATGGCTCGTTCTAGACGAGGGTCAAATGCAATTTCAACAGCAAGAAATGCGAGAGTGGACAGTGTGAACAGTGCAATCAAAAGAGCTACACCACTTTGGCTAGAGCGGTTATTGGTTGTCATCATCACCGTCCCCGCCATCTGCCCCTTCATCGCCACCACCTGTTTCTGATTCATTCTCTTTTGGAGTATTGTTTGGAAAACGAATAGGAACTAAACTTACAATTCGGTCTTTTCTTTTTTGAATGGCTTCTATTTCAAGAGTGACCTCAACAGCGTCGGGGAATTTGTCTTTTGTCCGTGCATCTCCAGAATCATCTGACTTCCAAACGCTGACATACTCATCATCTTCAGAGCTGTAATAGCGCAGTTTAAATTCTGTGACCTTTTCAACAAGTACGCGAGCTTGTCCGCCCTCCTCTGTTTTTTCGTCTATATATGGTGAAGCTCTTCTCCAAAGACATTTTGAAGACTCATCGGGTTTTCCAAGTGTTCTGCAGTCTGCCACATAGTAACCCACCTCTTGTTGATCTCCCTCAGAGCGTCCAGAGTAAACTCGTTGATGATTGAGGCTTGTGAAGTGAATTTGATTTTCTTCACCGATAAACTTTGTGAGATTTTCAAGTTCCTCAACTGTATCTGTGGGATCTCCGGGCTGTTGAGCCCCTTTCTTCTTTTTCTTTTTACGAGCTTTTTCGACTTCTCGTAAAACCTCTTCATTGATATCACGAAAATGAAAAGCCATTTGGATATCACGTTCTACAACTTTGTAAGCAGATCGAATTGTAGAAAGTCGATCCACATTGTTTTGAATCCGCTTTTTATCACGGAGTGCATTGGAAATAGAGCCTGCCGTTAATGCAGAGATTGTTGCAAGTATCATCACAGCAATAATCACTTCAATAAGTGTGAAACCCTTTGAATTATCCACCAAATGCCAAATCCGTTTCATAGTTTACAAGATAAGTTGTTATGTCGTATTCAATATCCTTGCGTTTGTGTTTCCAGATCACGACAACTTTCATTTCAAAAACAGCTTTTGAAAAATAATCAGTCATTTGCCGTATAACAGTGATCATCATGTCACTGGCTCCATCAGCTTCATTGGCTGTGAGTATCGGTGTGAGATCTGGAAACTCGAGTGGCTGAACTTGAACCCTCCAGGCGAAGTTGGGGTATTCCTTTCCAAAGTCTCCGCTTTCTTGTGTTTTTTCTGTCGGAAATTCTTTTTGGTATTTGTATTCAAATTCAGTCGCTTTCTGCTGAAGAAGCGTATTAGCTGTTGTCATGTTGCGGGCCTTTTGTAAATTTAAAGCGCTACTTCTTGCCGCAAAAGAAAGTGCCACGACAGCTGTTGCCACAATCATCATGGAAATCAAGACTTCAATAAGTGTAAAGCCGTTTTGTTTCATTTTCCTCTCAAATCCTTTAGTGGAACGTAAGAGCTAATGATATACCCTTTTCCTGTGAGTGGGTGGTAGGTGATCGTCCATTCACGCTTGTTTCCATCAGTGAGATGAACTGCCACTTCCTCGACCATCCCTTGTGGGAAAAAATGGATATAAGCTTTTCCCTCTTCAAACTTTTCATCAAGTGCGCCAATCTCAACATCTTTGAATCTTAGTGGGGGAGGGAGTTCAATAGGAGACTTTAATACAGTGCGATCTTCTTGAAATGTGGGTGGAGGGTCTCCCTCTTCTCTTTCCTTTTCGTTGTTTTCAAAGGTTTCCTTTATTTGTTCGTAATCAATAGGAACATTTCCTGAGGCGCTTTCAATTGAAATGGAATGTACTTTATCTTCATCAATAGGCATATTGATGACCACACGATATGTTTTTTGTTGAATACGAGAGTAGGAGTTGAGTTGTTTGCCCATAACGACGAGTCGTCGGGTCAGTTGCTTGAATTGATTGTTGCGGTTGTTGATTCGAGGCACGACCAAAACCGCCATTGCAGCCATGATCACAAGTACGATCATGATTTCAATGAGGGTCATGCCTCTTGAGTTTTTACAAATCGTCGGAGCTGATATCTTTGGCGTCGCCTGTGCCGCCTTCGTTGCCGTCTGAGCCATATGACATAAGTATATAGTCGCCACCGTCTTTTTCGTAGGTTAAATCACCCTGCCAAGGATCTTTTGGTATCTTTTTAAGATAAGGGTCTGGACCCCAATTGGGACAGTCTCCAGGGTCTTCAACAAGTGCCTGAAGACCTGATTCTGATGAAGGGTAGCTTCCACAATCGGCATTGTAGAGTTCAAGTGCTTTTCCGACCTCTTGTATAAGAATTCGAGCTTCTTTAATTCGAGCCGCTTTAAGTCTTCCAGCGACCGTGGTAACTAGTACTCCAGCAAGTCCTGCAATGATTACAAGCACGATCATGATTTCAATGAGAGTCATGCCTTTTTGATTGAGGACCTTGAGTTTCTTCATAGCGCGCATTATGCCTCCTGTAATTTGAGTCCTAAAAATCACCACAACTGGGTGTTTTAATATTTTATTTAAAACCTAAGCTTACCCGCCAAGGTTCGACATTTCAAAGATTGGTATCATGATTGCGACCACAATGATTCCAATGACAACACCCATCACAACGATGAGGAGTGGTTCAAGGAGTGCGGTCAGGCCTTGGACTTGAGTTTTAACTTGAAAGTCGTAGGATTCGCTGACCTGCGTCAGCATATTCTCTAAATCTCCGGTTTTCTCTCCAATGGCAACCATATGTAGGACAATTGGAGGAAACTCTCCTGATTTTCTTAATGGACCTGCTATGGATTCTCCTTCACTGATATTGTCGCGAGCATTCTCAATTGCAATTTCGATTGGATCACTATCGACAACATTTTTTACGATATCCATGGCTTGAAGCATTGGCACTCCACCTGTTAGTAGGGTTGAGAGCGTGCGTGTGAATCGACTGACAGCAACCATTCGAGCGAGTTTCCCAACAATAGGAAGCCGAAGCACAATTCGATCCCATTGTTTGGAACCGTTGGGTGTATTTTTCCAAAAACGAAAACAAAAATAAGAACCAATCATACCTGCAATCACACCCCACCAGTAGTTCACCAAAAACTCTGACATATCAATAACGATCTGAGAATACCAAGGCAGTTGCATGTCAGTTTGTTCAAAGATCACCGTGATTTTTGGAATCACATAAACAAATAGTCCCATGAGCATAAGGGTTGTGAAGATCAACATCACAACAGGATAGATCATGGCGGATTTGATTTTTTGATTGAGTTCATCTTGAGATTCGGCAAACTCTGCAAGTCTTAATAAAATTTGATCCAAAGTTCCTGAGGTTTCACCTGCTTCTGTCATAGAGACAAAGATCTTGCTAAAGTATTTTGGGTATTTTGCCATAGCGCGATTTAGGGCGGTTCCTTCGTTTACGGAATCACGAATTTCAGAGAGAGCTGACTTCAATCCGGGATGCTCCACTTGATCTGACACCGCAGCAAGAGTGTCAACAAGTGGGATGTTGGCTTTTAAAAGTGTAGCAAGTTGCCTTGTCATCATAGAAAGATCTTCTGTACTGGCCTTTCCTCCAAAAGAGTTTTTTCCAGACTTCTTTTGAACTCTTTTTTTGCTTTTGATTTCAATGACAAAAATGCCATCTTTTTTTAGGCGAGACTGAGCAGACCGTTGACTGTCTGCCTCGATAGCTCCCTTTACGTTTTTGCCTTTGAGGTTCAGTCCCTTATATTCATAAAGTGCCATTAGTCATCCGTCTGAGAATTTGCCAAAAGTTCTTCAATTGTTGTAATGCCTGAAAGTACTTTCTTTATGCCATCTTGTCGAAGTGTTTTCATTCCATTGGCAATAGCTGCTTTTTTAACAACAGATCCATCTTGGCGTTGCAGGATAAGACGGCGGACGTCATCTGTGACGGGAAGGAGTTCTGAAATTACAGATCGACCAATGTATCCCTTTTGATTGCACTGTGCGCAACCCACAGCCTTAAACATTTTGCCTTTGTTGGCTTCCTCTCTTGTGATTTCTAGAGTGATCAAGTCTTCATCTGTTGGGATATGTGGAACTTTGCAATGTGGACAAAGAACACGAATAAGACGTTGTGCAAGAATTCCAAGAAGTGAACTTGAGATCAAAAATGGTTCACATCCCATATCGATCAATCGAGGAACAGCTCCAGCAGAGTCATTTGTGTGGATCGTGGAAAGGACAAGGTGGCCTGTGAGAGAGGCGTTGATCGCAATTTCAGCAGTTTCAAAATCACGAATCTCACCAATCATTATAACGTCTGGATCTTGTCTTAAGATTGCGCGTAGTCCATTTGCAAACGTGAGCCCAATTTTTGAGTTCACCTGTATCTGACCAATACCGTGAATTCGATTCTCAACCGGGTCTTCCACTGTAATGATATTTCGTTCAACACTGTTGATTTTCATAAGAGAGGCATAAAGAGTTGTTGATTTACCACTTCCAGTTGGGCCTGTGACAAGAATAATTCCATGTGTCTTGGAAAGTTGATAAGCCATTTGATCCAGGGTTTCTTGTGGGAAACCCAGTTGTTCAAGCTCAAGTACCACATTAGATCTATCTTGAAGACGCATAACAAGGCGCTCACCGTGTGATGTTGGTACAGAATTGAGGCGTACATCAATGTCTTTTCCAGCAAGTTTAAGTGGGATTCGTCCATCTTGAGGAAGTCTTTTCTCAGCAATATTGAGATTTCCCATAACTTTGATTCGAGATGTGATTGCGTTTTGAAATTTCTTTGGTGGTTTGAAGATATCGTACAAAACACCATCGATTCGAAATCGAACAACCATATCTCTTTCATATGGCTCAATATGAATGTCAGAAGCTTTTTCTTTCACAGCTCTCATAAGCAGAGTGTTCACAAGTTTAATTACAGGAGCGTCGTCATCTCCGGCTTGAAGAAGATCAATAATAGGGTCTTCAAGATCGTAGTCGTCCTCTTCAATGTCCTCAAGTCCATCAAAGGCAGCCGTGCTTTTTTCATAGACCTTGTTGATGGCGTCTTGAATCTTCATAGTTGTTGAAACAAGTGGTTTTGTTGGTTTTCCAAAAAGAACTCTCAAATCATCCATAGAGTTGAGGTTGAGAGGGTTGGCAGTTAAGACTGTGATAGCATCAAGATCTTCTTTATAAGGAAGTATCGCATTGTCTGTTGCATATTTGATTGGTAGATTTCGAATCAAATCAACTGAAATGTCGTTGACGGGAATATCTTTAATAAAATCTACGCCGATGTGTTTGCAGAGTTCAGAGAGAACTTGATCAATTGTTCCCTCTTTCTGTTGACTTAAGATATCGCCGAGAACTGAGCCTGTAGAAGTTGAGATAGCAAGAATAGCTGAAAGCTCAAGCTCATTCATCTTGGTATGTTTGGTCAGTAAGCCAGCGATCGTTTCGTTACTCAATCACATTTCTCCTGTCATATCATCCATGAGATCATCTGCGGCGGGGTTTCTCAAGTTGGCTTTTCTGATCTCTTCTACTTTTCTTCCATGAGCATCTTTGCCACCGTAATTGTCTTTGATAAATTGCAGTCTCTCGCGAACTTTTCTGTCTGTGATTTTACGTGCGTCGGATCTGGTGCGTATGATTCTAGGAGTTAGGAAGACAAGCAAATTCTGCTTCTGCACTTGAATGGTTTTGGTTTTAAAAAGCCACCCAAGGATTGGAATGTCTCCAAGAAGTGGAACCTTTCTTACAGTTGGAGATTCGTTGTCTTTCATAAGTCCACCAATCACAACAGTGTCTCCGTTTCTAACAACGACGTTGGACTTTACAGAGCGCGTGGTTGTGGAGACAGCATCGCCAGCAAGATTGGTGGCTGTGATTGTGCGATTGGCAAGTTGTTTCACCTGTTGGTCAATGTTCATTCTTACAGTTTCACGATCTGGTGAAATAAATGGTTTGATCTTGAGTTTGATCGTTGCGTCTTCAAATTGAATATTGTTGGCTGTTGTCCCATTCGTTCCAGTTTCTGAGTTTCTGGCAACTGGGATTCTATCCCCCACTTCGATTTCAGCTTCTTCATTATCAAGAGCTAAAATTTGTGGTGTGGAAAGAATATTCGTGTTTGTTACGGTTTTTAGAAAGTTGATAAAACCAAGGAGGGATTTAACAGTGGTTTCTCCGCCATCTGGCCCTGTGATTGTCACATCATCGCCTGTTGCAAAACCAAGGACGGCACCTGTAGAACCTGCGACATTGAGAAGATTGCTAATTGTGCTCTGATCAGCAAACCCCACACGGCCAACACCGTTACTTTCTTTATCAAGTCCTAAAATACTTATGCCGTAGTTTAGGGAGTCATTCACTTCCATCTCCATAATGATGGCTTCAACAAAAACCTGATCTCTTGGAATATCGACTTTACTTAAGAGGTTTAAAACAACTTCATAGTCTTGGCGACTGGCTGAGATAATCAAACTGTTGGTTTGTTCATCAGCGACAAGTTTGACTTCTCCCCCAAAAAGAGCTCCTGCTGAATCAGAAGAAGTTGGTTGAGGAGTTGTTGTGCGAGTTCGACGTGCGCTGTTGTCGTCATCTTTTGAATTTCCAGAGCTTCCTGGTCGTCCTGTCCCTGTGTTTTTGGCAACTCCATTGAGGGTGTCCGCAATAGACTTGGCTTCACCATGCTTTACGTAATAGACGTAAACTCCTCCAGCATCTTCTGGGCGTATTTCAAAATCAAGTTGTGCTACAAGTTTTTTGATTTTTTTGATTCCAGCTTTGTTTCCAACAACGATGATTGTGTTTGTGCGTTCATCAGGTATCACTAAAGAAAATGCAGATGCGCTCCCAGAGGATGAAGTTTTGCTATTTCTTCTAAAGCGTGGAATGCCGGATCGAAAAGTTCCACTTTTTCCGCCACCCTCTCCTTTATTGATAATTTTCTCAATGAGTTCGGCGATGTCCTTGGCCTTTGCAAATCGAATTGGAATCACAGAAAGTTGTTCATCAAAGCTGGAAACATCAATTTGATCGATGATTTGTTGGACACGCGAGATATTGGAACCGTAGTCAGAAAGTATCAACGTGTTTGTTGGTTCATAGGTGATAAAGTTTCCTTCTTTTGAAACCAATGTCCTTAAGAATTTATTTACATCTGCAGCTTGAATGTATTTCAACTGAATGATTCGCGTGATCATTTGATCTGTGTTAGGAGTGTAGGGGCCCGAATAGATTTCTCCATCAGTCTGAGCTTGTCGAGCATTTTTGATTTTCAAAAACCGACCAGATGGAACAACAGTGTAGCCTGCAATGGCGAGGGCTGAAAGAAAAGCCTTGTAGGCCTCAGCAACTGTTACACGAGTTGGGGCAATAATTGTGATCTTACCTCGAACGGCTGGGTCGACGATAAAGTTTTTCCCAGTGAGTTCACTGATTGCTTTAATAACGTCTGCTATATCTGCATTTGGAAAATCAAAACTGTCGATAAGTTCTGGGAAGTTTTGATTTGTAATATCCTCTGGATTTGCGTCGGCAAACTTCATACTACGTTTTCGTTTTTTGATGGAATTGAACCCTTGATTGGCAGGCCCCCCGGAGCTTTTGGGACTTCCAAAGCTTCGACGACGATTGGTAGAAGAAGGTGGTGGAGGAATGTTGGGCCCAGCTTGTGAGTCATCTTCTAGTTCTGGCGGCGGTGGAGCATCTTCTTCATCTAAGAACGGCTCTTGTGCGTGAAGCACAGTGAAGCTAACTGTTATGAGAACTATGAGTAACCAAATTTTTTTCATCGAGACCTTCCTTTTGAAAGGTTGTTAATCAATATTGAATTTAAATGTTTCTTGTCTTCCATTTCTTTCGATATCAAGAGCGATGTTGGGTGCTCCTTTTAAGCTATTGTAGAGTTTCATAGCCTGAGCAGGGCTGTTGACAAGTTCGCCATTGACGCCTTTGATAACGTCGCCTGCCTTGAGACCAAGTTTTTCATAGATACTGTCTGGGGCAATGTCGACCAACCGAAATCCATCAATTTCCCCACCACTTCCAGGAACAATGTTTGGAACAGCTC
>JAUICD010000055.1 GCA_030427965.1 Bdellovibrionia bacterium
TACGTCCACTCCAACTGCCTCTCTCATCTCTTTGAATTTGAACTCTGCCACTTGTGCCCATTCCGTAGATCGACCCCGTGACTTCGTTTCCAAAGGCAATATAGTCAAACCCAGCTGAAGCACCTCTAAAGTCAATAGATGATGACCCATCTATTGCATAAGTCGATACACTTAAAAGTAAGGTTGCTATCAAAATAGAAATTTGTTTCATTTCTCCCCCTATTGTTCATAATTTAGAACTCAAAGATCATATCTCTCCAACCACCCACTCACAACACCTGTGCAGATGCATAATCAAATGACTCGTATTCAAATAAAGCTCTTCACCTATAGCCGAGCTAGAAGTTGAGATCTCAAGTCAAACTTAGCCCCCAAATGAGAATGACTTTCATTTTTAACTTGACCCCACCCCTTATCTGATGCACTCAAATCCCATGGAAACAATTCACCTTAATGAAAATCACACACCCCTAAACGACAACAGCCACCTCAAAGAAATCATTCGTGATTTAGGGCTTAAAATCACCCAACAGCGGCTAGCTATTCTTAACCATGTGGTGACTGGAAAAGCCCATTTTACTGCACAGGCTGCCTTTGAGAGTCTTTCAAAAACACACCCTGAAATTGGATTTGCCACTGTCTACAGGTTCTTAAGGAAACTCTCTGAAAACGGTTATGTTACAGAAGTTCGCATGGGAGGACTTCCCGCAAGGTATGAGTGGGCTCATAAAAAACACCACGACCATCTCACATGCACAAAGTGCCAGGGTATTGTGGAATTTGAAAATCAGGAAATTGAAGAGCTTCAAGAGAAAATTGCGGATCAATTTGGTTTTGTACTGACAGACCATGTCCTTGAACTGTTTGGCCTTTGCCCAAAATGCCAAACAAAAGAAGGAGAGTTGCCAGTTCCAAAAAATCGATTTTCCAGTCACCTTGAGCCCAACAATTAAGATGTGGACTCATTTACCTAGGGCATCAAAAATCACTTGGCATGTTTAGAGGTGATAACAGTCTTAATGTTTCCCCTCACGTTAAAGTCCCCCACAACTTCAATTTCCCAAGGGTCTAAGAGCTTTACCAAATCATCCAGTATTCTGTTGGTAACATCTTCATGAAAGACTTTTTCATTTCGAAATTTATTGATGTAAAGTTTTAAACTTTTCAGTTCCACACAAAATTTATCTGGAACATATCGAATGTAGATGCTGGCAAAATCTGGAAATCCACTTCTTGGACAGACGCAGGTGAACTCAGGACATGTGAACTCGATTGTGTATTTTCTTTCTCTTGTGCGGTTTTCAAATGCTTCAAGCTCTGCATTTTCTATTGCTGTTTCACCATACAGTTTAGACATCACTCTTCATCCTTTAGTTCCATGGCTCGCGTTCCAATTTGATCAATTCTTACTCGCGAATACCTCAAATCAGAAAGAGCTTCAATCACTTGTTTTTGATTCTCAGGCTCAATACAAAACATCATAAAACCTCCACCACCAGCTCCCATAAGCTTTCCACCATAAGCACCCGCTTCGTAGGCTTTCTTGTACCAACTCTCAATTTGATCATTTGTAATACCCTCAGCCAATGTTCTTTTCAATTCCCAAGATCGGCTCAACAAATTCCCCACTCGCGACAGTGAAAAGTCTCCTTCCAACTGATCACGCATATCAAAGACAAGGGATTTCATTTCTTGAAGCACCTCTCGGTTTCTAGTCACATTCTCGCTTTGTTTTTTTAAAAGTCTCGCGGCTGGACGTGTAAGTCCCGTGTAAAAAAGTAGTATCGACTCTTCAAGCCTTCTGAGGTTTTCTTTTTTTACAGAAATAGGCTCTACTCGTACTTCGCCGTTTGGCAAAAAACGAAATACGTTAATCCCACCCATGGAAACAGCATATTGATCTTGTCGACCAATCGCATTTACATTTTGACTGAATTCAATTTCACAAGCCTCGGCAGCAAGCTCTTCTGGGGTTCGGATTCGTCCATGGAATCGATGCATGGAATTCAAAAGACCTACGGTGTAACAACTGCTGCTTCCTAGCCCTGTCCCTGACGGAATATCAGATGCAGACAAAACATCTAGCCCCGTGTCCTTCAACTCGTATTTTGTAAGAATCGCTCGAGCAACTGGGTGGACGATTTGATCTATCCAAAGGCAGTTTTCCGTATTTTCATAAGCAATTCGAAAAGATTTATCAAAACGCTTATGAACCCCCACATATATATACTTGTTAATAGAAGCAGAGAGGGTCGCTCCCTCTTCTTGTTCAAAAAAACTCGGTAGATCTGTCCCGCCACCCAAAAAACTAATCCTGAGAGGGGTCTTGCTTATTTCCATGGTGCTTTGACTATACGAAAAACCATTCTTAAACTGAAGTCCAATGGCAAAGAAGAAACGGATTTCTTTTAAAGGCCGAGTTTTAAGACTCCTCCTCGTGATATTGATTTCTCTCCCGGCAATCAACGGAGTCTATCAATTGATTCGAAAACCCAGTGAAATCATTGGTTTGTTTGATTCCGCCTTCTTCAAAACACCCTCAGAAACCTGGAGGGCCTATAGAGATCATTTTATTGAATATTCTACAGAAATCATCACGCCAACACTTTTAGCAGCAATTGCCCAGAAAGAGACCAATGGAAACCCTATAGCCCGCACCTTCTGGCGCTTTCAGTACGGAGCTGGGATTGACAAACTCTATGCCCCGGCAAGTACTGCTGTCGGCATGTTCCAGATCACAGACGGGACTTTTAAAAGGTTTCAAAACCACTGCTTCAAAAATGGCAAGGCTGTAAGTGGCAAAGATCTATGTCCGTTCAATTGGGCCTACTCTCGACTTTTCCCAGCTCATGCCACAGAAATCACAGCCGCCTATTTGCATAAGACAACATTGAGTATTTTAAAGCGTTTCAAACGTCATTCGATCTCACTTAGAAAAAAACAAGAGCTCGCCGCACTTGTTCATCTCTGTGGAAACAGAGTGGGGACCCGCTACGCAAGACTTGGGTTCAATCAAAAAAAACTTGGAATGTGTGGGTCTCACAATGCAAGAAGATATATACAAGCGGTCTCAAGCCTAGAACGTAAATTCCGTAAGCTTGCCTTATTGGACTAACCTCTCTTTCACAAAGAAAGAAAATCATACTTCGCATTTATTAAAGAATCTTCAAAAAGGGTGCCCCAAAACGTCACAATGATTTCTCTATAGACACTTATTCAAGATGAGCTCGGCATCTCAATTGCATTTTTGAGTTTCGTTGAACGTAGGTGGATTATGTTAAAATATTTGCTCGGATTACTTTTATTGTTGGCAACTCTCGAGTCTGCTTTTGCAAATGCATCAGACTCTGGTCAAATGAACAGTCTCTTTTCTCAATCTGAATTGAATCAGATTGGACAAGGGATTGTAGAGGCCATATCAAAATCGCCTCTCAATTTAAATGGGTTAAACGAAAACTCCCCTCAAGACACTCCCCAAAAAGAGGGTGTCATTATTCGATTGGTCGACAGTATAAGTAAAACACTTATGGCTGTGGGAACTCAAAATCGCCCAGAATACTACTTACCAGAAGATCGAGTTCAAATTTTAGGAACCGAACAAGACCTGAGATTTCAATCTGAAACGTTTAAAGCTCAATATCAGGGTTTTCAATTTATAGATGAATACCGACCCACAACAGAACCAAATTCTCATCAAACATGCTCTGCGCAAACCTCTCAGTGTCACTTAAGCCATAGTGAGTTTTCGAACTTCGCCATTCATACATTTGCATCTCCGCTGGACCCCAACAAATACGTCATAGTGCTACGACATTCTTTACAAACACAGGGTTTTATTGCTTGGGAGATGGACTCAGGTTTAAATAGAATCAACCCACCCAAAGGAAATCTCCAATTTATTAGAGAAAACCGTAACGCTGAGGTTTGGGTTGAAATCGATCTTCAGCACTTAGCAAGGTGGACATATGGAGATCGAACTTCACCACCGGAAGAGGCAATTCAAGTTCTCTCTAACTCCCTACCTGAGGACAGGCAAGGTGAAAAACACAACATCGGAGTAGGGAAATTTGAAGGTCCACAGAACTCCCGATTGGTGAAACCCGAAATTCTAAAGGACTTCCAATACACAGAAAATATCTTAGAACGCTCAGATATATTCCGGTATCACGACCGTGTCTTACGAGGATATATCGCAGATTGGCTTAAAAAAAGAGTCCTCGAGGGAATTCAAAGCACATTTGCTGACAACTAATTCCAAATGTGGAAGACTCTCTGCCTCAAACCAAAACGAGGTGTATGAAATGTCTGAATTCACTCAGATTTATCTGGATAACCACGCAACAACACCTGTTGACCCACGAGTTCTCGAGGCTATGATACCTAGCTTCAAAACATGCTTTGGGAATGCGGCAAGTGCAACGCATGAATATGGCTGGGCTGCCGCAAAATGCGTAGACACAGCTCGAAAGAAAGTCGCCGAATCGATAGGGTCTGATCCAAAAGACATCGTATTTACCTCTGGCGGAACAGAAGCCGACAACCTAGCGCTTATTGGAATCTATGAAGCTTATAAAGGAAATGGAAACCACATCGTCACCACCAAGGTGGAACACAAAGCCGTCCTAGAAACATGTCACGAACTTGAGAGACGTGGCGCAGAAGTGACCTACCTAGGTGTCGACAAGGAAGGATACATTGATCTTAGCGAGTTAGAAAAAGCAATCACAGATAAAACGATTCTAGTCAGTATTTTGTTTGGAAACAACGAGGTTGGAACCATTCAAAATATGAAAGCCGTTGGTGAGATCACATCCAAGAAGAGTGTCTTTCTTCATACAGATGCCGTTCAAGCATTCGGAAAAACACCTATAGATGTGGATGCAATGAAAGTTGATTTACTTTCTCTTTCAGGACATAAAATTTATGGCCCAAAAGGAATCGGAGCACTTTATGCAAGACAAAGAAGCCCAAGAATAAAGCTCCACCCACTTCTTTTTGGTGGCGGACAAGAACGGGGGCTTCGCTCTGGAACTTTAAATGTACCCGGTATTGTGGGCTTTGGAAAAGCCTGTGAACTTGCCGTTGAAGACATGAAATCTGACAACGAAAGGCTGATTGACCTAAAGGCACAATTTCTCTCTCGTATTCAAGAGTCATTTCCCAAAGCGTGGATCAACGGTCCTAAGAAAAATGGACTTCCCAACAATATCAGCCTCACACTCCCCGGCTACAAAGCTCCAGATCTCATACAGGGGATTAAAAAAATTGCATTTAGCACAGGCTCAGCCTGCTCGAGTGATAACCCCAAACCCTCCTACGTTCTCTCTGCGATAGGTTTAAGCGATGAAGACGCATTTGCAACGATCCGATTTGGATTAGGGCGAATGACCACCCAAGAAGAGGTGGAAATTGCATCTCAAGAGGTGATAGAATATATTAAGTCCAACCCAAAGTAATGGAGTGGAAATGATCAATATATCGGAAAAGGCAGCCAAACGAATCTCAGATCTTTCTCAGGAAGAACCTGAGGGAAGTTTTTTACGCGTCTCTATCATAGGTGGCGGTTGCTCCGGTATGTCATACAAGATGAAGTTTGATAGTACGTTAAAAGAAAGTGACAAAGAGTTTTCTGAACACGGCGTTACACTTGTTGTCGATCCCAAAAGTTATCTCCATTTAGTGGGGACCATTCTTGATTTTGACGGTGGCCTAAATGGAAAAGGCTTCACTTTCAATAACCCCAACGCACAAAAAACCTGTGGTTGCGGGGCCTCTTTTTCTGTGTAATCCTCCTCTTAAAATACAGAAGGGGGCTTGATGCAACAGCCACGTACTCGCATCGTATCTTTTGGTCACTATGTACCTAAAAAAGTCGTTACCAATCATGACCTTGAAAAGTATATGGAAACCTCCGATCAGTGGATCCAGCAACGTTCTGGAATCAAAGAACGACGTTGGGTCAGCGAAGGCGAAACCACACTCCAAATGGCAACAGAAGCCGCAAAAGAAGCTTTAGAAAAAGCAAACCTTACCGCCGATGATATCGACGCCATTGTTTTTGGGGCACTTGTCACAGACTATGTCTTTCCCGGAACAGGTTGTCTTTTACAAAAATCTTTAGGATGTAAAAAACCAATTCCAGCTCTAGATTTAAGAAATCAATGTTCGGGTTTTTTGTATGCAATGAGTGTTTCAGACGCGTGGATACGAGCTGGTTTTTACAAACGCGTTTTAATTGTGGCATCAGAAATTCAAAGTACAGCCCTTGATCTCTCAACAGAGGGGCGGGACGTATCCGTTCTTTTTGGCGATGGAGCTGCCGCATGTTTGGTTGAAGCCACAAACAATCCAGAAGAAGGGGTTATTGATACTCTTATAGCATCTCAAGGTGAATTTGCAGAGAAGCTCTTTGTGCACCGTCCTTCGCCAAATGACCACCCAAGATTAAAAGAGAATCTTGATTTAACTGATGGGTTTCACGCTCATATGGATGGTAAGTTTGTTTTTAAAAATGCCATCATTCGAATGTGTGAAGCTGTCACAACTGTCACAAAGAAGAATGGCTTTGAACTCGATGATATCGACTTTGTAGTTGCCCACCAAGCAAATATGAGAATCAACCAAGCCGTTCTTGATCATCTTAAAATTCCATTTGAAAAAACACATCACACAATCGATCGATACGGGAACACAACAAATGCAACTATCCCACTCACAATGAATGAAGCTGTCGATCAGGGGATGATCAAACGCGGTGATCTTGTCGCACTTGTGGCCTTTGGCTCTGGATTTACCTGGGGTTCAACTCTTTTGCGTTTCTAAAGGACAGCTTAGCCGTTATTAGAAAAACACACCAAGCTCAACTTGAACGACCTTACAACTTCTTTGGTCTATACCTAAATGGTGCTAAATCACTTTTTAAAAGAAAAATCCAAAACCTATTTGCACAACCTTATAGCTTCTTTGATCCATACCTTGATATCCAAGAAGCTCAACCATTGCCCCTTCATCTTTACCAAGTTTTGTTCCTAACCCGGCACCAGCAATCAGAAGGGTTGAGTTGGTTTCACTCATTTGAATCGAACGTAAAACAAACCTTGGTGACAAATAAATATCAATCCAAGAGTTGTACATATAGCTAATGTAATAAGGTGCTACAAAATCAACAAACTGAAATTTCTTAGAGGTGTAATACCCAATGCCCGCTCCAGTTGCCTCTCTCCAAGGTCCATTTTTGATATAGTTGTATTTTCCTTCAAACAGATAATAGTGAGACGGCGATATTCGAACAGCGAGATCTATATTATCAGATAGACCAGCACGAACCCCCACTTCCATAAACCAGCCATCCAATGTGACATCATTACTTCTTTTCTGTCCATCTGGAACTTGAGAGTTGATGCCAGAACTATCATGAAACCCACCTGCCACATGATATCGAAACTCACCCTTAGGAACAGTTTCAGCTGTTTGAAAAACCCCCATGTTCATACAGCCAGACATCAGAGTTGAAATTAAAATAAGGAGTAATCGCATAGATCCTTTAAGAATTCTTGCCTTTCTTTAGGCGTTGTTTTGCAAGTTTGATTTCCTCTTTTAGCATGACAGTCTCTGCAACACGCTCATCGCGGTCGTTGTACTTGCCTTTTTCATCAAAAATCACATTGCCTGTTCGGGCGTTGGAAGTTCCTTCAATTCGATTTTCACTTGCTCCTCTTGGACGTTTAGAGCCTGTTGCGCGTTTTTCTTTTTCGATTTGCTCATGCAAATCAACAACGATATCCCCAAAGCACTTCAATTGACATGCCAGTCGACTGTTATCGACAAATTGGGCTGTTCCAATCAATGATGTTTCAGCAGGGCTTGGCGGGATCACATTGTGCTCACCATCTTTGATTTGAATCCGACATTCTGCACATGATGGAACTCCCTTACATACCGATTGAATATGAATTCCATTGTCATGAGCTAACTCAAGCACAGATTGGTTTTGCTTAATTTCAAGTTCCACATCGTTTGGAATAAATTTGACTTTCATCTCTAAAACCTAACTTACAGTTATGCGGGCAAATTTTTTCTTTCCCGCCTTTAATACAAAGCTTTCTCCAGCTTTGAGTTTAAGATTTGATTTGGGATCTATGATCTTCTCCCCATCCTTTTCAACAGCACGTCCACTCACCAAGCGCCGTGCTTCACTTGTTGAAGCACAGAGTTTTGCATCTACCAAAAGTCGACAAATCCACATGTCCTCACTGGGTTGAAACTTCAATTCAGGGATTTCATCAGGAAGACCTTTTTTTACAAAAATATTATTGAATTCAACCTCTGCATTATCTGCCGCTTCTTTTGAATGAAATCTTTCTACAAAAAACTTTGCAAGCTCTACTTTTGTGTCTCTTGGGTTTCGTTTTCCATTTTTCAGTTCACTTTGAAGTTGAGACAACTCTTCCACAGAGAGATCTGTTAAAAGTTCATAGTAACGAATCATAAGTTCGTCTGAAATTCTCATTGTCTTGCCAAACATATCTTTAGGCGAATCTTCAAATGCAATATAGTTGTCATAGCTCTTTGACATCTTTTGAACACCATCAAGACCCTCAAGAAGAGGTATCGTGACAACACACTGGGGTTTTTGTCCATAAGACTTTTGCAGATCACGCCCAACAAGTAAATTGAAGTGCTGGTCCGTACCACCAAGTTCAACATCGGCCTCAAGAGCAACCGAATCATAACCTTGAACTAGAGGGTACAAAAACTCATGTACTGAAATCGGCATCCCACCTTTGTAGCGTTTCTCAAAGTCATCTCTCTCAAGCATGCGAGCCACAGTGTACTGACTCATCAGTTTGATCATATCAACTGGCGTAAATTTCCCAAGCCATTCATTGTTGTAACGAATCACTGTTTTTTTAGGATCCATAATTTTATAAACTTGCGAAGTATATGTTTTTGAATTCTCTGCAATCTCACTGTCTGTTAGAGCAGGACGCGTTTCGTTTCGACCTGTTGGGTCTCCAATACGAGCTGTGAAATCCCCTATTAAAAATACAACTTCATGCCCCAAGTCCTGAAACTGCCTCATTTTGTTGATAAGAACAGCATGTCCAAGGTGCAAATCCGGGCGTGTGGGATCAAATCCAGTTTTAACTCGAAGAGGTTTTCCAGACTCAAAGCTCTTTTCTAGTTTGGTAAGCAGTTCCTTTTCAGAAACCACTTCAACCGTTCCTTTTAAAATCTCTTTGAGTTGTTCCTTAGGGGTCAAAAAAGCCATGTTTACCTTGCATGATCCACAGCTCGAGTTTCACGAACAACTGTCACTTTGATTTGTCCTGGGTAATTCATCTCTTTTTCAATTTTTCTAGAAATATCACGGCTCAACATCACAGCTTGCTCATCCGTAACCTTGCTCCCTTCAACCAAAACACGAACTTCACGCCCAGCTTGAATAGCAAATGTTCTTAAAACACCATCAAAACTATTTCCAATAGACTCAAGATCCTCTAAACGCTGAACATAGTTTTCCATCATTTGTTTTCTCGCTCCGGGGCGTGCACTGGATATTGCATCCGCTGCCGCCACAATGTGCGCCAGAGCCGTCTTTGGCTTTTCATCCTCGTGGTGCGCGCGAATCGCGTGGCAAATCCTCTCATTCTCACCATGTTTTTTGGCAAAGTCTGCTCCAATAACGGCGTGACTTCCCTCAACACTGTGATCAAGCGCCTTACCGATATCGTGTAAAATACCAGCTCGCCTTGCGGCCTTTGTATCAAGGCCAACCTCAGAGGTAACCCACCTCTTTCGAGTGAACATAGTTGTTTTGAGTGTAAGACGTTCTGTATTTCAAACTTCCAATAAGCTTTACGATTTCAGCATCCACTCCCTGTATGCCGAGCTCAAAACACGCTTTATCTCCATCATCTTTTATCGACTTAAAAAGCTCACTTTTAATTTTATCCACAACTTCTTCAATACGAGCCGGATGCACACGTCCATCTTCCATAAGTTTTTCAAGTGCCCGCCTTGCAACCTCACGTCTAACAGGGTCAAATCCTGAAATCACGACAAGCTCTGGGGTATCGTCCACAATCAAATCCACACCACAGGCCGTTTCCATTGCGCGAATATTTCGACCTTCCCGGCCAATAATTCGCCCCTTCATTTCCTCATTGGGAAGTTCAATAACAGAGGTTGTTCGTTCTGCCGTGTACTCACCAGCATAGCGAGACATTGCTAGACTAATAATTTTTTTGGCCTTTTTCTCAGCATCTTCCTTAGCTTCATTCTCAATAACAAGTGCCGCTTTTGCAGCCTCATGCTCTGCCTCGGACCGAACCGCCTCCACAATCTCACGCTTGGCCTCATCTTTTGTTAGACCAGACGTATGCTGGAGTTTACTTGTTAGCTCTTCCATCTTCTCTTTCATGGCTTTTTCTTGATCTTCAAGCCTTCTTTCAACAATTGAGATTTTCTCAACCTCATCCTTAAGAATACGTTCTTTATCTTCTATTTTCCGCTCTTTACTTTTGTAACTCTGCTCAAGACTTCGCTCTTTGTCTTTGAGCGAACGTTCCTGTTTTTGAAGATTTTCCTTTAAACGCTGAATCTCTTTTTCTGCATTTCGCTTAATACTCTTTTCTAAATCACGTGCTTTTCTCTCTGCCTGTTTGGCATCATTCTTAGCCTTACTCAAAATCCGATCTGCTTCAGATCGAGCTCGTCTACGTTTTTTGCCCTCTTTTATTTTCTTTAGCAGCCCACTGAGCAAAAAACCAACAACCAAACACCCAATAGCAATTCCAACTGTTATCCACATATTCAATCCCTTCTTTGCACTTCGAGGATTCCCTCCTCGGTAGCTATGTACTCAACTGGGATATCGTGAGCCGAAGTTTCAAATGATTGATCTGCAATCTGAACGGAATAACAAACGCCAACTTTCTTAGACGTTCTTTTAGACAATTCACGGTCATAATAGCCTTTTCCATAACCCACTCTGTGGCCACTTCTATGAAAGGCAATTCCTGGAACTAAATATCCATTGATTTCAGACTTCTCAATCACTCTATTATTCTCTAAAGGCTCTTCAACACCCCATTCATTCATTTTCCAACTGTTTTCCCCGATCTCCAGAAACTCCAACTGCTCACCATCCACTCTTGGATAGACCCACTTCAAGTGAGAGGAACACTCAATAGCTTCTTTTGGATCGGCCTCAGAGCGCATAGCTCTATAGCCAGCCCAAACACCGGATTCACTTTTTAAAAATTTAACCAAAGAAGACGTGAGACGGTCTTGCACATCACAAGTGGCATCAAATGCATCTCGTTTTTGCAAAAACAGTTCTCGCGTTTGTTGTTTGGTCATAGTTCACCTTAAACCAAACGGATGTGAAGCTGATTAAACTCTACTAATGCCCAACACCCGATTTTGGAATACGGGAAGACTCTAAACTCGTAAGAATGCGTCGAGCTTTGGATTGAACTTGGTCTAAATCAAGATTTGCACGTTTTTTCAGTAATAAATTGTCTTCTGCAATATTGAGTGCCGTTAAAATAGCAGCTGTTTGTATCGACCCACTTTTGGTCGCAGCCAGTGATTCATCTAATTTATCGTTTACGTATTGAACCAATTCTTTAACAGTGTCCTCGTCGTACGAGGTTCTTAATTTCAAACCAATTCCACCAATTTCAACTTCAAAAAGTTTTTTATCTGAGGTCTCGCTCATTCGTTCTCCGTCGAGAGTATTCCGTAGTGATATTAATGACATATCCCTGAAATTTTGGCTATGCTTTTTTGACACCACATTTTTGTTTCAAATTATACAATATGCCCTACCAAAGGCTCGATTGCGGGGCGTTAAGAGTTTAGAATCACATGATACACCTGCTACTTAGAGCTTCGACTCCCAATCTCCAACTCTAGCCATAGGAATCGGCAATTTTTCAACTTCAGTGTCATAGCCATTGCCTCAACCCTTCTTTCATCGATACAACCCCTTTTATGCGACTGACTCAATTAGACAAAAAAATCTCAAATTGCACTCTATGCCCAAGGCTTACCAAGCATTGTAAGAAGACTGCCAAAGAAAAACGTAAATCCTACATGGACTGGAAGTACTGGGGAAAGCCTGTTCCTAATTTTGGTGATTACAAGGGAAGGATTTTGATTGTGGGACTTGCCCCAGCAGCCCATGGTGCCAACCGTACAGGGAGAATGTTCACAGGAGATCGAAGTGGCGACTGGCTGTATCGCGCCCTTCATGAAGCAGGGTTTGCCAATCAAAGTGAGGCCGTAAGCTCAAAAGACGGGCTTATTTTAAAAGACGCACTCATCACAGCTGTTGCTCACTGCGCTCCACCACTGAATAAGCCCACAACAAAAGAGATTCAAAACTGTGAGGCCTTTCTAGTTGAAACAATTGAAAAAATGAAGAACTTAAGATGCTTTCTCGCATTGGGAGGAATTGCCTGGAATGCAACATTTCGGTTTTTAAAATCTCAAAATCTCTGGAATTCCAAAATCCCCAAATTTGGTCACGCTGAGATAGTAAAATTAGATGATGGACGATTTGTCATTGGAAGTTATCACCCAAGCCAACAAAATACTTTTACAGGTCGACTAACAAAAGAAATGCTCGACAATGTTTTTAAGAAGATTAGGTGCCAGGCATATTCTGCGGATGCGTGACAGCATACCCCATATGCACCTTAGTTGCCCTTTTAACGCAAAAGTAACAGATATTCACACGGGAACATCTTATCCTGTTCCTGGGATCTTTATCGAACTAAGAAATCCCGAAATGTCCTCTGTTACAGATTTTTGGAAAAACGGAGGCTTCAAAGAAGTATGGACTTACGACTAGAGATATTTGCTGAATTTTTCTTCGAAATTTGAAATGACGATCTTATAAAGATTGGAATAGTAAGGTCTTCGAAAATAACACAAATAAATTTTTGATTTCATTCTATTTCGATATCTCTTTTGCTTCACTTTTAAGTTTGATTTCACAAGATGTTTGGAAATAATGGCTTGCCCAACTCCCAACTCCACTCCTTGAAGAATATTGTAAATATCACCTAAGTAGCATCGATTGTATTTTTTAATCTTATTTTGTATTTTAAAAAAATCAAATGTCGTCGTATCTTTTTCGTCATGATCTAGAAATGGCATCTCAACCCCTTCTTTTAACGGAACAATATGGATATTTTCCTCAATACCAATTTCTTGGTTAATCACATTCTCTCTCTTTATTTCATTTGTTGAAATAATAAAGTCCACTTGCCCTGACAACAATGCCTCCTCGAGAGTATAGATTTCTTGAGATAAAATATTGAATTTGAATTTATACTTCCCAATAAGTGAACTTAAACAAGGAATCAGTGCTGATCGGACAATTGAACTGTATCCCGCGATCCGAAGCTCTCCTTGCACTTCCTTTGAACCAGCCAAGAGGTCTTTTATAAGTTCTTCATCGAGATCTTTTTTAATTTTGTAATATTGAACCAGTTTTTGACCACTTTCTGTAATCTTAAGGCTCTTTGTTGTTCTTATCACAAGTGTTGTTTCAAGCTCTTCTTCAAGAAGAGCAATTTTCTGGGAAAGGCCGGGCTGAGATATCCCCAAAGATTCTGAGGCTTTTGAAAAGCTCTTATCTATTGAAAGCTGGTAGAAGGATCGAACTCGATCTGAATGGATTTCAATCATATTTATAATAATAGATTATATATTTATAAAATCAATTGATTTTACTTTTATATACAGGAATTGCACATTGACCCCATTGAAGAATGATCTTCAAAAACAAGGGGAGGAAAAATGAAACTACTACTAACTTTAATGATAACAATGGGAAGCCAGATTGGAGTTGCCGGAGAATACGAACTGGTGGTGAGCCCCCATTTTATAGTCTGCTCTATAAATAACAGTAAAGAAATCTTAAATATCAAAGTTGACTACTATCGAGCTCCTGAAAACTCAGGGTCTGGAAAGGTTTTCATAGGAGAGTTTTTAGAAACCGGAGGGTGGAGAAAAAGCTTAATTCCAAGCGGAACAAGAGCTGCTGGGATGACTGATTTTAAATTTTATTCTCTAAATACTAAAGTGAATCTGGTACTGGATTCTATATACCAAAAAGGCTGGGGACACGCATACATTGGTGAAGATTTTCTTTTATTACACTGTGAATTTAATTGAATCGAAAAACTGATCTATCTAGACTAGGTAGGTCAGTTTTCGTTGCTTATGTTTTGCTGTCTAACTTTTTGACACCTCTGCAGATACTTCTATAACTAGGCTTTTCTCACAAACTCAATTCCCATTATGGTAATCTTTTGTTCATTGAACTTTATATATGCGATATGCACGACATGAATATGGTAGGAGGAATAGTCCTCCACATGACATGGAAATGGACCAATATAAAAATAGTACAGGAGCAAGTTATGTCCTTTTTCTCAATTTCAATAAGTTTGTTTGTCTTAGTATTCTCCGTTTTTTCTGAAGCACAACCTCCAGCTCGTAAAGACACAGCCCAACAGCACTTCGAACAAGATTTTGCCCAAGGTGAGGAGCAATATCTTTCAGAAAGAAATCCATTGGAAGTCGCTTCAAAAACTCTTGAAGATTTCTTGCAACAGGAAGAGGGATACCCTCTTTATACATTTTATACAGACTACAGTCTGTTTTTGGGTAGAGCCTCAATTCAATTGGAAGGCGAACTAACTGAAGAAAAACTTCTTCTGGAAAATGAACCCTACACTTCCAACAAAAAGGTTTTCAAAACCTATGGAACATTGACGTACTCTCGCGCTCCTGATTTAGAGTTTCACATCATATTACAGGTTATTTTAAGTAGACAAGGAGAGGGAGCAAGATGGACGCGAGAAAAGGCTCCAAGAAGAGTGGCACAATGGACAGAATCTAAAATAAAACTAGATGCTATAAGACCTGCAAAGTGGCAAAGCTACCGTATTGATGAGGAAACGCCTGGAATACACCTTACAGGGCCAATACTTGAAGGGCTACGTTTTGCCAACTTTTCTGCGCAAATGACCGTACCCAACGTAGAAGCGTGGTTGATCACTACTCGGCATATGAACAGAGAAGAATTAGTAAGCTATGCGACTAACAATCCTTTTGAAATTACTTGTGAATATGACTCTCTAAATACTCTTGCATCATCTAGTGTAGTCATGCACTACAGATCCTCCAATGACAAAAGAGTGATTCGTTTTACTGATAGCAGAAACACTAATAAATTAGCCACTAGCCTAAATTTTGATTTTCTTGTTTTTGATGAACAGTGGGGTCCCTATCTAAAAATAGATTCTGCCAGGATAGCTAACATTGAGACTGAAGACCTTTATGAATGTAGCGATTTAACTAAATATGTTAATTCTGTAGTAAGACAAGCAGAAATAAAAGTACAAGACTAATAACTTTTAGGTGCCAGGCATATTCTGCGGATGCGGGTTGGCACAAAAAGTGATCTAGTACTGTTTAGTATGCTGTTACGCATCCGCAGAATATGCCTGGCACCTAAATAATGGATTCAACGAATTCTTTTGAAGAAAAGTCTCTCAAATCTTCGATGCCTTCACCCACCCCAATCAAACGAATAGGAAGTGAAAGCTCGCACGCAACACCAACAGCAACTCCGCCTTTAGCTGTTCCATCAAGTTTGGTGAGGATCACACCAGTTAAATCAAGGGCTGAGTGAAACTCTCTTGCCTGAATCAAAGCGTTTTGGCCTTGATTGGAATCCAGGACAAGTAAAACTTCATCTGGAGCACCTTCCACAGACTTTCCAATCACACGTTTCACTTTCTTAAGCTCTTCCATTAAGTTGACTTGCGTGTGAAGCCTTCCAGCCGTATCAACAATCAATACATCAAAGCCGTCCGTTTTTGCTTTTGCCGCAGCATCAAAGGCAAGTCCGCTTGGACTTGTCACACCTTCTGGTGCAAAAATCTCAACTTTGGCCCTCTCTGACCAAACTGCCAATTGCTCTTTGGCCGCCGCTCGAAAAGTATCCCCAGCTGCAATCATGACTTTTTTTCCATCTTGTGCAAGTCGATTTGCAAGCTTACCAATTGTCGTAGTTTTACCCGCTCCGTTCACACCAACAATCATCCAAATCACAGGCTTTTTATTCACAGTCTGAACCAAAGACTCGGCCACCGAGACAGTGTCCAAATATTTGAACATTTCATCGCGTATTGCTTTTGAAACAACTTCCACACTGATATTGCTTGCCTCAAGGTCGCTTTGAATCCCAGCTAAAATCTTTTGCACGGTTTGAGGACCTAAATCACTTGTGTACAAAATCTCCTCAATCTCTTCGATTTCATCACTTCCTAAAGTCGATTTACCGGAAACAACTGTCTGCAGTTTTCCAAAAAATCCTTGTTTTGTGTTTTTAAGAGCATCACTGAGACTTTTAGGTTGAAGAGTTTTTTTCAGTTTTTGAGAAACCTCAAGTGAATCATCACCTTCTTGTTGTTCTTCTAGTTCCCTTTTCTCACTTTTGACTCGACTATTTCGATAAAACCCAAGGCCAACAAGTCCGATTAAGCCAACTGCAATTGCTGCAATTTCCAATAAGAATTCACTCAAAACTAACCTCACTCAATGTCAGAGGTGCCAGGCATATTCTGCGGATGCATGATGGCATAAAAGGCGCTAAGAAAAATAACTTAGCGCCTTTTATGCCATCATGCATCCGCAGAATATGCCTGGCACCTAAATGGTTGCTGTGATGTCAACCGACACCATTTT
>JAUICD010000056.1 GCA_030427965.1 Bdellovibrionia bacterium
AAATGGTTCTTTTCCATGCAAGCTTTGCTGATTTATCATCGTAGCGGGGGGTAGAGTTATTATGAAAACCGTGTTGAGTTCCCGGATAAGTGTGCATTTCAAACTGTATTCCATTAGATTTTAAGGATTTCCGATAAGAATCCCTCATAGAATTTACTCTTGTGTCATTTTCTGCATAGTGAATTAGCAATTTCGCTTTTATTTTCTTAACACCTTCTAATTCTGGAGCACTCCCATAAAATGGCACAGCCACTTTTAGATCATTTCCTAATTCAACAGCAAGGTAGTTTGAAACAGCGCCACCAAAACAAAACCCTGTGACACCAAGTTTGCCATTTGATAGCTTATGTGACTTTAGAAAGTTGGCCCCATTTTTCATATCAATATAAATTTTACTTCGATCAAGTTTCATTTGCATAATTTTTCCGTCATCATCATTGCCCGGATATCCACCTAACGGTGTTAGGGCATCTGGAGCAAAGGCAAGAAAACCCTCTGTTGCCACTTGTCTTGCAACATCCTCGATGTATGGATTAAGCCCTCTATTTTCATGAATGACCAAAACAGCAGGGAATGGTCCTGTACCTTTGGGTTGGACGAGATAACCTCTCATTTTAGCTTTGTTTCCACCAGGAGATTTGTAGTGTATGTAGCGTGCTTTGATTCGGTCATCTGTAAAGGAGATTGTCTGTGCTTTTGCGTAATTGGGGAGTAGTGACTTTGCCATTGCGTAAGCAGAGACACCGCCTGCAATCGTGATTGTCATTGCACGTCTTAAAAATTCTCGGCGCTTCATCGAGCTATGACAATACTCATCATAGAGTTCATAAACCTGTTTTTCTACATCAACCTCTTTCATAAAACCTCTCTTTTCTACTTAACTAACTCATCGTTAAAAATTAGCCAATCAATATAGATCTTGTTAAATTCAATTCGACTCCTACTATATTGAAGTTGAAACTGAGCGTAATCGTTATTAGCTTCAATAATTTTATCTAAATCAATTTTTCCCACTTTATAACGACGATTATCATCCTTTAGAATTTCAGTCATAAGGTTCACTTTCTTTTCACTCAAACTAAGTGTTTTTCTTGATTTCTCTAAAAGATTTTTAAGATTTAGATAAGCCACTTTTAAGTTAATAGAGGTCTTTCTCACAGCGCTTTCTGATTTAGAATACTCGATATTTGAGATTTCGGATTGTGCCTTGCTCTTTGTGTCTCCTAAGGGAACGCTCAAGTTAAATCCTAAAACAGTTTCATCCCTGTTCACCGTAGATGAAAATCTTGTTGAATTGTCAATGTTGTATCCAGCAACCAAGCTTAAACTTGGATAGGAGCCTCGGCTTGCAATTTGCTTCTCAAAATCACTTGAGTTTTTATTTTCTAATGCAATTTTGTATTTTCTATACAGATAAGGATCAAACTCCTTTACTTGGAAGGGGTATTTTTTGTTTGCTAGCACAGCTTCTTCAGGCCTTACGTCCATACCTTTGACTCCAGAAGTTGCTACAATTTGTTTCATGATACTCTCATACTCTGTTTTCTTTGCCAATAATTCTTCTTCTCTTAAAAGCATTTGTAGTGCAACTCTTTTTAAGTCAGTTTGATTGGCCGCGCCCTTCCTTAGTTTTTCTAGGACAAATTTATATAATTTTTTTGATTCCTCATAAAGCTGAGTAGAAATTTTCACATCAGAAGATATATGAGTAAAGTTTAGATACAGTTTAATCTTCTCTCCTAGGAAAAACTCAATGCTCTCAATTGCTTTGAGTTTCTGAATTTCCTGTTGGTTTTCAAGAGAAGATTTTTGTAGTCGAAGATTTACTCCAAGAAAGTTTTTAAAAAGAGGTTGCTCTAGGCGTAGTTCCGTAAGTTTCACATTTTGATTTGGATCATCACTAACTGTATGAGAGGCTGAAAGCGTTGTACCGGATTCGAGTATTTCTTTTGAAAGCGTTGTAGAAATTTGTTTGGTGCTTTTCCCATCATTTCCAAATCCATTTTTATTTTCAATATCTAATAAAATGGATCGACTGGGTAACCCTTGGTCTACAGTGTATTTCCCTTTTTCAAGCTCAAGGTTAAGCTCCCTGTATTCAGGGTCGTTTTGCTTCACCATTGAAAGAAAAGTATCTAGGTCTAGCCTATTGGACTGAGCATGAGAGCTTAATGAGAATGTAGATAAAAAAAGAATAGTACATGTACTTTTAAAAATATTGTTCATGATTTCACCGTGTAGTTTCTCAATTGAAAGTAGAAGCTGTAAAGACAAGGGACCAAAACCAAAGTGATAAACATCCCAAAGAGCAGACCCCAACACATGGATAGCATCATCTCGGCAAGCATGGCATCATACCCAGCCAGGCCGTAGGCTGTTGGGAATAGTCCCGCAACGGTAGTAACTGTAGTTACGATGATCGCCCGCAGGCGCGATGCGCTCGTTTTGGAGATGAGTTCAAATAATTCTAGCTTTGATCCAATAAATTCTTTTAAAGACAACTCAAGTTTATCAATAAGAACAATGGAGTCATTGATGACTACTCCAAGCATACCCAAAGCACCAATGACAGCAAAGAAACCATACTGAGACATGCCGTGGCTCCAAAAAGCAAAGATAACACCAACCATACCAAATGGAATAATTGCACCAATTAGTAGTGGTGTCCAAACTGAGTTAAAAAGAAATATGAGCAAAATATATATAATACCCACAGCTAAAAGGATTGAAGTTGAAAAATCATCTTGAGACTCTCTGGAATCTTCAACTTCACCTCGAAAACTCAGGCCCACAGAAGGAAGTCCTCTTGAAACGTAAGGAAAAATATCTCTTTCTATAAGTGTTGCAATTTCTAAAGGGGTAGTTTTAGATTCAGGCTTTAGGTCCGCATAAACAGACGTGGTTCTCTTATAATTTGTCCTCTGAATGTTTGCTGGTTTTTGACCTTCAATAGGCTTCACTAGGTTTTTAATTGGTATAAGGTAACCCTCTTTATTGGAAACAGTGAGAGCAAGTACCTTTTCTATATCTTTTTTATTACTGTCCTGACTGGTGAATCTTACATCCACCTCCTCTGCACCAGAGTTTAGGGTGTAAAGAATGCTACCCTCAATATAGGATCGTAAAGTCGCGGCCATTTGGATATAATCCACACCTAGACGGCTTACTTCATTTTTATCAACGGCTAGTCGAAATTCATTTTTTACAAGTGGCCGCTCAATTTCTACGTTCGCAAGGTCTTGTAGGTCAGATAGCTTTTTCTTAAGAATTTCGGCAACTTTATTTCTGACGTCATCGTCGTTCTCTTGAATTTCAATTTCTATAGCACTCCCGCTATCTGATCCAAAACGACTTTTTAACATTCGGACTTCTTTAAAACCCTCTAGTTGATCGATGTTCTTTTGCCAAATCTTAAAGAGTTCGTTTAGAGATAAAGATCTTTCATCTGGGGGAACTACTTCTACTACGATACTTCCTTCGTTCTCCTTGACTTGCCCACCTCTCCGACTTTGTCCAATTGAAGAGCGAACACCAACGATTACATCGTGTTTATCATTAATAAATAGATTCTCAACTTTTGTAATTAAACGGGCCATTTCGTATCTGCCTGTATCCTCGGGAGCTACAACCTTTACACGAAAATCTTTTGATTCCTCCCTGGGGAACATCACATAGTTCATTTTGGTGCTAAAAAGAAAATATGACCCAGCAAGTAATAATGCAAATCCCACGAGTACTAAAGATCTTAGCCTGAGTGTTTTTGATAAAAGAACAGAATAGTACTTCTCTGTTTTGCTAACGAGAAATTTTCGTTTGATTGAAAAGCCCCCATTGGGGAACCACTTTTCAATGAGTTTTTTAAAAGGTAAATTTTCTTTCATATGAGCTGGTAGAATAAAAAAAGATTCGAAAAGGCTTGCAAGCAACATAAGAAAAACTATTGCTGGTATATATTTAATTAAAATTCCAAATCGACCTTCAAAGAAGTAGAGTGGAACAAATGCTGCACAAGTTGTGAGAACACTAGCTAGTACTGGACTTAGAACTTCAGTCGTTCCATGAACCTCTGCCAGGGACTCGTTTAAACTTTGTTTTCTGGAGATATTTTCTGCAACAATAATTGCATCATCAACGACAATTCCAAGAACTATAATAATTGCTGCCAACGTCATGTTGTTGATGGTATAACCCATCATAAACGCTGATATGAGAGTAAATGCTAGGCAAAAGGGGATTCCCATCCCCACCCAGATACCAGATTTTAAATCTAAGAATAGAAATAAGATTAAGATGATAAGACAAAAACCTATTAATCCGTTTGATGCAATTAAGGATATTCTATTTCGAACATCATAGGATTCATCGTCCATTAGAACGAATCCAAGCCTCGAGTCGGGAAGATTTTCTTTGAATTCTGCCATATAGTTAATAATGGCTTTTTGAGCCGATAAAATATCTACGCTAGAACTTTTCTGAATATTGAAAACAATTCCTTCACGACCTTGTACTTTAATGACTTGATTGTTTCTTTCAAATTCATGTTCAATGTTGGCCAATTCAGATAATTTTAATTTTTGACCACGAAATCCACTTGAAACAATAACTTCACTTAAAGACTCAACAGTATCAAGCTCTCCTATTAGAGTGATGTCTGACTCACCTTTATCCTTCATACTCCCAATTGGTTTACGCACATGTTGGCCAACAACTTGAGTTTGAATTTGATCCATAGAGACTTCATTGACTCTTAATTTGTCTGGGATTGCTTGAATTTGTAGTTCTGGTTTTAGATATCCTGATGATTCAACTCCACTGATTTCTGGAAGGGAAATTAATTTTTCTTTGAAAGCTAGCGCATATCTTTGAAGTAAAGCTCTCGATTCAACATCTAGAATTTCAGTATCTTTAAGATAAATTCCAATATCAATGATGGCTTTCTCAGAACTTCTAAATTGTCTGTATACAGCCTGATCAACCTCACGCGGGAAATTTACGGAATCAATGGCGTCTTTAACTTCTTGTATTTTCTCTTGAAGGTTGGGAGTGTTGGTCTCAAAAGATATTCTAAACGAACTAGTGCCGTAAGAGGAGGTGCTCTGAACTTCTTCAAGTGAGGTGATGCCTTTTAACTTCTCTTCTATAGGTTTGGTTACAAAAAGCTCAATGTCCTCAGCAGAGGCTCCAGGGAACGGTATCGATACTCGAACCCAGTTCATTGCAAATTCAGGCATTTCTTCTTTGCCAGTTTTCTGCCAAATTAAAATGGCAGTAAAGATAAGTCCAAACATCAACACATTGGCTACTATTGGTTTTTTTGAGAAATACTCAACGATTGATGTCACAATTATGCTTTCCTATATCTTATCTTGTATTAACTCTACAGAGAAAAAACGACTTTTTAAAAGAACCGACCTTCTCAAACTAAAAAGGTCGGAACTCTAAATAACTACTGATGTCGTTCGCCACGGTCAGACTCTTGTAAACCTATAAATCCGTCCTTTTTTGAGAGTTCATTCCATGCTTCTCTGTGTTTTTTATGTCTATCAGATAGGCAAATAAGCCCAGGGTCTTTTCTGCCAACTTCACATGTTCCAGAAACCTCATTGTTTCTTTTTCTCTTAACATAAGAACAGCTATCGCCCCGACTTTTTTCTAAACAAGCTTCGATTTTGGCCGCTCTCTTTTTGTCTGAGTGTTCTTTTTTGTCATCACATGCATTGGCAGTAGAAAAGCTTACTAAAAGTATAGTTGTGAACATTGCTAGAAATAAATTTTGCATTTTATCTCCTTTCTGAGAGTGTATGTAATATCCAATTAGACGAAGTGTCTTTAAATATGTTCCCAGAAAAATGATTAGATAACTAATTATTCCCTACGTAGAAGCTATTGTTAGATGAGTAAGTTTCCATTACGGTTTCCTCAAGCCATGTATTAATGTTGTCTGTGTCTTGGGGTTGGATTAAAGCGATTAAAAAAATAGTCGCAAAAGCTGTTGACGCAGCTACAAACCAGTTTTTCTCAAAAAAGTACTTAAACTTAGCAAAAGGATCTAATCTATTAATGATAAGTTGAAACTCATTTGAGGGGGCCTCAGGAGGGTTTTTCAAGCCTTCTGTAATAAATTTATCGAAACTTTGATCTTTATGCTTATCCACAACTCACTCCTTTTTTTTCAAGAAAATTCCTTAGAACACTTCTTGCGCGACTAACCCGAGATCGGACCGTTCCTTCTTCGACTTTTAAAGTAAGGGCGGCCTCCTTGGTGCTAAAACCCTCGACTACAACTAAAACAAAAGCAGACTTAAATGGTTCCTCCAAATCTAAAAGAGCCTTTGTGATAACTTCTCGAAGTTCGCAATCTTTTTGATCGTCGACTTGAGCTTTGATCTCCGAAAAATCGACACACTCAATATTTTGTTTTTTTCTTTTGCGTAAACTATCAATTGCACAATTTATCGCAATTCTGGCAATCCACGTTTTTTCTGAAGAGCGGCCATCAAAGTTTCCTTGTGCTTTCCAAGCTTTTAGAAAAGTTTCCTGTACCAAATCGTCTATATCTGTAGCGCCAGACATTCTAAAAATAACACGTCTCACAAATAGATGATACTGGTCATAAATATTTTCAAAACTCATCCTTGTTAATGTCCACTTATCTTAGACTTCATTCTCCATGAACCACCATGTTTGTATTTATAAAATTCTCTCATTTTTTCAGTTCCAATAATTTTTCTAATCCTCAAAGTGTTTTCAAAACGACGTTGCGAACTTTCATTATTGGCTTTGATGAGTTCTTGGTGAAGGAGTCTGAGTTCCTCTTCACTTAGATTGCGACTGGACATTTTTTCAATAAATTTCTCTTCTAAAAGTCTTAGTTGTTTACGGTTTTCTTTTCGTTGTTTTCTTGAATTGGAATAAAGGTCTTTTATTTTTGCTTTCTGGTCGGCAGTAATTTGGAGCTTTGACATCCATGCTGATTTGTCGTGTCTATGCCATCCATCTTTTGAAAAGAACATTCCTAAAAATAGCGCAGCAAAAATGATGGTCGTTCCCATCCAAAACTGTATTTTTTTAAATGAAATCATTTAGCCCTCCTTAATATTAGACGATAGAAACTCCATATTGCTCCCAGATGCTGAAACAATTAAAGCAAGTAAAATCAGATAGTTAAAGACTTTTATTTAAATTACAATTCGAGCTAAAAAAAGCTAACATCCTTGGGGGTTCTCAAGCGCGATCAAACTCATCTTGAGGGTAAACTAATAAATCAAGAGCGGGGTAAACGTCGAAGAGGTCTTCACAAAAAAATGTTTGGCGAAGTTTGGAAATGGACAGGTAAGCAGCGTAAGATCAATAAGAACATTGGGTTTTGGCAGAACAAATACTAACTCAGTACATTGTCTCCCATTCAAATGTTCTGTTTATTAAGCCAATTATTTATTCCCCGGCAACATTGACTCCGTACCATAGTACGGGGTATATGCTACGGCCATGAATAATGAGAAGTTCACAATTGGAAAGCTGGCTATTTCTGGCGGGGTTGGGGTTGAGACCATTCGTTTCTATGAACGCAAAGGTTTAATTAAACAACCGCAAAAGAATGGCGGGTATCGTGAATATCCGAAAGAATATATATCAAGGGTTCAGTTTTTGAAGAAATCTCAAGAATTAGGTTTTACGCTGAAGGAAGCTAAAGAGCTTCTTGATCTAAAGCTTGTCAGCCATACCAGGTGTAGTGATGTATTATTCAAAACAGAACGAAAGATAGACGAAATTGATCAAAAAATAAGATACTTAAAGAAAATGAAACGATCATTAAAAAACCTTGCAAATTGCTGCGAGGACAAGAGTATTCCTCTTAATGACTGTTCTGTTCTTGATGGATTTATAGAGGCAAAATGAAAAACATTTTGTTTTTGTGTACTGGAAATTCTTGTAGGTCCCAAATGGCTGAGGGGTGGGGTAAAAGATTAAAATCAAATCAATATAACTTTTATTCTGCTGGGACCAAAAAGCATGGTCTCAACCCTAGAGCAGTGAAAGTTATGTCAGAACTTGGGGTGGATATTTCAGATCAAACCTCGAAAACCATTGATGAATTGCCCGAATGCAGAATGGACTATGTGTTTACTGTATGCTCCGACGCTCATGAATCGTGCCCAATCTTCCCTGGAGGAAAAATAGTTAATGTTGGCTTTGACGACCCTCCAAGGGTTACCCAAAAAATGACAGATGAAAATGAAATACTTGGAGTTTATCGAAGGTTGAGGGATGAAATAAAAGAATTTGTAATTAACATTGAAAATTACATCGGAGATAAGAGTTGAGCAACGAATCTGAAAAAATGGGCGTTTTTGAACGTTATTTAACGTTGTGGGTAGGGCTTTGTATTGCCACGGGAATTATTGTTGGAAAGTTTTTAGGAACTTCAATTACAATTCTTAGCGATATGAATATAGCAACAGTGAATATTCCTATTGCCATCTTAGTCTGGCTCATGATTTACCCAATGATGGTGCAAATTGATTTTAGCTCAATTAAAGATGTTGGCAAAAACCCCAAAGGCCTTGCTCTTACTCTCGTGGTCAACTGGCTCATTAAACCCTTTGCAATGGCATTTTTTGCCTGGATCTTTTTTGACAAAATCTATGCAGCTTTCATAGAGCCGGAGCTAGCTGAGCAATATATCGCAGGAGCAATTATCCTTGGCGCAGCACCTTGTACAGCTATGGTGTTTGTTTGGTCTTATTTGACTAATGGTGATCCTGAATACACATTGGTTCAGGTTTCGGTTAACGACCTGGTATTGTTGGTCGCCTTTATCCCTATTGTAAAGATTCTTTTGGGAGTGACAGCATTAGTAATTCCTTATGATGTTCTTATCGCGTCTGTGCTGACATTTGTCGTAATTCCTCTGGCAGCAGGGTATATGTCTAACAGATTTCTGATTAAAACCTACGGTGATGAGTGGTTTTGCCATAAATTTCTACCCATACTTAAGCCTGTTTCAATAGTTGCTTTACTTTCTACGCTGATTCTTTTATTTGCCTTTCAAGGTGAAAAAATTTTGGGCTCGCCAAAAGATATTCTGCTGATAGCTATTCCTCTCACAATTCAAACCTACTTCATTTTCTTTGTGACTTGGTTCATTGGGAAAAAAATGAGGATCTCCCATTGTATTTTGTCTCCTGGGTCAATGATTGGTGCCAGCAACTTCTTTGAATTAGCTGTAGCCGTTGCTATTGCACTGTTTGGATTAAACTCCGGTGCAGCATTGGTTACTGTGGTGGGCGTACTTATCGAGGTCCCGGTAATGCTAAGTCTTGTGAAACTATCGAATCGTTGGAAATACTAGGGAAGAACGGAGGGCTTTAACAATGTCCTTGCGCGAAGCTGTCAGAAAACACTTAATCAAATATGAAATTCCTTTGAGGCAAGCTCATAAACCTCATACCCTCTTCAAAAGTTGTTGAACCAAACTGGCTGATCGTATTTGCGTCTTTTATTAAGGCTATTCGAATACCAATGTCAGAATTCCTGGATCAAGCTTCCCCACGGCCATGAATGTTTTGCCTTTCCAGTCGTTGCCCCACCAATGGGCAGATTTTTTTGAAACACAAGCTCCAGATGCCTAGAAATACCAGGAAATATCAAAGACTAAAGTTTTGCTTGAAAATGTACGAAAAATATCGTACACTGTGACATGGGTTTCAGAGATGCTCGCACCAAAGTCATACAACGCTTGAAAGAGGGATCAGTCCAGCATGAGGCTCGTGATAATATTGATGAAAAGAACCTATTGGCAACAGGTGAGGTTTCTGAAGCCGAGGTTATTGATGCCCTAAAAGCTTGTCGGGGCACCCAGCATGAAAGCGATGAACATCATGTGGCTCCAGAAACTCAAGTTGAGATCTTCACCCCGAGACAAGCAGGGTTTAACTGGTACATCAAATGTTATTTTTTGAAACCAGATTTATGGTTCATTAGTGTTCATCGTAAAAAAACACAACCGAGGAAGAAGAAATGAAAATTTATAAAGAAGGCGAAAAATCTAAAGCATTGTGTGAAAAGTGTGAAGGTTTAGTTAAAACGACATTTGAAGTTAGAAATGTTCCTTTTTCTTCTGGGAAGGGCCGAGCTAAAGATGTCCTAGTTGGTGTATGTGATAAGTGTGATAGTGTAGTTTCAATTCCGCAGCAGTCTGTTCCTAGAGTTAAAGAGCAACGAGAAAAATTGTATAAACCTATTGAAGCAAGAATCCCAAGGCATTTCTACGATATGCTAAGATTCTCATATTCAAAACTTGGCATTCACGGAACGGAAGAAGTTGCCCCTATTGTCAAATACTATACTTTAAATTTAAATATTTTGTCTGAAAGAGCTAAACTAAAAAAAATAAAAAATTCTGACTTATTTAAAGGTAAGTCCTCAGAAAGAGTTTCGATGAAGCTTTCGGAGTCTATCTATAATGAGTTTGTAGGAATAAAAAATAAATTGGGAATTTCTAATACTGAGTTAATTAAAACTTTCATAATTCAATTTTATGAAGATGTTGAGAGCAATAAAGCTTCATCCAGAGTAAAGAAATTGAAACAGGTGTTAAGAGTTGCTTCTTAGATGTTATCTAATGATTTTCGTTTGTTTAATTCAGAGTTGAGTAGTGTCCACTTATTTTGGGGAATCTCACTTTGTGGGTCCAAAGCGAAGCATTGGATAATCTCCACCCCGCTCTCATAAGTTTAGTTAAAACTCATGCGACAACTTTCCTGAGACTGAGAGTTTTAGACTTTTGATTTAATCAGTTGGATTAATAGAATTTAAGGTTGTTTCGAATTTGCTTCGCAGACCAATTCTCTGAAGAGATCTGCCAATCCATCTTTATCTAGTTTTTTATTTGCAATATCCATCATTGCTTCATAGAGACGCTCTTCTGCCGGGGGGACTGAATGCCCATTAACTTTGAGGAAGGTTAATGTGGAAACAAGCGCAGTTCTTTTATTTCCATCTACAAACACTTGGTTCTCAGCAATGCAAAAAGCTAAAATAGCTGCTTTTGAAAATTCGTCTGGATAGAGATCTTTCCCACCAAAAGAGGCTTGGGGTTGATTCACAGCACTCGACAACCCACCAGGGTCTCGAATGCCAGACTGGCCACCATGGGTGGCCAACTGGTCTTCATGAATTTCTTTAACATCATCTTCGTCGAGATAGATAAATCCCAAGACTTTCAAAGACATCTTATTCTGCAAGCTTCTTGAGGATTGGAGCTTGATCTTGAGCAATCTCTTTTGAAGCCTTTTTGATCATCTCTTTTTGCTCAGCACGAGTTAAAGGTCGAAGACGAATTTCACCATTCTCAATTTTCATCGCGAAAACCGAGTTCTTTTCATCGGCCCCAACAAGCTCTAAAATAGTCTTCTCAAGAATGACTCCTTGAGAATTGCCTATCTGGCGTAAAGCTATGGTCTTCATATTTGCCTCCAGCGCTATAACTTCTTATCGTTATAACCTAGTTATAACTTAACACATACTCACAGTAAAATCTAGTTAATAAATAAATACAAGTAATATCAATAATTTAGACTAATAATTGGCCTATGATCCTAAGAGGACTATTCTGAAATATCGTCTAGGATTCGGCAAAGTGTTAAATAACCCGGAGGAGATAGGATAATCGTGTCGGGCACATCTACCGCGGTCATGTTGCTCACTCGGAGCCAATCTGATTTTTCAAAATCTCCATAGAGTCTATTCATTCAAGCACCAATAGCGCGAATCTTCTTATGGTTTTGCTCTGCATACCAAAGATCGTAGTTAGACTGAAGGTTAAGCCAAAACTCAGGTGTGGTTTTCAATGCATCTGCAAAGGCGAGTGCAGTTTCAGCTGTGATGCCTCTTTTTTGATTTACAATCTCATTAATTTTGCCGGGTTTCCAATCTAAGTGACGGGCTAAGTCTGACTGGGTAAGTCCCATATCATCAAGAAACACTCGCTGAAGAATTTCTCCAGGATGTCTTGGGGATCTATTTTTAGGTCTCATAAACAAACTCCTCAATCATGATAATCAACGATTTCTACTTCAGAGGCATTTTTTCCGTCCCACTTAAAAATAATTCGCCACTGATCGTTTATACTTAGACTCCAAAATTCTTTAAGATCTCCTTTGAGCTTATGCAGTCGATTGCTTGGAGGAGATCTTAAATCATCAACTCTCGTGATTGCATTGATGGCATCAAGAAGGTCTTGTGCTCGCTCATGAAGGTCGATCGGAACTTTACGAGCTGCTTTAGAGTTAACACCATCGAAGATGTTCTGAGTTGTTTTTCCTTTGATGCTTTCAATCACTATACGATTATACCGTATATCGGTATAAAATAAAACATCAAAGTGACAACCTAGTAGAGCTGGAAAAACATTTGGTATTTCAAATAGTTAGAGCAATTGGCGGGGTAAATGGACAGACTTTAAATATCTGTAATTATTTGGAAAAAATAAGTTGGTTACCATATAGTTACCAGTCGAAATGTCTGGAAATTTCAAGCGTATAACGATGTCGGAGCAAAGTCTAAATGATGGATCAAAATGAGTCAGGTATAAGTATATGATTTAACTTGCTTATTTAAATAATATTGAAATATATTGTTTTTTATTGATTTATATTGAAATTTTGTCGATAATAAGGATAGCTATGGCAACAAGAATTTTCATAACAGAACCGTACTATAAAGAATTTCATAAAAGAAAAGGTTCTTATTTTGATGATACGGATGCCATTGAAATTTATAAAGCCACTCAGGAGCTGCGAGATAATTGGCCAGCTTGTTTGAACAATGTTCAAGTTCTTCCTGATGTCGTTAAAGAGGGAGTTTTTTATTACTTGCGATTTAATTTCTTACCCCCACAACAAATCAAATTTCGAATTTGTTTTGGGGTGGAGAAGAATGACAACGGAGATGTAGATATAGTCGGTCTTACCTGTAGGACTAAACAAGAACTTGCAAGAGGTGGGCAAGCGGGCACACAGGGTTGGAAGAAGCATATGAAGACCGTCGGGAAATCAAGATGGAATGAATATCGACGGAAACAGATTAGAAGCTGGCAAATTTATTAAGGAGGCCGTTATGGGCATCTTAAAAGTGACAGAAGAAAAACTAAATAAAAAAACTTCGATTATTAAAGAAGTTCTTAATTATTTTTCATCTAAGGAAAGTGAGATATCAAGAGATACAGTTCAACAAATAGCGGCCGCTGCCGACAATGCTTATACCGACACAATTCTTTTTGAGGAATTTGAAAATTGGGTGAGCGATAAAGATGATGAAACCTTTTTACATTTGATTAGTCATTACTGGGACTCTCGTTCTAAACCAAAACTCGACTCTGAGAATCAGGATTTAACAAATAATAAGAGCGAAATAGAAAAAATTAAGAAAGCTGCGAAAGAAGAGCAGGCTAGAGCTTTTGGAGATTATTTAAAAATTTTGATTTCTGGAAAGGGGCTAAAGACTCTTGAGGAGATTGGTGCTTTTCTTGGTGTCTCCAGTGAAAGAGCTCGTGTTATGCTAGAGGGGAAACATAAACCTCAAAGAAAAACTATAATTAATGTGGCAGAGAAGTTCGAAATAGATCCGGAAGAAATATACCAAAGGGTGCTTTGACTTCAGTTACCATGATCAAGATTAACTTGTATAATCAATAATAGAGCAGATTAATTATTTGTGAGATTTTAATGACTTCAAGTACAAGGATCTCAATTCATCTGTTGTATTGCATTGTGCATGAAATATTGATTTGCCGATTGTCCCAAAAATTTCAATTACAACTCCAAAACCGTCTTTTACATAAAAATCCAACATATCAGTCTCCTTCACACTCAAAAGTAATATACCAATATTGGCTCTGAGCAAACATATATGAATTGCCTATTGGAGCTATGACTCCTCCTTCTGCGTTTGGCCCCTCAGTGAGTATCTTGTAGCTACCATTGCATAATGAACTCATTTTTTTATATGCATCTTCTCTTCGGCTTTGCACAATACTACTAGCTCCATCATTTAGATATTTTACCAATCCAGGGCGCTGTTTTTCATTAGTTGGTGCATATTGAGAATTTGAGCCACCAGGGTGATTGACGATTTGAGCACTTGTACAACTTGTTGCACTCAAAAAAATTATAAAACTAAGTGCTTTAAGATAATTCGACATAAAAAAATTGTTTCACTTTATCAAAAAACGGTCAAGATAGGTCGAGATTCCGTCCACCTTCTGATAAACGGCAAAAAACCAAAAAATCGAGTTGTACCCATAAAACTGCAACTTCCGGTGGTTACCACCAGGTTACCTCGTGCTGAAATTTCCCGAAATTTCGAGACATTTCGGGCTGTCATCCTTGTGTCAGTTAAAATCTAATAAGGTTTTGGTATTTTTTGGTTTTTCAAAAGGTACTGTGAATCGAGTCTGAAAAATGGCGGGGCAAAGTGGACGAGTTTAGAACCTACTGCTATGAGTCAGTTTCTTAGAGGGCGAACGATATTTTTTTAATCAGTCAAAAACAGGGGTGGTAAGCATATTGCTCATCACAAAATTTCTTCAAATAAAAACTTAAATTGCTCTAATTCAAAAGGCCGAATTTCAGTATCAATTAATCCTAAGGCCCGGATAACAGCTACTTGGTGGGCAAATTCGGACCACTCAGTAAGTGGGAAAGGTTCTGGTCTATTATCTCTTCTGCTATTTAACGCATTCCATTTATGTCTAAGGATTTTCCAAGAACCGTACAGGTCGTCCTTATCATCGAACGTTAGGAGCAGGTTTAGGCCCTGGCCTGCATCATTCTGAATACAACCCCAAAACTGAATGTCCTGACCGTTGAATTTTAAAGTCTCTGTGCGTTGAATTTCACGTCCGAACGTATCTTGCTCTTGATGAATGACATTCTCTGCTAAGCCTAAAGAGCATGTAACACTTCGACCAGTTTTTTCAGCTTGAACCGAGAATCCAATATTATTTTGAAAGTCATGTATACTTAATTTATCAACCTGTGTTTGCGAATTAAAAGCGGCGACAATCTCAGATATAATCTCTTTAATGGTTGATGAGGCAAGCTTAAGGCTCTTAATTTTTTGTTCGTGCTCATTTTTTGATCTTTCTTCTTTAATTTTACTATCTTCTATTGCTTGGTCTGTAGCCCTGGCTCTTGCCACAAGGTTACCAACATCAATTTGTCGAGTTGAGTTTTCAACTGGCTCCGAAAGATAGGATAGAACCTCCTGCCAATTTTTGGGGCGATCATTTGGTCGTTTCTTAAGCAGACGCATTATTAATTCATTGAGTGCATCCGGTAAGTTTCTGTTTATTGACTTAGGCTCAACGGGAACTGAGAAAAAGTGTGCTTCTTGTATTTCTAGGATCTTGTCCTTTTGGTTTTCAAGCTTAAAAGGATATTGGAGAGTTGCAAGTTCATAGAACACGATGCCAGCTGAGTACATATCCATTTGTATAGTGTTTTTGTGCATTTTCCAGGATTCTGGCGCTTTATAGTAAATATGTTGGATGCCTTTGAATGTATTAGTCCTTGTAACTGTATCTACTAGTTTTGATAATCCAAAATCTGTAATCTTAAGAGTGTTTTCTTGAAATAAAACATTGCCAGGATGAAAATCTCTATGAATCAAGCAATTATTTATCGCTTTCATGCCATTGCATATTTGAGTTATGAAAGTAGTTAATTCATTTTCACTTAATAGCGCATTCGATTTCGTGCGAGAAGATATGAACTCCTTTAGGGTTCCACCGTTTGCTAGGTCCATTAGCAAATACGGTGGTAATTCGCTATGTTCTTTGCCGTCATGAAAGTAATGAACTTTGATCACATTTTCGTGCTCAACAGATAGCGCCAAGGCACCTTCATTTTTAAGTGCATCGTACTCGTCCGCTGATATACCGTCTGCATTTGCAGTTTTTAATGCTAGGGAATTCTCGTTGTTCTTAACGAGAAATACATGTCCGAATCCGCCAGCACCAATCTGTTTCTCAACCTTATATTGGGTTCTATCTTTTCCAAATACGGTTTTACCAAGAATTAGCATTTGCCCCCCTAAGTATCATTCTGAAGCCACAGTTCTACTTAATTATCGCCACAAGCAATGATGCCATTGCAACTCCGATTGCAAGCCAACTTTGCATGCTGGCTTTCTTGTATCGCAGTGCCGCAGTCTGTGCTAACTTATCGTTTCGAATTTTTTCTAATCTAATCCGTTCCTGCGAAACGCGATTGCGAGCCTCTTCTTGTTTTTGCATAGATGCTTTGATTTTTTGAACTTGTTGGTTGTGATCTGCAAGCGCTTTTGCTGACGTAATTTGAGCTTCGTTGGTAGCGAGTCTCATAAGGTCACCAGATCCAAACCGTTCAAAGTCAGAATACTTCCCACTCATTTTAACTACTCCTTTCTTAATCAGGACCATTTAGTGTTAATTTAGTTTTAAAACCATTTAAATTAATTGGAAGAAAATAGGGTTCATGCTTACTCCAGGAAATGGTCGAACCCTTTGGTGGCAAATCAGTATATTCACCAGTCAACTTATCGCCAAAGTTAAATAAGATTTGTATTTTTCGTACTTCGAATGTTTTGTTTTTAAGTCTAGGTCTTACTATTGGAACAATTAGATATCCAAAACTCACTTCTGAAAGTTCTGAGATATCTCTCCCTAATAAAGGGTCATCTATACGATTGATTAACTCCACTCTAAAAGTCACAATATTAGC
>JAUICD010000057.1 GCA_030427965.1 Bdellovibrionia bacterium
CTTGTAAAAAATGGGGTTCAAATCAAGATGACAGATGAGATGGATTTTGACACCGTTTCACTTATTGCCCCTGAGTTTAATTATGAAGTTCAGAACGTTGAGAAAACAGTTGAAACACTGACGAAAGATGCGGCTTTTGGGGATTTGGATGCTTCCAAAGTGAGTCGACCACCGATTGTGACAGTTATGGGGCATGTGGATCACGGTAAAACTTCTCTGCTTGATGCAATTCGAAAAACAAATGTCGTAAAAGGAGAGGCTGGTGGCATCACTCAGCACATTGGGGCCTACTCTGTTAAATTGGGAAAGGATAAAAGGATTACGTTTATAGATACTCCGGGCCACCAAGCTTTTACTCAGATGAGAGCTCGTGGAGCAAATGTTACGGATATCGCAATTATTGTTGTGGCAGCAGATGATGGAGTTATGCCTCAAACAGAGGAAGCCATCAGCCACGCAAAAGCAGCGGAAGTGCCGATTATAGTGGCTGTGAATAAGATGGATCGACCTGGTGCGAATTTTGATAAAATTAAGCAACAGATGATGGAATACGAATTGGTTTCTGAGGAATGGGGCGGAACCACAATATTTGCTCCTGTTGCTGCAATCAACGGTGAGGGAATTGAGGATTTATTAGAGAGTGTTTATCTTGTTGCTGAAATGGGTGAGCTGAATGCCAACCCAAAACGATCTGGGACTGGAATTGTTATTGAAGCAGAGGTGAAAAAGGGGCGCGGAAATGTTGCAACTCTTTTGGTTCAAGATGGCTCTATAGAGGTTGGGCAGTACATTGTTGCTGGAAAATCATATGGTCGCGTGCGTGCGATGATGAATGACCTCGGTCAAAAAACAAAAAAAGCAATGCCAAGTGACCCTGTTGAAGTTTTGGGACTTGAAACAACTCCACTTGCTGGAGACCGCTTTGATGTCTGCAAGACTGAGAGTATAGCAAAAGAAATTGCTGAAAAACGTGAAGAAGAAGAAAACAAAACAATTGAAACTCCAAATTCAAGTATGTCTCTAGAAGATCTTTTTGCGAATGTGAAAACAGGAGATGTGAAAGAGCTTCCTGTAGTCATCAAAACAGATGTTGCAGGAACTGGAGAGGCCATCAAAGGAATGCTTGATAAGATTCATTCAGACGAAGTGAAGGTTAAAGTTGTTCATAGTGCTGTTGGTGGTATCAGTGAATCTGATGTTCTTCTGGCAAATACAGCAAATGGAATGATTATAGGTTTTAATGTTCGGCCAGATGGCGGTGCTTCACGATTAGCTAAGCAAAGTGGGATTGAAATCAAAACATATTCCGTAGTTTATGAATTGATTGAAGACATCGAAAAGGCAATGAAGGGTATGCTCGCTCCGAAGCTTGAGGAGAAGAGTCTTGGACATCTTGAGGTACGAGAGATATTCTCTGTCCCTAAAATGGGTGTTATTGCTGGGTGCTTTGTTACAGATGGAAAAATCAATCGAAATGCGTTGGTGAGGTTGGTCCGTGATGGACGAACTGTTTATGAAGGGAAAGTGGGAAGCTTGCGTCGATTTAAAGACGATGCAAAAGAAGTGGCTTCCGGATATGAGTGTGGTGTTGGCATAGAGAATTACAACGATGTGAAAGTGGGGGATGTGATTGAATCCTACGAAATCGTTGAAGTTGCCCACGCCTAAAAAGGAAGAAATGGCGCTAAAAAATTCACATAGAATGGATCGGATCGAAAGAGAGCTTCGTGAACTAAGTTCTCAGTTTTTTATTCAAAGTGGGAAAAGATTGGGTGAGTCGCTTTTGACGGTGTCTCGTGTTTCTGTGTCCAAAGACATACGGCATGCTCATATTTATGTGAGCCTTTTGGGGCCAGATGAAACTAGTGATGAATTTGATGAAATCAAAGAGCTTGAAAGAGAGCTGGGTTTTCACTTAGGTCGAAATCTGTCAACAAAGTACACTCCTAAAGTTTCTATTCACCTCGACAGTTCTATTGCTGAAACGATGGAACTACAGAATAAGATCAATAAAGTTAGCAAAGAGCAGAATTAGATATGTCCTTAGATGGAATCCTTGTAATTGATAAGCCCTTAGGGATGACCAGCCATGATGTTGTCTGCAGAGTTCGACGTAAGCTTAATATGAAAGCTGTTGGACATTCAGGGACTCTTGACCCGATGGCTTCTGGAGTTATGATTTTGCTTTTGGGTCAGGGAACAAGACTTTCTCCATACTACTTGAATGGGGATAAAGCCTATGAGGTTGATGTCAAACTGGGTGTGACCACTGAAACTTGGGATATGGATGGCAAAATTCTTCAAGAAAAGCCTCCTGTGGATTTGGGTGATGGGGAATTAAACGACCTGCTTTGTAAGTACTCAGGAGCCCTTGAACTTCAGGTTCCAAGTATTTCTGCTGTTAAAGTGAATGGAAAAAAACTTTACGAATACGTAAGAAATGGGGAGCCTGTCCCTGTTGTAAAGCGAGAAATGAACTTCAAATCAGTCAAGTTGGTTTCAAGAATCCCTATGGGGTGGAAGGCTGAGCTTGTGGTTTCTAAGGGATCATTTATTCGATCTTGGGCTCACTCCATTGGTGAGGAACTGGGGTGCGGGGCTGCTGTCTCTGGCCTTAGGAGAACGTCTTCATTTCCCTATACAATAAAAGACTCCGTACAACTTGTTGAGTTTGAAAACTGTCGTAATATTAATGGCTTAAAGGGATTTATTCCGCTATCAGAGACACTTCCCAATTGGCCGCAGTATGTTGTGCGAGGCAGATGGAAAACGTTGGTAGAGAATGGGACTGTGCCAGATGGAATGAAATGGGAGCTCAATCAGTTACTTGCTTCAGATGATACACCTGGGGTTCGAGTGAAGTCGGCTGATGATGGTCGCCTCATTAGCCTAATGCTTTCAAAGCTTGCGGGAAATAAGATAAAGGTTGCTTGTGTTTTTAAATAAACTCAGGTAGTTACAACGCATCATTTTCTTCTAGGTACGATTCGCCGACGGCCTGAGAGGGAGTGAAAAACAAAGGAGAAGGTAAAATGGCGTTATTAAATGAAGAGAAGTCGGGCATTGTTAAAAAGTTCGGCCGAAACGATTTAGATACAGGAAGTTCTGAAGTTCAAATTGCACTTCTGACAGAAAGAATCAAGCAACTGACTGAGCACTTCAAGGTTCACAAGAAAGACAATCATGGGAGACGAGGGCTTATTGACCTTGTTAACCAAAGACGTAAGCTTTTGGACTATACAAAACGCAAGGATTTTCAAAAGTATGCAAGTCTTATTGCTGAGTTAGGCATTCGTAAGTAAACTTTCAGCTCATCATTTTGGTGAGCTTTTTTTTGCCCAAAGTAAAATAGGAGAATTCTACGGCCCACGGATTAACTGAGTTTTTGACATATAAAAACCTCAGTTAATTCGTGGCTATCTTTCTCAAAGGGCACTGCAAATAAAGGAGAAGATATGCAGAGAACCACCGTAAAAGCACAAGTCGGTGCAAATGAAATATCAATTGAGACAGGACTCATGGCCAAGCAGGCAGATGGTGCCGTTCTTGTCAGAGCAGGTAACAATATTGTTATGGTTACTGTCGTGTCATCTAGAAGGCCGACCAAGATGGATTTCTTTCCAATGACCGTAGAGTTTCAAGAGAAATTCTACGCAACAGGTAAAATTCCTGGTGGCTATTTCAAGAGAGAGGGGCGTCCGACTGAGTTGGCATTACTGACATGCCGATTGATTGATCGTCCAATTCGTCCGTTATTTCCAGAAGGGTACAAGTTCGACACACAAATTGTTGCCACTGTACTTAGCTCTGATGGTGAGTTTCCTGCTGATATATTAGCAGGCATGGGAGCTTCGGCTGCATTGCATATCAGTGATATTCCATTTGCTGGTCCAACTTGTAGTATGAGAATCGGACGAGTTGCTGGCGAATGGATTTCTAATCCAACACCAAAACAACTTGAAGAGTCAGATGTGGATATGGTTATTGCTGGAACTCGAAAAGGCCTTTTGATGGTTGAGGGTGAGGCTGAGTTTTTGACAGAAGAAGAGTTACTCAAGGCATTGAAATTTGCTCATGAAGCGATGACTCCAATATTTGATATCCAAGATCAATTGCGAGAAAAAGTAGGTCGCAAGAAACGTGAATTTACGCCTTATCAAGTGGATGCTGATCTTCGCGGAAAATTCACTGAATACTTAAAGCCATTGATATTAGAAGGGTTGCAAATTCGTGAAAAACTTGACCGATACGCGAAGTATGATGAAGTCAAAACGGCTGCTTTAGAAAAATTCACTGGAGATATAGCAGACAAAGATGAGGCTGCCGCTGTTGCTAAAGATCTTAGTATCGTCTATGACGATGTTAAATTTGAACTTGCTCGAGAAATGATTCTTTCGGATAAAATCAGAATTGATGGGCGTGATACAACAACAGTCCGGCCTATAGCATGTGAGGTTGGGCTTCTTCCTAGAGCTCATGGTTCAGGGTTATTCACTCGAGGTGAAACTCAAGTTCTTGGTACTGTGACACTTGGTACGGGTGATGACGAGCAGAGGATTGATTCTTTGCAGGGACTTGTTACAAAAAACTTTCTACTTCATTACAATTTCCCTCCATACTGTGTTGGTGAAACAGGTCGTATGGGTGGGCAAAGTCGACGCGAAATTGGTCATGGTTTTCTTGCCGAAAGATCAATTGCGGCAATTCTTCCAGATTTGGAAAAATTCCCATATACGATTCGTATCGTGAGCGAAGTTTTAGAGTCCAATGGTTCAAGTTCAATGGGGACAGTTTGCTCTGGTATGATGGCGCTTCTTGATGCTGGTGTTCCTGTTAAAGGAAACGTTGCAGGTATTGCAATGGGGCTCATTAAGGAAGGCGATCGTACGGCAGTTCTAACAGATATCTTGGGTGATGAGGATCACTTGGGTGATATGGATTTCAAGGTTGCGGGAACCAAAGAAGGTATTACTGCATTTCAAATGGACATTAAAATAGACAATGTCACTTTTGATATTATGGAGCAGGCGTTGAAGCAGGCCAAAGATGGTCGGGTTCACATATTGAATGAAATGGAGAAGGTGATTTCTTCAACTCGAGAGGATCTATCTGAGCACGCTCCACGAATTGAAATTATACAAATTAAACCTGATAAGGTTCGCGAAGTGATTGGTCCTGGCGGGAAGATGATCAAAGAGATTATTGCCAAGACAGAAGTGAAGATCAATATCCAAGATGACGGGACTGTGAGTATTGCATCCAATGATCCTGAAGCACGCAGAAAAGCTGTTCAGATGGTCCATGATATTACAGCAGAAGCTGAAGTAGGAAAGGTCTATAAAGGCAAAGTTGTGAAGATCATGGATTTTGGAGCTTTTGTTGAAGTTTTGCCTAATACAAGTGGACTTCTGCATATTTCAGAAATTGCTCATGAACGTGTTCGACAGGTAACAGATGTGTTGAATGAAGGTGATGAAGTGGAAGTGAAAGTTCTAGATGTGGATCGTACTGGGCGAATTAAGCTTTCAAGAAAAGTCCTTTTAGAGAATTGATGGATGTAGAGTTTCAAAAATCAACGTTAGAAAATGGCGTTCGGGTTATTACCGAACGTCTTCCCTTTTCTCGGGTTGTATCAACTGGGATTTGGACAGAAATTGGTACACGCTATGAGCCACTCAATCAAATCGGAATTTCTCACTTTATAGAGCACATGGTGTTTAAGGGAACAAAAACAAGAACTCCTTATCAAATTGTCTCGGGGATTGAGTCTGTTGGTGGGGATTTGAATGCTTTTACAACGCGCGAAGAAACATGTTTTCATGTGGCCACTCTAAAAGAATACACGGAACTTGGGATTGAAATCCTATCTGACATAGTTCGAAATGCAGTTTTTCCAGAAGGTGAGATTGAAAAAGAACGCCAAGTTGTTCTTCAAGAAATTGCAATGACATTAGATAGCCCAGAAGAGTATATCTACGACCTTTTTTTTAAAAAAGCGTATCCGGAACAAGGGTTGGGGCGACCTATTTTGGGTTCTGTTGAATCAGTTAAACAGTTTGACTCTAAAGTAGTTAAAGAGTTTTTTAAAACGCATTACTGCCCTTCAAACTGGATAGTGAGTGTTGCGGGAGATGTGGAACATGGCCAAGTTGTAGATTGGGTTTCCAAGTATTTAGAGTCAGATCACAGGGTTGCACCTCAAAGATTGGATTCAAAATCTACTTTCATTCCTTTTGAATCTGCTGTTGATATGGGTTATGAGCAAAGCCATTTGCTTATTGGTTTTCCTACGGCGAGCTACCGGGATGAGAAAAGATTTGAGGCTGTGATTTTGAACTCCATTTTAGGTGGTGGGATGACTTCAAGACTGTATCAGAAAGTTCGAGAAGAGGCTGGGCTTGCTTACTCAGTCTACTCACACATGAGCTTGTATCTCGACTCAGGTGTCTCGTCCATTTACTGTGGTACGGATAGTACAAGCTTAGAGAATGTGAAAGCTCTTGTTTTTCAAGAATTTGAAAATGTGAAAAAAAATGGAATCACAAAAGAAGAATTGAGGCATCATAAAACACAACTGAGAGGAAGCCTTCTTATGTCGGCTGACGACCCAGAGTCTCGAATGCAATCATTGGGGTTGAATGAAATTGTTTTCTCAGGTTACAAAAGTATTGAAAAGGTTATTGAAGGGATTGACCAGGTGAGTGTGGAAGGCCTCAACGCTTATGCAGTGGACACTCTTGTACGTGAAAATATGGGTGTTCTCGTTTTGAATTAAAAGGGGGAAAAATATGAGTAAACTAAATCTTCAAGTGCAGTGTTTAGAAAACTTCAGTGGTGATTTACCTAGCTATGAAAGCGACCTTGCAAGTGGATTTGATGTTCGCGCTCAAATTGAAGAGATTATTAGGCTTGCACCCGGTGAAAGGGCTTTAATCCCAACAGGGTTGGCATTTGCAATTCCTTCAGGATTTGAAATTCAAGCTCGCCCAAGAAGTGGTCTGGCTATTAAAAAAGGCATTTCTCTGGTGAACACACCAGGGACTATTGATGCTGACTATCGTGGAGAGGTAAAGATTATTTTGATCAACCACGGAAAAGAGCCTTTTGAAATTCAGCCAGGCGATCGAATCGCACAGCTTGTTTTATGTCCTATTGTGCAGGCAAGTTTTGAGAAAGTGGATGTGTTGAGTGAAACATCTCGTGGAGCAGGTGGTTTTGGCTCCACAGGAGTGAATTGACTCCTGTTAACGAATTTTAAAACGCATATTCCAATCTACGCCCATAAGTTGACTGGGTTTCATTTCATTCCAAATATTTTCACCACTGAGTTTCTCACTTGAAAAGAGTAGGTGATTGACGTAGCCAGATTGAGTTGGAGCTTCACACTCTTGAGCAAAGCTAGGGCAAGTCAGTCTTTCTGAACACTGGCTTTTGTAGGTACTGTAGTAAAGTCGTTTTCCTCCTTGAAATGCAACCATATTGTGTCCGTTAGTTAGAACGAATGTGAGAAATGTTTCAGAGGGTTCAGCATCATCGTTTTTGGCAAAATCTCCGACAATGGACTTTAAAATATTCATGGCTTCTTCAATTGCATCAAAAATATCTTCAACTCGACACCCATAGCGATGCAGGTCCACGCGTTTTGCAAGTTGAGTGAGAATTAAAAAGAAAATCAGCTCACTGTCTGTTTCTCCTAAAACAAACCGTCTCATTTGAGTGCCAATAGCGCTTAAAATAGGCTCTCGATGAATGTCGAAGTTTTTAATATTTCCATTATGAACAAAGACCCACTTTCCAAATTGAAAGGGGTGAGTGTTAAGAATAGAGTTGTCGCCTTGAGTGGACTTTCTGATATGGGCAACGACAGTTTCAGAAGAAACAATTCCTGAAACTTGTTTAAAAAGTGAATCGTGAAGAGCTGTGGAAGCAGATTTAATTATATGTGGTGATTCGCCAACATAATAGGAGACTCCCCACCCATCTGGGTGTTCGGTGCTTTGATGCAAGAGGGCGTTGTCTGCGCTAATAAGGCTGGAGTGAACTTGGCTTGGTATGACGCTTCGGAAACCAAAAATGCGACACATTATTTTCCAAGCTCTTTTTCTAATATATCAAGGCTCTCTTTGGTCACTTCATTCTTGATGGCTTCATTTTTATGTGTGGTTGATATGATGTTGATCATCCAAGAGATAAAGAATAAACCAAATACGATACTCATAAGCTTGAGAATACCTTTTCGAGGAAGTCTGAAATTTTCAACATAACCCACAGAAATTAAAACACAGGCGATAAGCATTCCTACAATTCCTATTGGAATATTTAAAGGGGCAAGGATTTTGATTACGGCCCAGGGAAGAGTTGCAAGTGCAACAACTCTGTATATATCAAGCAATTGAAATTCCAATTGATAAAGAAATCGAATCACTATTTTTGAGAATAATGAAATCAATAAAGAGAGTAGAATGATAAAGATTGGGTGAATGAAAATGTTGAAAATCATGCCAAGAGTTGACCCTTCGAACAGTCCTGATAAAAAACCAATGGGCCCTGCGATAGAGAATTGGACAGCGAGAGTCGTCACCCAATCCCAATCTTTTGGAGTTTCTTTTATTGTTTGAATAGGTGATTTGGCAAATGCTTTTAGGTAATGGAATACAGAGCGAGAGCGTTCTTTGAAGGGAATTGAGTTTTCTGTTTCCATGCTAAAGTCCTAAGTAGTCTTTCTCAGCAAGATTTATTGCAAAGTTAAGATAGCTGGTATTTACAGTTTCATCATCTAAGGTATGGCCAAGGGAACGCTGTGTAAAGGTGTTTTTATGTCCAGTAAGTGAAAGAAAGGCCGTATGGGCGATCCAAGCGGGTTGATAGAGATGATCCCACCATTTTGGGGGTTTTGTTTCAACAGGTTCGTGAAATGTGAATTTTGGATCTAGTTTCAAGGGACAGAGTTTATGAAGTTTTTCAATGACAGAAGTGTCACTAAAGATGTGGGCACCGTTAAATTCTTCACAAAGGGATTCGAACAGATTTTTTGCCCAATCATGAGATTGAGTTGAAATCAGGCTTGGAGTTTCAACTTCAATGACTTTGTAACCATGAGCTGCGAGAAAGTGGGGAATAGAATTCCAGTAATGACCACGATAAAACGGAGAAGATTTGCCGCTTAAGAATACGAGTGGTTTTTTGGTGAGAAGACAATTGGGGCGAAGTGAAATGTTTTTTTTCTTTTTTGGTCGAACAAACTGTGGGCCAAAAAAGAGAATGAGAAGTAATGCTACAATCCACATTCTCTAAAAATGACCGTCGAGACGAAGACTCATTTCCATAGCTGTGTCATCTGGAGTTTCATCTGTCATTGGAGTGCGTGCTGCGATTTCTGCTCCTAGACTGACTGAATTTGTGATGTATGTATTAATCCCGATTAGAAATATGGAAGTTGGAGATTGATATGTCTTGTTGGCAGAGTTTTCCCAGTCAATTTTTAGAGTTCGAGCCCCAATCCCGGTTCCAAAATGCATTTTCCAAGTTGCAGAAAACGGATTGACGTAGAGCACTCTTAAGTCAAATTCATTTGCTGAGAGAGTTCCCTCTTTGTATTCAGTTTGATTGTAGCTACGTATCACACCTTCTGCGATCCAGTTTTCAGAGAGCAAGTCAATACCAAGATTGGCTTGGAAACCACTTTGAGAAGCCTGTAAGCTGCCTCCGTCTGGGGTTTTTAAACTGAAAACTGAGTTAACAAATGCCACACCAAAATGAATTTTCACTTCAGAAAAAGGATCTTCAAACTCACTTACTGGTGCTTCTGTTGTAGAGAGCTCGCTGAGAAGCTCTTCGTAGTCGGCTTCATATTCTTGTTCATCATACTGAGCCCAGACGTTTGTCGAAACTAATAATATCAATATAAGGATTGGATTTTTCATAATTTTTATTTTAGCAAAGGAAAAAACCGACGGAAACATAATTTCAACTTTATGTACTTTAGTTTTTTTGAGACAATAGATCTATGGCTCTATTTCATGGACGAGAAGATGTGTATTGTGCTTTTTGCAAGTCACAGAAAAAAGTTTATACGAAAAAACACGTGAGTTTTAGCAATTATGTCGAGACTTTTGTCTTGAGTGTTTTGATTATGTTTATTGTTTGGGAAGGGTTTGAGTTTCGATTTCTTCCCATTTGGCTGAGCTTGGTATTGATCTCTGAAGTCCTGGTGCAAGTCCGTTGGCGCTTGGCTTTGGTCTGTAAGAGATGTGGGTTTGATCCGATTATTTACAGAAGGTCCCATGAGGATGCAGCCATAAAAGTGAAGACTTTTCTTGAGAATCGGAAAAAAGATCCATCCTATTGGCTCTCAAAGGATACAAATCTAGATCTTCCTTGTCGCACTCCTGAAGGTGAGATTGTACCAAATCCTCGCTCTTCAAAGCTTTTAGATTTCGATATGTAGGGTGCCTCGCTCATTCCAAGCCTCTGCAGTATTGTAGTATTATTTTATCATTCATTTTCTCAAGTTGAGACACCTTCTTACCGAGAAGTATTTGTGGATAAGACAGGAGGTTTTATGTCTTCAACAGAACGTTTAAAGAAGATTGTGGATCGAATTCGAGCTCGTCAGGCACAGTCAAAAGATTTTGATGAAGTGGATGAGGTATTCAACGAGATTATAATCGATGGGTCAAAAGCGGACATATTTTCATCGATTCAATTGATCGAGGATATGTTCATTGATGCTGATGATGGATTTGACGAGGAAAATATAAAAATCGCATCTTGAGTTTCTGTCAATTTCGGACTACAAATTCTCTTTATGGGAACTCTTGTCGTTATTCCGACATACAATGAAGTTGAAAACATCGGTGGTATCACCGATGAAATTCTATCTTTGTACAAAGACATTGAGATATTGGTCGTAGATGACAGTTCACCTGATGGTACTGGGCAGCTTGTTTCTGAAAAAATGAATTCCGAAGACCGACTGCACCTTCTTTCTCGTAAAGAAAAAGAAGGGTTGGGGAAGGCCTATTTGGCAGGCTTTAAATGGGGCATTGAAAACGGTTTTGATTCTTTTGTTGAAATGGATGCAGACTTTTCTCATCGCCCAGTGGATTTAGAAAAAATATTGGAAGCAGGCCGCAACAATGACTTCGTAATTGGATCTCGTTATGTAGAAGGTGGCGGGGTTCGGAATTGGGGGTGGATTCGCCAATTCATTAGTCGAGGCGGAAGCTTTTATACCAGATGTATTTTGGGCTATCCTCTTCGAGACTGGACTGGGGGCTTTAATTTGTGGTCTAAGGCTGTGTTAGAAGATATGGGCCTAGAAAATATTAAGTCAGAAGGGTATAGTTTTCAGATAGAGTTAAAGTATCGAGCTATGAAGCTTGGACATACGGGGATCGAGGTGCCGATTGTTTTTGAAGATCGTAGAGTGGGGCAAAGTAAAATGTCATCACGTATCTTCTTGGAAGCGCTTTATCGTGTATGGCAAATTCGCCATTAGTTTTATTTTATTTCCACAGATTTTAAATGCAGCTCAAAATGCAGTTGTTGTGACTGATGGAGCTATGATCTATCGCAAAGGCAATTTTGATTCGCGTGTTATCGGGTATTTAAGAAAAGGAAAGAAAGTTAAGGTTTCAAGTAAAACATATGGTCCTTTCTATCGAGTTCGATTTAGACAAGGTGTGATTGGCTATATTTCAGATGTGGATGTTGTTCCGGCAAATAAAGTCAAAGGTAAGTTCTCAGGCAAAACAACAAAGAAAAGAAAAAAGAGGGTTGATAGGTCAAGACCTGCCTTTCACACTTTTCAGTTGGGATTTGCTTTAGGATACACACAGTATACAGAGGTGATCTCACGAAGTGAAAAAAATGCGAGTATCCTGACATATGGACTTAAGATGTCTGTCCCATTCACTCTTTTTGATGGCCCGTTTGTATTGGATACATCTGCACATTTGACCGGGGATCCACCAAGCTACTATGACGACATTAGTGAGAAAGAACCCAAAGGTTTTGTCGGAATTTTGGATATTCAGTTGATGTTTTTATTAGATGATTTTGCAAACCACAATGGCTCGATTTACTTAGGAGCAGGTCCTATGGTGGCCTATAGTGCTGTTGAAATTGAAGAAAGTGGTAGCTCCTTTGTTTCAGAAGAGGCAAGGGCTGGTGGAGTTTTCACAATTGGATTGGGCTATAAGATGGGGCCTGTTTCACTCAAGATTGAACCAAGATACTACGTTGAAAAAGCGAACTATTTCTCAATTCTATCTGGCCTTCAATTCTCCTTCTAAAAGACCATCCGCACTTCTTAATTTAGTCATTGCGTCAATATTCGGTTTTCGGACATATCGAGCTGTTCTATTATTGGGACAGCTCGCTTTCTATGCTAGATCCAAGGGATGGAAAAAATTAAGGTATTAGATCCGTCAACAATTGATCAAATCGCGGCTGGAGAGGTTGTAGAGCGTCCGGCTCATATGGTGAAAGAGCTGATAGAAAATAGTCTTGATGCAGGAGCGGATTCCATTGAAGTTGAGTACTCCAGTGGTGGACGTTTTGTACGTGTGAAAGACAATGGACGAGGGATTTCTAAAGATGAGATTCCCCTTGCTCTACAAAGATTTGCGACAAGTAAAATTACGGAATCAAGTGATCTGTGGAAATTGAGTTCTTTTGGTTTTCGGGGTGAAGCTTTAGCAAGTATCTCAGCAGTCAGTGATCTCTCACTTCGGTCAAAAACAGACTCTCAAGATATGGCATATGAGCTCAGTTGTCGTTTTGGAGATTTTGATAAAAATGCAAAACCCAGTGGCGTGAGCGAGGGAACGGAGATTTCAGTTTCCAATCTCTTTGAAAATGTTCCTGCTCGATTGAAATTCTTGAAATCTGACGGAGCTGAGGGAAGTCAAATAAAGAAAATTGTGCGACTTCAAGCTGCTATTCACCCAGGTGTTTCTTTTCAATTGAAGCAAAGCGGGAAACTGGTGTTTCATTTTGAAAAATCAGATTCTGCGCTGAAAAGAGTGGAAGAGATATTTGAAGTTTCTCCGATGTACGAAGTAAGTGGAGAGTATGAGAAGTTTGAGGCCAATGTCTATTTCTCTTCTCCGGAGAAAACAACTCGAACCAGTCAAAGTATTTGGATATTTGTCCAAGGTCGTGCCGTTCAAGACAGAGGATTGCAAGCTGCTGTTATGGATGCGTATCGAAGTCTTCTTATGCATGGTGAGTTTCCAAATGTGATTGTGGATCTGAAATGCGACCCCGAGGAAGTGGATGTCAATATCCACCCAACAAAATCGCAGGTGAAATTTCGTGATCGAACACATGCTTTTAGAGCTGTGAATCGTACACTTCGTAGTGCTTTGGAGTCTGCGCCTTGGGTTGAGAATGTGACCGGAAGAGGGACTGGCTCACCAAATTTGAATGATACGACGATAAGAATGAGACCAAGTGTTGAGGTGAACGAAGAACTCTCTGCGCCTGAGTTTACACAGACATCATTTAAGAAAAAAGCGGTTTATGCTCCAGAGACTGTTTCAGATTTAGCGTCTCAAGTGTTTAAACCCTCTATTCACGAGTCTTTGGATGATTTGCGAGTGGAACCCTCTTGGTCCAAGCTAGATGTTATTGGCCAAGTGAATTTGACTTACATTGTGACTCAATCAAGGAAATCTATGGTGTTGCTGGATCAGCATGCAGCTCACGAAAGAGTGGCATATGAGCGTTTGATGAAGGCTTTTCGAGGCGGTGATATTGAAGTTCAGAATCACTTAATACCACTTACAATAGATTTATCTCCAGAATATGCAGAAGCTCTTTTGAGTCAGAAAGATGAAATTTTAAAACTTGGAATTGCTTTAGAGGCGATTGGCCCAGACTCGGTTGCTATAAATTCAGCTCCAGCATTGATTCGAGAAAAGGGATTGATGCAAGGGCTTTCAAAGATGGCTGAAGAAATTTTTGAAAAAGGCGATAGTTTTGCCGTTGAAAAATCAATGAGTGATGTTTGTGCGACTCTTGCATGTCATTCGGTTGTGAGGGCTGGTCAGAGTTTGAGTTTGGAGGAGATGAAAAGCCTTATGGTTCAAATGGATGAGTTTCCTCTTTCAAGTTTCTGTCCTCATGGTCGTCCGGTTTTTGTTGAGCTTCCTTTTGATAAGCTAGATCGAGACTTTGGAAGAATAGTTTAAATATGAAAGTTCTTTTTTTGGTAGGGCCAACAGGTTCTGGCAAATCTGATTTGGCTCTCCAATGTGCAAAATTCAATTCTATAGAAATTTTTAATGCTGATAGCATTCAATGTTATCAACGAGTCGACATTGGATCAGCAAAGCCGACTTTGAAAGAAAGATCTGTTTGTCCTCACCATCTCTTTGATATTGTAAGCCCAGGTGATGAGTTGACTGCAGGCGAATACAGAAGGCTTGCTTTTGAGTCTTTAAAGAAATGTAGATCTGAATATGCAATAGTCGTTGGGGGAAGTGGGTTTTATATTCGAGCTCTAGAAAAAGGACTTTATGAATGGCCCCCAACAAGTCAGGAAGTTCGCGAGTCTGTTCAGAGTGACTTTGAATCAAATGGAGTTGAAGCTCTCTATAGTGAATTGAAAAAGAAAGATCCTGAATATGCTGAGACTCTTTCAACAAATGACACTTATCGAATTATGAGAGGAGTGGAAGTATTGAGGGAAGGGGCGGGGTTGCCTTCAGTTTTGATTTCCAATTTTCAAACGACACCATTTCCGTATGAGTACTCAATTTTAGGTGTTGAGCTTCCTCGAGAGGAGTTGAGAGAAAGAGTTGAAGATAGAACTCAAAAAATGCTGAAGAATGGGTGGGTGGAAGAGGTGAAATTGCTTTTGAAAGAGGGATACAAAGATTGGTCACCTCTGAAGGCGATTGGATACAGAGAAGTTGTAGAGTATTTAGAGGGAACAATTTCGATTGAAGAACTTGAACCAAAGATTGTTCAAAGTACGATGAGACTTGCAAAAAAACAAATGACTTGGTTTCGAAATCAACACGAAACAAAGTGGTTAAGTTCAAATGAAATAAAGAACTTAGACTTAAGGAAGTTACATGATTTGGTTTGTAACAATAATACTTAAAATAAAATGAAGTAGTGAGAAACTTCCTAAGACCTATGTCGCATCCAGTTCGAACTTGAAACCTCAAGTCTATCTAATCCACGTGTTATACGAGATAATTCTTTTATGAAAAGTATGACAGGGTTTGGTGCAGCTAGAGTTTCTTCAAAAGATGTGGATATTGAAATTTCCATTAAATCCTACAATGGGCGATATTTGGACATTCGTGTAAATCTTCCTCGAGAATATGACCCTTTTGAATTGGATATTAAAAAGAAAATCAGCCAATCTGTTGGAAGAGGGAATGTGTCTGTTTATGTCAATCGTAAACTCTCTTCTTCTTCCAGTCTTATGAAAGTGACGCTCAATAAAGATTTGGGTGGAAAGTGGCTGAAAGCTTATAAAGATTTGGGGAAAAGCTTGAAACTTGAATCCCTTCCAACTTTGGATCTAATCAGTCGCTTGCCTGAAGTTGTGAAATTGGATCAAGATGCAAAGGTGCCGCTCAAAGAAAAAGATTTGATGATTGGGGCAATTGTTCAGGCGGTACAAAAGTTGGAGACAGAACGAAAACGTGAAGGAGAGTCTCTCCTTAAAGAATTAAAAGTTCACGTTACAGCTTTAAATCGTGTGGTTGTCCAGATAGAGAAGGTTGCAAAATCCTCTTCTAAAGAATTGAAGTCTAAGATGAAAAAAAGACTTGAACCCATTTTACAGGCAACTGAAATCGATCCACAACGTTTGATCTCAGAAGTTGCTCTTCAAGTGGATCGAATGGATATTACCGAGGAAGTGGCAAGACTTAAGGAGCATATCCGTCACTATCAAAAAGAAATGGAGCGGCAGGGTCCAATAGGTAAAAAACTTGATTTCTACACTCAGGAACTGTTACGAGAGGTAAATACTATTGGGTCGAAATCGTTGCTTGCAAAGATGAATCATTTGGCTGTTGAAGCAAAGTCCATTATCGAGAAATTAAGGGAACAGGTGCAAAATATAGAATGAGTACTCCGCTAATTATTGTTTCAGCACCAAGTGGTGCTGGCAAATCATCACTTTGTGACCGTGCTCTGAGCGAGTTTTCAGAGTTGGTGGACAGTGTGAGTTTTACAACTCGAAAACCTCGAGAGGGTGAGGTTGAAGGAAAGCCCTATCACTTTGTGGATGAAGAGAAATTTCTTAAACTCAAAGAAGAAGGCTTTTTTGTTGAGTGGGCCAAAGTTCATGAGTTTCATTATGGAACCCCGAGTCATCAACTTGAAGACGCCTGGAGAGCGGGAAAGCATTTGATTATGGACATTGATGTCAAAGGGGCGGGGTCTTTGAAGGCTCTTTATCCGGACAGTCACTCGATATTTATTAAACCCCCTTCTCTTGAAGAGCTCAGAGAGAGGCTTTTGGTGCGAGATCATGGAAAAACTCAAAACCTCGAAATACGACTTCAGAATGCGGAAAAAGAGCTCTCTGTCGCCAATCAGTTTGATTATGAGGTCATCAATGATGACTTTGACCGTGCCTATTCTGAGTTCAGAAAAATCATTGAGAAAATTATCAAGGGGATGTAGTGTCACCAAACTATTAGAGGTGAAATATGGCCCGTATTACGGTTG
>JAUICD010000058.1 GCA_030427965.1 Bdellovibrionia bacterium
TTCTTTCAAATCCCCACGATTCTCAACTGAAAGCCCATCTGTACGAACAAGAGGCTGAACCTCAACTTTCACTTTCTGATTCTCTCTTAAATCTACAAAGAGCTTCTTTCTTGGAAAAATTTCCTCCAAACCGCCAATCACCACTGGTAAAATACTTGCTTTTGATTCTATAGAAAAAATAAATGGCCCACTTTTAAATGAAGCAATCTCAGGACTTCTCGCTCTTCCTCCTTCGGGAGCAAGAGCATAAGATAGCCCATTTTTAAGATGAATAGCAGATTGGTCATAGAGTTTTTTGACCTTTTTAGGGTCTCTTCTTGTGATTGCCAAAACTCCAAATCGAACCATCACAAAACCAAATATTGGAATTCTTTTTAATTCACTCTTTGCCCCAAAACGAAAAGACATAGGAAGATACCCATGTAGTAATGGCACATCCAAATAACTTTGGTGATTGAAAAGGATCACAGCCCCCTCTTTTTGAGGGATATTATCAAGTCCTTCAACAGAAACTTCAATTCCAACAAGAGCACAGCAAACTCTTCCCCAAACTTTTAAAAATCGATCTTGAACACTTCGAGGAAAAAGAGTCACAAAAACTGCAACGACAGTCATCATGGCCGTAAAAACAAGCATAAAAAAGGAGCCAACAAATCCACGTAAGAAAAGGTATACCTTCATAGATCACTTCTCATACTAGAAACAAGAGCGTCTCGCAATACAGAAGAGAGCTCTTCCACCCTTTCCCTGAGATCCAGTTCATGAGCCTTTCTTCTTGAAAACTCTGAAATAAACTCCGGAAGAGTTTCAGTTGCTTCATCTAAGACAATTTTCACAATCTCGCAGGAAAACCCGGCTTCTTTCACCAGCCTCACTTGATCAAAGAGTTCCAAATCAACAGAACTTGCCCCCCACTTTTCAAACAATTCTTTCTTTGAAGTTGGGCTTTTAACAAGTTCTAAAACACTGATATGAGTTTCTTCACTTTCTTGATTCAAAGAAATTTTATCCCCAAGAGCATTTTGAACATTCTTAAGATCAATACAGTTCCCTTTTTTTGATTGGGGAGAAAGCCCTCCACAAAAACCTACTAAGTAAATCTTTTTATTCTTTTCAATAAAATCCAATTGTAAATTTTTACATGTATTCTCTCTTCCCATTCCAGTCACTTGCATCTGCACCTTTTTTTCCAACAAAGTTCCAGTATAAAGAAGTGTTTTCTCTCGTTTCTCTTTTTTGATATTTTTAAAAAGTGGCAGAAGGCATTTTGCCTCAACCAAAGATGGGACAACAATCATTCTATTCTCCTAGAAGACGATTGCGAACAGCTTCAAGTTGACGATTTTTATATTCTCCGTGTGCACTTGCTCCGGCAAGGTTTTGAGTGTACGCCCTAGAATCTACAATTTGAATTTCAAATGGAAAGAAAAACTTCACTCTTTGGTCACCCATTTCAATTGTAATCAATTTTCTTGCAATGAATTTGATAAATTTAAAATCACTTGCTGAATAGGCGTTTTTCCTTTCCTGATATTTTGCTCTATGAGCGTCGCTCGCTATTTTCTTATCCAATCGACTTTGTATTTCCTCTACACTCGAAAAATCATCTGACTCCTCCAGTACTTCAAACAAAAGATTTATTGGAAAGAGGGTGTTTCGAGATTGATCTGGCATAATGTTGGCAAAACATATGACATGCGATTTTACCAAATATCTAATCACTCCAAATGAATCAAAGATATTTTTTGTCACAAATCTTAAGCCCAATTTATCCATAAGATTGATGGAAAGAGAATAGGGTTTTGCAAGCAGCTTGATAACAGCACTATTTGTTCCTTTAAAGGGTTTGATTTCATATTTGGTAAGAACGACAGAATGTGGATCTGATTCATTGCCAAGACGAATTCCAGACACGGGGTCATTGAATATGTGTTCTCTAAAATCATCTAAAACCTGAGCTTGTATATGATCATGAAATTGATAGAAAAAATCATTATCTGTATGAGCAAAAACGTGCATCGCCCTTAAAATAGCACAGGCCCACTTTTGAATCTCTTTGCTTTCACCATTCCCGCTTGCTTTGAGCAATAAAAGCCCGATATCTTGAAGTTGGTTGGGATCCGTTAGCACTTCAGGAATAGACTCTTCTTTTTTTAAAATTTTATCCTGAAGAAGCGAAACAGCCTTTGTGTGAAAATACCAGGCTTTCTCAAGGTCTGAGTTTTCATTGAGATCGTATCCATAGGATTTTACAAAGGCATAGGCATCATCCAGACTTTGAACAAAGAGACCTGGCATATCAATCGCAGATTTCCCGCCTAGTAATGTCTCAAATACATCTTTAGAGAACTCTTTCATATACCAAAGAGTCTACAACTCTACTGCCGCAGGCGGTAGTAGAGTTATTGGTGACAAGTTATAATTAAGGACATGCTGCTTCAAGTGTTGAAACGGGAATGGATGTATGACCAAGAACTCCACTTCTTCCCTCAGAGCCATCAAAGTGATATCTATTCTCATAAATGATTATGCTATCAAACTGACCATTTAGATTATCACCGTAAACAAAGACGTCTCCACCAGAGTCACTGAATTGATAGTACTGATGCTGTCCATCACTGCCGCTGTAGCTACATGAAAAACCGCCGCCAAAAGGATCTGATGCTTGATCAAATATATAGAGGAAAAGACCATTTTGTATGATCTGCATTTCTATTCGCTGCAAACTTCCGTTCAATGTCTGAGGCTGTTCTGAAGATAAGAAGTCGACCACAATCTGCTCAATGCTTCGTCCATTGTTGTAAGCTGCAACCACTCCACCAAGTCTTGGGTGACTCGTATTGGGTGAGCTAAGACTTCCACCTTGGCTAGGGTCTATTTGACCACCACCACCGTAATTGCCACTTCTGTCGCGTCTTCCAACTTTAACAGAACTCTTCTTGTCATCGTCTTTAGAGCAACCCGTGGTCAAAGCCATAGTTGCAGCCAAAACTAACATCCAAATCAGATTTACGTTTTTCATAACTTTACTCCTACACAGCTTACATAACGCAAATGCAGGACCAACTTGGCACAGCTCTACTGTCGATAATTTCCAGATGAAGGCCAATTTGAGCCCCAATAAAGATCACTGCCAATTTTTGTTCGACAGACGACTGATGTCTATAAAATCGACGGACGTAATTTCAATAACTTAGCTGATATAGCTATATTAATAAGTAATTTCAATAACATAAGAAAGATCAGCCATTTTGGTATCACTTCTTTAGGAATTTTCTCACTCGACCAAGAATCATTATGATACACTTTAATAAGTGAAGAATTTCTTGGTAACTCTTTTATTATGGTCCCCTCTCGTTTCTGCAGACGCAGGAATTGATGAAATCATACCAACCTGGCAACAGACCACAGAGGCTACAGAAGACTACCAAGTGGCTCCAAATGGTTTTATGAATGACCAAGATATCTTTGCAGACACAACTCCAAAAATAGAAGACAAAGGTGAAGGCGAAATCGGCCTCTCCTCAACTGGCACCCAGTAAAAAAGACTGTAAGCCCTCCCCCACCAATTCCTTAAACTAAAGCACATCTCAAATTCCACCCATAACTTATTAAAAGCCTCGGACATGCGTTTTGCTACTTTTCGTCAGCCTCTGGCTGCCGCAAATTGCAAAGCCGAACTCGTTTTTAATAAGTTATGGGTGGAATTTGAGATGTCGGTGAAAAACCTGCATTTGACTATATGTATAATAATAGGTATAATCATAGGGATGGGAAGCAAGTTTAAGGCAACCACTCTCTCAAACGGAATACGAGTTTATATCTACGGAGAGGGAGAAGTACCACCACCCCACGTGCATCTCTACTATAAAGAGAATAGAGCAAAGATTGAGATTGGCACTTGGGTTGTTTCAAGCACGTACACCGTGGGCTTTAGCAAGACGACTTTAAAGAAATCAATCAAAGAGCTTAAAAAATTAGAAGAAGAACTATTAGAAATATGGAGGGAACACTATGAGCAAGAAGAAGATCATTGAAGAAGACGGCCTTCTATATGAAGAGGGTACTGAGTTTGCAGAATCAGATGGACTAGAGGGCACAGACTTCTCAGTTTCAAAAGTAAGAATCACAGCTATGATTGATCTTGATTTAAAAAGATGGCTAAAGGAAGAGGCTGAAAAACAAGGTATCGGATATCAAACCTATATGAATGAGGTTTTAAAACGAACTATGCTTAAATCAAAAATACCAAACACCGTTTCTAATGCCCTTGCAAAACTTGAAGCCAGAATGAAAAGAGTTGAGAATTTAACCAAAGCTAATTTTAGTAAATCGAAAAAAGCGGCGAAGAAAAAAAGTGGCACATAAAGATATGCCTTTTATTGGTGCGCTCAACAGGATTCGAACCTATGACCCCCACCACGTCAAGGTGGTGCTCTACCAACTGAGCTATGAGCGCATACTAATTTTTTCGTAACACCCTCTTAAACAATTCCTCGTCTAACGGGGCTCGCTTACAGCTCGGGTATTCAAAAAAAAACATAAATGTTTTTTTCCTCATACATGCTCCTCATCAAAATGTGCTACTAGCACATTTTAGATGCGGGCACAGCAACTGAGCTATGAGCGCATACTTAATTTTCTCGTAACACCCTCTTAAACAATTCCTCGTCTAACGGGGCTTACGACGAGGCTCAAGGTGTAATCAACCTCGTCTTTAAGGTCAACCCTGAATCCGATCTCACTTTTCTCGGAGCTGCTTCTGAAATTTTCTCTGCAAATATCTGTGTCCACAAATCAAATAACGATCTTATCGATCTTTGAATCTCATGCCCACGAAGCAAGTCAATCTTGTCACTATCTAAACCACAAGAGCGGATCAGTTTAAAATCCTCTAAATTATTTTCTACATTAATGGAAACCCCATGAAAGGTAATTCCCCGTTTTACCTGAATGCCAAAAAAAGCGAGCTTCCCCTTTTTGGAGTACAACCCTGGTTCATCTCTAGGGCGAGTCACTTTGATACCCAAATCATGAAAAAACTGAGTCGTAACGTTCTCTAACAAACACACATAGTTCCTTACACCCAAGCCCAACACCTTTAAATCTACAATAGGATAGATCACAAGCTGTCCGGGATTATGGAGTGTTGCCTGCCCGCCACGCCCTGTTTGAACAACCTCCACTCCCTTTTCTTCAAGCTCCATATGGCTGACTTTCAAGTCACTGGATTTCTCAGAACGAATCCCAAGTGTGATTGTAAGTGGATGAGTCAGCCCCAATATCTGTCCAACTTGAGAGTCAGGTCTCAAACTTCTAGCAGTCGCTTCTTGTAACTCTAGGGCATCAAAATAAGGAATCTCCCCTAGCCAAATACTCTCTAACTCTCTCATGACAAGGGGTGATACGAAAAATTAAGCCTGTTGAATAGTAAATAGGTTATTCACTTGGCGATCAGGAATATATAAGGCTTGATGATGATGCTGGGCATTAATATATTTCAACTCGATCTAGCGCCTGGAAACCACTACCTGAGTGAATCACTGCAATTGCCCCATCTGTCCCAAAATAACTTACAATCTCCAAAGTCCCCTTCATCCGACCAGGGGCATGGCCAATGTAGTCTCCAGATTCTGGGTCATAAATATCTCGTCCCGTATCTACTACTTTTAAAAGATCTCCAATTTGTAAACCCGAAATTCGACCTGCATTGACATACACTTGCTCACCATTGATATGAGCAATCCTTCCCTCCCATGAAAGTTTTTTCACAGCCTTCACAATTGGAGGAACCATCGACTCAAAAGCCTTAAATACAGAAGACCTGACAAGCTTTGGGTCATCTCTCAAGTTTCTGTCACTTGAGGCATACTTACCAACGCGTGTGGTATTGTCCTCAATAATCGCAGAACGCGTTTCACTCAAAAGAATTCGTTGGTTCTGTGCTCCAATCATCTTCACATGAATCGTTGTTTCCATTCTGGCTTTCACATTTCGAATCAATCCAACTTCATCTCCAATTCTTTTAGCTTTGATTCGAACAATTTTCCCTTCAATCACAGCTGAGATACCAACTGCAGCAGCCGCCTTTGCCAGTTTCTCCAATTGATAGTTATCTCCTGCTCTAAAACTTGCGATATCTTTTGGAAAATCCTCATTTTTAATAACTACAAATTGATCTGTCTTAAGAAGGCGCCTTACCAAAACATCTCGAGCATAGAGAGCCACATTTGGAGACGCTGATTTTTCAATATCAATGATTGGAAGAACTAAAACTCTTTGTCTGGGAGAAGAAAAGTTTGATTTACGAGCATGGAAAGGAACATCTCGCTTTTGAATTCGAGTGGAGCGTCTTGTTTTATTCAGAGAGCTACAAGAAACCAAAAAAGAAACAGCAATCAGTATTGAAAATAGTCTTCGATCCATAACTCAATTTTAGCAATCAAAAACCAGGAAGACTACTCGACCAATGGCTACTATTGGAGCATCTATTCACTTTGCCTAGCGGATCTTACGAACTTTAAGACTCACTTCCTCTGAAGAGACATCAGGTGAGCTTAACCTAAGACCAGCCACCTCATAGTTTTTAAGTCTCTTTGCAAGCTCTCTAGGACTCACACTGCACTCCACCTCAAGAGTCACTTTATTGTTTGAGAAATATCTCTCTTTGAGGTTCTGAACTCCTTTGATCTTTACGGGGAGCTCTCGCTTCAATTGTTCCACTTGCTGATAACTCAACTTTCCAATTAAAGAAACACGAACTCTTTGTCCAGAAAGAGTCCCCTCTTGCCAAGCAAGTAGCACCTGGCTAGCCAAATCATTTCCAATTTCCTCAACTGTGGATTTTATGGCTTGGGCCACCACTGTTTCAAATTGGCCTGCCTCAGATGGAAATTTGCGTATCACTTCCCCAACAACACGGCCATTGTTTGTGTTGATCGCAGTCAGTCGATACTCAACTTCATTTCGATTCATCTGTTTTTTGTCCTTAAAAAAACGAACACGACCATAAATGACAACCTGAGCACCCAAGTACTCTCCAATTGCCATGTAGTCTTGACGGCGATAAGAGTCACGTCGAATAGTTTCGGTGATCCACTCAGAAGATCTCCACTTAATAGGGTTCAATAAATAAAACCCCTTGTCTCTCAAGCTCTTCTTCAGCTGAGAAACTAAAACACGCATTTGTGATTTAACAAAACCTGCGCCTAGGTTGTCATCCCCAAACCACCATTTGTAAGATTGAGATTGCACTTCATCAAACACAATAAACATGGGAAGAACACTTGCTGGGCCTTCGTTTTGATTAAAAAACCCTTCATTTTTTAAAATGGTCAGTAAATCTTTAGGGGAATATGTCACCCTCACTTCCATTTTAGTAACACCATCTATACGAACTGGCACTCCGCCCTTTAAAATCGGCATAAACCGATCTTTTTTACTTAAAACAGAGCTTCCTATCAAACTTCTATTTTGATTGAGTTTTTCTTTACCTAAAATTTCTTCAATCTTTTCAAGAGCAATTTTCTCTGAAACAGACGAGAGAATTTCGTTCTTCGCCTTTACAGGGTTGGCTTGCTTAGAAACTCCCTCTCTTACAACTTCAACAAGTTCAGTTCTTGCTCCAAAACTAGAGAGACTCAAGCATAACAAAAATAGAAGTTTCACAAACTACCCCCTAATATCCACAAAGTGTGTCGATCCAAACTTCTCTTGTAAACAATCAAAAAATTCACGAGTGGGATTTATACCTTCAGGCTCATGCACATCCAGCTCTACAGTTCTTTCTTCATCTGGAAAATTCACTTCAATTGTTAAGTTTGCTCCTCCAGGAAATTTTTCACAAAGCGACTTCAACTCATCTAAGCGAGAAGAATTGTCTGCATTCAATCTCATAAGAAGGCGTTTGGATCGTTTCATTTTTTCTTCAAGCGAAATCACTTCTTCTGCAATCACTTTAAAACTCTCACCATCTCGCTCAACAAGCCCAGTCAATATACAAATTTCATCTTCAATAACCTGAGTTCTGATCTTCTCATAGGCATCTGGAAATGCAATCACTTCCACTTCTCCTGAAAGATCCTCAATTCCAAAAAAAGCCATCAAAGTTGCTTTCCGCGTAAGTCTCTCACGCTTAGAAGTAATAATCCCACCAATTGCAACACTGGCTTTATTTTCAAGTTCAGATAAATTCTCAATGGATGTTGATATATAACGACTCAAAAGATTGTCGATACCATTGAGAGGGTGATCTGTCAGAAAGAAACCCAAAACCTGTTTCTCTCGAGCCAAAACTTCACGCTTAGACCATGGTGGAACGCTTGGTTTTACAATCTCTTGTTTTGTATCTTCACTCAAATCAAATAAACTTGCCTGCCCAATGGCCTTATCTTCACGATCCTTGCTTGCTCGTTCTAAAAGCATTTCATATCCCGCAAAAAGCTCTGCACGGTTCCAATCAAACTCATCAAATGCACCTGCTTGAATCAAACACTCCAAGACTTTCTTATTTAAAGCTTTTGTATCCATTCGCTCAAAAAAGCTCTCAACAGATTCAAATGGCCCACGAGCCTCTCTCTCCCCAACAATGGCATCTACGGCCCCTTGTCCAACACCTTTGATCGCACCCATTCCAAAGTAAATCGTGTCACTCTCAACAGTAAATTTGTACTCAGAGGCATTCACACTTGGCGGGGACACCTCTATACCGTGGGCCCTTGCATCTTTGGTGTACTGAACAACCTTATCCGTATTGCCCATCTCTGTTCCAAGTAGGGCTGCAAAAAACTCAACCGGGTAATAGTTTTTTAACCATGCCGTTTGAGCTGCGAGCACACAATAAGCCGCAGCATGTGATTTATTGAACCCATACTCAGCAAACTTTGCCATCAACTCAAAAAGTTCTTCAGATTTCTTACGATCAAATCCATTTTCTTCAGCCCCTTTGAGAAAACGGACTTTCTGTTTGGCCATTTCTTCAGGTTTTTTCTTACCCATGGCTCGTCTCAAAATATCGGCTTCACCTAAACTGTAGTTGGCAATCTTTGCAGCAATCAACTGCACCTGCTCCTGATAGACAATAATTCCATAAGTTTCTTGAAGTATTTCTTCCAACTCAGGAAAAAGATACTTCACTTTTGATTTACCATGTTTACGAGATGTGTACTCATCCAGCATCTGCATAGGTCCTGGACGATAAAGAGCATTAATTGCCGTAATGTCTTCAAAACAAGTCGGTTTCACATTTCGAATCAAGTCTGTGATCCCACCACCCTCAAACTGGAAAACTCCTGGTGTATCTCCAGAACTCATTAGCTCATAAATCCCCTCATCATTCATTGAGATAGAAAGAGGAGTTACAGTTTTTCCACGGTTTTTCTTTATCAATTTAAAAGCATTGTTGATGTGTGTGAGAGTTTTCAAGCCAAGAAAGTCAAATTTAATAAGTCCAATACTTTCTGAGTATTTCATATCGTACTGAACAACGTTCTCACCCTCATTTCCTTTGTAAAGGGGAGCATGCTCCACAAGTGGACGATCTGAAATAATAACCCCAGCCGCATGGATACTTGCGTGCCGATTGAGCCCCTCAACGTTTTGAGCAAGCTCCATAAGTTGTGATATCTTTGGATCATCTTCCATAAGCTCTGTCAATCTCGGCTCTTTCTCTAAAGCAGACTTCAAAGTGATTCCCAATTCATCTGGGATCAACTTTGCAACAACATCCACCTCGGCAAATGTCATCCCTAGCACACGCCCCACATCACGAATAGCAGCCTTTGCTTGCAACTTTCCAAAAGTAATAATTTGTGAAACTGAAGGTGCGCCGTACTTCTCTGTCACATAGTCAATCACCTCTCCTCGGCGATCTTGACAAAAATCGATATCAAAATCCGGCATAGAAATTCGTTCTGGATTTAGAAAACGTTCAAAAATCAAATTGTACTTCAGCGGATCAAGATCCGTAATCTTCAAGCTATACGCCACAAGACTTCCAGCCCCCGAACCCCGCCCTGGACCAACTGGTATCTCATTCTCTTTTGCCCAGTGAATAAAATTTTGGACAATTAAAAAATAGCCAATGAAACCCATATCCGAGATAATCCCAAGCTCGTAGTCCAAACGCTTTTGGTAGGTCTCTTTCTCTTGGATAGGCTCCCCAGAAACTTCAGCCTCCTTGAAGCGCTCCTCCAAACCTGAGCGAGCCACACTTTCTAACTCTTGCTCTACAGTCCTTCCCTCTTGGGTTGGATAAGTTGGAAGATGATAAATAGGACGTCCTTCACTGTCTTTTAGTTTAAAGTGAATATCACAGCGTCTTGCAACCTCAAGAGTGTTATCAAGAGGCTCTTGCCATTCACCAAATGCTCTTTTCATTTCTTCTGGAGTTTTAAAGTAATACTCTGAACTTCCTAGGCGAAAGCGACTCTCATCTTGAAGAGTCTTATTCATCCCAATACACATCATAACTTCTTGAGCAAGTTTGTCTTCACGCTTTGCAAAGTACACTTCGTTTGCAGCAACAACCGGAATAGATTCAGTTTGAGAGGCAGATTTCAAAAACTCATTGAGTTCATCCCAGACTGGAACATTTGTTTTTTGAACCTCCAAAAAAAGATCTTCGCCATATATCTCTTTCAGCTCCCGAATTTTTTTTAGCGCCTCATCCTCGCCCTTTTCTTGATAGGCAAAAGGCACAACTCCTCGAAGCCCACCAGTTAATGCAATCACATTTGAATTGAACTCTTTAAGAACTTCAAAGTCCACACGTGGCTTGTAGTAAAAACCTTCTTGGTACCCTTTACTGCTTATCTGACAAAGAGTTTGATAGCCTTTATAATTTTTTGCCAATAAAACCAAACGCGTATTTGGAAGACGCACAGCCTCTGGGTCTTCTCCTTTAACAAAACGACCTTTAGGAGCAAGGTAAACCTCAAGTCCAATAATCGGTTTTATCTCTTTGGCCTGACAGCCAAAGTAAAATTCCACTGCCCCAAACATATTGCCATTGTCAGTAAAACCAACAGCTGGCATTTCACTTTCTTTGGCAATTCGTATCAGTTCACCTGATCTGCAATTGGACTCAAGCAGTGAATAGTGCGTATGTGTATGTAGATGAACAAAGGACAATTCCTACTCCCATTCAATTGTTCCAGGAGGTTTACTTGTTATGTCATACACAACACGATTGACCCCTCGAACACGATTTGTGATTTTATTAGAAGTATTCTTTAAAAAATCACTCGGAAAATTAAACCAATCTGCAGTCATTCCATCAACTGATGTCACAGCACGAAGTGCCACCGCGTTGTCATAAGATCTCGAATCCCCCTGAACTCCAACAGATTGCACAGGGAGGAGCACAGCAAAAGCTTGCCAAATTTGATCATACAACCCTTCAGATTTGAGTTCACTCGTATAAATGGCATCCACTTCTCTTAGAGTCTCAAGCTTCTCCCTTGTGATATCTCCAAGCACACGCACAGCAAGCCCTGGGCCAGGAAAGGGGTGACGCCACAAAATGTCCTTAGGTATTCCCAGTTCTGTTCCGATTTCTCTCACCTCATCTTTAAACAGCTCACGTAAAGGTTCAACAAGCTTGAGATTCATTTTCTCAGGCAACCCCCCAACATTGTGATGGCTTTTGATAGTAACGGAACTCCCTCTAAGACTTACGCTTTCAATCACATCAGGGTAAAGAGTTCCCTGTGCCAAGAAATCAATATTTCCCATCTTATGAGTCGCCTCTTCAAAAACATCTATAAACTCTTTTCCAATAATCTTGCGCTTTTTTTCAGGATCACTTATGCCACTTAATTCTTTCAAAAAGCGATTACTGGCATCCACACCTTTGATATTCAAGCCCAATCGTTTATAAATCTCATGCACCTCTTCAAACTCATTCTTCCTAAGAAGTCCATTGTTCACAAAAATACAATGAACACGATCCACGCCTAAAGTTTCTGTGAGTAACGTACCAACAACTGTCGAGTCCACTCCTCCACTCATCCCACAGAGAACATGTCCACTTTCACCAACTTGACGTAAAATTTCTGATTTCAAGTGAGAGACAATATTTTTATTGGACCAATTGGTATTCACTTTTGAAAAGTCCAAAACAAATTCTTTTAGAACCTCAATACCTGCTTCAGAATGAGTGACCTCAGGGTGAAACTGAATCCCCATCATACGATCACTCCGCATTGCAGCCACAACCCCATCTTCGCTTTTAGCAAGTAACTCAAAACCAAGAGGGCATTTTCTTACAAAATCTCCATGGCTCATCCAAACGTTTTGCTTCTCAGGGATTTTACTTGAAATAGATTTGTTCCAATGAATGGCTTGTCGTCCATATTCCCTGTCCCCAGAAACAATCACTTCTCCACCAAACTCTTCTGCCATCATCTGCATTCCATAACAAATACCAAGAACTGGAGCAATTTGAGCAAGTTCCTTTAGGCTTCTTTGAGGAGCTCCCTCTTCTTTGACACTACTAGGACCGCCACTTACAACAATGGCATTAAAAGGCTTTAGTTTTTCAAGTTCTACATCGTGAGGAAATATCTCAGAATAAACACCTAGTTCACGCACACGCCTTGCAATCAATTGCGTGTATTGCGAACCAAAATCTAAAATCGCCACTCCGTCAGTTGCTGACATTTTAATCCAATCTATAGTTCGGAGCTTCTTTTGTTATCGAAACATCGTGGACATGAGATTCCTTGAGGCCTTGTGGACTTATTCGTACAAATTTTGCTTTTTCTTGAAGTTCCTGAATAGTGCTTGCTCCAACATACCCCATTCCAGATCTCAATCCACCAACAAGTTGATGTAACACCCCACTTGAAGACCCCTTATATGGAACCTTCCCCTCAATCCCTTCAGGGACAAGTTTCTCAACCTCCACATCCATTTGAGCATATCTATCTTTAGAGCCTTCTTTCATTGCTCCCATACTTCCCATTCCACGATAGACTTTGTAAGTTCGACCCTGGTAAAGAATTGTTTCACCAGGACTCTCATCTGTTCCAGCCAAAATAGAACCCACCATCACCGCATTTGCACCAAGTGCGAGGGCTTTGGTCATGTCCCCTGAATATTTCACGCCACCATCGGCAATAATTGTTTTACCCAACGCTTTAGCAGCTTTGGAACATTCCATGACAGCCGTAATTTGAGGAACACCCACTCCCGCAACAACACGAGTGGTACAAATACTTCCTGGCCCCACCCCCACTTTTATGACATCAGCTCCACTTTTTATAAGCTCTTCCACTCCTTCGCCTGTCACAACGTTACCAGCAACCACAATAATATCTTGAAAAGAACTTTTAATGTGATGAACCATTTTCATCACATTCTTAGAGTGACCATGAGCTGTATCCACCACTAAGACATCCACACCTGAAGCAGCAAGTGCCTCCGCTCTCTCAAAAGAGTCAGCCCCCACTCCAACAGCTGCTCCAACCAAAAGTCGTCCGCGTGAGTCTTTTGTGGCATTGGGGAAGGCTTGAGACTTTTCAATATCTTTAATTGTAATAAGTCCCTTCAATTCTCCATTTCCAGAAACCACCGGGAGTTTTTCAATACGATGCTTATGTAACACAGCCTTTGCTTGCTCAAGCGTTGTTCCCTCTTGTGCTGTGACCAACCCTTCACTTGTCATAATACTTGAAATCAACTGCTCTACATTTGTTTCAAATCTCAGATCACGATTGGTAAGAATTCCCACCAATTTTTTATCCACTGTAATTGGAACTCCTGATATTGAATATTTTTGCATCAAATCTAGTGCACGAGAAACAGGAACGTCTGGCGGTAAAGTGATTGGATCTACAATCATACCACTTTCATACTTTTTGACTTTTTCTACTTCAAAAGACTGAGATTCAATGCTCATATTTTTGTGAATGATCCCAACTCCACCCATTTGAGCCATAACCCTTGCAACTTTGTTCTCTGTGACTGTATCCATAGCCGCAGAAATAATAGGCATCTTAAGAATAACATCTCGAGCAAAGGCAACAGATGTGTCGACTTCTGAAGGAACAATTTCTGAATACTGAGGAACAAGAAGAATATCATCAAATGTAAGTGCAATTTTATCCATCACTTCTCCTTTTCATACCACGACATATATTTGGAATAATTGTCTGCTGATTCTTTGAGCTCTTTTAACTCTTCTTCTGTTAATTTTCTTTTGGCTCGCGCAGGTCGTCCAAGAATCAGCATTTCATCTTCAAATTCAGATTTTTCTGTCACAAGAGATCCCGCCCCGACTATAGAGTTTTTTCCAATCTTGGCATGGTCCATAACAATGCTTCCCATACCAATCAATGAACCATCATCTATGTGGCAACCATGTAGAACAACAGCATGACCAATTGTTACGCGATCCCCTAAAACCACTCCGCACTCTTTATGTGTGCCATGTAAAATGGAGCCATCTTGAACATTTGTGTCTTTTCCAATTCGAATTGGAAAAACATCTCCACGTAAAACCGCGTTGTACCAAATAGAAGATCCCTCTCCAATTTGAACATCGCCGATGAGCTGAGCCGTCGGAGCCACAAAGCACCCTTCTGCAATCTGAGGGGATACTCCGTTTAAAGGCTCAATCAGTGGCTTCATCACGTTTGCTCTCTATCTCCATACAAAGTTGATGGAAATGCTTTAGTAATTCGAACAGGAACAGTTTCACCGATGAGAGAATCCTCACCTTTAAAGTGAACCACTTTATTTTGAGTTGAACGCCCAGTCACGACACCTTCATGTCTTTCATCTTTTGACTCAACAAGTACATTCAAAACTTTTCCTGGGTATGTTTTCGCAAGATTAAAAGCGATCTTGCGATGCTTTTCAATCAGTTCGGTGAGGCGTCTTGATTTTTCTTCCTCAGTGACCTGATCTTCCCAACGTGCAGCTTTTGTAAAAGGACGAGGGCTGTATTTGAAGGCATAAATCGACTCGTAAGGCACCTCATCTAGAAGTGAAAGAGTCTCTAGATACTGCTCATGCGTTTCACCTGGAAATCCAACAATAAGATCTGTTGAAAAGCTCACACCAGGAAGTCCATCTAGTATCATTCTTGCCTTTTTAAGATAGTCTTCTCTTGTGTAACCACGATTCATTTTCTCTAACACTTCACTATTTCCCGATTGAACTGGGAGGTGAATGTAATCACAAATTTGAGGTCGAAACTCTGCCATTGTGTCCACAAGTTCTTGATCAAAGTCTTTGGGATGACTTGTTGTGTACCGAATTCTCTCAATCCCGCTCTCTTTTGCAAGTCTTCTAAGGAGACTTGAAAAATTCATTCCCCGACTTGAGCTATAGGAGTTCACATTCTGTCCAAGAAGAGTGATCTCTTTCACACCACGATCCACAAGGCGTTTGATGTCATCTACAATCTCTTGGTCATCTCGACTTCTAAGTCGTCCTCTTGTAAACGGTACGACACAAAACGTACAAAAGTTATCACATCCCTTTGTTATATTCACAAATGTGGAAACACCAGGGTTTCTCACCAAAGTCTGAATCTGATAAGGCTCTTGATGATGAAACTTTGCTCTTGCAACACGCTCTCCACTATCTAGCTCATCCACCAACTGTGGGAGTTCATCGATATTGTCTGGCCCAAAGACAAAATCTAAAATAGGAATATCTCTTAATAGGGCTTTCTTCTCTTGCTGCCCGACACATCCTCCAACCCCAATTTTGAGATTTGGTTTCAATGACTTCAGTTTTTTGTAACGCCCAACTTCACTGTGAATTTTGTGAACAGGTTTTTCTCTAACACTACAGCTGTTAAGGATAATCAGATCCGCCATTTCAGGTGAAACCACTGGATTGTAGTTCTGCATTTCAAGGAGAGTGTACATTCGTTCAGAATCATTTACATTCATCTGACAACCGTACGTCGAAATATAAACCCCCCTCATTTCTGAAGAGGCTGAAATTTCTGGCATTTTTACTTAGCTCCCATGCTCAAGGCTTGCGTCTAATGACTCAAGGGGTTATACCAGTAACCTATTGGTGTCAATTCTTGTGAGGATTTGATGGATTTAAGAAAATCAACTTCAGAACGTAGTAAGGCTGTCAGAGTCCCTGGCGACGCTCGAGATATGATTGAACGCACTATCAGCGAGGAATACTCTGATAAGCTTTCTGGTATCCAACTCAGCGTAGATGGGTACATCTTTAAAGAGGAGTTTTTCCTTAGAGTCAGCCTTATTCAATCCGGAAGCCTCAGACCCCATAATTTTGAATTCAGCTGTGATTTCACTTGGGGAAAAGATCAA
>JAUICD010000088.1 GCA_030427965.1 Bdellovibrionia bacterium
ACTGATTCGCTTCTTTAAGACTTCCATCTCCATCTAACACCTCCATGTGTTTTGTTGTCCTGAAAATAGATTAATTTTTATTCAGATAGATTGGAATGTAGGGACTTTCGACGATGTACGAAAAATGAGGTTTATCTGGTCTTTCTAAAACAGCCAACCAGCGCAAAATATTGTGAGCCACTTGCGCCAGTAATCCGTAGCCATAATTGGCATCTAACTTGAGACAAGGAAAGTGCAACAAATCAAAACCATATTTTTCCTCTTTAATAAATCTCTCACAATTTCCTCTTTGATTGTGTCTTTCAATCACTTGCTGCCTGGTAAATTGAATCAATGGCATACTTGTAGCCACCGCATAGTATTTCCACTCCCCCTCAGAAGCCCCAGCATAGGAAAATAAATTCCCCGTCTTATTCTTCTTTGCTTGATTCTCATAAGGAATCCAGGTTCTCTTGATCACAATGGGTATACGCAATTGATTATTTTCATCCCAGCTTGGCCTCCAGTGATAACTACTCAGTTCAACAACAGGCAACGTCTTACCTTTTTTAGCTGCAGCAAGCTGCTCATCCTCGCGGTACTCCCAAGGCTCCCATTTAAGGTCAGTTGATTCTACTTTGTCCGTCCAGTGAATGGTGTCTGGGGCAGTGATTGTAAACCACGCTCCAACACTCAAGCAGGCTTTGACAACATCTTGATTTAAGTAAGCCGAGTCTCCAGACAAATATTTTTCTTCACGAAAACTCATCCCCTTAAAAGCCTGAAGAATTAAATCTCTAGCTCCGACTCCTTTCCCTGTATTTCCAGCACGCAATTGAAACCCATAAGTCAGGCCCGATTGATCAGAAATCCTTTGTGAGTCCAAGCACCACTTACCCTCATAGTTCATCTCAACGCCTTCCATCTTTTGACCGTGCTGTACATGTGGCGTCGAGTCTATACTCAATTGCAATGGCCCGGGCTTGTATTCCTTTGGCAAACGGTTAATAAATTGCTTGCGAATTCGGTGAGACATAAAAGGTAAATACTTATTCAGTCCATCTAAGTTTTTAAATTTAAAATCCCTTAGAAAATCTCCCATCGTTCGAGGGGCTGGCAGCTCTCCACGATAAAAGTTCTCTAAATAATCATCCCCCTCAAACTCCTCCAAATCATCGATGGCATCATGCCCGTAAAGAAAGGAAGATAAAAATATTAAACCCAATTTAGCATGACCCAAGGAGCGAACAGATGTCCTCTTTGGCAATGCCTTATAAAATGGCTGCGCAAGTGGACTCTCGTGAAACGACTCAATCATTGGACCCAGGCCCGTGGCTTGAGTCAGTCGATCACTGGTTGTTGCTATGTGAATCTTTCGAAGCATTGATATTCGGCCCATACCCCACCTCTTATACAGAAAAAATCAAGGATGAAAATATATAAAAACATAACTCACCCAAAAGGTGAATTTTCAATATGAACAAAAAACTGCAAAAGCCCCTACTGGAAGCAACTACCTAGTTTTGGCGATGCGTTGAATCCGCGGATCTAGGCATCAACACAACCTGGACTCTGCCGCGATCAGGAGAACGCTTTAAATAACTCTCTAGAGCCTTTTCTGAGCGACCAAGGGCAATGTCATAGACTTTGTGTTTGCCAAGGTCTTTATCTTGAGCGGCTCACATCAGCGGATGGGTTGAAATTACCAGAAAGCATTGGAGGATCTCTTCATCTTGGCTCCCTCACATCAGCAGAGGGCTTAATAATCCCACCTGGTATAGACAGAAGTAAAATTGTCTCGAATATAAAAATTCCTTAAAAACACTTGGTTTCGATATAAATTTGATCGGGTCGCCAGAGCAAAAGTGACTGCACAATATTGCTCTGGCTTCATGAAGTTTTCAGCACAAGATACGAGGGCTTTCAACCAAAGAATACCACCAGCTAAATGTCCTTTGTTATGATTATCGAACCTAGTTGGCCAAAAGAACACAGTTGGGAGAACTCGCCATACTCTCTACAAATAGAGGGAGATAGATTCCTCCAGGGGTTTGCCCCCTTCTTAAAAGTCCATTTAGCCCCCTTTGTCTTTTTGATTCGAACACAATCCAAGCATTCCCATGTACTTTCCGAAGCAATATCTAGCACCATCTCTATGACCCGGCCATAGTTATTGCTTCGAGGCGAGACCTCCTGCTGATTTATGTAAAGTTTAGTCCGGTGTGGATCGGTTTTTGAAAATTGAGAGTCCCGAGGACCCACAAAGAGGTGAGGGTGCTCATTTGCACCTTTATATCGAAGCTTGGAGAGTTCACGCTGTGTTACTTGTTGAAGAAGGTCAAAGCTGATTCTCAGCTGAGAATCTATCGATCTTCTGAAACTTCCGACCTTGTAAGGTGCACCTCGAACAAACTCATTTGAATTCAAGGACAACTCTAAAGTGTTGTCTTTCGCCTGCAAACTCAGTCGATGCACCCCGTTGAGACTGTCTTTCTCGAGAGTGTACTGCGTACCCCAAACATTTACTGAAAGTGACAATGGTAAAACTAGAAAAAAATAAGTACTTAACGGTTTATTCATCATCCTCAATTCGTTGATACTCGTTTCCTTAACCAGTCGGTATTGAATTTTCCATTTTTCCCTTTGGCACATGAATCCGGCAGTTCAGGACATCCAATGAATTTTCCCGTTTTTCTGTCATGCGAAGATCTGTAGGCTGATGCGCTACAGGCGTAGTAGTCAGAATTTTTACTTTTACACCCAGGGTACAGAATAATATTTCCATGGTTGGGCTCTAGCAAACTTAAACTCAGATCTAGTTTTGACTTAGTATCCCCTGAAGTTAGCAATGGTACTTCAACATCAGTAGGGTTTGGGTTGCCATTATCAATCCTGTAAGGAAGAGGCGCAGAAAAGCTACCATCTGGATTAATGGAAAA
>JAUICD010000059.1 GCA_030427965.1 Bdellovibrionia bacterium
TTGATTGATTGATTGATTGATTGATTGATTGATTGATTGATTGATTGATTGATTGATTGATTGATTGATTGATTGATTGATTGATTGATTGATTGATTGGTTGGTTGGTTGGTTGGTTGGTTGGTCTTAAAACTCAAGGTGAATTTTAAGATTTTTTTATTCAATCAAAACGTTTATTCTTTTGATAGGAACGGGTCACGTGTCCAGTCAAAGAGTTTGCATGAATATGATGGCTGACTTTTGAACCAACTAAATTCTGATGAGAATCTGATTTTAAAAAGCTGTTTCCGAGATTATGGAATTCGAAGTGCCAGTTTGAAGGTTTATACGGAGTGATAGTTGGCGCGGCCTGGAGGACTCGAACCTCCAACCCTCAGGTTCGAAGCCTGATACTCTATCCAGTTGAGCTAAGGCCGCGCAATCTTATGAGTTGAGAGATCGAAATGTATTACACCACCTGAGATAAGGTCAAAGGAAGAGCCGATTATGGAGGTGCCAATCTGCTTCTGGGACTCGGTGAGTCTAAAAGTGTTGGCACCTGTTTGGACTCACCGAGTTCTAGAAGTGGGCTGGCGCCGTTAAGGCCTTTGTGCGGCGTGGCTTTCTTCGAATCTACTGTGGTCTGTTCAGGTCGTCGTATATAAGAGGTTTTTGGGGGACGTATGAGATTTCTATTTATGATTTTTATTCTTTTTGGGGCAATAGTTTCTGAGGCTAGAACAGTTCATTGTGAAGCAAATGAAATAGTGAAAGTTGAACTTATCTTACCTTTGGCTGATGGGGAGTGGGGAGAGATCAAAGGATCTCCTATGATTCTTATTGAAGGAACTGCATTTTTTTTAGAGTCGACACAGATTCTGGGATACTGGAATGAAACCCGAGACGGGGTTTGGAGACTCGATTTTTCGGCTTTAACTGAAGACAAAGACACACTGGCCATTCGAGCTTCCACTCGAAATGGACGCGGAATACTGGATTTTGAGTACAAAGGCATCAGGATGAAGGGGCGTCCTTTTTATTGTCGTCAAAACTGAATAATCTCTTCTATATGTGGATGTGGGTGTGGTTGAAAGAGAGCTCACATAAGTTGCACTGATGTGGAGTCTCCACTCCAAGTAATTTTGCTTTGAAGCAAGTTTCAGCTAGTTTCCTTTTCGAACCAAACCTTAAGGGGGAGAAAATGAAAAACCTAATTCTTATACTCACAATCACACTACTTGGACAATCTCAGGCCAATGCTGAACATCACGGAATACTGCCAGGGCCAGATATGTTGTCAGCAACACTGAACACATTTGATATGGCTGAGGATTTAAATGCAAACAACCTGAATCTTTCAGGAAATCTAATGATCAATATGGAAGATAAAACGATAAGCCTTTTTGTATCAGGGGGAACTCAGTGTAGCGATTTTCCTATCTGTCCTTTGGATTACAGACTTGTGTTAAACGAAACACTTCCTCTTGTAAACGTCATTGAAAGATCTGATGGCGCAGTGGTGTATATTGCTGAAGTTGATGAAATGCCAGTTGATGGGATTCGTACACGAATTGTGGTTGAGAGCTATCGCTATGTAGATTGCATAATGTGTATGACTAAGAGACTTGAGACTGTGATCACATATTCAGTTGAGATGCGAGATCAGGTGAGCGGAAATTTCGGGGAAAATCGCTCAATTATGACAGCGATGCCACTTTCTCAGATCATATACTAAGTTATTCTAGATAGTTACAAGGTTTATGGAAAGGGCCGGGAGCAAGGATTCTCGGCCCTTTCTTCGTTTAAGGTTTGATAGACCTTTGTCCGATAAAGAGAGGGTGAGCTATGGGGAGACATTTCTAAAAATTGATCAACTCATTCGAAAGGGAGAGGTGTCTGAGGCCTCGATAGCACTTGAGAGTGTTCCAGTTGAATGTCTTAGTCGTAAAGAGATATGCCGATATTCTCATCTCTGTTTTCGACTCGGGCAACCACTGAAGGGGCTTAAGGCTCTTCACCCAATTGTTCGTGGAAAAGCAGGTACTCAGGAAGCACATTCAGAGGAAATCATTGTTTATTCTCAACTTCTGATTCGTGTGGGTGCACTTCTTGAAGCAAGAGAGCTTCTTAAACCCTATCTTGATGATTCGAAATATGTTGTAGCTGGATATGTTTATGGTGTTTCTCACTTTGCTGATTGGGATTATAAGTCTGCAATTTCTTACATTAGAAAATATCTCTCATTCCTTGAGCCTGCGAGTTATGAGTATCAAGTGGGAGCCATCAACCTCTGCGCGGCACTTTGTGCAACTGGAGATTGGCGTGGGGTTTTGAGTACACTTCATGAAAATAGAAAGTTATTGAGAGACAATGATTGGCAACTGTTACTTGCAAACTCCTATGAAATTGAAGCGCAAGCTCACTTTGGTAACCGTGAGTATGCTAAGGCTGGAGAGGCCATTGAGAAGGCGACGTTGAGTTTGAATTCAAATGAGTATCGAGAGTCGTTGTACGTAAAAAAATGGAAACTACTTGTAGATCTTTACTCTGGGAATAGTCTTCCAGAAATGGCAGAGTTTAAACTTGTTGAGTTAAAGAAAGAGGCTCAAGAGAGCCATGATTGGGAAACAGCTCGTGATATTGATTTTCACTTGGCAAGATTTCGTTCCAACACCGAACTTCGTGACAAACTTTACTACGGTACGTCTTCTGTAATTTATAGAGAGCGTATTCTTCATAAAATTGAATCCAAACAAGATTTACCAGAAGAATATATATTTTCAAGGTCGGGCTCTGTTCCTCATATTACACTTGACCTTACAACTGGAAAACTCAGCAATGGGAAGTCTTTTCGAAAAGGGTTTTTGCAGTACAATTTACTTTGTAAGCTTTTTGATGATTTCTATCGCTCTCTTACAATCGGTGAGATTTCAATTTCACTTTTTCCTGAAGAGTGTTTTGATCCTATTTATTCTGTAAAAAAGACTCATCAAGTCTTATCGAAACTAAGAGGTGAGATTAAAAAGCTGAATCTTCCTATTGATATTCTTGAAGAAGAGGGAAGATATAAGTTGGATTTAGGTTTTGGACTTGGAGTAAGGAAGAAAATTCTCAAAGAACGTCGCAGTCGAGAGAGCCTGAGGTTAAGAGAGTTGGAGGCGGCATTTGTAGAGGGACCTTTTCAAGCCTCTGATGCGAAACATGTCCTTGGTTTGTCAGAAGGCGCCTGTCGAACTGTCTTAAAGTATGGGATTGGAGTGGGGATAATTGAACGAATGGGCTCAGGAAAATCGACTTATTATAGGTTTAAAATACGAGAAATAAAAATAGCTTAAAAAGAGACTTGTTAATCAGAAAAGGTTCAAAAAAACGCGAAGCCCCTTTTGTTTTCAATGACCTACAGGCAGTGCTGGTATAAAATTGCACTTAACCAGGTTCTTTTATTTTTATCTACCACATTAATAAATATAAAAACAAAGGGATTTCGTGTGTTTTTTTGATTCAACGAATTTATTTAGAGTTGTGCGTAAGTCAGTATCCCAAGTCCTGGTAGAATGAGAGTTTGTGATACAACGTTTGGAAAATAGCGTTTGAGTAGTCCAAGGGTATGGAGTCCATGAAAGTTGTCAGTGATTATGAGGAGTTTTTTCCATTGTTCTTTTCTTGCAATTTCAAAACTATAGGTTAAGTTTTCCCGTGTGTCTCGGGCGTTGGGTTCAATTCGAATATTTTCTTTTTCAACTCCACTTTCTACGAGTGCAGTACGCAATGTTTCAGCTTCGATGTATTTGTTTTTTACAGCTCCTCCAGTCGTAATAAGGTGTTTGGCGACTTTCAACTTATGAAGCCACTCAGCACGACGAACTCTTACCAGTTGAGCGATACTTGGTGTTCCATTATTGGAGGTTGGACACCCTAGAACTATGAGTGCATTCACATTGTAATTTTTTAGTTTATTGAGAGTCACAATATGAGCATCTGTGATGATCGATGGATGTGTTGCCCAAAACCAAAGCGGGTAGATAAAGACGTGTTTAAAAAGAAAGGGCATTGCCATGGATCAATGGTACTAAAGTTTTATTCCTTTTAGCAAATTATTGAGGTCTTTATTCCCATCTTTTTTGCCCTTTTTCTCTCTCTTCTTAAGATCTTTTTCAGCTGATTTTTTAGCATCATTGATTTTGGATTTTTGTTCTGACATTTGTTTATTAACCCCACCTTTAACTCGATCAAACTGTGAATTCAGCTTTTTTTTCTGAGTACTGATCTTGTCGTCGATAAATTTTTGAAGTTGTTTTTTTGCTTCGGCAATTTTTGCGTCCAATTGTTTTTTAAACCCTCGCTCTAACTCTTTGCCTAAATTGGAGCGAATATCTAAAGAAAAATCCTTCCATGTTCCTTTGGCTGTGGATTCCACATTAAGAACAGGGAGGTCATTGGCAACTCCTCTTAAGACATCTTTTAAAAGACTGGATTTGGCATCAATATCATACTTGGTTTCTCGAAATTCATTTAGCATCTTAAAAGTGAAACTTTCATTCTTCAGTGCTCCAGAAAATCGAGCTTGGCCAACTGAGTCCTCCATAATAAATCGCACATCTTTGGTGTCTGAGAGTTTTTTGTCACTGATAGGGTACTTTGCAACAATACCTCGGATACTTTCAACGTGATCATCTGTTGTATGGTCGATTTTAATATTTATATCAACGCCGTAGATGTTTTGTTTTGGAAAATCTCCCTTTATGTTTAAGGTGGCGGGTTTTTTGAGATACTTAGGGTCGGATGTAAAATTCATAGCTTCGCCGGAAAGATCTCCATTGTAATCCCCCTCATTGCTTTTTGAAGAGAGAGCGGCACGTTTGAGCCAAAACAAGGGATAACCTGTTGTGATAGGAAACTGCAGGTCTTTACCTTTACTTCGCTCTCTTGGAGCCAGTTCAGGTTTCTTGGTGGCCTTTTTGTTGGGCATATACTTGCGTCCTGTTGCTGCGTACTTCTTGATGCTTACTAGATTTTCTTGAAACATTTTGCCAAATAAACCCATGGAAAATTCTTTGTAATCCACATTTGGAATTTTAAGACGTTTCTGAAGGTCTCTTAAATCGTCCTTTGCAAACTTCTCAAGATCTTTCATGCTTTTGTTAAACTTGGAAACATCACTGTTGAGATTTTTACTCGCTTTTTCAAATTTCTTATATTTTTTGTCGGCCTCTCGTGCGATTTTTTCAAGCTCTCGAAGCCCTTTTGCTGCTTCGACAATATTTTTTGTATCAATTTTGACTTTTTTTGCGCGATTTGCAAGTTCTTCAAACTCCTTAGCCTCAGGGAGTTCTTCGAGTCTTTTTTTCCATTCCTTTTCTTTCTCAGAAAGAAGTTTTTCAAGTTCCTTGATTCGAGCATCCGTTTTTAGGTCGGCTTGAATTTTTTTAACCTGCTCACTCGGATCGGTTCCGTCTAGAACATTTGCGACATCTCCTAGAACATTTTCATTAAACTGTTCTTTACTTTGTTCAAGAACATTTTTTTCTGCATTTGCAAGTGCTCCTGAGTTTGAAGAGTCTTTGGGAACAATCTTTCCAGGTTTTTCTCTTGGAACCAAGGCCTGGATGTTTTCAACAGTGGCATCATCTACTACAAGTTTCGCTCTTAAAAGTGCATCCCAAAGAAGTTGAAATTTGATTCTTCCAATTTGGATAATGTTTCTATGTGGTTTGTTTTTATCCGTAATTTGAAGTCTACGGAGCTCAATAGAGGGTTCTAAAAAGTTGGTGTCAACAGAGTCCAGGTTGACTTCTGCCCCATGAATTTGTGTCCCGGCATATTCAAGTCCCATTCGTAGATGAGAATCAAAAAATAGGAAAAAATATCCCCAAATGAGTAAGAGAATGATGAAAGTTGGTAGAATTGCTTCAAATCGTATTGGGCCTTTGTTTTTCTTCTTTTTGCTCATTTACTATGCTCCGTACAGCTCATCATATTTGAAATACCATTTGTAAAGTGCGGTTGCTTTTATGGCTTTCCAAAACTTGGTTTGTTTGAATCGCTCAACAACGACTACTCGGTATTTACTGACTAGTATTTTTGATAAAACGAAAATCACTGGTGTGAGAGCAATTGAAATGACAGCGGATCCCATCACGATGGTATTGTTGAATCTTGTGAAGGGAACAATAGGCATGTTGTAAAGCATTGTATAGATGCCTTGAAGTGATTCGATCTGTAAAACCTGAAACCCAACAGTGTGGAAGACTGGATCCAATAAAAATGCGACAAATTTGAAAAAGAAAGCTGAAGTAAAAGCGGCGCCTGCTTGTACGCGAAATAAGAATATGCAGCAAAAAACAAGCAGTGTTTGTAAAGAGAGTGAGGGAGTCATCCCTAGAATAAACCCTGCTGCAATCCCGGCGGCGATTTGATTGGTGCCAGTATCTGAATTGAGTAGTTTTAAAAAACCAAAGATTTGTTTGAGTATCAGTCCCATAGCCTCTCTCTTATTGTTTTTTTACTGTGTCTGTGATGTTGATTCGACGGTTTCTTTTAGACTTGCAAGACCTTTTTCAAAATCCTTTGCAAGAAATTTGTCCATAAAAAGCCCCATGATTCGTCCCATTGGGTAATCCAGTTTTCCTACGTTTTGCCACCTGACAAGTGTTCCGCTTGAATTGGGCTCTAGGTACCATCGATCTGTGGATTGGCTCTTCATGGGTTCAAAAAACTGAAGTTGTGCAATGAGTTCAAGTGGGGGAGTGGCATCAGTTAAAGTGAGGGAGCCTTTTCCGAGATCTTTATTTCCAACCCAAGACATTTTCATACCCGGGGTTCCAGGGGTCCCTTCAATTGTGTATGTGGCGTTTGGATCAACTTTGGCCCAAGGGCTCCAGCTTTTCCATTTTCTATAGTCTGCAATATGAGAGTATACAGCTTCTGGAGAGCTTTTAATTTCAATAGATCTTTCAAAAACATATGAATCAGGTAGGAAGATGCCAATAACGAGAATCAAACCGACTGTTCCAAGTAGGGAAAGTCCTACAAATTTTATTGTCTTCATGAAGGCTCCTTTGCTTCTTCTTGAATGGATTTTTTAATTGAAAAGTCTGAAGAGACAAAGGAAAACAATTGATCTCCTGTCTCAGGCTTAACGGGCTTACTGGCGCGATCTACAATCACTTTTTTACCTTTGGTAATTAAAAACAGGGGTTCAACATTTCCTTCATACTCATTCATAAAAGTTTCTAAATCAAAATCATCCTCAATTGTCATTTCATAAAATCGCCAGCCTTGGAAATATCGTTCTAAGAGGTGTTCATATCTTAGACCTTCAGCAAAGGCGATTCGGCCTCGATTTGCACTCTTAACTGAGTCTGAATTTTCTCTTCCACGAATATGCATAGAAAGCTGGAAGACGTTTTCTCGCCCGAATTCATCACTGCCATAGGAATTGCAAACCAGGGCGTTGTAGGCATCGTTGTCTGTTGCCGCAAAAAGGTAACCCATCTCGGTTAAGTCAAGAGACTCTTCGCTTGCTTCAGAGAGTATTTCTCCGTCAAAGGTCGGAATGTTACGTAGCCTTGCCTCTCTCAATCTATGCCAAGAGTTGTCTACTAGCACGACGGGGATATTGTTGTTTTTTAACATGTCTGCAAACTCGGTGGTCCATGGAGAGGCACCTACAATAACGAACCCTTCTTGTGTTTTCGCGGCGAGGCCCAGCCATTTTGCTACGATATTGAGTGAGAGTCCATGCAAGACGACTGTTACAAAAATCACAGAAAAAACAAGAGGGACGAGATAGGATGCATCAGGAAATCCGCCTTCAATAAGTTTTGGCGCAAATAACCCTGCAACCGAAGCTGCGACGACTCCTCGTGGTGCAATCCATCCCAGAAGAAGTCGTTCCTTCCACTCTAAGTTTCCGCCAATTGTGGCAAGCCATACAGAGAGTGGGCGCACCACAAACAATACGGCTGAAAGAAAGGCAAAGCTTCTCCAATCCAGTCCAGCTAAGTGTCCTGGTTTTAAGCTCGAAGTGAGTATTATAAAAACGGTCGATACGAGAAAGATGGTGATGTATTCTTTGAACCGCCTAAGCTCATGAATAATTCCAAGGCCGATATTACCAACAAGGAACCCAAAAATTGTAACGGCAAGTAGTCCTGCTTCTTCTTGAACTTGGTTTGCAGCACCATAGATCAAAATAATCATACAAAGTATGAGAGGGACTTTTAAGAATTCAGGGACGTGATTGTTTTGAAATGCGTATTTTAAAAGAAATCCTCCGCCAGCACCTAGAGCCGTAGCAACTAAGAGGGCGCCTGCTATGCTGACAGCAACTTCCACAGAAGGTGACCAACTACCTGAGGCGATAAAGTACTCAAATACAACTACTGCTAGAAGTGCTCCAAACGGATCGTTGAGGATGCCTTCCCATTTCATGAGAGAAGAAACTCGAGGAGCGAGTTTGGTTTGTCTGATGAGTGGCATAATTACGGTCGGCCCAGTTACAACTAAAATAGCTCCTAAGATGCTTGAAACCGGAAAGGAGAGTCCTACGATATAGTAGCTTGCTGCGGTTCCTAAGATCCAGGAGAGAGGGAGGCCAATCAAAACAAGGCGTCTGACCCCGGTTCCAGCTTGTTTGAGCTCAGAGATTCGTAAGTTGAGTCCACCCTCAAAAAGAATGACGGCAACAGCAAGTTTGATCAATACGTTGGCAAATGAGCCAAGGTCTTCAGCAGGGTCAAGCCATCCAAATATTGGGCCCGCCACGATTCCGGCAAGGGAAAGTAGGACAATTGCTGGCATTTTGAGTCGCCACGCGACCCACTGTGCACCTATACCAAGCACGACAAGTAGAATTGCTTTTTGCATCAACAGATGGTCAAACATTCTGCGGAGTATAGCAGTAACCGCCTTAGAAGACTTCAAAATGATATGGAGCTATAGGTCAGAAGAGATCAAACCTAGGCATATTCATTTGTATGTCGTAGGCTCTGCTTTAAAAGTGAGCAGATGGATGATAGAAGAAGCACAAAAAGTCCTGAGTTTTTGGATTGGTGAGTTAGATAGTGATGGAAATGTGAACGATGACGCACGTTCTCGATGGTTTCAGAAAAATCCAGATTTTGACCAAGAGATAAAGCAAAAATTTGAGCCCCTTGTTGATAGAGCTTCGCAAAATCAATTGAGAGAGTGGCAAGAAGAGTCAAGATCAAGTGCGGCACTTGTTGTTTTGCTGGATCAATTTAAGCGAAATTTATATCGAGAAAGCGCGAAAGCATTTGAATCAGACCCGCTAGCTCTAGAGGTTTCAGTTCAATCGATTCAAAAAGGGTATGATCAAGAGTTGTCCATTTATGAAAGGTATTTTTTGTACATGCCATTTATGCATTCAGAAGATCGTGAGGTTCAAAAAGAAAGTCTGAAACTTTTTGAAAGTTTGGTTGCATCAAGTACGAATTCCCAAAAGAAAATGTTTGAATCTGTCTATGAATATGCAGTGAGACATAAAGAGATTGTTGATAAGTTTGGGCGATATCCTCACAGAAATTCATGGATTGGAAGAGAGTCTACAAGTGAGGAAATTGAATTTTTGAAGAAAAAAGGTTCATCCTTTTAATTAAGTGACGCTCAAAATAAACAGGTTGCAGACAAAGACTTGCAATCTTTCATTGGAGTAAAAATGAAAAGTTTTCTGATAACGACATTGGTTGGTCTTTCTCTGGCGGGTTGTACGACATGCAAAAAATTTGAAGAAGGAGTTCGATTCTTAAGCCCAGAAGATGGTGAGACTGTTACCTCTCCAGTTGTTGTGAAAATTGATACAAAGGGGATGAGAGTTCTTCCTGCAGGAAAAATGAATGAGAAGACGGGGCATCACCATATCATCGTGAATGGAAAACCTATTAAAAGTGGTCTTCTTGTGCCAAAGGATGAAAGACATATTCATTACGGCGGTGGTCAAACAGAGATGAAATTGAAATTGCCTCGAGGTTCTCATACATTGACATTGCAGTTTGCTGATGGATTGCACCGATCTTATGGTCCAAAGTGGAGTGAAACAATTACTGTCCATGTGAAATGAATATAGGGCCTTGTCGTTAAAATTTAAAAAGTACAAACGTATAAGAACAAAAGGCTCTGCTGACGCGGCCCAGCAGGCGTGGTTCTTAGAGGAATAACTTTTCTAGAGAGAGTATTGCGTTTAATGTTTAGGTTCTTTTTACAAATTCAATTGAAAGGGCTCAACGTGATTCGAATCGTATTCTCACTTATCTTTATTTTTTCAATGCCGCTTTTTGCAAAGACCTCATATGTTGCAATTGGAACGGGTTCAACGACTGGCGTTTACTACCCAACGGGTGGTGCAATTGCAAAAATGGTCAATAAAAAGCAAAAATCTTACGGCATTAAAGCCAATGCAGAGTCTACGGCTGGTTCAGTTTTCAATGTGAATGCCGTGTTAAAAGGGGACTTGCAATTCGGGATTGTGCAATCAGATCGTCAGTATCAAGCTTATAATGGAATTGCCGAATGGAAAGAGTCTGGACCGCAAAAAAAATTACGCTCTGTTTTTAGTATACACCCAGAGGTAATCACTCTTGTGGCAGCGGTTGATTCTAAGATCACTTCATTGAAATCTCTAAAGGGTAAGAGGGTCAACATTGGAAATCACGGTAGCGGGCAGAGAGGAAATGCCATCGATATATTAACAGCTGCAGGAATCAACTGGGAGAAAGACTTTGTTGCTGAATCACTCAAGGCATCAGAAGCTCCGAGAATGGTTCAAGACAGTCGGATTGATGCGTTCTTTTATACAGTTGGACATCCAAGTGGTGCTATCCGTGAAGCAACAAACGGTAAGAGAAAAGTGAGATTTATACCAATCACAGGTCTTGATAAGTTAATCAAAAAATCTCCGTTCTATGCAAAATCTGTAATTCCAAAAGGACTTTATCAGAATGCAGCAAACAAAACCGACACACCTTCTATTGGAGTCAAAGCGACATTTGTGAGTTCATCAGATGTTTCAGAAGATGTGGTTTACAATATTACAAAAGAGATTTTTCAAAACTTGAATGAATTTAAAAAACTCCATCCCGCTTTTTCGAGGCTGACAAAGGAGAATATGTTGGAAGCGCTGTCTGCGCCCTTACATCCTGGAGCATTGAAGTATTACCGAGAGGTTGGATTGACAAAGAATATTGATCCCAAACTAATGAATTAGGGAATAACGCAGTTTGAGCAACATGGATGAAAGCGTAAAGGAGTTGGTCGAGTCTTCTGAGTTTGGGGCTCGAAGACTTGATGGACTTGCAAAGTTTTTGATCCCGTTTGTAGCGGGGTCATGGTCTATATTTCAGCTATTACTACCAAAGTTTCTGCTGCTAAACTCAGAAGTGGTGCGCTCCATTCACTTGGGATTTGCGATATGTCTTGTTTATCTAAGTTTTCCTGCTTTAAAAAACAAAAAACTCATTCGTTTCTTTAAAGAAAAAATGCCGAAGTGTTTTGAGTTTGCCTATGGACGCAGTCTGAATATTGTAGATCTTCTAACTGCAGTTCTAGCAACGGGAGCTGCTTTATATTTAGCTATCGACTACTCAGGAATAGGTGCTCGCACAGGAATGCCATCCAATCGAGATTTGATTGTTGGAAGTATTTTGATTGTTCTTTTGATTGATGCTGCAAGAAGGGCCCTTGGACTTGCCCTTCCAGTTATTGCTTCAATTTTTATCGCCTATAGTTTTTTTAGTGAAAGCATGCCTGGGATTATCGCCTTTCGAAATGCAACTCTAGATAAAGTCATTAGTAAGTTGGTCATGGGAGGTGAGGGAATTTATGGAGTGCCTCTTGATGTGTCAGCTTCCACAGTCTTTCTCTTTGTTTTGTTTGGAGCTATGTTGGACAAAGCTGGTGGAGGGAAATATTTTATAGATCTCGCTTTCAGTTTACTTGGTCGTTACAAGGGTGGACCAGCAAAAGCTGCTGTTCTTGCAAGTGGATTGACAGGTATGGTATCGGGGTCAAGTATTGCCAACACAGTCACAACGGGAACGTTTACAATTCCATTGATGAAGAAGTCGGGCTTACCGGGGTGGAAGGCTGGAGCAATTGAGGTGGCTGCGAGTACAAACGGTCAACTTATGCCGCCAATTATGGGAGCCGCGGCATTTATAATTGCAGAGTATTGCAATTTAACATATTTTGAAGTGATCAAGGCCGCGGCAATACCAGCTATTATTTCTTACTTAGCTCTTATTTATATCACCCATCTTGAAGCATCGAAATTAAATATGAAGGGGATTTTGAAGGAAAATCTCCCTCGTTTTTGGAAGACTTTTTTTCAGGGGATTCATTTTTTAATCCCTCTTGGCTTTCTTTTGTATCAACTTATCATTCTGAGGAGATCCGCCTCTCTTTCTGCTTTTTATGCGATTGCCTCTCTTTTTGTATTGATGATTTTACATCGTTGTTACCAAGGCTTTAAAGCAAATGAGTCTGTTGTAGCTGTGGTCAAAGGAACAGTTCAGGTCATTTGGGAATCTCTTGTTGCGGGTGGGAGAAACATGATGACCATTGGGGTTGCTGTTGCAGCTGCTGGAATCATTGTGGGTATTGTCACGTTGGGGCTTGGTGGGGTTGTTACAGATTTGATTGATATTATTTCTGCCGGAAATTTAATTCTCATGCTTCTGATTACCGCTGTTGTAAGTCTTTTGCTTGGAATGGGGCTGCCAACCACTGCAAACTATATAGTGATGGCTTCTTTGACAGCCCCTGCAATTGTAGCTCTTTCTGGAAACTTGGGACTTGAAGTTCCGCTTATTGCCGCCCACCTTTTTTGTTTTTATTTTGGGATATTGGCAGATGACACCCCTCCTGTAGGGCTTGCAGCCTATGCAGCTGCGGCTATTGCCAAAGAAGACCCTATAAAAATTGGAATTCAAGGCTTTAAGTATGACATGCGAACTGCAATTCTTCCTTTTATGTTCATATTTAACACAGATCTTTTGTTGATAGGAGTGAAGACGATTCCTGAGACGCTTTGGATTTTTCTAACCTCGCTTGTTGGGATGTTTGCATTTTCTTCGTTCACTCAAAGATGGCTTAAAGTCAAATGCAGCTGGTATGAAGTGCTTTTGCTTCTACTTTGTACCTTTATTCTATTTCGACCTGCCTTGTTTTCTGAGTGGTATGGTTTGAACAAAGAAGCTTGGCGTTTTATAGGTCTGGGAATCTTTGCTCTTCTTTACTCTGGTCAGTGGATCAAGCAAAAAAGACAGTTGGTTACGACATGATACAAGTTGAAAATTTAAAGAAGACTTTTCGTGTTCATAAGAAAGAGCCTGGATTAAAGGGAAGTATCAAGTCTCTGTTCTCTCGCAAGTGGATTGAAAAAAAGGCGGTCAAAGGCGTTTCACTCAATGTATCAAGTGGTGAAATTCTAGGCCTGATTGGAGCCAACGGGGCTGGTAAAACAACTCTGGTCAAAATGCTTTCGGGGATTATATCGCCAACTTCTGGAGAGGCCTCTGTCCTTGGGCATGTACCATGGAAGCGCAAAGATGAAATGAGGAGACAAATTGCGCTTGTGATGGGCCAAAAAGCACAGCTTTGGTGGGATCTTCCGGCCGCAGATTGTTTTCTACTTTTAAAAGAGATCTATGAAATCCCAGATGACCTCTATCATCAGAACATTCAAAAATTATCTGAAGGATTGGGTGTGACAGATCTTTTGACGACTCAAATTCGTCGTTTGAGCCTGGGTGAGAGAATGAAAATGGAACTGATGGCAGCTCTACTTCATAGCCCAAAAGTTTTATTTTTGGATGAACCCACGATTGGACTCGATTTGAATGCTCAGAAAGCGATTCGAAAATTTCTCCTGAACTACATTCGAGAGAACGAAGTCGCCATTATTTTGACAAGTCATTACATGGAAGACATAGAGCAACTTTGTAAGAGGATCGTGATTTTAAGTGATGGTGAGATTATTTATGACGGGGAAATTTCAAGCGTTATTGAAAAGTATGCCACTTATAAAATTCTAACAATCACTCCCGAGGATGATGACGCAAAAGAGAGGCAGGAAAAGCTTTTTCATCAAAAGGGATATGAGTTTGAGTTTTGTGACGGTCGTTGGAAGATCAAAGTACCAAGAAATGAAGCTTCGGCAATTGCTGCTGAGATTTTCAAAGAATTTCGCGTAACAGATGTGAATCTTGAAGAACAAGAGATTTCTGACATCATTTCCTTTATTCTTCGTGAAAAGGGTGTTCGCCTTTGAGACTTTTCTCTCTTTATAGCAGTGTTCTTTTCCTTGAAATGAGGCAGGTCTTAGCCTATCGCGTGGAGTTTTGGGTCAACTATGTTGTCTCTGTTTTTTTTCAAGTTTTGTTGGCTTATTTTCTGTGGTTTTCAATCTTTGATCACACCGGGAAGTCTGAAATCGGTGGGTTTACCTTTATGGGTATGGTGTTTTACTACCTCATGGTTCGTTTTATGGACATGGCTGTTGGAACAACATCTAATGAACACGAAATCTCCTCACATATCTATGAGGGAACGCTCAATCGTTTTTTAATCTATCCTCTAGGTTTTTTTAGTTATATGTACTTTGCGCGAATTGCTCGAACTCTACTTAGAGGAGGGCAAGGTATTTTAGCTGTTCTAATTTTCTTGATGGTGCTGGGAAAGCCAACGGGGTTGAGTTTGAGTTTTTCAAGCGTTGCCTTGGGTGTTGTTCATATATTTTTGGCAATGACTTTGTTTTACAGTATGAATTTTCTTGTACAACTAACAGCTTTTTGGGCGGACAACACGTGGTCACTTGTCGTTGCTCTGCGGTTTATTGCTCGGTTTTTAGGAGGAGCCTATCTTCCTCTGACAATCTTTCCAGGTAATGTTGCTCAGATTTTGGAGTGGCTTCCATTTTCAGGGATTATTTGGATTCCGATCCGCACTTTACTTGGACAGATGACAGTTGAGCAGAGTTTGATTGCTCTGTTTACAACAAGTGGGTGGATACTGATTGTCATGCTGATTGTTCAAATTGTGTGGAGACGTGGTTTGAAAGTTTACTCTGGAGTCGGAATATGAAGCGATATTTGCGGCTTTATTTGAATTTTTTGAGATTTAGTTTGAGCAAAGCAATGGAGTTTCGAGTCGATTTTTTCTTTCGCATTGGAATGGATACTGTTTATTATATCGTTCACATTCTCTTTTTTAAAGTGCTCTTTTTTAATACCAATTTGTTGGCAGGGTGGACATTTGAACAAGCTATCATTTTTATGAGTGGCTTTATTATGATAGACGCGCTCTTCATGACTTTTTTTGCCAATAATGTGTGGTGGCTTCCGATTTTTGTAAACCGTGGGGATTTGGACTATTATTTGACCCGCCCAGTGTCGTCTCTTTTCTTTCTGACAACGCGTGAAATTGCTGCAAATTCCTTTGTCAATTTACTGATGACAGTTGGAATTATGATTTGGGCATTTTCAAAGTATCCAGGAGAAGTTGAAGGGATGAGGGTGCTGTTTTTTGTTTTGCTCTTATTGAATGGAACGTTTTTGAATCTCTTGATTTTTTTACTTTTTGTACTACCTGTTTTTTGGACTCACTCACGAGGCCTTACAAGTCTTCACTATATAGGAACCGAATTGAGCGAATATCCGGATAAAATTTTTTTTGGCCCTGTTCGAAAACTTTTTACTTTTGTCTTACCTTACTTCCTTATGTCTTCCATTCCAGCTCGTTTTCTATTTGAAGACATTGGTTGGGAGGCTGTCTTAGGTGTTTTTGCTATGACATTTGTTTACTTTGTTCTGATTCGAGCTTTTTGGAATAGGGCCCTCAAGTCATATTCATCT
>JAUICD010000060.1 GCA_030427965.1 Bdellovibrionia bacterium
GGGGTGAGCGCTGCATTTCGGACACTTTCTTCTCATAGCAGAAAAGAGATGCAAAGATATGACCAAGGGTAAAGCAACACGGGGGTGGGCCAGTTCTTAACCTTTACCGTAATGCTCGTCTTAAAATCTTACCTATGTTGGTTTTTGGCAGCTCTTCTCGCACTTCCACTTGTTTTGGTACTTTGTAAGCCACCAAGTGTTCTTTGCAGTGAGCAAGAAGTTCATCTTTTTTGATTTCACCATTTTTAGGTACAACAAATATCTTCACAACCTCGCCCGACTTATCATCTGGCACACCAATGGCCGCGACCTCTAAAACACTTGGGTGTTGAGCCACTACATCTTCAATTTCATTTGGATAAACATTGAACCCTGAAACCAAAATCATATCTTTCATTCGATCTACGATTTTAAAAAAACCATCCTCTTGAAGAATTGCAACATCCCCTGTTTTTAACCAACCATCCATTGTGATAACTTTGTTGGTCTCATCTTCCCTATTCCAATATCCCTTCATAACTTGAGGGCCTTTTACTATCAACTCCCCACTCTCGCCATTCTTCACTTCTTTCCCGTCCTCATCTACGATTTTGACATCTGTTGAAGGAACAGGGAGTCCAATCGTTCCCACCTGATCCGTTCCATCAATTGGGTTACAACATACAACAGGCGACGCTTCAGTTAGACCATACCCTTCAATCAAAGGTGTTTTTGTTAAACTGAGCCAACGCTCAGTTACAGCTTTTTGAAGAGCCATTCCACCACCCACACTAATTTTATTTTTTGAAAAATCAATTTGACTAAAATTCGGATGATTCATCAATGCATTGTAAAGTGTGTTCACACCTGTCACGACAGTAAAATCTGTTTCTTTCATAGTTTTAATAAATGCCGGAATATCTCGTGGATTTGTAATCAAAACATTGCATCCCCCAATTTTAAAAAATGACAGGCAATTCACCGTCAAAGCAAAAATATGGTAAAGCGGCAGTGCTGTTATAACAACTTCTTCTCCATCTCGAAGCTTTGGGCTCATCCATGCTGCAATTTGCTCCATATTGGTGACTATGTTTCGATGCGTAAGCATCGCGCCCTTAGACACACCTGTTGTTCCGCCTGTGTACTGAAGGAAAGCAAGGTCATCCCCTGACACTTCTTCTTTTGGAAATGGCTTAGTTTTTCCAAGTCTCAGCGCTGCTTGATAAGAAACTGCATTTGGCAAAGTATAGCTTGGAACCATTTTTTTAATGTATTTAACTGCAGCATTGACTATGTAGCGCTTTGGAAACCCTAACAAATCTCCAATTTCTGTAACGATAACTGTGTCGATTTCTGTTTTGTCTATCACTTTCTCAAGTTGGCTAGCAAAGTTAGCTAAAATTATAATGGCCTTTGCCCCTGAATCTTTAAACTGATGTTCCATTTCTCGAGCTGTGTACAAAGGATTTGTATTTACAACAACTAGTCCTGCACGAAGTGCTCCAAACACTGCAATTGGAAGTTGCAAAAGGTTTGGCATTTGAATCGCAATGCGATCTCCCTTTTTTAGACCTGTAACATTTCTCAAGTAGGATGCCATTTGATGGGTCAACTTATCTAAATCAGAAAAAGTCAGGGTTGCTCCCATATTTGAAAACGCAGGAAGATCTGCAAATTTCTCGCAACTTTTTTCAAACACTTCATTGGCAGATTCAAATTCCACATCAATTTGATGCGGAACACCTTTTGGGTAAGATTTAAACCAGGGTTTATCCAAAACATTCCTCCATAGAGTAATTTCACCATCAAGTAAGGTTACCTACTACAAAGGTCAAAGGAAAGCCAAATAAAGTTAAGAATTTCAGACTATTGGAAAGACCCCATATATTGAGAAAAATTTACATAGTAGGGTCTGTAATTGCTACCAACACTTAAACCCGCTAGTCTCCTCCTCAACAACCAAGGGGAGGGGAAGATGAAAGCATTAGCACTGGTTCTCGTTTCGGTGTCACTGTTTGGAACACAATCATTTGCAAAGGAGATCAATCCGTATTTTGATTTCCACTTAGACTCAGTAGAGATCGTCAAATCTCAGGAATTTACCACATATAGCACTGAAGTAGATTTCAATCCATGCCAGGAAGTTGTTTCCATGAGTATGTTAACTGACACAGTCAGCCTAAATAAAATTATCAATCTTGGAGTAAAGGTCTATAAATTTATTGAAAAAAACAAACCCGTTGTAACAACTCAATCCGCTTACTCGACTGCGACACCTCAGGGTATCAGATGTTGGGAAACACTTGAAAGCTGGAGCGCTCCTGAGTCACGAACCTATCGCTACTCATACAAGAATGGTTTTGGCGTAACAGTCGTAGATTTTGAATTCAAATTGGTTTTCACATACGGAGGGCAACTTGACGGATATGGAAACTATCTAACACATGTTCAGATGATGCCAACAAAAGTCGATGTGGCTTGGGGATACACACTGGATGCAAGTGCGAAAATTTTAGACCCTGTGAATTTAGGGACTGTTGAAGATCCTATTGGTGGATTGGAAGCGCAAATCACTTGGACCATTGATACAATCGTAAAACACGGAGAAAAGACTGTTCCAATTTTTGTAGATGGCCTTGGACGAGTCAAACAACTCTAGAAATTGAAATTTCTAGAGCGCGCACTCATTTGACTGGGCCTCGGCGAGAAAGCCTTTTCTTTCGAAGCGGCCTGGGCAAATGAGTACCACCCTAAAAGCTGTGATGAGGGAATCCATCCTATTATTAAAGGGTGGATTCAATTCTTCAAATAAAAGTAACCTCTGTAGATAGTGTAAAGCCCTACCATCTGTACAGCGTGATAGACATCACTCTTAGTGAAATATCTGTGAATATCTAACCCCGCAACCTGAAAAATAGACCCACCAAGCGCAAGAGCCATACCCCATCCGATTGCAAGGTAGCGTTTGTCGCGATTTCTCTTGTATTCAACAAAAGAGGAAACCATCACAACAATGACTATAGGAAAGTAATACCCAACAACAAAATAGAACTCATTTTTAAAGAGTGTAAGACCAATGTAGATGCAAAAATAAACAAGAGAGATCGCGTTTAAAAAACCTCGGCCAATAAGTCTTGAAAACTTAAGATTCCAAACCAACATCAGAGCCAATCCAGCAACGCCTATTGCAATCAATGTGGATTTCCAAAAGACGATCGAAACAATAGGGTGAAGTTTTTCAATAAAGCCGTGATGAGTTCCACCAAGAACAGCTCCAAGTGAAACGGAAAGATACATCAGGGCCCAAAGATAGTCCTCATACTGCCCATAGTTTCTTCCTCTTCGAAAAAAACGAATGCCCCAGTATAGGGAGAGTAAAGACAAAATATAGTCTGTGATCATAACCGATGGTTCACGCATTTAACGTGATACCTTAAGAGCTTTCTCTTCTTCATGTCGCTCAAGTGCTAACGACACGAGTCTGTCCAATAGATTAGAATAAGAAATACCTGTGACCTCCCAAAGTTTTGGATACATGCTGATTTTGGTAAAACCAGGGATAGTATTGATCTCATTGACACACACTCGGCCATCTTCACGCAAAAAAAGATCCACCCGAGCCATTCCCTCACACTCCAAAATTTTGTAAGCCTCTTGGGCAATACTTTGGACTCTTGTTTCTGTTTCTGAGTCCAAATTGGCAGGAATCTCAAGAGATGCACTTTCTGACTCCAGGTACTTGGACTCATATGAGTAAAAACCGCTTTTGGGTTTGATTTCACCCACTCTTGAGACTTCAATATCTCGATTTCCTAAAACAGAGACTTCAAGTTCTCGGCCCCTCACTTCTTTTTCGATGATCACTTTACGATCATAGTTGAAAGCCTCATCTATAGCGACTTTTAACTCACTTTCATTACTAGCCCGGCTCACACCTACAGATGACCCCATATTGGCAGGCTTGACGTATACAGGAAATCCAAGTTTTGAAACGATTGCTTTTGTATCATACTTTCTAGACCTCAAAGTCGTAAAATCTGCAACGGAAATGCCTGCATCTCTCAACAATCTTTTCATGACATCTTTGTCCATACCAATAGCAGAGCCCAAAACACTACAACCCACAAATGGAACTCCTGCCAATTTCAAGAGACCTTGTACCGTACCATCTTCACCAAACGGCCCATGGAGTACAGGAAATACAACGTCTATATCTGCTAGTGGAGAGAGGTCCTCGGTGCGCACTAAGGAAGACCTCCCACTATTGTGGATAAGTAGCGTCGAGTCTCCAATTTGACTCAAATCTGTTTTTTTATAGGCTGGAAGATTTAGGAGCTTTTCACACTCCGAGTTGTAGTACCATGTCCCATTTCTATCGATACCAATGAGACTCACATCAAATTTTGACTTATCTAGCGCTGCAACAACATTCTGAGCTGATTGAATAGAAACTTCATGTTCAGCTGATCTACCACCAAATAAAACTGCAATGCGGATTTTGCCCATATCAAGATCCAGTATAGATTTAAAAATACCTATCGCCAAGAAATCAGGACTGCCACCCTCTAATAAATTCCAATACACTGATGATATGAGTCATTTAAGAATAGCACTGATTATCTTATGTTCCTTTATCACACTCGGCGTTTCACAATGTGAAGAGCCAATTGATCCACCTTCTGTTGAAGGCACTTGGGAAATTTCATGTTCAAACGACCCAGAGCCCACAGAGCTTATGACCGAGTATTCCATCAACCATATTGACTTGAAAGAAGATCAATCACTGGACATTTATCACTCCTATGGCACAGATTCCGAAAAAGTTGCAGTTGGGTCATACACCTATGAAAAAAGCCAAATTGAACTTTACAATGAAAGTGGTGATTTGGTGAACTCTTACTCAGTAGAGCAAACAAATGACATACAACTCACTCTTACTTCTGAAAGTGAAATCTGTATTCTTGAAACGTCTGAAACCCCAGAAGTAAAATCAGGACGACACCCCTCACCCAATGGCGTGCTTCTTGAACTTGATGTCACATATGGTGGAACTCCGCTATTTATCGACAGACCCCTTCGTCTTCCAGACGCCTACCCATTTCCACAAGTTCTTGAGATTGAAAGACTTGTGAGTGACCTCTCTCTTGGCATCGCCACGCTTCACATTGAAGAAGATGGAAGCCTTGTAAGCAATTACGCAATGAAACTTTTGATATACAAAACTGGAATTCCTGAGCCTGTAAAAATTGGGATCACCACAGTTATGGGCCTTGATGATGAAGGTGATATTGTATATGACGACAGTGGAATTGAGCTGAAAGTTCATTACCGAATTGTAAAACAATAACGCCAGAGCCGTGCTATCTTAGAGAGAGGCATTGACCCGAACGGGCGCACCAAACTCTTTATCCCAGTTGACTTGAAATTCTTTGGAATAGACCACTACAACCGTACTACCCATGTGAAATGTTCCAAGCTCATCTCCAGCCTGAATTTCAACCGCAGGAGAATAATTCTTCTTAACAACATCTTTTCCCCCAGGAACATTGGATTTGATAAATGGATCAAATGAGAGAGACATTTGGCCAACATTTGTCGCCCCAACCATCACAACCGCAACAGGACCTTTTGCCGTATCCACTTCAACTATTATACGTTCATTGATAGCAAAAAGATCCCTGACATTTTCAACACTCCATTCATTGACTGGCCACAGATTACCCGGAACAACTCGAACTCGAGATATTTTTCCTGAAACAGGCGAATGCACTCGGTGGTAATCTGTTGGACAGAGATAGTAAGTGTAAAAAGAGCCCCCTTCAAACTGGCTCGCGTATGCCTCTTCAACCAAAAACTCATTCAAACTATAAGTTTTTCCTTTGGCCTGCAAGGCTCGAAGCCCATCCAGTTCACCATACATACTAAGTCTTCCATCAGCCGGGTGAAGAGGTTCTTCTCCTTTTGGTCGGACCCCATCTTTGAGTCTTCTTGTAAAAAGCTCTCCGATACTTTTGTATTCTTCAATTGAGAGCTCTGCCTCTTTGAGATCAATATTGTAGTATCTTGCAAAGACTTTCACACTCATTTTAGATACTGGCGCAGGAAGAGGCTTATGAACTAAGACACCTGTATAATGGCTCAAGACCTTTTTAGGAATCCCCTTGAGAATCCAACCAGTTAGACTTTGTTTCATAGACATAGGATTAAGCTTATCGATGATTCCCTTTCGTTTGTAAACTATTGCAACCCAAAGGTTGTCCAACGCGTCATTAGCTGGTACAAACTCTCTATTGGCTGATAGTTCCGGCCCAGGGATTTATGAAGAAAGTTAATAACTTACAAGTTCAACTTGATGAGGATCTGAAAGAAAAACTTCAGTATCTCTATCCTCAATACTCGGATCACCGAGTCACTCGGAAATCAATTGATGCACGAAAAGGAAAATCCGTTTCAGAAATCTATTCAGTTGAGGTTTATGAAAATGGAGAAACACCACTTGATAAAGAGTTTGAACTCAAAAAAATCACCACAAAAGAGCGTCCCATTATTGTTGGAACTGGACCATGTGGACTCTTTGCAGCTCTTCGGCTCGCAGAAAGAGGTGTGCCCTCCACTATTTTGGAAAGAGGCCATCAGGCCAAAGAACGCGTGTTAAAAATCAATCGCTTCTGGAGATATGGCGAGCTGGACTCCAACAGCAATGTTTGTTTTGGAGAAGGAGGCGCTGGACTTTATTCAGATGGAAAACTTATCACTCGCATCCGTTCTGAACATATTCAATATGTTCTCAATCGTCTTGTTCAATTTGGAGCTCCAAAAGAAATTGAGTACTTAGCAAATCCACATGTTGGATCAGATAAAATCCGAAGACTTATTCCTAAAATCCGTCAGAGACTCCTTGATCTAGGTTGCACTTTTCATTTCAACACAAGAGTTGATTCCCTCATTATTGAAAATGGAAATGTTTGTGGAGTTACTGATCAAAACAATAACACCTATAAAAGTCACTTTGTTGTTCTTGCAACAGGACACTCAGCACAAGATATCTTTGATCACCTAAAAGAAATTGATGTTGATATGGAAGGCAAATCATTTGCAGTAGGCTTGAGAGTCGAACACCCTCAAGAGATGATCAATAAAATTCAATTTAGAGAGTCTGCAAATCACCCAAAACTAGGCGCGGCAAACTACAAGCTCACTCGCCATGATCATGAAAGTGGTGTTGGCGTTTACAGCTTTTGCATGTGTCCAGGAGGCTATGTCTTAAGTAGTGGTACAGATCCTGACTCCATTGTATGTAACGGAATGAGCAATTTTCATCGAAATTCAAAGTTTGCAAATTCAGGTATTGTTGTTTCAATTGATCATGAAACCTTTTTTGGAAATGACAAGTTTGGTGGAATAAAGCTTCGAAAACAAATTGAAACAAAAGCTTACAAAGCCGTCGTTCAGGCTGGAGGAACAAAGGAAATTCCTGTTCAGAGCGCAAAGGCATTTATCCACGGTGAAATCTCTAAGAGTCTACCGAGCTCCTCACCTTCTGGTGTCACTCCCGCAAGGCTTGATGAAGTTTTACCCCAAGAAATTTCAAGAGCACTCAGAATAGGACTTATGGATTTTGAAAGAAAAATGCCAGGATTTATTGGAAACAATGCCCAACTACATGGTGTGGAATCTCGCACATCTTGTCCTCTACGTATAACAAGATCTAAAGAAACCTTAGAATCCACAAGCCATCCAGGTCTTTACCCCGCAGGTGAAGGAGCTGGATACGCAGGGGGGATCACAAGCGCTGCAGTTGACGGAATCAATGTCGCCGAAGTTATTGTTGAAAAACTCGCAAGTCGTACACACTCTTCTCTTTGAACTCAATCACTCTTTCATTGTAAATGACGTGACAACTGTTTGGGAATTCTCAACAAAACCAAACACCCCGCATCTGCAAAATATGCCTGGCACCCCGTCAGACCAAACGCAGACGAGTTGAGGCCACATAGATCTAACCCTGATATGTGATTTCAGTCGTTTAGAGACATTCTCCTGTGGTACTAGCCCAAGGGCTAATGTTTCAAAACAAGGCAACCGATATGAAACATGTAACAAAAAGGAACGTATTACTTTAGATATCCATCTGGGATTAACATCATCACCCAGACCTTCACCGTGTTTACAGCCCAAAGGCTTTACGTTCTTTTTGAAGAACCCGATCAGGGGATAGCTAAAAAGGGGTATGCACGTGAAATCGTCATTTCGAACAAAGCTAATTCCATTTCTTATTCTCATTACCGGTACTTTTGCTCTTATTAGCTACCAAAACTGTGGACAAGTTGAATTCAAACGCAATAAAAACGGAAAATCTGATGGAGGAAATGGAGCACAAGGAAATCCCCCTCAAAGCCTGATTGTAGATGTTTTTGGAAACCCTGGTGATCGAGTTTTTAACGGTGGAAACACATGCTACAACACAGATCAAACTGCACGAAATATTGATTTCCATATGCAAGTGACAAGGCCTGGCGACAATACCCCTGGAGCATTCTTTTGCAAACGCGTCACCCCACTTGGTGATCCTGATTTTCAAAACTGTGCAAACTTTGACCCACTTCACCCAGATAATACACTTAACGTAAATCCAAATGATGGAAATTTTGTCCCTTTCCACAGTGGCGGAGATTCCTCTGAATACGTTTATCCTGACACTTCAAACCTAACAGCAGGACATATACTTTCACAAAACCTTGTAGATGAAACTTACACAATACAAATTTTTGCTACCAAAAACTCCGATGGTTCTGGTTGGAATACGGATATCGTTGAAATCAATTTTACCATATGCGATTGCTCAGATATCCAATGTCAAACCGGGGGAAGCACAACTACAACTCTTATCAATACAACGAGCACCACAACCACGACTCTGATCAATACAACGAGCACAACCACTACAACTCTTATCAATACAACGAGTACAACAACCACGACTCTGATCAATACAACAAGCACCACAACCACGACTCTGATTGATATCAGTTCACTGGCGGTTCGTTTCAAACAACTCGATGAGGATCTGGATCCAAATAATTTAGCCCGAATCTTTCTTGAATACCCTGAAGAAAGTCAAAATACAAATGGAGGGGAAGTTGGCACTCCTATGGGGCCGTATGAAATCGAACTTATTGATGAGGCTGGTAATCTTGTGCTTGCACCAGAAGACCTTCTTGTTAAGTTTGACATACTTTACGATGGAATTGATGAAGAGTTCCGTGCCGGATTTGGTGAAGAAGCTGATCCTGCAGATGGTATCACGGACTTCTTTGAAAGCCCTATTGATACAACCACAGTAAATATCACAAGTCTTTTCCAACAAGGACTCAATGCACTTGGAGTGACATCACCAATACACAATTTTGAAGTGACAATCCTACAAGGAGAGTCCTCAGCACTTGTTATTGGACTGAGAACCAAAGTTGACACAGTTTATGAAAATCATGAAAGATACAAAATTTTCTTTAATCCGGGAACTGACAGTCGACTTGCTATTGAATCTCCACGTATTATAGAGGTTGAAATCAAGGACAATGACCCTCAAGTTACGACCACCACAACTGTTACAACAACATCTTCAACGACAACAACAACAAACTTTCCAATTCCAGAAGTCACAATTGAACCTGCAAACATCAGTCAGGTTGAAGGAGACTCTGGAGACACAGCCATCAATCTGCTCGTAAAACTCTCCAACCCCGCTCCACAAGGAGAGGTGGCACGAGTGAATGTGGTTGCTACAAACTTTGGCGGAGCTGAATTTGGAACAGACTATGAATGTCTTCCTCCTCCAGGTGCGACAATAAACATGTCTCACCCAGAAGGCGTTTCTATTCTACTCACATTCACGCATGCTTCACTGAAAACTGAAGAGACGATTGTCTGTAATATCAAGGGCGACTTAATTGATGAGCTTGATGAACAGTTCCGAGTCTTCCTTGAAACCGTTGACGCCACAGCCACCCTTGGCTCTCCTTCAAGTTCAGATATCACAATTGAAGACGACGACACTGCAAATCTCGAAATAGTGGTGACGCCTGGAGACCTCGATGCTCCTGAGAGCAACACGGAAAGAAATTTTGTTGTGCGTTCAGATAAAATCATCGATCGAGATGTCACCTTTGACATTCAAACAGCAAATATCAGCGCACTTGCTGGACCAGATTATGGAGGGCTCTCTGCAAGTGAAACACTTCCAAAAGATACACTTGAAAAAGCATTTGCCGTCACCGTTGTTGACGACAACTATGATGAAGGCATCGAACAGTTTTCAATCCATCTCTCAAATGCGAAAGATTCAGGTGGAACACCTATCAATATTGCAACAGCCATGCAAATCATCAGTATCGTTGATAACGATGCAACACCAACCCTCAGTTGGGTTGAAAAGGGCTACATGTTTTCAGAACCAGGAGCGGGCATTCTAAATAATGAGGTTGGAATGATTCAGCTCTCTGCTCCAAGTGGAAGAACTGTCTCTGTTCAAGTCCAGGCATATGACGACACAGCGACTCGTGGCGTGGATTATGAATTTCCAACCAATCCACTCACTGTGACCTTCACGCCAGATCCTGCAACAGGAATCACACCAGTTGAAATGCCTATCCCAGTTGGAATACGCGGTGATGGTGTTTTTGAAAATAGTGAGATCTATGATTGGGAGCTCAGCAATGCTATTGCAGCAAATTTAATTCCTGGAGAAGAAAGAATTTCCGTTACTATAAAAGATTATGCCGATGACAAACCGAGCGTTTTCCTTGTGGATCAATATCCAAATTCAGCTCCTATGCAAGAGCCCTTTGGAAACATCACTGCAGATCAAACCTTTAAACTTCACTTGAGACTTTCAAAAGACTCTGCAGTTGATACTGTCGTTAGAATCAAAAAAGTTCTGACTCTACGAGCTGAAAATCAAGCAACCTGGGGAGATGACTATCGTCTTGGTTACAGTGACCCTGGCGCACTTGCCTTGAGCAAAGTTACAATTCCTGCTGGAAGTAAGCTGCCAAATGGTGATCCTGGAATTGAATTTGACTTGGTTGTTCATAGTGACTCTGTTTTTGAAGGCCCTGAAAGAGTGGATTTGAAAATTGAAAGTGTCGCAGGAAATGTTGCTGACATTGGCTCCCCTGCACAAATGGACTACTGGATTGACGACACTGCAGTTGACAAACCTTTTGTAGGCTTAAACAAAATAAGCGGAATGAATGTTGAGACAGACGGTGGCCAACTTCTAAAATTTGAACTGAAAGATCGCAGTGGAAATCCTGTTACGTTAAAGAAACCTCTGAAAGTACGAGTGACACTTGAAGATATTGCAAACTCTTCAACTCCTCCGTTTGGAGACCTTGTGTATGGTGATCCAAAACGCGATGACACTCCTACGCGACCAGATTTCTATTTTGACAATCTGACTGAACCAGGAGAGGAACATCTTGCACGACATATTCACATTGTTCCCAATAAAGAATTTGAATTTACCATTCATCCAGGAGTCTTTGAGGCTCAGTTTAATATTGTTGTTATTGATGATGCTTACGACGAATTTGACGAACGTAAACTTCTAAGACTTTCCGTAAACACAGATGAGGCTGATTTAAAGCCAGCAAAAGAAACTCCATTCAATCGTTTTGCTTACACAGTTAAAGACGACAATATAAATGATGGTGTTCCTGTTGGAGGCTTTAGAAACAGTAGTAAGATTTGGGTTGCCGGAATTGATCAACCTTCGATTAAAGAAGGACAAAGTGGTCGAATTCATATTCTAGCAAAACCCGGATCTGAAAAAACAATGTTGGCTCAAATTGACCTTTCACTTCCCAGATTTGATACTGGCAAGAAACCTATCAATGATTTAAGCGACATTGTGGAACTTGAGGCTTTAAGAGGATTTGTAGAGCTTGAAAAAGTCAGTAGCACTCAATATAAGTTGAAGTTGAAACCGCATACCGTGAATCCAAATGGATACGCATATTATACAATTCAACTCAATGCCATTGATAACAATTTCTATAGCCCTCGTACAGTTCAACTTGAAGTTTCCACTTTGGATGCAAATTTACTCACTATCAGCTCTGATAGTAAGGTACGCCCTTTTGGTAAACGCACTGTTAAAATCGAGGACAATGGTGACATACCACCACTTTCCAGTTTTTCAATAGAAGGAGTTCATCGACCAAACTTAGACACAGTTGTGGACGACTTTCTACAGGACACAAATACCAATCCGACTGTGAGGCTTTCAAATCCAGGAAGTGCCACTCAGTATCGAGTTCGTATCTACCCATACTCTGGAAGTCCAAACAGTCCGTTGTGTGATAAAACTCTCCCCTCTGCGGCCACAGGGAACATTGATATTCCAATGGAGAACTGCACACTTCAGTACGGTGTCGATTATCGAATACATGCGACCGCCTCCAATCCAATGGAAAGTCGTGATGCAAGTAATATTGGCTATAGATTGGAAGTCGGGCAACTTGTTCGTCTTCAACTCCACTATTCTTCAACACATCGAAATCGAAGATCTATTGAAACATCAACTGGAATTTATAAACCAGGTGTTTCTATGTACTTCAATGAAGATCTTGGGGCATTTGAAGAACGTCCAAACAACGACTGTAGGATGCCAGTAAAAAACAACCCCGACTTTGTAATGCTCCAAGCTTTCGTCCAACGCAAATCAATCTCGGCCTGCCGGGGGACACTAACCCTTAACAATGACCCCAATGGCTCTGTTCCATGCCCTGCATATTGGGTAGGATATATTCATAATAGTACAAAGGTTATTACGAGTTCAAATTACTTGAGATGGGTTCACACACCTGCACCAGAAGTTTGCTATCCAACAAATCAGATCTATCAAGACTTGGGAGTAAAAAATACCTTCTGGATTGAAATATACGAAGATCGGCCTGGAAGACCTCGTCGAACATACCGTAGAGAGGTCTCATTTACCAAAAATGGTGGAACTCCGTAATTCTCTAGTCCTCAGCAAAGGCATCAAGTGCCTTTGCTGCTTCTGATATCCCCTTGGTTACCTTTTCTTCAGAAGTTTGAGGCTGTTCACTAGCCACATTCTCTTGAATCACGCTTTCACCTGACTCCACTGCTACACTTTCAGTTTTGGCTTCTTCAATTTTAGCTTTGTACCTCTCAAGCCACTTAATGTCTTTTTTCTCAACATCAGCTCCATCTTCAAGAGCCATCTCAATGTCTTCTGCACGTTCTTTGTCACGTTTTTCTTTTTCTCTTTTCTTTTCCTGCTCAAAGAAGTCTGTTGAAGTGTCTATGTCTGAAAGCTGATCTGTGATCTTCATCAATTCTTCTTCACCTTCAGAGTATGACTCTCCGACATTCAGTGACATTCCATCTGTGATGTCTTCAAGTTTGGTGTCTTCTTCTTCATCCCCAATTCCTTCAGGAATCAGTTGCTCAATTTCATCAAGACTTGGAAGCTCTTTGAGACTTCTAAGACTAAAAATTTCTAAAAATTTCTTTGTCGTCTTATAGAGCATTGGTTTTCCAGGAAGCTCACTCTTGCCATCAAAAGCCACAAGCCCCTTATCCATAAGAGCACGCATCAAGTGCCCGCTTTCCACAGCTCGAATCTCATCCACACGTGCTTTGATGCAGGGTTGTTCATAAGCAATGATAGACAACACCTCTAAAGCTGGCCCTGAAAGACGGAAAGGTCGCCCCTTTTGAGTTCTTTGAAGAAAGTCAACATTGTCCTGCTTTGTCCGCAGTTGATACCCTCCCCCCACTTTTTCAACAAACACACCTCGATCTGCACTTGCTAAAATTTCAGAATACTCTTCAATGGCTTTACGAATTTTCTTGATATTGATATTTGTACCCTTAAAAGCCTGCTTCATTGCCTCTGCAGACAGAGGACGATCTGTGGAAAACAGCATGCTTTCAATAATTGAATACATCCTCTGATCATCTATAAAGTCTTTTTCTTCAATTTCAGCAGACTCATACTCACCTAGCTCACTTTCTAAAACCTCTGAATCACCACCACCTGCTTCTTTCAATGCTTCTTCGCTATCAATTTCACTTAACTCATTTTCTAGAAAATTGATATTTTCATCCTCGATTGCAGCTTCAAACTCTATTTTTTTAGAATCTGACTTTGAAGACTTCTTATCCACATTCACTTCTATAGCCTCAGACAATGTCTTTTCTTCTGATGTTTTTTCAAATTTTTCTTTTTCACTCATCGTCTCTCTGCTCCTAAATCGTTGGCTCGTGTCCAGGGTCTTCTGGCTCGTACTGCTCGGCTATCTCATCCATGATATCTGAAGATTGATTCTCTTTTGCCAATTCATCGCTTAATATTTTTTCTGTTTGAAACTCAAGATCATCCTCAATTTCAGGAAGTCCCATCTCAGCCTCTGCCTTTTCTATTTCCTCATCTGTTGCAATACTATCACCAATGGAGCTCTCATTTACAGTGAGCTCCTCTGAACTTCCTAAACTCTCATCCAAATTCAACTGAAGTTCAGAGTCTCCTGTTTCCTGCTTGCTCTCTTCATCCAACAAGCTCAGTTGGCTTGGATCTTTGGTAACCTCAAACTCAACATCTTCGTCTGTATCAAATAACCGATTGGCAACGGCCTCAGCTCCTGCTGAGTCGTACTCTTCAACTCTTGTAATCACATTTCCATCGATCTCCTTTAGAGTGTCGACATAAATATCTGAATAAACCTCAGACTGAAAAAGTGAAAGAAAGCCCATTTTACTTAATTCTAAAAGTGAAATAAAAGTCACAACAACTTTTGTGGTCGTCAATTCCTCAGAAGTTAATAACTGCTTAAGTGAGGTGCGCATCCCGAGCACCAAACGGTCACGAATTTCCAATACACGAGAGGCAATACTCTGCCCCTCCTTTACAACTTTATGGATACGTTTTTTAAATGAGCGAACGGCTTTTCTATACAAAGAAATCATATCATAAAGCCCATTTTCTTCTAAAATGATGTCCCCATCAATAACAGGCATGTGTTCACGCCTTCCTCTGGTCCACAGATCTCGGCCAAGCAGTGGGCGATCATAAAGATTTTTTGAGATTTCCTTGTACTTTTGGTAGGCCAAAAGCTTTTGAACAAGATCTTTCCTTG
>JAUICD010000089.1 GCA_030427965.1 Bdellovibrionia bacterium
TACACTATTTATTCTGCTAGAGGCCTCATCATTTGATAAGGATGCGAAGTTGGTATGGGTAGATTCCATCGTATTTTTAATGAGAAAATTTTTGAAACTTTCTGTATGTATTTTTATCAGATGTAATGTAAGGAATATTTTTACTTGATCCGATTATTTGTTAAGTTAGTTGTCGATAAAACAATTTCAAAACACTTTTTGAAATATTACAAGCAGGCACCTTTATATGTTCTTTCTTTCGCTCTTAAGTATGGTACGGGGGATTTGAGAAATCCCGAAAAAATCGTTCTTTGTTTAGATGAAACTCAATATACTGAATCTGGTAACAGATGAAAAGTGTTACGGCTATCTTCGGTCTGTACGGTGGGAAGACGGCGTTTACTGTCCATCTTGCCAAAAGATCGATGTGGTAAAAAATGGTCTTAGCAGTCACAATGAATTTATCCATCGATATGAATGTAAAAGTTGTGGGACAGGCTTTAATGACTTGAGTGGGACAATATTTTCCCAAAGTAATAAGCCTTTAAAAGTATGGATCATTGCGCTGTATTTTCTGGGCTTGAATTTGTCGAACCGCCAAATTGCTCAGGAGTTACTCGACTTTTGCATTAGGTTCTAAGGTACTGAAAATGAGGGATTAAACCTCTGGTTCTTTGAAAGATGGAATAAGATATTGCTTGGGAGGCTTATGAGCCACCCACGCCATGGAGAAAGCTAGATGCCTGCTACTCAGAGGAATGCCTTGAGAATTGGTTCTGATATTTGTTCCCAAGACTTGCCCTGCTCTAACGCTACTTTGACCCATTGAATGAGTGCCAGTAGGGTTTGTGCCGAGATGAGTCTCCTCCAAAAGGCCAAGGATTGGTTTGTGCTATCCTCCTTAAGTTGAAGTTTATTCAGGAGGTTTGGGTCTTTTCGAGCCAAGGTAAGGATAGAGAATAGGATGATGACGAAGGCAATATGCTTTGTTATTGCCTCAAAGTCTCGGATCTGATACTTGTCAAGGCCTTGTGCCTTTGCTTCCTGATGAAACGGTTCAACGGGCCACCTGTATTTGTACACATTCAAGATGGTGGCAGCTCTCCATTCGAGCCTGTTGGAAATAAATATTTTAGGGTCATCGGTGAGTTCTTCGGTTTTGAAGTTGATCACGATTCTGACTCTGCCATAGTTTTTGATTCGATGTGTTTTGCAGTAGGTGTAATAGTGATTGGTTTTGTCCTTTGCTTTGATCGGACAGTAGTGAAAGAGCGTTTTTTCGCCTGAGAGATGCGCCGCTTTGAGTTCTTCGATGAATTGGGGGAGTTTGCAGTGCCTGCTTCCACTGAGGATCAGTTCTGCCTTATCGGCCTTGAGGGCACCGACATAGGTTCGTTTGAGCTCCTTATCGATGAATTTGCACATTTGTGGGGTGGTAAACCAACTATCGAAGGCAATGGGCAAATCATGTTGCGGATAACGCTCAAAAAAGGTTTTGAGTAAATCCATGGCAATGACCCCTTTGGTGCGGTAGAGTTCATTGAGTTCAGCATCTTTTTTTGCCTTGCGGCTCCAAACCCCCAGAAGATACTGCTTCCACTTCTTAGGGTCACTTTGCTTCAGGGGGAGTTTGGCCTCCCGTAAGCCGATCTCACGGTCTCGCAACCCCTGTTCTATGAGCCTCAAATCAGCAGGTTGCCACAGCTCAAAGTCGATCGGATACTCCACCACAGGATCACTATAGTAGAGATTGACCATATTGTGGGCTAAGGTATAGCGTTGTTCGGAATGGTCCCATAGCTTGGCAATATGATCAAAGTGCTTCCCGACATGACTCAGAAAGGTATCATCTATCCCCAAAACCCCACGTTGACGACCAGTGACCCGCATTCGCGTCTGCTCATTAGCCTGCAACTGAGACAGACGGCAAGCATTCAAGTCCGAAACCGTGTAACGGCCTTGGGTCAGAAAACGGTTCAGCGTACTCGGATCACGAGGCGATAGGATAAAGGCCTGATTGATATGAGTCACTGTCTTGTTTTCACAAATCAACAAACCTGATAGATAACGCTGGAAATGTTCATAACCAGCACTGGTGAATAGCGCTGCATAAGCAGGCGCATAATGAGAAATCAGTTCGGGGATTTTTACGATGGGGATCATAACCAACTCGTTTTTGGAGAAGATTACGACTTTTTGACCTAAACTGAAAAATTACTTATTTCATCTAATGTACTTTATCTCTTGTAGATAGTTATGCAAGAGTCGAGTTAATAATTCCGGATGCTTCCTTTCCCTAAAACCTGATATTCCAGAAAATATTGGGGCTAAAGCCTAGGTCATAGATATCAGTTGAGGAGATCGAGGGGTCTTGAAAAGTATACTTAGGATCTTTGAGAAAATACCGGCGGGTCTTCACATTGGTGCGGTGATAGGCATTGTAAATGGAAAAGCCCAGTTCTCCCGTGATATTCTTGCCCATTTGAAATCCATAGGTAGCTGAAAGGTCCAATCTGTGATAGGCAGGCAATCGCTGGGCGTTCCTTTCCCCTAAAAATAGCCCGACCCCTTCGCGTCCGTCAGGGTACTCTATCTCCCAGGTATCCTGAGCTTCAGTATAGGGCTTTCCAGAGGCGTATATCCAGGTCACTGCCAAGTCCCATTTACCTAAACTCCAGGAATTTACCCACTTTAATTCATGTCGCTGGTCCTGCAAGGAAGGATAAAAACTTCCCAAATTAATGTCTAGGCATCGCTCTCTAACAGTACTTAAAGAGTAACTGATCCAGCCTGTATAAACTCCTAT
>JAUICD010000061.1 GCA_030427965.1 Bdellovibrionia bacterium
AAAGCCCACCAAGAGCGAGGCTTGAAAAGAAAAAAAGACTCGTCAAAAAAGAAGGCCAAATATTGGAGGTGTTAGGATTGAACACTCCAAATAAAAATGTGACGAGTCCAACAAACATGCAAACCATAATTACAGTTTTGACTCGGTTGGAAATCTCTAGTTTTCCAGGCTCAACGGTTGTCATTCTATCTTTCTCCTATTCCGCATTCTCTTGAAGTCTACGCACAAAATTTACTAGAGCCCACCGATCCTTTTCATCTGGAATCTGAGAGGCAAAACTTCCCATCAAACCTCGTCCACTTGTGATGAGGTGATAAATCCCACCATCTTTCCAACCCTTAATTCTAGCGTTTACAAGCGATGGAGGTTTGGCCATTGTTTTTTCCGCAACTGGCCCATCACCTCTTCCAGTTGAACCATGACAGACAAAACAGTACGTGTAGTACATCTTTTGACCACGTATCAAAGATTCAGCACTAACTTGGACAGGGTTTTTCAAAACACTCTCAGCAGTCTGGCTGTCTTTGATTGTATAAGGCTTATGCCCAATAGGAACAGAACCATCAGGAGGAAGTCGCATCGAACGTCCACCCTTTCCTGATTCATCAAAATCTTGAGTTTTATAAGATGGTTGATCCATCATATCTTGAATAAGCTCAATCTGTGGATCACGTTTGCTTCCACAAGCAGTTACTGCGACAAGAATAAGTGAACATAAAATAGATCGAAACATTTAAAACTCCGAAAACGATCGGATATCACTTGCTCCGATCCCGCTTAAAAATGATTTTGCTTTTTCTTCCGTATAACCACTCTCAGATGATGGAATATAAAGAGCAAATTTATGACTTGTCAGATCCGGGTCTAAAATCGGTGGATTGATTCTTGGTAACTTACAAAGTACCAAGACACCTGCAAAGCTACAGAGCCCAGCAAGCAGCACCGTGACTTCAAAAATAACTGGAACGAAAGCCGGAAGAGAAAACAAAGGCTTCCCACCAATATTCAAAGGATAATCCACAGCAGATGTCCACCACTGAAACCAAAGAGCAAAAGCACATCCCACAGCTCCACCGACAAAGGTAAACCATGGTAAAATGGAGCGTTTGAGTCCCATAGCATCGTCCATCCCATGTATGGGAAAGGGTGAAATTGTATCAAAATGCCGATGCCCGCCCTCATAAGTCTTTTTAGCAGCCTCAAGCAGTTTGTCTTCATCTTCAAAAAAGCCAACAACACCAGATTGATTTGGTCCATTGAATTTTTGGATCAGTTTTTTCATCAATGACCATCCTTTCTACCAACATGAATCATCGGCTTAATCTCTGACATTGCAACCATTGGGAGCACACGCAGAAAGAGTAAGAAAAGAGTGAAAAACATTCCAAAGCTACCGACCAAAACACCGAAATCATAAAATGTGAGAGTAAAAATACCCCAGTTTGACGGCAAGAAGTCGGCATGAAGCGAAGTCACTGTGATCACATATCTTTCAAACCACATTCCGATATTTACAAAAATCGTAATAACAAACATTGCAGGCAAGGATCTTCGTATAGCTTTGAACCAAAATAGTTGTGGAAAAATCACATTACAAGAAACCATGATCCAGTAAGCCCACCAGTATGGGCCAAAAGCGCGGTTAATAAATGTGAATGTTTCATATTCAACACCAGAGTACCAAGCGATGAAAAATTCAGACGCGTATGCATAACCCACCATCATACCTGTTGTCATGATCACTTTATTCATCGTTTCAAGGTGATTGATTGTGACGTAGTCCTTCATCTGAGGGTATCCAATTCGGATCAAACACATAAGTGTGACAACCATTGCAAACCCAGAAAAAACCGCACCCGCAACAAAATATGGTGGAAAAATTGTTGTGTGCCATCCTGGTAAATTTGCAACTGCAAAATCAAAGCTCACAATCGAGTGAACGGACAAAACAAGTGGAGTAGATAACCCCGCCAACATCAAATAAGCAGACTCATAATGTTGCCAATGTCGGTTGGTGCCACGCCACCCAAGAGAAAGTGGACCATAGATTAGCTTTCGAATGCTGTTTTTTGCACGATCTCGAAGGGTTGCAATATCTGGAACCATTCCCATATACCAAAACACAAAGGAAATCGTAAGGTATGTTGAAACGGCAAACACATCCCACTCAAGAGGCGACCTGAAGTTCACCCAAAGAGGACCTCTTTGGTTTGGATACGGCAACAACCAGTATGCAAACCAAGGGCGACCTGTATGAACAAGTGGGAAAATACCAGCACACATCACAGCAAAAATTGTCATAGCTTCAGCAGTACGATTGATCCCAGTACGCCATTTTTGTCTAAACAAAAATAGAATCGCTGAAATCAATGTACCCGCATGGCCTATACCCACCCAGAAAACAAAGGTGACAATATCTGTACCCCAGCCCACAGGATGGTTGACACCCATCAGTCCCATACCAATACCAATAATCGCACCTAAAACACAGAAGTAAAAAACCAGTAACAGATTGGCTGGAATGAAATACGCCACCCAACCTTTCCCAGGAGGGACTTCTGTTGGAGAGCAAATTTCTTCTGAAATTTGTTTATAATCCTTATTGCCCTCAACTAATATATTACGCTTCATCATCAGTGACCGCCTTTGCTGCTGGTCTTAAGAGACTCTTTGTTGCGAACCTTTGTGTGATATCTCACCTGAGGAACGTTATTGTACTCCTCAATTACAGCAAATGAATCCTTGGCCGAAAACTGCTTTGCAATCTGAGTTTCTGGATTATTTCGATCTCCAAAGACAATGGCTTGGCTTGGACATGCTTCTTGGCAAGCTGTTACAACATCTCCATCTTTTAAGGCACGATCCTCTCGTACAGCTTCATGCTTAGCATACTTAATTCTTTGAGTGCAAAACGTACACTTCTCCATCACACCACGAGACCTTACAGTCAGATCCGGGTTGAAGGCCTTATCTAGTGGTTTTGCTACCTTAGAATAGTTAAACCAATTGAAACGTCGAACTTTATAGGGACAGTTATTGACACAATATCTTGTACCCACACAGCGATTGTAAGCCATTTCATTTAGACCTTCATCACTATGAACAGTTGCAGCAACCGGGCAAACTGTTTCACAAGAGGCATTTTCACAGTGCTGACAAGTCATTGGTTGAAACAAAACATCTGGGTCATTTGCATCGCCACTAAAGTAGCGATCCACCCGAATCCAGTGCATCTCACGCCCCTCAATGACGTACTTCTTTCCAACGGCTGGGATATTATTTTCAGACTGACAAGCCACCACACAGGCCGAACAACCCGTGCACTTATTTAAATCAATCGTCATTGCCCATCGATGACCTTTGTATTCATACTTTGGCCACAAACTAAAGAGGGTGTGTTTATGTATATTGGCTGATGGATCATTCAAGTATTGTTCAAGTGTTGCTTCAACAACCAGTTGACGCCCCATCATCGTATGATGACCTTGAGGGTTTGCCAGTTCATTAAACCCACTTGTCGGCTTTACATTGGTTTGAAATGTAAAGCTTGGTTTTCCACCTTCCCAGGCAATAATTGGCGCAACATTGACGCCAACCTCATTTGCTATACGACCTGCATGAGTGCGGCCATAGCCAATCGCAAGCCCCACAACATCATCATGAACACCTGGCAAAATAAGAGCAGCCACCTCAACGTCATTTCCATTTGCTTCAACTTTTACGATTTGACCTGATTTCTCTATTCCAAGTTCTTCGGCTCGTTTTTCAGAAACCAAAAGATAGTTGTCCCATGTGACTTTTGTTACAGGGTCTGGAAGCTCTTGTAGCCATGCAATATTGGCATACTCACCAGAACCAATCCCAGACTTCTGATAAAGCTCCAACTCCAACCCATCACTCACTTCGCTTCGAATTTGAGAAACTGCCGATGTCCTAAACTGTGAACTTCCTGCTCTATCTAAACTTCCCTTTGAGTTTACAAAACCCGTTTGAAGAACGCGATTCCAAAAACCCTCAAAACTTCCAGACTGTCCCCAGCGTCCTTGTTTTTCTTTCCAACGAGCTCTGACATATTCATACCAATTGTCTGGGTTTAAAATTCGACCCGGGCCTTTTTCTGCAACATAGGTCCAATTCATAATGCTGCTACCAAGAGATCTTGTCTTATAAAGAGGGCGAATCGTTGGCTGTTGAATTGAAAATACACCCTCGGAGATTTCAATATCCCCCCAACTCTCTGCTTCGTGTGAAAGTGGAGCCACCCAATTTGCAAATTGAGCAGTTTCGTTAAGACGATCACCAATGTAAATCACATTTGGAACACTCTCTATTGCTTTTGCAATTTCAGAGTTTTTCCCAAAAGCATAAACAGGGTTTGCTCGGTGAATCACAAGAGTTTTAACAGACCCTGCATTGATATCGTTTATCAGTTTTTGTATGGAATCTGACTCTCCTTGGAAAGAAACAATTGGTGAATGTGAAATATCCACAGTCTTTCCGTTATTTCCCAAAATTTCATTGAGCAGATGAACAGCAATTTGAAGCCCTGTTCCTGTTGAAGAATCTAGTCCACCAGCAACAACCAAACTCTGTCTTCTGTTCTTCCAAAGATCCTCAGCTATTTGAGAAAATAGAGCTGGGTCCATGCCCACTTTAGCTGCAACGTCTGAATATTTGGAAAGTGTATTCTTAGTGTTTGAGTTCAAATTAAAGGAACTTCGCCCACTCTTCACTGCAATTTCATGAGCTAAGCCCAAAACAATTGATGTGTACTCAGATGGTCGAACTTTGATTCTAGAGTCTGCATTGGCCCCCGTAAGACTTAGCAGTCCCTCAAAAACAACAAGTTTATTCATAGATTCATTTGGCTTTCGGCCTTCAGCAAACTGACGTGAGTAAGTTGCTGGTTGAATCCAAGTACCAAGGAAGTCTGCACCTACAGACACAATCATTCTCGCTTTTTGAAACTGGTAGCGAGGAATAACTGATTTTCCAAAACAAGTCTGTGTTGCCAATTTTAAATTGTCATAGTTGACTAGGTCCCACTCGTAGGACTTCCCACCAAAGGCCTGATGAAAATCAGACACAGCAGATTTCAGTGATGGTGATGCAAGCCCAGAAGTCAGAAGCCTTACGCCGCCGCCGTTGAGTGCTGCAACGACTGCATCGTCTAATTCATCCCAATTGGAATTTTGAAATCCACCTTTACCATCTCCCTTTTGAGGACTCTGCAAGCGATCCGGGTCATAGAGATTCATAAGGTGGGCTTGTGCTCGCGGTGTAAGTCCTCCACCAAAAGGATGATCTGGATTTCCTTTTACGTATATAGGACGACCTTCACGTGTTTTAACAATAGCACCGTAACTCTCACCGCCCTCTGCATAAGAGGATGTGTAGTAATTGGGTTTTCCAGGCTCAATTTCTTCAGGTCGGTTTGCATAGGGAACAATTTTACTGACTGGCTTTCTCACACAACTCATAGAGGTCAACGCTAAGCTTGCCCCCATGAGCTTTAAAAAGTCTCTTCTTGCAACATCCTCATCTGCTGAATCTTCAGCCATAGGAGTCGACATAAACTCTTTGCCTACCCACTCTTGTGCTTCAGGCTGATCCTTCCACTCTTCCAAACTTCGCCAAAACTTCTGCGTTTCCATGACCGTCTTATCCATCAATCAACCTCTATATCAGTAGTGACACGTTCCGCAGCTCTCTGGAGCCTTCCGATGTACTTCAGTTAATTCTTTCTTCTTTTCCCAATCTAGATCTCGCGCTTTTTCTGGATTGCGATGACAATCCAAGCACCAACCCATCGACAAGTCTGAGAATTGATACACTTCTCGCATTTCTTCTACTGGCCCATGGCACGTTTGACATTTCACCCCAGCTTTTACGTGTGGCTGGTGATTGAACATCACAAAATCCGGAAGTAAGTGAACCTTCAACCAAGGAACACTATACCCTTTCTCGTAAGCTTTTGTGAGTTTTTGAATCGATGGCTTATCAATAGCTACATTGCGATGGCAGTTCAGACAAATATTCAAACTCGGCACCGTTGCATATCTGTTTTTGTCTGCTTGAACATGACAATTCAAACACGGAATTTGATATCTCCCTGCATGCAAAGAGTGATCAAAAGGAATCGGTTGTTCAGGCTGGTAACCTTGGTTGTACCCAATTCTTTCCAAACCACCGAAACTTGAAGATGTACCAATTAAGAACAATACAAAAAGTGAAACCCAACTCATTATTCTCAAATTCACCGCTGCTTTCCCTTCACTTGAAAATCAACTGAACAAGACAAAACCCAAAAACACATTGTGTTCTAAGAAATCTGTCATGTTTATTATGGGCCTTATTAACATCCTAAATATGGTAAATTTCAAGACTCTTTTTGAAAGTCGAATGAAAATGACAAGTCGGATTATGGACTATAGCGCGTTGTGCAATTCTATTTTTTCTTCTTTAGTCGTGATTGACGCACAGTGATTACCAGAGCAACAAATACAAATTCCAAAGCAATTGCACCTGCAACGTACTCAACACCACCACCCCCAAAGCCGTAGCTATGAAGACCTGCACCCAAAACAAAATTCACTCCATACCAGGCCATCACAACAAGTGAAAAACTTATAACGGTTGTGACTAAAAAACCAAAGTTTCTAAGCCACCCCGAAAGACGCCCGTGTAGAACCGCCAAATATCCAACAAGAGCAATAAAGGCCCAAGTCTCTTTTGGATCCCATCCCCAAAACCGTCCCCAAGAATAATCCGCCCACACTCCACCCAAAATTGTCCCAGCAGCAAGCAACACAACCCCAACCTGAACCGCCCGGTAAGTGGCTTCAGTCAAATCCCCAATCCTTTTGAGATTTCCTTTTTCATTCTTTAAGTAATAATAGAGCCCGATGTTTCCTATCACAAAAGAAAGTGCAAAAGCAGAGTAACCCAAAGTGATTGTCATCACATGAACTATCAGCCAAAGGTTGCTTCTTAAAACAGGCTGCAAAGGCTGAAGGGTTGGATCCAAAACAGTTGGGGAAACATCTGCCACAATCAAGCAAAGAGCTGCTGCAATTGAAGCTGACAGAATAAATATTTCGCGTCTTTTTAAATACTCAAAAATCATTGCAAAGAGAATCACTCCCCAAGCCACCCAAATCACAGATTCATACATATTGGAAACAGGGGGGCGACCTGTTAAGTAAATCCTTAAGCCAAATCCGTAACTGTTTAAAATAAAACCAGAAATAACAAATGCCCAACCCCACTTCCCTGTCCACCCTTTTAAACCAAACCCAGAAATTAAAAATAGAATCGCAGCCAGTAGATAGAGCACCCAAGACCAACGAAATGGATGAAAAGCACTATAATGAAGCTCTGCTGCTACTACCAAATCAGTTGGATAGATATTTGGGTTTTCCGCGCGAGCAGCCGCAATAAATGCATTCACTGCCTCATCAAGCTTAGCACCATCCCCGCCCTCTTTGACCGCATCAGCAAATCCCTGAACAATTGCACTATATCGACCAGCCCAAACCTCATCGAACTCTCGAACCGTAATCCACCTGTCACCTGATTGCGGAGGCACAAGACTTAACGAAACCCCAGTTGCAACAGCTTGATATGTGTCCAACTGACCCTTTAGTCTCTGCACTGCTTGAAAATAAGGATCTAGCTTTTTTCCCTCTGCCTGAGAACTCTCAAGCTCTTGCATAACAAGACTCAATCGAGGACTTGAAAGTATGGCTTTTGGTGAAAAGTACTTCTGAGCTTCATCCAACTTCAAATTCTTTTTTAAATCAGTTCTAGATATTTCAACAATCTCAACATCATTCCAATGACCAGGAAGAACCGACCATGTAAACACAACCTCTGAGGCTTCTTTTTTCTTGTAAGTGGATTTTCCGTACACAATCCTCAAGGCTTCTCGAGCAAAGGAATCAAAGGGCTTAGATCTTCCACCTGCCTGAATCGGTAACTTTTTAAGTGAATCTGTATTGCCTGCTAAAACTTGTTCCGAAAATAAAATCAAAGTAAGTGCAACAAAGTATTTCATAACTAATCCCATCGACGTTTTCTGTTTTTACTGTAAAACAAAACAATAGCTCCAAGTACCAATAATATAGATCCAACATATTTTAAGAATCGCCCTGGATCGTAATTGACAGATAAAATCGAAAGCACAGGCTCTCCACGTTCGTTCTCCTGAAAACTCGACTGATAAAATGTAAAGCCATTCATTTTCAAAGGCTCATTCATAGAGATCAAATGTGTTTTCCCCTGAACCTCGACTTCACTTTCATAACTTTTTGCCATCCCACTCCCAGGATAACGACCGACTCGAAACTCTTTAAGGGTCATTTCAAGACCAACACTTAACTTATTGTTGGCATAAGAAACGATATAAGCACTTCCATCAGAATTGTAAAAACGCGCAAACGAGTTTAATCCGACCCATTTATTCTTGCCGTTCAAGTCCACTTGGATGGCATCTATAGAACGATCCGTAGGTCTTTCTATCTCTTTATAAAGAATTTCAGATTGTCCTTTGGCTAAGTACTTTAAGACTCGAAAATTCATCTGCATCCAAGGAGTCACAAAGGATTCACCAGGACGGATCAAACCAGACTGCATTTTATGTTTCTTTGAATAAATTCGATACTCAATTGTCTTTCCAGAGCCCTTTGGCCTAAGTTGAATCTCGTTCCCCTGAGACTCCATCCACTTGCCTTCCACCAAAACAACACGCGCTGGCCCAAATTGCTTCACTCCACCATTCACTCCAGAATTCAAAACCCAGTCTGTAACACTTGTAAACTGGTTCTGAAGCACAAACCGAATTGCAGGGCCTGCCGAAAAATCGTTTGATTCAATCACCTTCTCTTCTCGAAGAGCATAAGGAGCATACGCAGTCACTTTTAATTTTATGTCTTTCTTTGGTTCAAAAACAAGTGGCTCAACTTCAGGAGGATTCTTAAAGAAATTCACTTTTTTGCTCAATAGAGATTGAGGCAAAAACAAATTCCCATCTTTTGAGTAATACAGGTTTAAATAAGTGTCTGAAGTTGAAACCCAATTGCGAGTTTGACCAATTCGAAATGCCATTGTGCCATCTACACCCCATTCTCTGGTAATATAGGAACCAATGATCATCATAATAATTCCAATATGAGCAAGTAAAAATGGAATGTGCCGCTTCTTCCACGGCCAACGATCCAGCATCACAAAGAGAAGATTTATTCCCAGCAAAGCAATCGTGAAATACATAAGTGTTGAATGATACACAAGCTCCTGAGCTGTTCGAGCGTCATACTTGGACTCTACAATCGTTCCCCAAATAGACAGTCCCGCCAGTGCAATCAAAACAATCACAGCCAACTTAAGAGAACTTAAAGATTTTTGAATCGCGGCCCAAAGATTTCGCAACGCGCCCTCGCCGATGAAGTTGTTGAGTGTTTCATCGACTTTTGGGACTCAGCAAATCTCAAAAATCGATGAAACACCTTAGTCATACCATAACAGCCTAAACTGTCAGCCCAATTCTATGGACAGCATGATCTGAGAAAAAGTATGCCCGCCCCCTTGAAATGCGTCATTTTAACCTTAGATGATTGCTAAAAGGCGTTAAGTCGCCTTTTTCTTGTAGCTGTATTTAAGAGGGAAAGAAATAAAGCGACTTAGCACCTTTTAGCTATTTGACTTTTTTGACGCATTTCAAAGATTGAGTTACCAACAGCTCATAGACAGAGTTGCTCACAAACGTATAATCATACACACCAAAGGGGTAAACTTGAAGATCTACACAAGAACAGGAGACAAAGGAAAAACCAGCCTCGTAAGTGGAAATAAGGTCGATAAATTCCACACTCGAGTTTGTGCCTATGGCACAGTGGACGAATTGAGCGCTGTGTTAGGAGTTACAAGATCTCACATTCTAGCTGAGGGAAACCCCAGCATTTCACCGATTTCAGAAAGCTTAGCTTTAATTCAAAACCGACTCTTTACACTTGGCAGCCTCCTTGCTTCCGATGAAGACACAAGCGCCCTTCCCCAAGTCGATAAAAATTGGACTCTTGAACTTGAGAAAAACATCGATGAAATGACAGAAAAAATCCCTAAGCAAACTGAATTTATCCTGCCTGGTGGGGCCATCTCCTCAAGTTACACTCATCTTGCACGCACGGTTTGCAGAAGAGCCGAGCGTGATATATCCAAATTGGTACATGATGAGAAAGTCGATGAAAAAATTCTCATTTACGTCAATCGTCTCAGTGATTACTTTCAAGTTCTTGCTCGTTATATCAACCACACACTTGGCATCAAAGATGTGACTTGGAAGAAATAATTGAAAATCGAAATTGCAACAGAAAAAGATGAAACAAATTTAAGTAAGTTCTATTCCGGGCTCAACCTCAATGGCCCAATTCAATTTTCAATAGACCGACCAAAAAACTTTTCTGAAGTTTATAAAAGTTTTAGCAATGAACACCTAACTTATGTTTTAAAAAACAACAACAATGAAATCAGTGGGCTTGCATCTTTTTTATTTCGAAATGGAGTGATCAACGGAAAACCTACACGCTTTGCCTATGCAACAGATTTAAGAATTGCAAAAGACAGACGCGCCCTTTCAACCTGGGCCGACAATTTCCTTCCAAGCATTGAAAAGGTTTGCCATGAAAACAACTGTGAAACTATTTTTACAATTGTCCCTCAAAACAGAGGGACAGCTTACAACACCTTAGTTCGATCAGGTGGTGCAAGACGACAAATACCTCGCTATCACTTATTTCGAGAGCTGGAGCTTGTTGCAATTGTTGGCAAACTCCCCTTTTTTTCTCCTCTTGCAAATATCTCCATTCGCCCAGCAATAGCAAACGACGCGGAAGCACTGGCGAATTATCTACACCAAAAAGATCTCAATGCCCCCGTTGCAAGCAAGTGGAGCACAGAAGAGCTTGTGAACCGAATTGAAAATTGGCCTCAAATGGATTGGAAAAATATTCTGCTTGCTCACAACAAAAGCGGAAACATCACTGGCTGCTTAGCTGGTTGGGAGCCAAGCCCGAGCTATAAAATTAAGGTCAACGAATACATTGGATTTAACCAAACTCTTCAAAGAACATTTAAAATGACATCTCGAATGAGGTTCACCAAAGTTCTTCCTGCAAGTGGCGAGCACTTTGACATTGTCTTTCTCAGCCTGAACCGCACAGATGATCCAGACATTTTTGCAAGCCTGCTTCATGCGCACTACAAAAAATCAAAACGAACCCAAGTTCTTACCTACTTGAATTACAAATCCTCAATTTCAACTGTGACACCAAAGAGGTTTATTTCTGTGACCTTGCCATTTGGTCTTTATACAATTCTTCAGCCCAACAAAACCTTGCCACATGCACTTTTGCCAAATCCACTCGGCGGCACACCACAACTCGACTTGAGTTTTATTTAGGGTACGCCCCATCTCTTTTCAAGCAGTAATTTGATTTGCTTGATTGAGGATCTCTTTGAGTTGAAAATCATTGTCCACCAAATCATGGTCCGAACCACATGTCCCCCAAACCAAGTTTTTGATAGAGTCAAAATTGTTTTTCTCAGGGTAAGTATTTCGCTCAAATTCACGGTTTTTTGCAAAGAAGTCATTCTTAATATAGCCACGAACTTGAGAAGGAGATGTCATCAGACTCATCTTTTTCTCATTCAAAATTGGAATCTTAAGATTTTCCCATTTTAAGAAATCTATCCGTTTTAAATAGTTTTCTCTTTCTCGACGAGCAACCTCTGATCGCAATGATATTGCCTGACTGTATTGAGAAAAATCAAATCCATTTTCCATCAAAACTTCCTCAAACTGTCGCCCCTCTTCTTCTATAACGGATATCCAAACACGAGAAGAGTTGCTTCCAACAAGCTCAATACCCCAACTCTCAGAGAGAGACATAATTTCCTTTAACTCCTTCTTTGATTTATATTGAATTTCAACAACCAAACCCTTTGGCAAATAACTTGGTATCGAACGCAATTCCAAGTTTAGCTCAACCGCCCAATCAAATCCAATGGCTCCAGAACAAACAAGGCTTGCAAAAAATGAATCTCCCTGAGGCATGATGACGTCTGGCCCTCCAACTTTACGAGAGAAGCGTTCAAACAAACCCACCTGAACAGCAAGAAGCAAGGTATGTGCAAGTGGCTCATGTACTAAGAAAGGATTCTTTTCTGATTGAAGAAGTGTAAATAAATCCAGTTCTGACATAGCCGTGTGGTCCACTATTTTTTGCGCCTGCTTTATATAAATACCAACTTCAGGAATACGCAAAAGATCCTGCCGAACTTGATATTCGGCCAATTCATCTCTCCCGTTAAAGAGCCAAACATTCTTCATAGTGATTTCCCCCCAAAAGATTACGGCCTCACTGTTCCCCAACAGAAATTGAAGCTGTACCTAGTTCATGCAACCAAACTTTAGCTTTGGTCAAAAGAGAAATGAGGGATGAAATATTGACTTAAAGTTACCGGGAATTGTGACACCGCGAAGGTGAAAAAGGTGCTCATCAAAAAACACGATCTACCTTCTAAGGTGCGTCAAAAAAACTGCTTAGCACCTCTTTGGAACACCGCCTATCTTTGGATACTTTAAGCGATTGCAATCTCAGATCGACGAATATCCTGCCAAAACCAACTCAAGAGAGGATCCATCTCTATAGACTCCATAACTTGAATTCTCTCTCTTAAGAAAGACTCTTCAAGTTGCTCAGAAATAGACTCTCCTGGGCCAACTACAACTAGCTGTGTGAGCTGATGCTCATCATGCAAGTATTCAAGTACACTTTGTATTTCAAACTTCTCTTCATTTAGATATTGATAGTTTCCTGTTTCAACGTTCTTCTTGAATATGTGAAATTGAGAGTTCGTTACGCCACGGGTTAATACTGGTAACTCATTTATTGGAATCTGGCTCTTTCCCTCTTCTCTGTCCTTTGTATTTCGAAGCTGCTCTGTAACAATGTCTTCTACTGTATTGATCTTTGCACAAACTCGACACGCTGCCTCTCCATTTGCTTGTGCTATAAAATAATCGGGAAAAGCTTGAGTTCTCTTAAATCGATCAAAGAGCCCAATTTGAATGAGCGTAGAAAGAAGCCCACGATAGTTTAATGCCGATTTGAACTGAATGGGGTCTGCATTCAAAATATTGAGAAGATCAGCATGACACCCATTTTCATCTAACACCTTTTGCGCCTGCTTGATTCGAACTATAACTTCAGGAATTCTAACGACATATTGACGAACCAGATCTTGATTCAAAGAATCCGCTCCACCAAAAAGTAATCCTCGACTCATCCAAAACCCCTTTCAAAAGTCTTCCCCACACGTGTAGCACCAGACAAATCCCAATGCCCAATGTCACAACTCCCTAAAGAGCAAGAAAGGGGCCAGGTCATTTGATACTCGACTCGTAGAGGTGGCTTCTGGTGTGTTGAAAGCGACGCATCAAATGTAATGCTTTCACTTTGCCCATGTTGGTTTTTCGTAAGTCCTATCTACTACTTAGAAGCTCTGCTTATGAGGTTTAAAAAAATTAATTACCTGGCGCATCATTGAGTTGAGCCTTTATCTTGCCTAAAATCTCGTCTCTTTCTTTCTCATCAAGTCTTAACCACTTCTCAAAAGATTTCTTTAGTCTCAATTTTCTCTCAGCGCTTATTCCATTCCACACTTGCCAATTTCTTCTTAAAACCTCTTGTTTCTTTGAATCCATTTGCTCGTATCGTTCAAAGTTGGAACGCAGTCGGTTCCGCTCCTGTGGTGGAAGTGACTTGTAGTCTCCCCAACGAGAGAGAATTCTCTCTTGGTTTTCCTGAGAAATTCTCTGCCAAACCTTTCGTGCTTGAACAGACTTCTCATCCGGAAGAGAGGGCTCACTTTGTGCAAATAACAGAGAAGAAAAAAATAACACTGCAAGAGCGGCTTTACTCATAAGTCGTCCTCTACCATAATCAAAACATCCAATTCTTCTAGAATTCTCTGCTCTTTCCAAAAACTCAGGTCCTCACTTAAAAACCGGATGTCTTCTTCAGTAAGTCCAGGACCTGCAGTTTGAAAACTCCAAGTGATCCAGTAAGCCCCCAAAAAGAGTCCTAAAAGAACACCCCATTTCCAGTATCTTAAGAGATTCACTTTTTGATTCTCAGAGTTCTTCATTATTTTTAAGAGTCACCCATTCCATAGAGTATGGGGAGAAGAAATCCACACCCTAGACTGACGTCCAATTGAATGCCCTAAATTCATCAAAAAGACTGCTGTTAAGTCTCTATTTTTGCTAGGCTTTTATAGGAGTGGCGGACTCATCAAAATGTCAGGCACTCGAAGTGGGAGACATCGTTGAAGTCGCTTCTAGAAAAATTTAAAAAAGGGTCTTCTCTTGAGGATTCTGGCCCTCAATTGTCGGAGACGCTTAAGAATGCAAATCCAAACAACGTCTCGTTTGCAAGGGGCGGAAAATCATTTTCCCCTCCCCCGTTTGAAAATCTTTACGGTTATATATTGGCATCAGTCATAGGTCTTGCAGCTGCGGATCTTTCTATTCTTGCTATTCGAGATAAAATGATTCCAAGCACCGCTCCTCCTTCACGCCCACAAATCGCGGGCCCTGGTACCCGAATTTCTAAAAACGAATATCAAATTATTGAAAGACGAAATATTTTTAATTCCGACGGAATTATCCCTGATCCAATCTCCAAAGGAGCTCAAGAAAAAGCCCCCGATGATAGCAAACCCGTACTCTCCAACCTCCCTCTTGCTCTTGTGGGAACAATTGTTCACGTCAATCCGGCAAAGTCTGTTGCAACAATACAGATCAAAGCTTCCAACAAAGTGATCCCCTATCTTCCAAACGATGACATTGAAAGCTTTGGCGAACTTGTAAAAGTTGAAAGACACAAAGCCATATTTAGAAATTCTCAAAATGGCCGCCTGGAATATATTGAAATCAAAATTGAAGGACTTAAATTTGGAATTCTAAAAAAGCCACTCATCCGAGATGGTGAAGTCAAACGAGAAGGAAATGAATTCACTCTAAAAAGAACTGATGTCGACAAATATATTCAAAACCTTCCAGACCTCTTAC
>JAUICD010000062.1 GCA_030427965.1 Bdellovibrionia bacterium
ATTGAGAAAAGACATTCAAAGGAAGTAGTTATGCTCTCATCTAGAATACGTGAATTGAAGCCATCACCAACACTTGCACTTGCAGCTTTGGCAAGGCAGTTAAAATCTGAAGGGCATGATGTTATTGCATTGTCAGTGGGTGAGCCTGATTGGAATACGTTTGATAAAATCATTGAGGCAGGTGTTGCTGCTATTCAAGAGGGGGCTACGAAATATGTCCCGGCATCAGGAATTATGGAACTTCGAGAAGCTGTTGCTGATATGACTTCTCGAGAAACGGAAGTTGAATTTACTCCAAATCATGTGACAGTTTCTGTTGGTGGAAAATTTGTTTTGTTTTCTGCGTTTCAATCTCTGATTGACCCAGGTGACGAAGTCATTATTCCTGCCCCCTACTGGGTGAGCTATCCTGAGATGGTTCGCCTTGCAGGCGGTGTTCCAGTTATTGTTGAAGGATTACCAGAAAATCAGTTTAAAGTAACGGATCAACAACTGGAAAGTGCGATAACAGAGAAAACGAAAATTCTATTGATGAACTCTCCAAGCAATCCCACTGGAGAAATTTACTCAAAAGAAGAACTAAAAAAACTGGGACATGTTCTTGCCAGTCATTCTCGTGTTGTTGTGGTGAGTGATGACATTTACAACAAGCTTGTTTTTGATGGCTCTGGTACTGCACCAAATATCTTGAATTCCAATCCCGAACTTCGAGATCGTGTCTTGATTATCAACGGAGCTTCAAAATCCTATTCGATGACAGGTTGGCGAGTGGGTTGGGGTGTTGGGCCAGAAAACCTTATTAAAGCAATGACAAGTTATCAGAGCCAATCTGTGAGCTGTACTCCTGGGTTTTGTCAATTTGCTGCCGTTGAGGCGATTCAAAACGGAGGTGACGATCTGAAGTCTTCTGTCTCACTGTTAAAAGATCGGCGTGATTTTACAGTTGAAAAAATCAATCAAGTAGATGGTTTTAAAGTCAAATCTCCAGGCGGAGCATTTTACCTGTGGACAGATGTTTCTAAGTGTTTGGGTAAGACATTCAAGGGGCAGAGTGTCTCTTCGACCCGGGAATTTTGCAAATTTCTTTTGGAAGATCAAAAAGTCGCTGTGGTTCCTGGAGTTGAATTTGGACAAGAGGGTTTTGTTCGAATTAGTTACGCAATAGATAAGGATCGGATGGGAGAAGCGGTCAGACGGATGTCTGAGTTTGTTCAACAGCTCCAATAGATAGGCGGTGTTCTATCTATTGAAGTTATTTCCATGACAAAAGTCCAGTGATTTGATGTGGCCATTCCTGAGTTGTGTAGATCGCTGTCGTTGTTTTAGAATAAGAATATGAGCTTTTTAACACTGATTCAGATTGTTTTTGATGTCGTGGTTATTGTTGGAGTTGCACTTTTTTTCCTTAAAAGAAATCAACCTCAAAAAGATGACCCAAGGTTGAGCCGTGGGCTTCAGCTTTTACAGAGTAAGATTTCGATTTTAGAGGATCTTTCAGATCGCGTGGAAACTCAGTTTAAACAACTTTCTGCAATTCTTGAAGAAAAGAAACGCGATGTTCACGAAAGCATTTCAGAATCAGAGGAACAGATCAATCGCATCCACCAGTCGATGAAGAGAAGTCTTGAGGTGGCAAAAATATTTCAAGACCGAATTCCACATGAGGAAATTATTGAGAGACGAAATACAGAAAAGTACATTCAGGCCGCTAAAATGTCTCATGAAGGAAAGAGTGCTTCAGAAATTTCTCAAGCTTTAGATTTGCCAGAGGCGGAAGTGGAATTTATTTCTTCTGTGAATCGAGATGAACTTATCTTTGAAGGTGAAAACCTTCCAGAATGGGTAAAATGATTTAGAGCAAGGGGTTCATGTAATGAAGAACTACTTTTACTCTCTTAAATTGGGTCAAAAAGTCTGGGCTACCATTGAAGAAGTGATTGAAGAGGGTGGGGTGATCGTCAACTTCAATGGTGACTTGGTTCGTGTTGCCAATCAGTCTCATAGGCGATTTCGACCTGGCCAAAGAATTCAACTCAATGTGACTGCAATTCAACCAATGACTTTTAAGCTGGTGGATTCCAAACGTATTAAGCGTATTGATGTGAACATTTAGATTTATGAGACATGCTGCCCGAATCACTTAGCAATGATTTGAGGGAGACACTAAAACTTGATATATCATTGAAGTACGATTTGAAAAAATCATTGGAATGAATCTAGATAAAAGAGTACTTACTCCCTAAGACTCTAGAATAAAATCCCAACGAATTTTAACTGTTCCGTCTTTTTCAACTAGTCCAGTGGGTGGGTTGGGAAATGGGGCTGCGGCCTTGAAGGCTTCAATAGCGGCATCATCTAGGTCCGTGACACCTGACTCGCTTAAGACTTTAACTCCGACCAAAGTTCCTTCGTTGTTCAATAAAATGAGCAGTCGTGTAATACGATCCACAGATGCGATTTTTCTCCCCTGACGAAAAATCTTTTTTACTTTTGCCTTAATGTTAGGTTCCCAGTACTGCTGGATTTTACTTTTGATTCGTGCGTAATAAGTGAAGTAGACAAATTCTCTTGTACTAAGAATGGTTTGTGACCCTTCTTCAATATCTTTCAAATAATCATTGGATTGGCTTGGATCGCCTGCATTTTGTACAGTCCGTTTTGGTGCTTTGTTTTCAAATTTGTTCCAATCAAATTGAGGTTTGAGATCTTGGATGGATGGGAGACCTCCTGGGGCTTTTAAGCTTTTTGCTATTTTTGATTGAGCTTTGGCTTGTTGTTCACGCTCTTTTACAGGCGCGCGCCCCTGAGCAGCTGAGTTTTTGAACTTTCCATTGTTTCGAGCTTTGGTCTGTTTGACCACTCTTTGATTGTGTCGACTTAAAAACTTGGAATCTTCTGGAACTTCATCATTGAGTCGTTTTACATTTTGGTCCACGATTTGGTCGGCTTTGTTTTGGCTTTCATCATAAATGAACTCAAGAGCGACGATGTTGCTTTTCTCCTCTTTATTTTCATCTGGAGCAAAGAGGAGACTGATTCCAATGACAAAATGAAATAGGAGTGACCCTACAACTGAAATGACAAAGATGTTTCGTATCCAATTCATCTATACCCTCAAATATCTTATCGGTGGCTATGGGGCCAAATTTGAGGACAGTCTTCGAAAATCGGTGGTTCAAACGCGAGAATTTGCTTAAAATAAAAAGTGTGAAAATAGAAGTATGGTGTCAAACAGACAAAGGATTAAAGAGAGCAAACAATCAAGACACCTTCTTGATTGATCCAGACTTAGGTCTATACATTGTGGCCGATGGTATGGGTGGGCATTTGGGTGGAGAAGTGGCTTCTGCAATGGCTGTTGAAACTGTAAAAAATGTCGTTCAAGAAAGCTTTGAAAGAGAGGCTGGGGTGTTTCCAAGGGATCTCCTTGAGCGATCTTTCCGTGAGGCCTCTCGCCGTGTTTTTGAAAAGAGTCAGAATACGCCGGATTTAGAGGGGATGGGAACAACGATGGTTGCAACTCTTGAGCGTGATGGAGTTCTTTACGTTGGAAACGTAGGGGATTCTCGTGCGTATCTTATCAATGATAAGGGGATGTGGCAGATCACAGAAGATCATTCATTGCTCAATGAGCACTTACGAGCTGGTCTCTTGAAGGAAGAACAGGTCCCAAATTTTGTGGCCAAAAATGTGATCACTCGAAGTGTTGGGTTTGAGGAAGAGGTTCAATGTGACGTTATTGAGCGGGAGCTTTCTGGTGGTGAATGGATTCTTCTCTGTTCAGATGGGCTTTCGGGGATGGTGACGGATAAAGAGATTTACCAGGTGTTTAAGGACAGCCCAGCTAGAGAGGTCGTCCCAACACTTATTGACATGGCAAAGGCTGCTGGGGGAGATGACAACGTGACAGCTCTTATTTTGAGAGCCTCAAAGGGCTAGAATTGAGCTCAGACATTGACGCCTCGAGTTGTACGCGGTACTAAAAAAGATAGGCCCACTCAGCTATGATGATTTCTCCACAATATGGTATTGAGGTCTAGCTCTACACGAGTTGTATTTGTTGAGGAGTTTTGTGGCAAAGAAAACGATTACATTGATAGCTGTAAGTGACCGCAAAGGTATCACCAAGAAGTGGACAGTTTCTTCGGCCTGGTTAAAGTCCTCTATCGTTATGGGTGTTGTTGGCGGCATTTTATTGGCAGCTTTACTTGTTGATTATTTGGGGCTTCTTGTTCAATCTGCTGAAAATAAAAGACTTCGAACTGAGAACACACAACTCAAAAATCAATTTGCAGGTGTTGGAAGCAAGTTGGGTATACTTGAGGCTGAGATGGAGAGAATGCGCTCCTATGCAACGAAACTTCGATTGATCACAGAGACCAATACGGAAGACAAAGCTTTAAAACTTTCAATGAGTTCCATTCCTAGTGGTACGGACTCGATCGGTGAGCATTATGTACCTGTGGAAGAGCGTGCCCCGGCGTCAAAAGTTGCAAGAGAAGACTCTTTGTTTTTTAAAAAACCTCCTCTTGATATAGAAAATGGAGAGCTCGCATCTCAGGATCGTACGGATTATGCAAAGCTTTCTATCCGTCTGGATCGTGCGATTATCAATTCAAAGTTTCGAAAAGAAGGTGTCATGCAACTTCATGAAGGGTTGTCACAAAGGCAATCTTTGCTTCGAGCAACACCTTCAATTAAACCTGCAAATGGTTGGTTCACTTCAGGCTTTGGTTATCGCGTATCACCTTATACAGGGCGTGCAACCCTTCACCAAGGATTGGATATTGCGGCTCTTCCCGGCACACCTGTTCGGGCTTCAGCTGATGGTGTTGTGACTTACACAGGGTATGATCCAGGTTATGGAAAACTTGTGAGTATTGATCATGGTTATGGGATTACAACTAGATACGGTCATAACTCTCAGGTGTTTGTTGTTGTTGGACAAAAAATTCGGCGTGGTGATGTGATATCGGCAGTAGGAAATACAGGTCGAGCAACAGGCCCACATGTGCACTATGAAGTTCGCTTGAATAGTGTCCCGATTGATCCCAAAAACTACATTCTATTAGAGTAAGAATAAGTCCTCTGGCCGATCTTTTAGAAATTGGTTACAACAGTGTTGGTCTAAAGTTTCACCTAAGTTCTCAAATACTTAAAAACTTTCTAAAAAGCTCAGACACAGTCCTCGGGGCCAGCAGAGTACTCACCCTTGTGGGCAGAGTGGCCAGGAACCGTTTTTAAAGCGTTTTTTGATAGACATCTTTACTTCTATAAAATCCTATAAAAATAGTCACATTGACCCTCTTATATCGATGAAACTATTTCACCCAACCCAGATTGTTGACTGCTCTGCTATGCCAAGGCAATTTGGCTCGGTTAAACACTATCTACAGTGAGGGGAATATGAAGAAAATATTAATTATGTTTGTGGTGACTTTGATGGCTTCAGCCGGATTTTCAAACGATGAGGCTGCAATTGATGAGCTTTTTGCAGGGCGTGCACCAACTGAAGAAGGTGTTCAGATTGCAATGGAAGCGGCCACTCAATATGGCGTGCTTGCAGATGTAACTGAGGATACAGAAACAAAAGCTCGTCTTGAAGTGAAAGAATCTGATGCACTTTATTACGTTGGGGATCTTGGAGACAAAGAGGCAAAGATCAAATATCACGGCTTAGGTGATATGAATCTTGTGGATGCAGTGACTTCTTTAGAGGAGCTGGCTGCTGGGACTCCAGAAGGCGAAGATTTAGAAAGAGTAAAAATGCTACTTGCTCGCGCGATTTATGTGAAAGCTGCCAACATGGGGCAGTGGGCAGTTGCCACTGGCATAAAGACAGATGCTGTCCAAAACCGCCTTGGTGAAATGACAACTGCTCTAGCAAGAATCAAAGAACTTGGAAGGGGTTACCCTAGGGGTACAGGGCCACTTTCTACAAATGATTATGGAATTTTAAGAATTGAAGGGCAACTTGCTCTTAAGCTCTATGACAATGTGGAAGCTGCACTTTCAGCTTTTAAAACAGCATTTAAATTGACTGGCGGAAGTGTTAAAAACGCGACTCCAAGCAGACACAGCACAAACAACCTTTATTACGCTAAAGTGAGTATTGCGGTAAATGACCTTGATACAGCCAGAACTGTATTGAAGGCATTGGTTGCAGCTGATGCTCAGACGCTTCATCCAAATCGAATACCAGAGACTTTGAAAGATCAGAAAGAGGCTCAAGCTATACTTTCTAGTATCGGAGGGTAATGTGAAGGTTGTAGCTGCGCTTTTTCTATTTCTAGCAGAAACCACATTTGCAGGAGGCCTTTCGGCCCCCTTTGATTTAGATAGTGCAGCTCGTCTGCCTCAGGGTGTGCGTAATTTCAGATATAAACTGATTGGTACGTCTGTTGCGGAAAAATACAATGCCGTAGGAAATATCGAACCTCTAGGAACTGCTTTTGAAAACTCCATCACTTTTCAAGATATGATTGATGGGGCAGATGATAAGGGTGAGGAGCTTGCAACAAAAGGGTACTTGGATGCAAAGTCTGTAAATCCAAACTCTGTAATTGGTGAAACCACAGGTGAGGTGAGAGTTGCAAAGACTGCAAATGTGCCAGTGTTTGCTTATGGTTTAGCCAGTTGGTGGACCACGGCCTTGGTTGTTCCAATCACGACAACCAACATTGAAGTTGATACGGGGTTTGTTGCAAACGAAGACGGTCAAAGGTTTCACGACTATATCGAGCAAGAAGATTTTAAAACTCGTACAGCTAAAAAATTAAGAGAAAAAACCACAAATGCAGTTGTCACCTCTTCAAAAGATAAGGGCTATAAAGAGTTGAAGAGTGAAACACTCACAGAGGTGGGTGATATTGTTTTAGTAAATAAGTTCAAAGGTTTTGAGACAGCTATGTTTGCTTTGGCCTTTAAACAGGTTGTGGTTTTACCGACTGGACGTCCACAAGATCCCAATAAAGTAGTAGATATTGCACCTGGGGATGGGCAATTGGATTTAGGTGTTGGAGTGGTTACAGAACTCAAACCTTTTTCAAAATCAGATTGGAAAATTATAGCAGGGGCAAACTACACATCACAACTCCCGGCGTATGTGACTCGACGAATTCCAGAAAGTAAGGACAAGAAACTTTCTGAAGATATAGACAAAGACACCTATATGAATCTTGGAGATATTTATTCAGCCCAACTTGGAACTCGTGTTCCACTTGCTCCGGGATTGAGTTTTACGACAGGATACACATACCAATACAAAGAGGGCGATATTTACGACGGTGGTCTCTACGGAGATGGTCGATATTCTGTTCTAGGTGAAGACACCGAGCAAGAGATGTCTTCGGCACTTGTGGGCCTAGGGTACTCTACGGTTCCTTTCTTTCGAGAAAAAACCTACAGTGTTCCTTGGGAAGTCAATCTCACTTATGCCAAAGTTTTAAGGGGAAGAAATGTCAATCGCGCCGATCTTGTTCAGGCTGAACTTGCGATGTTCTTTTGAGGGAGTACAAAATGAAAAACCTCTTTGTTATTTTAACTTCAGTTTTGCTTGTTTCCTGTGGAATACGGGCAGAGAAAAAGTCTGCAGAATCTTCTCCAATTCGTACGCAAAAAAAAATCAATAACCCTTTAATCTCTCCCTCTGGTGGTGACCTGGTTATGAGTCCATCTGTGGCTTCAATATTTTTTTGGCCAGAGTACAATTCAGATCTTTCATACATCGATTCCACAAAAGAGATGCGTGATACTTTGATTAAGAAGTATCCACAGACATCAAAAGAAAATCGAGAACTCGTGAGTTCTCTTGAGGCTTTGGCGCACCCAGCTCTTGATAGAATTGTTCGTGCTGTTGTTCATTTGGCAGCTAAAGTGGACACACATGAAATTGAGAAAGAAGAGCTTTTAGAGAATCCTGAGTTTGCATTGGCACTTCAGATTTCCAATGAGTACCTAGAGAAAGAGTGTGACTTTCCTGAGGATGAAAACATTGAAAGATGTGATGAGCTTATAAAACTTCAAGATGGTGGATTTAGAGATGCAAAATCACGCTATGACACAACAGTGCGCTCTATTCAGGGAAGGCGCTCGGGTTTGAGTGATCTTATTAAAGCACTGATGGATGTTGATCCTGAGAATCCTAAGAACTATCTTTTGGGAGAAGAGGACGATGTTCTTTTGAAGATCCTACCTGGAAATAGGTTTTATATTTCGTTTAAGAACTTTGGCCCTTACAAAGTGCACTACACAACAGAAAATGAAGGGATTCAGGATGTCGAGTACGACGTACGAAATCGGTTTTTGGATTTTAGGGTTGTTGAGAGAGTGCCTGTTAAAAATTTGAGTGATCACCTGAAGGCTCGAGGATTCTCCATTCAAAAATCGGGCGAATCAGATGAAGTAGATATAGAAAAACTACCTCGAGAGGTTTTGGCAAGCTTTGTCGAAGTCAATAAGATTGACTGCCTAAATTTGGATGATCTACGTAATCCAGATATCTTTGAAATTCAAACATGCCGTGAATACGTCTTTGAAATGGAAATTGGTGATTTCAAAGAGGTTGGAAAAACTCGAATTTCAGGGTCAATGAATCTTGAGAAAAACGGAGTCGTTGTCCGTCGTGGCTCTGCTAAATTTGACGGGCAGTTCAACTAAAGTATTCTTTTGAAACTGGCCTACAGGCAGTGTTGGTCTTTGATAACCATAGACTTCTCAAATACTTAAAAACTCTTTAAAAACGAGTTCCTTGAAGTGAGGGCTCTCTGCTGATCCCGAGGACTGTTTGAGCTTTTTAAAGAGTGTTTAAGTACTTAAAAACTTAGGTGAAGCTTTGTATCAACAACCGTTGTAGGTCAGTTTGTTTCTCTTTTGGGGCATGAAAGTTGCTCTTTTACTCAAATCGAATTCCAACAATGCGCTACGTCACAAAAGAGTTGAATATTTTCCAATGCTTATGGCTATTTTATAAGGTGGTAGGGAATGTCCAAAGGGTTTCATGCAGTGATCTTTCGGTTTTTTGTTTTTTTACTCAGTTTGCAGATGCCTCAGGCTTTTGCTGCTGAGGGCGACATTCAGTTCGTGAGCATTGCGGAATACACAAGAGGTATGTCCCCGGCGGAAACTCAGCTTGTTAGAAAAATAATGAATCACAAGATATCAATTGTTGATATTGAAGGTTCATCTTTGGATGGCTGGAAAACCTTCTTCGAATCCCTCTCAGAACGCTTTGCAGGGGCCTTACTTAAATGGGGGGATCACTCGGCAAGTTATAGAATCAACCTTGTGGCCTCAGATCAGAAGTCTGCATTTATTGTAAAGCACAGTCCTCCAGGGCGTTCTTATTATACAGGTCACATTTTTATTACAATCCCATTTGTTCTTGATTTGATTGAGAAACAAGGCTGGAAATTGGATCAACTGGGTGTAGAGGCTTTTGATAAAATTGTAAAAGGTCTTATTGGCATTATTGGGCACGAAGTGATGCATCCAAAGCAGGATGAGTTAGTCAAATTTGAATGGATGTCGGCATTTAATAGACACGGGAATTCATCACAAGCAGATGAGATGACGACCGATGCAATGGTTCCTCAAGTTTTATTTGATGCGAAGTTACCAACAGATAGTTTGTTAACAGGACTTCAATTGATTGTACCAACTCCGGAGAGTGGGTCCTATGTTGCACGTTCTATTAAAGCACTTGTTTCGACTCATCCAGAAGATGAAGCACGGATATTGGCTCAAGAAGGAGCTGTGTCTTTTGTTCGAATGACAAAGGGTACAAATGAAGTGGTGCCACTGAACTTGAATTTGCCTCAAATGATTGAGGAATTAAAACGTTTGTCAGGTGGAAATGAAATTACAAACCGGGTGAAAGGGGATAAGAGAGCGGGTTTGAAAAAATCAGGCAGTGACAGTGTTGATTTAATTCAATCGGCTCAAAGGAAAATTCTTGCCTCTACTGATGTTGGTGGATGGCCCAATCGTGTGGGTGAAGATATTCTGATAGATCACTTTAAAGCTCTTATAGAGATTTTGCCAGAAAATGAGACTGAGATTGATAATGAGATCTATGACGCCTATGTAGATCTTATCCGCTCAGTTTTTGCCGTGGTATCTGGTGGAAGAAATGATTCTTTGGCTCTGCTTTTTTCATCAAATCGACAACTTTTAGTTAGACCCTTGAGGGAGTTACAGAAGATATTAAACAGTCATCAGATGTTCACTGGAAAGAGAATGCATCAAATAATATGGGATGAGATCAATACAAATAACTGGGATGCCTTTGGTGACTTGACTGAAACAGGAGGGCTTGAACGGTTTGCAATTCTATTTCCAGGAGCTAGAGTTGAAGAAATTTATCTCTATTTTCTTTCAAAAATTGAAGAGGACTTTTCTAAAGAAACTCATTTTGAAGAGCATTTTACTCGACTCATTGAAATGCACAGCGGTGTGGTGGCATCTCGGTGTAGTGAAGAAATTGAAATTGAAATCTTGAAACGAATTCAAAGTCTTATTGAAACATCGACATCAGAAAATCTTTCTAATGCTGATCAAGATCTAATGTTTTACAGCTGGAGTCAAGGTTGGGGTCAAGAAGAGTTTCCTCTCTATCGAATTCAAAGTGGAGAGAATGGAGAAATCAACACTGCCCTCATGAATGCCTATGACGGTATAATTGTTGCGCTTCTCAGTCACCCGAAGCATCTTTTGGCTTTTCAGTCACATACACGTTCTATTTTTTTGAAAAGAAACAGTTTCTTAGGGAAAGTATTCAACTCTGTTGCTTCAAGAAAAAATTATTTCAAGCCTTTTATTGCCTCTAACACAGGCTCGGAAAATGATGCCAATTTGGATACAGGTGCTGTTTACGAACGTCTGTTTGATATATATGAAAATAAAGAATGGCGCTCTCTTTTTGAGGAGGCACAAGCTCACGTTTTAAAACCTGGAAATCAAATTGAGAAAGTCAATTTGGCAAAACAAGTGGCCTTTGCCCTTTCACAGACAACTCTTTTTGCTGAGCTTCCGATTTCAGAGAGTGAAATTATTCGGTTTTTTAAAATAGCCTTGCCTGATTTGTTTCAATCAAATTCAATGAATGAAATTAGCGAGAATACGTTTCAATTCCTTATTGAACTCAAAAATAGTATGAAAGAAAAGCATAGAAGTGTCATTGAATTGACTTTCTTAAAAATTTTGAAAGGCTTTTCTTCTGAAAAAACAATCTCTGAAATTTTTAAAGAAAATTTTTCTAAATTTAAAGTTTGGGAAGATTTTTTTGGTAGAAATACAAATGGCATGATCGCCACAGTCGAAGAGGCAGTTGCTTCAGGCATACTTTCTCAAGATGAAGGAGATGATTGGTTAATCCATATATTGACTGAAGAGCTTCAGGTGAATCGCATTTACATGCAATTGAGTGCTGACAAGAAAACTGTATTTTCAATTTATCATCTACTGAGAAGGCGGATGTCTTTTCGTGAAGCAATGGCATTTTTGGCAGAGGCCTTTCATTTGCTGGACGTTAACACCGATGATATTCCACCAGGGAAGAATTACGAAGAACAGCAAAAAAAGGAGGAATTTCAAAAAATACTTGATACGGAAGTCGAAATTCATCCAGATTACTCACGCCATATTGGCTACCTCTTTCCAATTTTAATCAGAGATTTAAAAGAGTCGTTAAAAATCAATTCAAAGGCGTCACGGGTGCGTGTAACTTCAGAAATGCTGGTTGAAATTTTGTCGTTTATAGAGGCAGCATTTGACCCTGATAATAGAGGCGTTTTGCCTGAACATAGGGGACTGTTGAGGTACGATGGACAATCTCGTGCAGTTGCAGAGCTCTTTGAGAGTTTTGATTTTAGTGATCTTAGTACATTACAAAAATTTGAACTTTGGAAAAAAATAACGGCTAAGAGAGCCAATTCTGAGTCGGATTTGTTTTTTATTCGTGAATTTCTAGAATCCAACTGGATATTCGAGCGCCCTGAAGAACTTCGATCTATACTAGAAAGGCAACAAATTGCATCATCAAAGCGACGAGTGATTCTAACTGAAGTCCTACTGGAATCTGAGGTCAATGAGTTGGCTAAGAAGGGGCATTTGACGGATAGAGATTTGGTTCAATTAACAAAGAAGATTGAGAGGTATTGTCCAAATGCTTCACCGTTTCGAGATGATTATCTAGAGAAAGTGGCATGGAAGATTTTGCCGTCAAAACGCCATCTGAGCATATTTATCCAACCACTTAAGAGCTTCAACTTTCTTCAGGTTGATCCATTTGCTGTCAATATTCTCTCAACAATGAGAATTTTCACTGAACTCATGACAAATCGAGAGCGATTGAATCTTGTCAAACATGTTCAGAAACCTATGGATCCGATTGGAGAGGTCATACCGCGCTTTGATGAATTGGTAAACATGATAGTGGATACCATGAATGAGAACTATAGAGATGGAAATCGCTTTCGTGAGATTGCTGAACAACTGGATACCTACATACGTGATGCGACTCTTTTTCAAAGGACTGTGCTTATCAATGCTCTTATAGGTGCCAGGGGTCGTGGTTTATGGCACATGGGGGATGTTCATAGAGAAGAATTGTATGAACTTGGTGGAATGCAAAAGGGAAGTGAGAAGCGTAACTACTTTGATTCCTACTTAGCAAGTGTTGGATCTTATGAACACACACTGACAGTTTCATATCTTATTGCAAACTATGACGAGGAGAACGACTCAGAACTGCTCGATATCTTTGAACTGTTCAACGCCCCAGGTATAAAGGCAGCACAATTGAGCTACGTTCTTCGACTTTTTGGTGAGAACTCAGATCAATTGAAAAATGCGCAGAACAAAGCTTCTGAACCAGACATGCACGATATATACGAAGCTCTCGATGAAGTGCGGGGGTTGGGTGATTACAAAATGCTCGAACTTCTTGGGTCGGGTTCAATAAAAAGTGTAGTGAAGGTGAAGTTAGACGACGGCAGAGTTGTTGCGGCCTATATTCGGCGAAAAAATATTATTGGAACAAATAAAGACACTCTAGAAATGGCAAGAAGATGGATTGAACACCAAAGATCAAAATATGGGGAAGGTCAATATGACTTTGATTACCTCGTTGAATCTGTTGAGACTCAGCTTTCAGAGGAAATTCTTCTGACATCAGAGGCTGAGAGAGCGCTTAAGATGAAAACGGCTTACAAAGGACACAGTGATGCTGGATGGTCTTTTGAAGTTCCATCTCCACTTACAGATCTTCCGATGACTGATGAAATTGTGTTTTATGAATTGATTCCAAGTGGTGCAGTTGCATTTGATCAGTTGTCTAAAGAGGACAGAAGCGCAGCATCTCGTTTGATATTAGAAACGGAGTTTTCACATTTATTGAAAATGGCAGATCCAGATAGGCATTTAGGAAATTATATGTTCGATCCAAAATCAAAGAAGATCTATGTTGTTGATTTTGGCCAAACTTACGATCTTCGTCGCCTTGATGTCGGACAAAGATTTGGGGTTGCACTCTTCTTAAGAAACTTAGAAGAGGGGCGTGATCCAAGTCGTGCTGCCAAAGGGATTGTGGACTCTGTTTCTAGAATACTTCAAAAGAAATCAAGCGCATTGCGTGCTCTTGAGTATGACTTTGAAAACATCTTTAGAAAAAAACTTAAGCGAAGTGAGACGGTGCTTGAAATTCTACAAAAATTGTCTGATCAAAAACTTTATCTTCCTAAGGAAGTCTATGTTGGTGTCATCAGAGGGTTAATTTATCTTACGGAAGAGCAGTATGCTCAAGAAGTGGGGCAGGGTGAAGTTCATCGGATTCAAAAACGTTCTGTCGTTTCGGGTTTGGTTCGTAATGGACTTGGTTTCTTTTCCCGTATTTCTGAAGAGCATTGCGCAAGAGGGCTTATCCCTAGAGTGTCTTCTGAGCCAGATGCTAAATAGGGTTTGGACACAAAAAAGCCAGCTTCAAGCTGGCTTTTTTATTCTTAGAACGTCGTAGTTGTAAGATATTATCGTTTTGAGTATTGGAATCTTCTTCGTGCACCACGGAGTCCGTACTTCTTTCTTTCAACCATTCTGGAATCTCGAGTGAGGTATCCTGCTTTCTTAAGCTCGTCTCTTAGAGATTCATCAAAAGCAACAAGTGCTCTTGAGATTCCGTGTCGGATAGCGCCAGCTTGTCCAGACTCACCGCCACCAGCGACAGTGATTTTTAGATCTACTTTTCCTTTGGTGTTTGTGAGTTCAAGTGGTTGCATTGCGATAGTTCTTGAAGCCAGACGAACCATATACTCAGGAGCATCTTTACCATTGATGGTCATTTTGCCTGTTCCAGGCTTAAGAAAGACTCGAGCCGCACTCGTTTTTCTTCTTCCAGTTGCATAAAGGATTTTATCAGCAGCCATTCATTCTCTCCGCGCTTTAGTTCAGCGTTAAGCTTTCCGGTTTTTGAGCACTATGTGGATGATTTGTTCCCGCATAGACTTTCAGTTTCTTAAGGATTTGTGTTGCAAGCTTGTTTTTAGGAAGCATGCCCTTTACAGCTTCAGTGATCATGTACTCAGGGCTTTTTTCCTGCATTCCTTCGGCATTCATTTCACGAAGGGAGCCGAAGAACCGAGATCTTGTGTAGTACTTCTTTTGCGCAAGCTTTTGGCCAGTCAAATTGATCTTTTCAGCATTTACCACAACGACAAAGTCGCCAGTGTCGACGTGTGGGGTGAATGTGGGTTTGTTTTTTCCACGAAGTGTGTCTGAGATCTTTGTTGCCATACGGCCTAATGTTTGGCCCTCAGCATCGACGATCCACCATTTTTTGGTTTCGTATCCAAAGTCTTCTTTTTTCGCATTCCAGGTTTTCATTGGAACTCCAGTTAGTTACAGAGGATCTGTTCTAGAGTTGTCGGCACTCATTGTCAAGGGCTGAGGGATAAATCACATCATGAAGTGTGAGCCCTTCGGGTGCGGCTGTGGTGAGGGCTTTCGTGCGATCTTTGG
>JAUICD010000004.1 GCA_030427965.1 Bdellovibrionia bacterium
TGAGTGATATCCCCAACTGGTGGGTTGAGCTTTTCAAAGTATATGATTTCAACAGCCTCTTCTTGGGTCATAGACCCCTCTCGGACTTTTTGATAAAGCTCAAACTCCAAATTCATGCGCGTTCTTTTTACGGACTTGTGTTCTGGCCAAAGATTGTCAGTATGATTTGAACCTCCAATGGAAAGAGGAACAAAGTGATCGATTGTATATTGATCTCTGCAGTGCTTGCGAACCCCGTAGTATTCATAAATTCGTGTTTTATGCCCGCTTGACACTTTTCGATGACATCGTGGGATTTGCTCTTTGTAGTAGTACCCTTTGAAGTGAGGATCCAGTTTAGAGCAAAACGAGCCACTTGTTGTGTCTTCGTCTGGAGCATACGGAAATTGTGCGTATGAATATGCAAATTGAGTGAAAGCCAAAGAAACAAAAGAAAATACGAGCAATCGTATCATCATCCCCCCCGAGATTTGTCTGACCTAGATTGTAAGATAGCGAGATGATCTTGATATTACAAGGACTGGGTGAATTTTATGGCCTATTTTAAATTTTGCTAAAAATGGGGGTACTCTTAAGAGAGTGCAGTCTGTGAATACAAACTGCACTTGTAGTTACAAATTGAATTTAAAAATCGATGGACTCTCTTTGGAGATAGGGTTGTTTAAGGACCTTAGTCTTGGTTAAGAGAAGGTTTTGATTGGACGTTCGGCTTTAATCGAACAGGTCTTTATCTATATTATCTAAATAATTTTGAATGGTTCCAATAGAGGATTAGAATGGAAGGGTAAAAAGAATCGATTTTTATGGATCGAGTCTATGGAGAACGTTTGGGACTTTGCATAGTTCATGAGCACAATGATGATCTCTTTAAAGAGCTTGAACTCTTTATTGACGCATCTGTTCCTGAACTTGAAATTTTGAGATTCAAAACCAATCAAGGACTTCTCAATTGGCTCAAAAAAATTGAGGAAGCTAGAAATTCCGAAAGTAAAAGCGAAGATTCAGAAGATGAGTCATCAGAACAAGAGAAAAAAGAAGAAGAAGAAGGTGAAATTGACCTAGAAGAATTGGAAATTTCTCTTATGATTATCAATAAAGGTTTAATAGCTCCTGAAAAACACAATCTGCTTGAAAGGCTCAGTCAGTATTTCGTAGTAAATGAGTTTTTGAGCGAGGGATTGGAAGAGCTTCCAATCCTCTACGTAGCAAGAGAAGACACAGAGTTAGATGTCAGTCGATTTAAGAAGAAACTCATCAAAAACATAATGTTTTCCCCGTTTGATAAGAATGTGTGTATTGGAAAGATCAATTGGGCAATTATGGGACCTCCTGCCTCTAAGGAGGAGCAACTACACAAAGAAGTTCCTCCTGAACCAATTGAGATGCTTAAGGAAGTTGAAATTGAAATGATTTCGGAGCTTGGGTTTCGAACGATTAGCAATCAAGAGATAAACACTGGCAATGTAGCAAAATATTACATACCACTTTTAAACTTTGAATCTCAAGAAGGCGTGTTTGCAAAGTGCACGATTTGCAGTCCCCATAAAGAACAACCCGGAATGTATCGTACGTCTTTTTCCTTCTTTGCACTAGATGCAAAGCAAATTCGAAGTGTTAGAAAGTATATTGAAGAACAGAGAAATGAGAATGAATCAATGGTTCTTCCAAATCCTGAGAAAGAAGAGGGGGGAGAGCCACCACATGTACACATTTCTGTGATCTCTGAAGATGAGAATCAAGGAAGTCGAATCAAAGACTACCTTTCAAGTTCATTTAGTCACTTTAGTGTCTATAGTTTTCGTAATATGATGGATTTTCAGTTAGAAGCAATTCCAGCTCTATTGAACCATCAAGATGAAGAGGCTGAAGAAGATGAAGAGTTAGAAGACGACGACCCAGATCAGATTTGGATTGAGTTCAACGAGCCTGGGGATTTTTCCAAATCTGAGCCAGAGTTGAAGGCTGGGGAGTCGATTTATGGAGTTCCTGTTGATCAATGGAAAAAAATGAAAATGCTTTTGCTTCAGTCTGTTCCTGAAGACAAACGTGGAGATGTTTTGGCTTATTGGAAGGGGATAAAAGACGAGTCTTTTATCTTTTCACTTCGCATTGGAGATGACACTCTTTTGTTGGCTGTCGACCACAGTGAACAAGGTGAAGATGATGCCACTTATCGAAGAATATATTTTAGGAAAGCAACACCAGAGGAGATGCTTGAGTACGCAAACTCTATTGCAACGGATGCAAATAAAAGTCGAGTGATCTTTGTGAGCCAAAACATTGCTCGAATTTACAGTCCTGGTTATTGGACTGAGCTTAAGAAAAATCTTGTGAAAGATTCTCCTGATGAAAAAGTTGTAATGTTTATTGTGGGTGCCAAGGGGCTTGAAAAACATACCGATTTGTTGAAGCTTTCGGGATTTGATGATTATTTTCGTGAACCCTTTGACCCTCACTATCTCGAGAGAAAAGTCAAACAAGCTTATCCACTTCTCACCACATCGGAGCCAATGGGACGAACGTATCATGACATTGTGACTAAAATTCAAACTGGTGTGCCAGTTAAGGTATTGAAGGTGTCAGAGTTGAGTATGATGGTAAAGTACTATCGATCGATCGAGGTTAATAAGTATCGACATGTGGCTCTAGATTCGACAGAACACCAAAAACGTCTTGAGTGTCTTGTCCGATGTGTTGGTAGTGAAAAGGAAAAAGATGAAGATGGAAATGAGTACTTTATAAATTACTTCAATTTTTTTGGTCTAGGGGACGCTTCCAATCAGTATGTAAGAATGTGGCTCAATGAAATCTATCAATTTATTACTCGCGAGGCTGAGAAAGCGGAGAATGCAGAAAGCTCTTAAATGTGAGTGTGGCCTGATGTTTGACTCGCCGCAAATCTGCCTTCGATCCGTATTTGATTACAGTTCTGATTGTATTGATTTCCTCACGATTCTTGATATGGATAACTTGAATTATTTAAAAAAGTGTATGGGGGCTCTTGCTACAAGCATTTAAAATGCTATTCAAGTTATGAACTCTCGACCTTTCTTCAGGGAGAGAAGGGCAAATGGTCTTATGAAAAGTGATTCAATTGGAATACTTAAGGCTGGGTTGTCGACAGGCCAAAAACTTTTGGGTTTAGAAGAAGCTCCTGAGACGATTTTGAATTCGCCGTTCTATGATGCGATAATCCAGTATGGATTTCGCCCATCTATTTTTGATATCACAAAGAATGATTCAAACTCTCGATTTTCAAATTTATTCTATCGAAAACCCAATCGATCACAAAAGTTGAAAAAGTATTTGGATCTTTATAAAACGGCTCTTGAAATGAATAGCCAAACGGATCTTTCGATTTATCTTGGCGGTGATCACAGTGTATCTGCTTCGACAATTTTTGCTCAATTGGAACGCTTTCCTGAATTGCGAGTTGTTTGGGTAGATGCCCATCCAGATATTAACACCAAAGAGACATCTCCTTCTCAAAATCTTCATGGAATGGTTGTGTCTGAGTTGATGGGACTTAGCTCAAGTTCTATTTTTTTTAAATACTTTGAATCATCTATGAAGCTTGATTCAAGTCACATAGTTTATATTGGACTTCGAGATATTGACCCTGGTGAATTGATGTATCTTGAGAAACTCGGAATTCGTTATTACACCTCAAACGATGTTTTTAGAAATGGAATGGATTCTATAATACGAGATGCAATACTTTATTTGGACCATGAGCAGAGTAAGCCACTACATCTCAGCTTTGATTTGGACTCGGTTGACCCTTCTATTGCAAGTGCAACTGGTATTCCTGTTCACGGGGGGCTGAGACTAGAAGATGTGAAGAGACTAGGAGATGCTATTGGCGGTAGTGGGCGGATGGTATCAATGGACCTTGTGGAATTGAATCCCTCACTGGCAAGTGATCAAAATGAACTTAAAAAATCCATTCATGTATTTACAACTCTCTTGAAATCAATTCTCAGTGCCTACCGTTTTTCAAAAATTCAATCTCCGTTTTTACGATCTACGTGGAGATCTCAAGGAGTGAGTGATGTTTTGAGGATACGTGACTAAAGAGGCACGGTTTAAAGACTTATAATCAAAGCACCCAATATACCAAGAGAAATACTCAGCAATTTTCGAAAAGTGATCTCTTCTTTTAGAATGACTATGGCAAGTAGTACAATGAAGACAGTAGACATTTGATTGTATATAGCAGCTCGACCTGCAAGAGAATATTTGAATCCATTGAGCCAAAGAAGAGTGGCCATGAAGGCACCAAGAATGGAAATAGGTATAGTGAATTTCCAAGTTTTTCGATGCGTGAAAGCATAGAAGAGGGGTTGCCCTTTTACAAACAAAGGGGCTAGAAGAATGAGAAATACATTTCCAAATACAAATCGCATTAAACAAACCCATACCAAACTGTGGGTTTGATAAATATCCCGAACGACCAATGCTCCAATGGCCATAAGAATATGTGCAGCTACCCCAAATGCGATGCCAGAGAGTAGCGCTTTTCGATTTTTGACTTCTTTGGGCTTATAACTGCCAATAAGAACAGCAAGTCCTACAAGAGTGCCTCCAATGATTTCCACTGTTCCAATGGTTTCTCCAAATAGTATGAAGGCCGTGAGTATCACAGATGGCGCATACACACAGTCTACAAGGGCTTGCAAACTTGCTCCAAGACGATTGAGAGATGCGACAAAGAAGACATCAGCAAGAGTCACCCCAAGTATTCCACTCAAAGCAATCAATGCCCAAGAGTGAATGTCCAGGTCTATCCAAAGAGCAGTGGATGTGAAAACCAAAGTAAGAAAAAAACCAACAATGGCAATTGTATTTTTGAAGATATTGAGCGGGATCACTCCAATTTGATATCCAGCAACTCTCATTAAAATGACTGAAATTGACCAGAGTGTGGCGGCTGCTACAGCTGAGAGGTCACCAATAAGGTCAGAGGGGATAATGTCTATCGGGCACGTCCTTTTGAATTGAAGAGGCCTGTTGTAAGTAGTTTTTGGGAAAGAGACAAGTTTACTGGAGACAATAATGGTCGCTTTGTCAAAATGACAACTGGTAAAAAAGTATAGTTATTTCAGCGATTTGAAGTTTTTTTCGCAAATCCCTCCTCAATCTGCCACTTGTTCTCTCTCAGAGTAGCTTAAACCTCAATAAGATTAGTGGTTTGTGGCATAGGTTCTGCATTTGTTGTGGGCGCACGGTTTGTAAGAATAGAGAATTGGAGGCACCATGCTACGTATATTGGCTCTTTTGTTGGCAATCGGTCTAACAGCGGGTTGTTCAACTAAGAAAAATAACTGGAAGAGTAAGGGAAAGAAAGTTCCAAAGACAGAGAAGACTTTGGAGAAAGAGCCGCAAACATCAGGGAAAGAAGAGATTATCTCAGAAATTCCTGAATCAGAAAGCGAGGAAACTCCAAATTCTCCAAAATCCTCAGAGGCTGGGACATTTCAAGAGCGGCAAGAAGAAGCGGAAGCAGAAGACGTTCAGAAAGAAGTGAAGACTCCAAACTCGAGCCAGACAAACGAAGCCGGAGAATTTCTAGTTGAAAGTAAAGATCAAAACGTAGAAGAGTTTGAGTCTGAGAACAAAGAAAGTCAGAATGAAGAATTCCAAGGTCGAATTCAAGAAAGGCTCGAAGGCTCACTTGCAAGACTTGATGATGTCGACAGGCCTGAGCTTCTGGCAAGAATTGTAGATCTCGCATTGTTTGATCATGGTGGTTTAAGAGAGTTCTCAGAGCCCACGCAACTGTTTATTCGAACACTTTGCATGACGCCAAGTTCGATTTCTTCTCATGATCAAAATCTTTCTCAAGTTCTTAAAGCAATGATGAGTCGATCATTGGATGAGGGACACATTACAATACTGGAAATGAAAGAGTTGAAACGATCTCTAAGTGAAGCCAACCTTTTGGATCTAGATGCATTGTCTCGTTTTAGGGTTTTCTCTACAGCTCTAAGTTATAAGTTGAATGAAATTGAAAGTGATCGAAATCGTGCTGCAAGAATTTCGCAACTTAAGTGGACGCTTGGATTGGGGGCTGTTGCCTACTTGGTCCCGGCGATGTCTTTTAAGAAAATTGCAAATAAGATTTTGAGGAAATCTTCGACTGAGGGTGCGGAAGCTTTGAGTCGACGAACCGTTCCTGAGGTATCTGAAACGGTCTCTGAGGAAATTGGTCGTAGAGCTGCACGAGTTGTTGAAGGTGTTGAGGGTCCGCTTTTTGATAAACTTTCAAAGTTGGATGGTCTAAGTGTAGCCAATCAAATCTCAAAGAGTTTGAAGCTTAATGGAACTATTCCAAATGAGCAGTTGGCTAAGTCTGTTAGTGGGCGCAATTATTTCTGGCATGCATTGGAAGATGTATTTGGAAAAAAGTTTACTATTGGTGTTCGTAAAATAGGAGACAGAGAACTTCAAATTTTAGGAAAACAGGGTGTCACAATTCTTCACCCGAATGAAGTGGGTGATTTTGTTTTCAAATGGAAAAGAAGAAACATAACCTTTACCAGTGTTGAATATTTGGAAAAATTATTTACAAAAAGGAGCAAAAAAATATTAGAAACCGTCAATGAGAGAATTCACTTTACCTTGGTAGATAAAAAAGGAGTGAGTCTTATCGTTGTTCGGCTTCAGCCAGCAGAAAATGTAGCACCAGTGTATTTTGCAGTTCGACCAACTGCTGAGGAATCGATGGAATCAATACTACTTGGAGTGCCAAGTGTTGTAGATGCTAAGGTTGCTGAATCTTCAATTGGAGAGCTTAGGGAGCTTGCTTCTAGAAATTTATCAGAAAACCTGGAACGTGGAACAGTCGCTGTGTTTCGAGATAGAGAGTCTGGTATGATCCGAAAAATATATACAACTTTGAGTCTTAAACAACTGGTTCGTCCGACAAAAAGAAAGATGGCACAGTTTGCTGTTGGTGCGCTTGTTGGGTTAGGTATTGGAACTGGTTTGGATTATTTTTGGTTTGATGAAAATTTGGTTCCTCTTTCAGAGGATGGTTCTTTAGATGAGTTGATGGATGCCGACTTTGGCTCTGAAAAACTAGGAAGTGAAATTATTGAAGATGAGGTTGAGGCACTTTGAAGAAAACGTCTCTATTCTTCTTTTTGATTCTTACGGTTAGCTCAAATACTTGTTTGAGCAAACCTCTTTCTGATTCTCAGGTAGGTAGAAGTCAGATAGAAAGTCGTATTCGTCTGCTGGAGTATTTTATTTCTATACGTGATGGAATTATTCCCACAGCTTCGAAAGAAATTTTAGAAAAAAGCAAAACTCAAAGAAGAGAAGCCTTTATTTCAATGACAAATCTAAGCCAGAGCATTGTGGATTATATGAACTACAAAGTTGAAAGAGATGAAGATTTGAAATCGAGTTTTCAAATGTGTGGACGATTTGTTTCCAACTTTATCCAATTGAGTCGTGATTTTGAGAGGCACCTTGTAGAATTACAGAAAACAGAAAAAGAGTATACTCAAGCTCTCCTTAGGGGACGTCTTGAAGTGGAGCGAAGCTATTTGCAAGTGCTAGGTGCACTTGTCCAAAAAGGGAATGAGGCTGGGTATTTTGATGAATACACCCCAATTGAGTGTTCACACCCTGGAAGAGATCGCTGGGCCAAGTCAGTGGAAAAATATGTGAAAAGTGTCATTCAATATATGAACTTTAAGTTTGGTGTTGAGCCAGTTATTTCTCGAGATGGAATTGATAAAATGAATGCCGTAGTCGAAAAGAAAAGCCGATCTGATAGAAATAAATTAATTGGATCTATAGTTACTGAAACTGCTATTTCGCTTCTTATTTGGAATTATGGAATTTTAAAAGGTGCAGTTTGGATGGGAAAGGTTTTTCATCTCTCAAAGGCCACTGTAAGAGGAATGCAGGTTGTTGGTTCTGTTGCTGAAGTCATGGCGTCTTATTATATCAATGCTCATTATGTTTTTCCTGAAATGATGGATTTCGGTGTTGAAGAGACACTGAGTCAGTGGAATGACACACAAGCAGAATTGGAAAGATTTATGAAGTTGAACCTCAATTCTCCAGAGGAATATGTCACATATCTTTTAATGGGTGAAAAGGCTGTCCATGAATTGGCTATCTACGTTTTGGAAACGAAGTATGATGACTTGAGAATTGCACAAGAAAAGTGGGGATCTATTGATGAAGCGTTGAAGTATCACATTGATCTGAAAGAGGGTTTGAAGGAGTTGGGAAAATGAAGGTTTTTGTTATTTCTATTTTAACTATTTTAATTGGACTTCCAGCCTCTTCGGAAACAGATGAAGTGAGTCATGTCCTTAAAAGTTTAAAGAGTCATTTGGAACAAAACCCTCTGTATAGAGAACAGCAAATTGAAGAGTGGTCGACATCTTTGGCGGAAAAGGCTTTTGTCGAAGTGAAGTGCGCTGCTGTTATGAAAGATAAAGACAACAGCTATTGTTATTTGGCTCATAAAAATCTGATGGCTCTTTTGGAAGAGGGTGTTTTTGAGGAAAACTCAGAATTTGCTCCACTTGAAACCATTGTCCTTAGAAACCAACCGGGCGTGAGTGTTCAGTATTGGAATGTGGATCATGTGAGCATGTATGCAAATGTAAAGATGTCCATAGATGAGTGGAGAAAAGAATTGCGGAGGTATTTCCAAAGCGCAAGTGTTGGGTCGCTTGAAAAGAGAAGCCATAATCTTTTTGATCGCCATTTGAAACTGGAAAATGCATTTGGACGTAGAATTGAAATTGGTTCAACGTATTCGTTGTTTTCAGGTTGGCAAGAGTTGGATGACTCTGAGTATGAACAAGCGCTTGGAACTCTGGAACAGGTTGTGGAATCCATGCAAGATCTTTTTTCCACTTCAGGATTTAAAAAGACGAAGCTTCTTGATAAAAAAGTTTTTGAAATCATTCGTATTGGAACTCGAAGTCAGGATTCATTTGAAGATTCTGGAAAAATGGTCGTAGAGATTCATTGGAATGATACGCCTGAAAATTTACGCTCTCTTTTGTTTCGTCAACCCAATATGATATCAACCTCAGAGAACTCTTCCCAAGTTATTGGATATTCAGGTTTTGAAACAGATGTTTTGATTAAAAATGGAATTTTAAAACCTATGACAAGTGAAGAGTACTATCAAATTGCTTTTTTAGGAAAAGATCTTTTCTCAGATCGTGTTCGGTTGAAGCATCAAGTGAGTGAAATTTCAGAAGTACTTGGTGGAGTGGAGATTGGGTGTCAATTAAATCAGTCTCAGAATGGGCGAATTCGAAAACCCAATATATCGGTAAAGGAATGCTTGCGTGGTTTAAACACTTTGAGAAGTATTGTGAACCAAACAACACTAGAGGATTTTGATTTCAATCAAATTCAAATTTTAAACCAGATGATGGGGTATAAAAATACAAATCGTGATGGTGTCTTTCAAATGTCTTATGCAATAAGCTTAAGCTCTTTGAGGATGGGACTTCGAAGTCAAACACGGGAATACAAAGATCGATCGCTCAAGCTTCAAAATGATGCCATTCGAAGGGGCCGGGAGTAAGTCATGGATATTATGATGAACATTGCCTGGTTTTTTATAGTGATCCTTGTGATTCTAGAGTGCTTACCTACTTCGAAGACTCATCGAGCCTCAGAAGAAAAATAGGAAACTGGCAAAACAAATTGCATTTATCTATTGAATCCAAGAAGAAAGCATAGAACGTGAGTATGAAGCTCCTTTGATGTGAATGACGTTGGATGTGCGTCTTAGAAATTTTTGATATTCACGTATCTGTTTTTTACTTAAGTTATCAGCCAGCGTTTTTTGATAGATCTGTTTTGCTTTTGCTAAGTAAACAGGATCCATTTCATAGTGACTTTCTTCAGGAAGATCGATTATGGATTGTGTTATGACTTTTAAAAGATCATTTTCAGCTTGAATGACCTTGGACTTTGCTGAGTTTGAGATTCCAAGAGTTATTAGAAACCCTTCATGGTTTATAATAGATGTAGGGCCTGTGTTGGATTCACTTGCAGGAAGTCGCTTGTTATGGTTTGAATTTGTATGAAAACTCAAACTAAATAGACTTAGAGATGCACCAAATAGCATGATATATAAAACTCTTTGAATTGGTTCCATTTACCCCTCCGATATGTTTTTAAAATGCAGATCCCATACCAAAATAATTCCAAGTGAAACTAAGGGCTTAGAAATGGTGTTTCATTTTGAGAATTTGTCGTAGATCGGGTTTCAATGAATCTTCGACTTGTGTGCCTCTTGGGAGCCTTCAAGTTATTAAAAATACATGTAAAATCTACCTGTACTTAAAATTGACGTGACTGTTTCGATGATATTCAGTTGGATGAATAATGAACAGGTCCCAATATCCTTCCAATCTATCTAAGGTGGAGAGAAGATGAAACACTTGTTGCTAGTCCTGGTTTTCCTTTTGGGAGATACTTCTTGGGGAGCGCATTCAGATTCCATTTCTAAGATGGATTCTTTAGATAAAGCTTCACGGAGAATTTTAGCTTTTGCTAGTCGGAAAAATTTTTTTAATGCTCAAAACTGCAGAGCAGTACTAAAAGATATCTACCAGGCTGTTTATAGAATTCCACCAGAACAGTATAAAGATATCGATAAGATCAAAGCTCCCCAAAAGGGAAAGCTCGGAATTCTTGAGAGGTTCTTTCAAGCGCGTGTTGTTCTTAGAGATCGTCTGTATGCTTTTGTTAAAAACCGTGAGTTCAAAAGCCATGAAGAACTGCGATCTTGTTCCAACATGGTTCAAATTGCCATTCGAACTTTAAGAAATTGGGAAGAGTATTGGTCTTTTCATGTGATGAGTCGTAATGGTCGTCTTGCTGAACATCCCAGTGTTTTTGACAAGAAATGGCCATTCACATCATTAAATAAAAAATATGAGAATGAATTCAACGACTTTGGCTTCTTCCGTTCTGGGGATGTTGTTCTCACAAGAGGTGCAAGGTTCTCAAGTGCTGCGATTTCTCGAATCGGTGCTATAGATAATCAATTTAGTCATTTGGCCATGGTCTATGTTGATGATGGGTCTATAATGAACAACCCTGGTGGGGTTTACATTGTAGACTCCATTTTTGAAGCAGGTCTGAGGATCATACCAGCTGAACAGTTTTTTTCCGGAAAGAAATCTAGACTTGCGATTTTTCGTTATAGAAATATTGACTCTGATGGGGTCACGCCAGCTAAAGAAACGGCAAAGCAGGCAGCTAAGTTTTTGGCTCAAAAGGCTGTTGGTCCAACAGTTTGTTACAACTACTCCATGGACCCTGATCATCCAGAGTGTATGTTTTGTTCACAGTCTGTGGCTATCAGCTATCAGAATGCGTGTTCCAAAGAAAACATTGTGTGTGATGACCTTCCACTTTACCAGCAAAAAGGAATGCCGAAAATCCCTCTTGTCCACTCTTCTATGGAGGCCAATAAGAATTTTTTAATCGATATTTTAGGGATTCAATCTCCTTACGTGTTTTCTCCTGCAGATGTTGAAACGGAACCACACTTTGATCTTGTTGCTGAATGGAGAGACTATTCGTTACTTGAAAAGGCGCGAATAATGGATATGACTCTTACAAAACTCTTTCAGTGGATTGAGCGAGATGGGTATCATATAGGCCATGAAAGAGCAGGGCGTCTTTTTAGTGGGATAGGTGTTGCTGGAAAAGAAGTCGTCGTGGCTCTTGAGGAATTGCCCCCTGATACTCCAGAGGGATTTATCGAAGCCTCTGTCATGATCTACTTTTTGATGGAACATACAGGAACGGGGTTGAATATTGATAAGCTCATTGATCTGCCGGATCAAGTTGAATCTGTTGTGGATCGTGTAAATCGTCATGTGTCTTTGGGCACTCACTTAACTCGAGCCAATCATGCCAATTTTGAAAGAAAAGGCTATTTTTTAACAGACTATCAAATGGATGTTGTTCTAGAAAGACTTCGTCAGATTGATTGCAAACGGTTTATTGAAGGTCAGAAGACAGGTTTTCATGATATTTTTCGCCCAGAATTTGATGGCCCAATAGAAGAACAGTGTGACCCCAATCCTATCTACAACTACTCGGAGTTATGGTGATGAATAAATCGATCGTTTCAATATTGGTTTTATTTTCGGTATCTACGAATGCTCAGGTTCCGCAAGTGGAGGCCTTTCTTAAAAAGCTCAACGGCATTGAGGGTCGCTCCTACAGTGTTAAAGTTCAAGTGCCACCAAGCGAGGATTTGAGTGTTCGACAAAAAGAGGTTGTGAGCAAAATGCAGGCAAGTGTCCAAGCTTCTTTGCCTGATCTTTTGCTGGGACTATCCAAAGCTTTGCTACTTGAAAGTGGGGATTCAAAGAAAATTTTGATGACTCTTTCAAAAGATACGTCAGGAAAACTTATTGAATCGTTAAAAGAATATCGTGAAAACCTAGATGATTCAGATCAATTGACTGTGTCGGCTTACTTTCTGCCATGGTTGCTGAAAGGTGGAGCCCCTGAAGTGGAAGTCACGGATGATAAAAAATCTTTGATTCCAAAATTGTACGGTGCAGTTCGAGCCGCACAAAACTTTGGGATTGTTTCCAAGTCACCATATTACTTTACAGGCCTGCATATTCTTGTTCATCTTCAAAAGGGGCAAAGCCGACTTGTTGTTCAAGTCCTTGGTGGTTTAAAACCAGGCGAGTACGAGTTTGAAAAATCCAATGACCAGGTGAAAATTTCCCATTTGGTTGTTCCTGAATCGGAATCTCCTTCTATGGTTCTTCTAAATATGGAACAGTCTTTGGAGGAAAAGGGACTGCCATTATTTGAAATCCGATTTGGTCCTTTTGATGGTATTTCAACAGGACGCATGTTCTCAAGTCTTCCAGGGTTGTTTCAATCACTGGAAGTTATGATTGGGAGTGAGAAATGCAAATTCAAAGGAGATTCGGTTCCATATCTTAAAGGAACTCTTGCTGAAGGAGCATTAAACGTTCCACTTCTTAAGAAGCTTGTTGAAGGACATCGTGTGAACTTTAAGATCTTTGACTTTACAATCCATCCAGAAAGTTTTTTGGTTGAAAATATGGATATGAGGCTTTCAATTAAAACTGCAATAGGTGAGTTTGATTGTATCGAGAGAGACGATGTAAAAGAACAATTCAGTGATGAGGTCAACTCTGCTATCCAAAGCCAACTTGAAAGTTTGTACTCTCAAGACGATCTAACGGATGATTTGCTTGATTACCTTTATGATTTAAACTAATCCTTCAAGTTCATTAAAAGATTCAATAATGGGGAACTTCTCTGTGGCTAGAGTTCCCTCTCTTAAAACTTGAAAGACAAGAAATTTTGCTTGAGCTGCGGCTGTAAGCTCTTCTTCAATATCTGAGAGAAAAACAATTTCTTCAGGTGCAATATTTATTTTTTGAGCAATTTTCTGAAAAGATGCCATATCTTTTTTAGAGCCAGTGGAGAGATCAAAGTAATTGTCAAAAAGTGGAGTGAGATCTCCTTTTTCTGTGTGTGAAAAAAGAAGTTTTTGAGCCTCAATTGAACCAGAGGAATAAATAGAAAGCGAAATGCCGTTTTCTTTCCAACTCTTCAGTGCTGGTATAACATCTTCATAGATATGAGACTTCAATTCTCCGCTTTCATATCCCGATTTCCAAATCATGCCTTGGATTTTTTTGAGTTGAGGATGTTTCACATCGTCTTTGATCCACTTTTTTAGTGTTTGAGAAAGATCTGAGAGTGCAATGGATTTTTTGAGTTCTTTTGAAACTTCCTCAAGAGCGGCTTTGATTTCCACAGAGTTTTGATTCTTTTCTAGAAAAGTATCCATATGCTCAAAAGAATAGGGGAATAAAACGTCATGAACAAAAGAAACCCTTGTTGTTGTACCCTCAATGTCCAGTAGTGCGGCTTTCAAATTTGACTCCTTAGAAATTCACACTCCAATAAAAACTCTGTAGCCTCAACAGTGCGCTTGGCTGCAGGGATAGATGTTCCCCAACTATAAAGGCCGTGGCCTGCGATAAAAAGACCGTGGATATCATCATTTTTGTCGAGATATTCTGTGAGACTGTTTGAAAGTTGAGTCATATCTTGGGAGTTTGGAAAAATTGGGAACACAATTTCAGAGTTGTGATCTGTAATTCCCTCCAGTGCTTTTTGCATTTCATATCCCTTGATACGGATTTCTCCCTTTTCAAGGTATTTCATTGAAAGCACGGTTGAGAGAGGGGTGTGAACATGAAGTACAGAGTGGGCCTTATCAAAATGCTTGTAGAGTGCTGTATGAATTAAGGTTTCAGCACTGGGTTGAGCGCCTTCAGGTTCGACCACGCGACCGTCCAATGAGACAACCATCATATTGTCGAGATCAATATAGTCCTTGTCGACACCAGTTTGGGTGATGATGACAAGATCTTCATTGAGTATTCGAAATGAAAAATTGGAGCTCGTTGCCGGGCACCAGCCTCTTTGTGAAAAGAGGTAAACTGTCTGAACAAGCTCATCGGCTCTTTTGATTACAGACTCGTGATGAAGCAGGCTCATAAAAAATCCTTCTTCGTCCCGGTGTAATTCGGGACCCAGCCATCCGTTCCTGAGAAGTATCGAACGGCTTTGATTCTTTTCTTCTCAGTCAGGTGAAACCAATGCTCTGTGTTTTTAGGGACATTGATAAATTCTTCGGCTTCAACTTTGAGCTCGACTTGATCTTTTGAAGGAAGGACAAATCCAAATACACCTTCACCGTCCACGATGTATCTCACTTCATCGTCATCATGTGTGTGACAGGGTTCAAATTTGGCAAGTAGTTCATCGAGGTTTTCAATTTCAGGATGTAAAACAATAAGATCCTGTGATTTGTAGCCAGCTTCATTTTTGAGTTTTTCAAAGTAGTGGTTTAAGCTCTTTAAAACAAAGTTCTTTTGATTCTCATTTAGAGTTTCACATGCAAGGTGATCGCGGAGCTCCTTAGATTCACCGACTGTCCAGTTTGAAATCTGTATGCCTAGAGGTGAGAGTTTTTTTTGAATGTTTTGAATATCTGTGATTGTTTCACCACTTTGTGTTTTAAGTTCTGCCATCAGTTTTTTCCTCCAAACTGTGAGAGTTTTTCACACGCGCGATTTAATATGTCGTCTTCAACAGAGTAGCAGAATCTTACGTATTTTTCGCCAAGAACAGAGTTGTAGAATGCGCGTCCTGGTACACTTGCAACTCCAGTTTCTTTTAAAATAGCCATCGCAGCTTCTTTTGAATCGCTAAATTTAAAACGAGAAGTGTCGGCCAAAACGTAGTAGGCCCCTTGTGGGACAATTGGTTCAAACCCACCCCTTGTAAGGGCACTACAGATTTGATCTCTTTTTTTAGTAAACTCGTCCATTTGATCTTGATAATAACTCTGTGGTGTATCTAAGCCTTTGTAGACAGCGTGTTGTAGCGGTGTTGGGGCGCAAACATAAAATAAATCATTTGCAAGACCTATTGGGCGAGAGAGTTCTTCAGGGGCAACGACATAACCCAGACGCCACCCGGTGATAGAAAAGGTTTTTGAAAATCCCATAAGACTTACAGTTCTATCCTGAAATTCTTTGAAAGATGCTGGTGAAAAGTGTTTCCTTTTGTCGTAGCGAAAGTACTCATAGATTTCATCTGATATAAGTAAGAAGTCGTGTTTATTGGCAAGCTCACCTACAAGACGGATTTCACTTTCTGTCCACATCTTTCCACATGGGTTGGATGGTGTGCATATCATTAAGCCCCGCGTTTTTGGAGTAATGGCTTCTTTGAGTTTCTCAAAATCAATTTCAAAGTTGGGTCCGTTCATTGGAACAAACTTTGGGATAACTCCAGCAAGAAGTGCTGAATTGAGATGATAACCATAATAGGGTTCAAATAAAATGATCTCATCTCCAGGGTCAAAGAGAGACATGAGTGTTGATGAAAATCCTCCCGATGTCCCGGCAGTCACGACGATGTTTTTTTCTGGGTCTGCTTGGATTTGATTGTCTCTTTCAAGTTTTAGGGAGAGTTTTTTTCTAAGAGGCTCAAGTCCTGTGGCTGGCGAGTAGGTGCTGATGCGTTCATTGATAGCTTCAATAGCACCTGATTTAACAAGCTCAGGAGTGGGCATATCACAAATTCCTTGACCCAAATTGATGCCTTGAACTTTGCTACACTCCAAAGTCATTGCTCGGATATCTGACTGCACCATGTTTCCGATGCGCTGAGAGCCTGTTTTCATTTTTCCTCCAATGAGGGGTGAGTTTGTGGGTCGCATGAAAGCATATATTGGATATATATAGTAGAGAAAAGCCTTAAAAAGTGAATTCCTACTGGCTCCTCAGCAAAGATTTGATAGAGTTGAGGGTATGAAAATCTACCTTGCAACAGCTCTCATTGTTTTGGCGTCATTTGTCTTTGGGCATCTCAATTTTGAAACTTTATCAAGTGGATACACAGTCGAGGATGGACTGATTGAGAGCTCGGGTGCGTTCTTTTTTCTTTTGGCTTCTCTGGTATTTCTTTATAGCTACAGAAAGACTCAGCCGCGCAACCTATTTTTGTTGGGAATGGCTCTAGTGCTCTTTTTAGGTTTCGGTGAAGAGATCAGTTGGGGACAACGAATTTTTAATATTGAGACACCAGAGTCTGTGAAAGAAATAAATATACAGGAAGAGATCAATCTGCATAATCTTGAAATATTCCACAGAAGAGCAAGGGGGGGAGAGAAGACAGGACTTGCACTTCTTTTGAGTATTGAAATGCTCTTTAACTTGTTTTGGTTTACACTTTTTATTGCTCTTCCTTTGCTGAATCGGTATGTGCCTTTTATTCAAAAACTTGTGACTCGATTGAGGTTTCCAGTTGGAACACTCCCTATAGGTGCGCTTTTTGTTTTTACCTATATCGTGTTCAAAACATCTGTTGTTGTGACAGAGGGACATCCCTCTAAGTATAACCCCGCCGCTGAGTTTGGAGAGCTCAAAGAGATGTTCTACGCCCTTTATTTCTTTTATTATGCCCTCAATCAGCAGAGTCAGTTGCTGGCGTCGAAATAGTGCTTCTTCTGACTTTTTGTAAGAATTGTCTAAATTAGGAGCAAATTCACTGCGGAGCATCTAGAATTTTTTCTCTTAAACAACAGAGCCTCTTTTGATCTTGGCTCCATCTTTTGGTTTTAAAAATATGGAATTTGCTGTGCCTCGGAATTTTCGACACCAAGTTCAGCTATTGTTAATTTTTCATACACAACTTGAACCGCCGAGTGGTTTTTTCCTTTAATAAGTTTTTATTATGTGAGGTGCGACACAGTTCGTTTAAAAAAGGTTAATGCCATGTAAACAATAAAGAATCATTATTTTTGATGGTGTCATTTTGTCATTGAAAACTCTCCGAAAGCGAACTAAACCCATTCTGCACCTGGCACTCTATTTGTACAGTAGTCCAGTTGGGGGGTGTCTTTTTGCAGACATCCAATTTTCTCGGGGGGGAAAATGTTTCAAAAATATTTGTATCTTGTAGTTGTCATTCTTTCATTTGCTCAGGCAAAGGCGCAGGACTCTACAGTAAGTGCTTCTCAAACTTCTAAAGCATCTGTGGAAGAAGTTAAAGAACAAGAAGCGAGGCCGTTGCTAACAACGAGTGTGACGTTTGAGTACTCAACAAACACTCAACGAACAGCAACGCGAGGTAAGACAGAAGATGGTGCAATTTACCTCCAGCCAATCTTAAATCTTGGAGCAGATTATAAGTTGTCAGTAGTTGGGGCTATTACTGAGAATTTTAAGTCAGGTGATCAGCCCAAATTTGCAAACACGAAGATCTATTTTATTTCTCCGAAATGGAAAATCATTGAGGGTTTAAGTTTTAACCCACGTGTGGGTGGTTGGGCACCAACAGATCAAGATGCGTATGATGACAAGTCCTATAGAGGAGCGCTCGAACTTGAGCCGCAAGTGGGGTTTGATATATCTCATCTTGGAGTGCCAGTTTCAGGGTTTTATAGACTGAGCTTGAGGCAAAATTTTTATCAGTACGATCGGAGCAATACCGGAAAGTCCAATGAAGAGATTCGTATTACCAATCGTGTTTCCACATCGGTCTCAATTTTGAATTGGCTTGGAGTTTCTTTGGACGCACGTTTTGTTCAGGGTCAAACGTATAGCAAGGTTTGGAAAGAAAGATTTTCACTGGGCGAGTCTGTTGATGTTTCACTGTCGGATTCTCTTCAGGTATCAGTTGGGCATGACAATAGTGGAAGTGCTTTTAAGCCAGATGGGCGTACTTCAAACATTGAGGTCTATGATGAAAGTCAAAGTATTTATTCAGGAGCTGTGACTTACCAGTTTTAAATATAAAGAATTAAAAAATGAAAATTAACGGAATTAAGAAAAGGGAGAGGAAAATGAAAAAGGGGGAGGGGATGAGAAATTTAAAAGTCTTACTAGCATTGATAGGGCTAGTGGCTGTAACAGTCGCTTGTACGGAAGAGCTTCCGTACGACAAAAAGACAAAAGCTGAACGCCTCACAAAGAAGAGCGCGATTGATACGAACGCCGTTCATTTATATGTGCCTGTCGTTGGGGACACGCTACGGACGTCATCTGCAACTAGGCCACATTGGATTGGTGTAGATAAACTTGTGAAGTTTCAATTTACAGAGACAAGTTTGGATCTTGTTGAACTAGATGATGACTCTAGGTTTGGTGACAATCCAGTAAATCTTAAACCTGTGCTCTCTATTCCTATTACACACGTGGATTATAAGTGTACAGAAGATGATTATGGAGATTGTCAGAACAAAGAAGAGGAAGACTCTGATAAGAGATGGAATCAGAAGAAGTATTTCGTCCCAGATCTTGAGGCACTGAACGTGGAAGAGGTAAACTTTCTGCCGATATCACTCACCAATACATTTGCAGGGTGTTATCAAGAGTTAAGTAAAAAGCCTTTGAGTGTTGAAATTGGAGATGATGGACTTGTTATCCAAATTGAGAAGACTCTAAGAGCTCAAGGGCGATGTGCCGGTAATATTTTTGATATAGATCAGCTTAAGAGCCTGACTTTCAAAACTAGGTACACTTACAACATTTTGAAGCTAGATAGAATGTCCTCTCCTACGTGTGATCATAAAAACGTTGCGGCAAGTGATTTGCCAGCCAACTGTTACTCTGTGATTAATTATCCACATGAGCGAGATGAAAACACATTTGGATTTTTTGAGCGTGAGCAAAAGTTTTTGGATGTAGATAACAGAGATAATCAAGATGATATCAACTACCTCTTAAAACGCTTTAATCCAAAGAAAGGTGTTGTAACATATCACCTAAGCGATGCGTTTTATAAATCTGAGAATAAGTCTATTCTTGAAGCAACTAAAGAGGGTGTGAAGCGAATCAATGACTCTCTAAAACTTGCTGATGCAGGTATTCAGTTGGAACTAAAGTCAGGTAAGGGCTTAAACACGGGTGATATTCGTAAGAACATGATCATCATGGTGGAAGATCCAGTGGCAGCAGGCCTTTTGGGGTATGGACCCTCGATTGATAATCCGGCAACGGGAGAAATCTTACACGCACGAACTGTGATGTACTTGGGTACACTTAAGCAGATTGTAAAACGTGCGTATGAGAATTTCAGAAAAGAAAGGGAAGCTGAAGCCCGTGAAATTGCATCAGGAGAAAAATTAGATCTAACAAATGGAGATACACTCACTGCGTTTGATGTGCTGACGGGTAAAACCCATGGTGGAGATAGCGATATTGTTATCGTTGATGACGGGGGTTCCAATGCTCCAGGTTTGGGCCCAGTTACAGGTGAGGGGCCAATCAAACAAGAGATGAATAAGCTTCACTCTCATGATATTCAGCGAATCTTTGGCCATATGTCTAAAGAAGACTTGGCTGAGTATTACAATGTCGATCCAAACTCAGTGCCACTTGATTTTGATCTTTCAATTCAATCACGAGTTCAGCAATTGAGTGAGGCAAATGCCTTTCCAGTTGAGATGATGAATGCTGAGGGAACAATTGGGAAAGCCATCAAAGATGTATTTGGTGATGAGGAACTGATTGCATGGGGGGATTTGAGCAAAGCTCAAAAGCAAGCTGTTCTTGATAAAATGCTTCCTTACATGTGGATCTCTGTTTTGATTCATGAGATGGGTCATAATCTAGGGCTTCGACACAATTTTGAAGGGTCTCAGGATAAGGACAACTTCTATACAGAAACTGAGCTTAAAGAGATGGGGATCAACTACGAAATTCCATATAGTTCAGTTATGGATTACGCGTACAGTGAGCTCAACGAACTTCCTGTTATGGGTAAGTACGATATTGCAGCTCTGAAGTTTGGGTATGCTAGAAAAGTTGCACTTAAAGAAGGTGGGGCATTTAAGCTTACTAAGCTTGTCGAGGGTGAGACTGGAAAGAAACATGTTCAAGAATTGACCCTTGTGGATGTGCCTCAGGATTTTCCACTGAAGAGCTACGGTTTCTGTACAGATGATCATGTGGGTGCAAATGCGGGTTGTAATCGGTTTGATGAGGGAACAACGCTGACTGAAATTGCAGAGTTCATGGTAAAGCGCTATGAGCGATTCTATGAAACTCGAAACCACAGAGATGGAAGACGAAACTTTAGCCTGATTTCTGAAATCAACTATGCCGCTAGAATGGATCGAACTCTTTTTGAAATGAGACGATTTTACGAAGGGCGTGAAAGACTCAAAGCTCTCCTTATGGAGCTATACGGTCTTCCAAATGATGTTGCGGATGAGATTTTAAGAAATCCACCAGATGGCTTGGATCCAGGCACAAAAGCATTTTTTAAAGACGTGGATAACTCAGCCGTTGTTGCAGGTCGGTTCTTTATGGATGTGATGAAAACTCCAGACGTGATGTGCTTATTGGTGAACCAGGCCGCACCAACGCAGGTTCTTGGAGTTCTCCCGATCAAGAGACTTGATCCCAATGCGATTGAGTGTGCGGGGTTGACCTTAAGAGTGAATGAGCAGTTGACGGCTCTTGCTGTTGCGCAGACTGGAAAGTTCTTTCAATCCAGAAAAGCACCGGGGAATCCGGATCCAAATGTGGATCAGATTGATGTAAGAGGTGTTTACATTGATAAACTTCTTGCTGCGGATTACTTACTATCACGCGATGTTGGGTCGATACTCTTTGATAAGTACTCAACACCACTTTTAAGTCACCCGGCTCTTAAAGAGGATATTATTAAAACTCTTGGGGATATTTTGATGGATGATGTGGTCTCTGATGTGAAGTTCAGATTTCCAAGTGGGATGGAGCTCCCGGCTCGAATGAGTTATGAGTTAGGTGCGGACTCCACTCACGTTATTGAAAGACCAATCTTTTCAATTGTGAGCCGAGCACTCCAGCTTCCAAGAGCAGAAACCATGTTTACACGTGAGTTGATGTTGATCCTTGAGCGAGGAATGTCGAGTATAGTGGATCATCAAGGCTCCAAACTTCTTCAGAGTTTTGCCGTGAAGGAATGGCTTCGAGATGGTGAAGATGAGAAAGAATTTGAAGTTGTGCGATTTGGAACGCAAAAGTACTATGCAGCCCCTGAAAATCAAATCGCAATCGCGGCTATCCGTGGAGTGAAGGTGGTTCGAATTCTTGATCAACTTGAAAGAAAGCGAATTCAGGAAATTCTTAAAGTAAAGACTGATGGTGGGGAACTATCAGGTGAAATAAGTGATGTGGATAGATCAGCTCTTGAATTGGAAGCTGCGGTAATAGAGGCTTACCTTGGTGGAAAATTGAAAGATCCAACTTTCTACGAACGACTTCTTGATCAGTTATTGAACGCCAATAGCCTGTAAACCGAAGTTATATCAACAACTAAGACCACTCGAACGAGTGGTCTTTTTTTATCCAAAAATGAGTTTGCAGAACAAATGATGAAAGTTCTCAGTGTTTTCTCAATCCTCGTATTTTAATATTCTCTGTTGAGATTTTGTTAAGATAAGGATAGGGTAGTTTTAAATGTTCATGGGTAGAGGTTATTTCAACTTTTGCCCCGTTTATGATAATTGGCGTTTGGTGTAAGAGCCATTCGGCACAATTGAGGAGAAGAAATGAAGTTATATGTAGGAAACCTTCCTTACCAAGCAACTGAAGAAGAACTTGCAGATTTTTTTGGTCAGAAAGGTGCAGTATCGTCTGTGAGCATAATCACTGACAGAGCAACTGGTCGTTCAAAAGGCTTTGGCTTTATTGAGTTCGGTAGCAAAGAAGATGGTCAAACTGCAATCACTGAGTGTGATGGTCAGGAATTTGGCGGAAGAAATCTTCGCGTAAGTGAAGCGCAAGAGCGTAGTGATCGTGGACCACGCAGTGGTGGTTTTAGATAAAAGCTTCGGCGATAAACTAAATAGAAAATTCAACCCAGCTTTTTGAGCTGGGTTTTTTTATGATTTTTCTTTTTTGGAAAGTGATTTTCTTTTATTTGGATCCATCTCTCGGCATCGAACTCGAATGTTTTCAGGGGTCACTTCTAAAAGTTCATTATCAGAAATCCACTCAAGTCCCTCTTCTAAAGTCATTGGCTTTATCGGAGTGAGTTTGATAGCGTCATCTGTTCCTGAGGCGCGAACGTTGGAGAGCTTCTTCTCTTTACAGACGTTGACGTTAAGTTCGATTCCTTTGCTTGCTTCACCAACAACCATGCCTTGATAGACCTGGGTACTGGCTTTCACAAACAGCCGTCCTCGGTCCTCGAGCTGGGCAAGGGCATACCCAGTAGCAATTCCTTTTCTGTCTGAGACGATTGCCCCTGTGCGACGGCCCTCAATTGGCCCTCGAAATTCTTTGAAGCCATTGAAGTAGGTGTTCAGTAAACCTGTTCCTCGAGTGTCAGTCAGAAATTCAGATCGATATCCAATAAGTCCTCGTGAGGGGATTTCAAACTCGGCACGTGTTCGCCCTGTTCCCTTAGAGTCCATCTTTACGATTGTGCCTTTGCGACTCCCTAACTTTTGGGCAACGGCTCCAAAGTAGTCTTCCTCAACATCTACAACGGCAATTTCCATTGGCTCGAGTTTCTTGCCATCCTCAGTTTTGAAAATCACCTGAGGCTTACTGACTAGAAGTTCAAAGCCTTCTCTTCGCATTTGCTCAAAGAGAATAGCAAGTTGAAGTTCCCCGCGCCCTGAGACTCGCCAAGCATCTCCTCTTTCTGTGTCTTCCACTTTTATGGAGACATTGTAGAGAAGCTCTCGATCTAGGCGTTCTTTGATTTTCCGGCTTGTGACCTGCTTGCCTTCAAGGCCAGCAAATGGTCCATCATTTACGGACACAATAACAGCAACTGTGGGCTCATCCACTTCAATGCGTGGAAGTGGAATTGGGGTATCAACGCTTGTGAGTGTGTCGCCAATAGAGATTTCCTCAAACCCGGCAACAATTGCAATATCTCCAGCTCTTACTTCATCCACTTTGACTCTTTGGCTACTGTGGTACTGAAAAATTGCGGCAACTTTCACTTTTTTATTGGATTCTTTGGCACAGACAAGGATTTCTCCTCCAAGTTTGAGTGTTCCACTTCGTATTCTTCCAATAGCAAGGCGCCCAACGTATTCATCGTAATCGATATTGGAAACAAGCATTTGAAGGGGTTGATCTTCTTTGACTGTGGGTGGAGGAAATTTATTTACGATATAGTCATAGAGTATCTTGAGATCCCCTGTTGGATTATCGGGATCTTCTGTGGCAATGCCGTCACGTCCAATAGCATAAATTACATCAAAATCGGCCTGATCTTCATTGGCGTCTAAATCAATGAACAAATCAAAGATCTCATTGTGGACTTCGCTAATTCTAGAGTCAGGACGGTCTATTTTGTTGATGATAACCAAAAGCTTGATATTTTTTTGAAGAGCTTTTTGTAAAACAAATCGTGTCTGCGGGAGGGGGCCTTCGCTGGCATCAACAAGCAGGATTGCGCCATCGACCATATCTAGAATCCGCTCTACCTCGCCACCAAAGTCACTGTGACCAGGGGTATCTACAATATTGACCTTGATATCATTGTACACAAAAGAGGCATTTTTGGCTGAGATGGTGATTCCACGTTCTTTTTCAAGGTCCATGGAGTCCATGAATCTTTCATCCACTTCACTGTTTTCTCGAAAGGTTCCACTCTGTTTTAAGAGATGATCTACGAGAGTTGTTTTACCATGATCCACGTGTGCAATAATTGCTATATTTCTTATATTGGTCGTCATATTGAAAGTGTAGTCCTTAACAGGTTAAAATTTGTGGACTAGTATAAACTATGTCCAATCTCTTACAACTTCAAAACGGCATGAAATCTTTTGGTGGTCGAAATCTATTTTCGAATGCTGGATTTTCGATCAATAAAGGTGAGCATGTGGGTGTGATTGGTCCCAATGGCGCTGGAAAGACCACCTTATTTCGAGTGCTTACGGGTGAGGAGGAGTTGGACTCCGGTGAAATCGTCACAGCTCGGAATCTTCGATTGGGATATTTGGCTCAACATGATCATTGGAAAAAAGGTATCACTCTTGAAGAATATCTTGATTCTTGCTCAATGCCGATTTGGGATCTGAAAGCCCTTGGTGGCGGACTGGGGCTTGATGAGGAAAAATTCCATGTTCCAATAGATTCCTTGAGTGGTGGATATCGTATGAGATGTAAGCTTTTAAAGCTTATTGGGGATGAGCCTGAGCTTTTACTCTTAGATGAACCGACAAATTATTTGGATCTTGAGTCTTTGATTGTTTTAGAGCGTTTCCTTCAAGGCTTTCGTGGCGCATTTTTATTGATTTCACATGACAGAGAGTTTTTACGTCGAACCACAGATCATATTTTAGAGGTCGAAGCTGGTGAGATGACCAAGTACAACGGAAGCCTTGATGATTATTTTGAACAAAAAGAGATGCTTCGCGAGCAACTTGCTGCACGTGCGATGTCAGTTGAAGCCAAACGCCGTGAAGTTTTGGCATTTGTTAGCCGATTTGGAGCAAAGGCGACTAAAGCAAAACAAGCACAATCTAGGCTCAAGAGTTTAAACCGCTTAGAGAAAATTGAAATCAAAGCCCTCCCAACAAGTGCTCGTATTCGGCTTCCTGAGCCTCAGCGCACAGGTAAGCAAATTTTAGAGATGAAAGATGTGACTCTTGGGTATGGGGATAAAACAGTATTGAGCTCCATCAACTTTGCTCTTTTAAGAGGGGATCACTTGGGCGTTGTGGGCGTAAATGGTGCGGGGAAGAGTACGTTTTTAAAAGCTTGTGCAAGAGTACTTGAACCTCTTTCGGGTAAGATAAATAGCAACCCAGAGGTGTCTATTGGATACTACGCACAGCATGTAGCTGAAGCATTAGATGGTAACGACACCGTCCTTGAAGCGATCAGTTGGAAAGCCGATAAATCTGTATCCAGACAAGAGACATTGGATTTGGCGGGGTCGCTTTTGTTTTCTAATGATGACATGAAAAAGAAAATCAAAGTCTTATCTGGTGGTGAAAAATCCCGAGTCGCTTTAGGGCAAATTCTATTGAGAAAATCTCCATGTCTGGTGTTGGATGAACCGACAAACCACTTGGACTTTCAAACGGTTGAAGCACTGACATTGGCCTTAAAGACCTACAAAGGGACTGTTGTTGTTGTAAGTCACGATCGAAGTTTTATTTCACGAACCGCCACTAAGATTCTAGAAATTCATGACGGAATTGCTGAAATTTACTATGGCTCCTATGACGAGTATGTATGGAGTGTGCAAAATGGTTCTCTTTCAAAAAGACGACAAGAAGAAAAAAACAAGGCTCCGATAAAAGTTGAACAAAAAGAAGAAGAAGTTCAAATCCCTGTTGGCAACTACAAACAACTAAAGAAAGATTTGGAAAAATCCATTCGCAAGAATGAAAAGAAAATGGAAACTCTCACTGAAGAAATAGACACTCTGACTGAAAAACTCAATTTCACAAATGAAAAGTTGACTGAATCAGGCGGCGAAACTTCCCAGGTTTTATCTAAAATCTTAAAAGACACCCAAGACCAAGTGGCAACGTGTGAAGAAACTTGGCTTAAATTAGAGGAAGAGCTGAGCGCGGACAAAGCAAAGCTAGAGAGACTCACAAGTTCGTAAAAATCATTTTAGCACTCTATAAAAGTGCAAAGTTGAACTCACTTTAAGATATTCTAGCTTAGATGGGAAATTCTCTTTCAGGGATATTACTCCCAGGATTGTTCTCAATAGGAATTTCAATTGTGACAGATGTTCCTACCTTTTCTTCACTTTGGATAGTTAAGCTTCCTCCTATGGAGTTGAGATAAGACCTTGCTCCCCAAATGCCTAAGCCATTGCCTTCCTTTTTTCCAAAAGAGAAACCGCGTTGTCCAATTTTATCTAGGATCTCTTTTCTAATACCCTTACCATTGTCTTTAATATGACAGAGAACTTTATTACTTGTTGTTTCAGCCTCAATATGTATTTCTCCTAGCGAGTCTATTGCGTCAATTGCATTTTGAAGAAGGTTAGAGAATATCCGGCCAAACATGCTTGAATCTATTTTCATATCACATTTGCTCTTAACTTTAGAATTCAGATTTAATGTGATGAATTTTGATTCAAGTTTTCTTCGTTTCTCTTCAATAATATCGTTCAATAATTCATCAATTGGTGTCGGTGAGTTTGCTTCATTTGAACAATTCTTTGATACTCCCAAAATATCCTGGGAAAAAGTGGTCAATCGATCCACACATTTTTGAATTAATTTACGTGCTTTTTCAGGGCTTTCTTCGATTGTATCTGCACCAACACGAAGTGCCATAAGTGGAGACCTCATATCATGGCTAATTTGAGAAATAATTCGACCTCTCTCAACTTCAAGTTTCAATTTGGCCACTTCTCTTTCTCGTTTTCGTGTTTTCTCTAAACTTTCTCGAAGTAATTCGACTTCTTTTGGAGCATCAAGATTTGAATTGAGTTCTTGATCATTTTCAATTTTTTTTGATAAATCTAAAAGTGGCCTGATCAACTGATTGTGTATTGTCGTATTGTATTTTTTAAGTACAAAAGCAATAAAAACTGCCACAAGAGCTATGGCCCCTAAAATGATAAAAGAGATCATAGCATATGAATATTTATCATTCGCGACATGAGCGTAAATTAAAGATTTCTCTTTATTGATTAAAATATCTGATTTCAATTTTTCAAAATCAATGTTTACCCCTCCGCAATCTGAACAATTCACAGCATTGATATTTTGTTCTATAATTCTCATTTCAAGAGCTGTTTCATCTAAATAAACTGTGATATTTCCCTGACAATTTCCAAATACTGGGTCCAAAATTTCATTGGTGTAGCAAAGTTTTCCATCCAAAAAACTGCTGGAAACAATGCCGCTTTGAAAAACTAAATTTTCGAATTGATCTATAATGCGTACACCTTTAATTAGAGGGTCATTTAGATTGGACATCCATAGTGAAAGCTCTGGATAATTTTCAGCACGGCTAACAGATCCCGATCTAATATAGTCAATGAAGAACGATGAGTGTGCAATTAAGGAAACATCGTTCAAGATAAGCTCTAGTGTGGAGTGAGTATAATTGTTGATGGCTTGATTGTTGATTGAGGCCTTTTCAATTTGAAGAGAAATTATACTTGCTAACAGTAATAAGAGAGTTGTTAAGAAAAAGATTATGATATAACCAATTGAGTTTCTAAATGCACTCGATAAAATAATTGAAATGGAACTGTTATTTCTTCTGTTCATTTTGCCGTTTTCTCGTATTTGTCAAAATTATAGATTTAACTCTTTTCCATTCCCTATTTAAAGTGTGTATTTCTTCTCTGCTAGGTGAGTCAATCCACTTTATTTTAGACAGATCTGGGAGTGAGCTGTAATTTGAAAAATTTAAAGGTAAACCAAAAGATGGAAAATATTTCGTCTCTTCTGCTATAAGATTTAGAACTTCTTTTGAAGTCAACACATCAAAAACACATTTCCCTTCTTTCTTTTTTGACATGAGAGCAATAAGATCAGAAGTGATATGAGATAATTTTGGATGAACAAGAAATTTTAAAGAATTGCTTGATTTGATATTATCAATTGCAGCTCCAGACCACACATACGCTATGCCAAATTTATCCGTTTGTGAAACTCGATCAATGTTGTTAGAGATTAAAAGTTTTTGTTTTTTACTCAATTCAATAAGCTCACTAAGTTTTAAGTTGGCGCGAGAAAGAAGCATTTGAATCTCAATTGGATCATCGATAAGAACTAGGGTTGTATCGGTTCCAAGTTTGAATATTTCAGATAATTTGGAAGATTGATTGAAATTGCTATTTTTACTGTTTACTAAAAAACCTGTGAAAGCATGCATAAAAAATCGAATATTTGAGGGGTAATTTTTTTTATTGTAGATTGCTCTAATGGGTAACAAGTACTGATCAACAATCTGAGAGCCTTTAACCGTAATACTTGGAACTTTGTCCTTGATCATCGAATAAGTTGTATTTGCAAAAATGAGAAGATCATATTTTGAAGTATTCTTTTCAAACCTTCGAATCATTTCTGAACTGGAGTAATATTCATCTATCGATATACCGACCCCACACTTCTTTTGAGCAAGATCTTTGATTTGCTTGGTATTGATGTATCCCCACCAACTCAAGATATTAATATTTGATGGACTTGTGTTTGCGGTAAAGGGGAGGCTTAGACTCATAAACAAGATGAGACCAAATTTTAGTAAAACCATAGTTGATTTACCACTTGTTCTTTTTGTAACGATCATACTTTTAATCCCATCTTTCTTTCAATCAGGCAGTTCTTGTTGCTAAATCCGTGTGACTAGGGTGTTGTTCAGTGATCCGCGTGTAAGCCACTTTTGTATTGCTCCTCAGGTGCTGAGAATTGCAATTGTGAAGCCACCCTAACTATTTGAAAGTACTAAGTATATTGCTAAGTTGATGTAGAATTAATTGTGAATCTGCCAAATCTTGTCTTGCTAGGCTTAAAATGATTCCAATTCAGGAGTTTCTCCTAAAGAAAGTCCAATACGAATCCCTTCTCTTAGAGTATCAAAGGTCACAAGCCGTTCTCCATAGCCTCGGTAGTACTGCAAGAAAAGAGAGGGGGAGGCAAGGTTCCCAAATATACGGTACTGAATGCCAGCCTCAATACCTGTTCTGCCCCATTTTTGACCATATCGCCCACCTGGATATAGAGAAAGATAGAGGTCTTTTAGTGGCTCATGCTCAAAGAGCTTATGAAGCTGAACTCTTGCTTTAAGTGGGCTGACATATGCAGGATACTCGGCTGAGTTTCCCCCTAAATGAATCGCAGGCTTGAGCATAAAAGCAAACTGTACGGGTTTTCCAAAATAAAGAGTTAGAAAAACCTGTTCGACAGATCGAGAGGCGTTGCTGTCCTTGCCGTTTGAAAGATGGGAATAGCCAAACTCAACTTGACTGATACCCCAGCCAATATCTTTGAATCTGTGAAACAATTCAGGGTTGTAGCTTACGTCACTAAATGGTGATGACTCTTCAATCAAAAGATCCCAATACATAGATTGTGTGTATCCAAATCGGATTGGAAACGTTTCAGATATAAGTGTTTCAAAAGAAATTTGTAGCTTGGTGTCTGGATTTCCTGAAATGGCGTAGATTTTTCGGTACTCTTGTATGGAGAAGGGGCTCATTTCATTTTGTGAAGAGGCTCTGTGCTTCTTTGCTACTGTAGCAGAATACGATTGCAGGCTAGTTAGAATAGTGAAAATCAAGATGACAGAGCGAAGCATATATCAAGAGTCTATTTGTATGAGTCTATATTGTAAAACTGAAAAATTAATTTTTGCAATTTCATGAGATATAGATACTATTTCAAACATATGGAGATAGTTGTTCGAAGTGGCAATTCAATTGAAGAGTATCTGAGCGACCTTATAGCTTTGAGGATCAAGGTCTTTGGAGAGTTTCCCTACCTTTATGATGGTAGTATAGAATATGAAGAAAAATATCTTCAAAACTATCTAAAATGCCAAGAGAGCGTGGTGGTGTTTGTTCTAGATGGGTCTAAAGTCATTGGTGCAAGCACTGGAATCCCAATGATATATGCAGATCCAGAATTTCAAACAGCTTATCGTGATTGTGATTTAAGCAAAATTTTCTACTTTGGTGAATCAATTGTTAAGAAGGAGTATCGAGGAAAGGGTTTTGGCAAAATCTTTTTTAATGAACGCGAAAAACACGCCCAAAATGTGACTTCAGATTTAGAGAAGACTTGTTTTTGCGCAGTTGTTCGTTCTGAAGATCATCCGTTGAGACCTAAGGATTACAAAGATCTAATTGAGTACTGGGAGAAGCGTGGCTACTTTATTTCAAAGGGTAGAGTGTGTCAGTTTGAATGGAAAGATATTGACCAAGACTTCGATAGCTTTAAAAAACTTCAGTTCTATGAAAAAAGCTGGAAGTAGTTCTTGTTAAAGCAAGAGATGACTTTATGCCTTAACGATCCAGCTATGGGCAAAATAGCCTGCAACTAGAAATAAAATTCCGATGAGATAGTTGGACCAAAAACTAAGGCCTGTGCGTGTTGCAAACAAAAAGGGTAGGAAAAAAAGAAGGCTCACGGGAATTGCAAAAAAAATGCTTTTTGCATAGGCAACGGACTGTTCGGGGTTTTTCCATTCGATTTGTGAAAACGCGAGTGCGATCAGCGTTGTTAAAGGAAGTGCTGTCAAAAAACCTGCTAACCCGGTCTTTTTGCCCGATAACCAAGAAACAAATGCAATAATGAGAGCTGCTGAGAAGATCTTTAATATTGAAAAAATCATCGTCTATAGAAAATCATGAGAAATATGCAATGTCATACAAAAAAACTGCGCTAGCTAAAAGCTAACGCAGTTTTGAGTTTAAGATTTTAAGGAAGATTCGTTGATATAGCTCTATTGTCGTTTAAGATTTGGACAAGATCTTTTGTAGGGCGATAGAGTACGTTGTAGGTTTGATCAACACGAAGCTCTTCCATTGGAATGCTATCTTCACTTGTGAGAATCACACTGAAGTCAGGTGCTTCATCCAAAACCATAGCTTCTGGGCGTGCTGATGGAGAGGGAGCTCTTCCTCCTCGAGGAGTGCCTTCTTTAGCAACAGAATAGTAAGCCTCGCCTGCTTGAATTTCATCAAGAAGAATCGATGCCACTTGACCTGCTGGATCGGTAAGTTGTTTAAGTGCATTTTGGTAGGTTTGAACCTCAACAACATTAAAGAGTTTTGCGTCCTTCAGTTTTGGAGAGATTCGAGAAAGCTGAACCTCCACACCGTCAGAAAGTTTTTGATCTCTTTGCTTCTGTGTAAATGAATTTGCCAGAGCACTAAGTTCTTTTAAGCCTTCAAAGTTTTTCGTTACAAGTCTTATTGACGTTACGACTTTAAAGGTTTGATCTTCTTTGGTCACTTTGGCTTGGACTTTACCTGTGCACCTGCTCAAGTAAGATTTAGCAATGACTTGGTCTCGTGAGCTATTATTTGGAGCTGAAACAATTTCTTTTTCCCACGGAATCCACATTCTATCTTGTTCAGGTCGACCAATATTTTCTTCAGTTCTCTCATAAGGTGAGTTGGCTTCAAGGTCGACAACGGCTCTTGCCTTTGTATTAAATGCCTCAAAAACCCCTGCCATTTGTTGTACAGCTTTTGCCTCGGTTGCATGACAAACAGTTGAGAGATTTAAGCTTGCAATGTAATAATCTGTTTCAACAACAGCAGTTCCTGTGATGGGTTGAATGAGTTCACCGCGCATGTCTTTATTGTTTCCATCTTCAATCAAATCTGAAGGGATGTATTCAATCTGAAATGTGTAAGGAACACTCACTTTAGATCGACCATCTTCAGTAAGAGTTGGTTGATATCTAATGTAGTCTGCCCGTGAAGCTGTATCAACTGAAGTGATATAGAGCTCCTCAAAACCACCACTGACTTCTCTGTCTACAAGAAGACCTGTCTCTTTGGCTTCCTCACCAGTTAGTCGGTTTTGCTCTTTTAACTCTTCTCGAGTTTTTTCTGATTTGACTTCACTAACAACAATTCTTTCGTTCCCAACAGAGACGACTTCATTTTCTAAAGACTTATTGAGTTCAACTGCATAAAGTTGAAGGCGCTGTCTTAAAACGATAAGTTTTGCTAGGTCTTTGTCGGTTTCAACTTGTGCCGTTGCTTGTGCTCTAAAAACCTTATCAGTCAAGTTGACTGGTCCGGCAGTCAAATCGACTCGTGCATTGTCGTTACAGATATCGACATAGTGAGGATTCAGGCGGTTGACGTCTTTTTCATCATAGCGAATGTCATATCGGTCATAAGAGGAAACAGAAGTTTCACTGGATTTTTCTAAAAGTGAAAAACTTGAAACTCTCTGGATTTCTTGATTCACGGAATCTCTTAAAGACTGTATACGTTTGTCAACGTCAGTTGGTGATTCGACACAACTCAAGGCAAAGCGCACTTGAAGGGTGCCGAGATCTTTGGTGACAAGCTTTGAAGAGCTTACATTGTAGCTTGCTTCAACTAGTCCCCATGGTTTCTCGTCGTTACTATTTGCTGAAAACGCAAACAGCGTTAGAATTAAAAATGATGTAAAAATAGATTTCTGCATGTGACTTCCTCCTTAAAAAGAAAAAATTGAATTGTGAATGAGAAAGGAGATACCACAGATTGTAGAGGATCTTTGGAAGAGGTTGTTAGTTGAAAAAATGAAACTATAAAGTCACAAAATGGCTCCAATTTAATGCCACTATTACACGTAGAAAAAATGCTTTCTATCATCTAAAGGCTCGTTTTTATCTTAAAATAAAGAACTGAGTATAGAGTTCACTTGTTCTGGACTCATACCGTCATTGAGTTCACCAGCTCTTTTAATTTTGTCGTGAATAGTTTGAGTGTCGCTATTTTGAAAGGCCTTATTTAAATCTGTGACCTTAAATCCAAGTAACTCGTTTGAAATATTATCTACTTGCTCAGGAGTTATAGAGTCTGTTTGATTTACAAAATACATGGCTTCCGCCCATTTGTGGCTTCTTTCTGCACTCATTGAAAGTTGCAACTGTAGTTTTTTAGATAAATTGTCGATTGTAAGCTTTTCGTGAAGAGCATTTATTAAAGTGAGATCTTTTGTTGTTTCTTGAGCCTTTGCAAATCGAATTTTAACCCACTCTCTTGTAAGGTGATCAAACTTCCACTTCCAGTAGGAGTCTCCATTTCGCTCGAGGTCGTAGTAGAAGCGACTCCTGTTTTTATTGAGATATTCATCAATGGATTCACCAGGGTTGTACTCGTAAAGCCAGTAGGCTTCATACTCCTCTGTGAAATTATTAAAGACGACAATGTAGGAATGTTTTTCAGTTTCAACCTTAACGAGTTCTAAATCAAACTCATGTCCTAGGTAGCGATTGACAGAATCAACAAAGTCATGTGCCAACTCTTCATGCGTGAAGTGAATTCCACCAACGCTTGTGTTGCCTTCTTTTCCTCCATTGCACCCTGATACCAATAATAGCAAAAGTGTTGTCCAGACGACCTTCATGAATTCCCCCTCGATTTCGATTGTTCATTCTTGGCGTGATTTAATTAAAGTCGCAATCAATAACGCACGATCAGTCTTGCTGCCCAGCGCAATCAAGGCTTGCGTCAAATGAGGCTGACGCAAGTTGGTAATTAATAAAGATAAATGGTCTCTTATTTCTGACCTTCAAAGAGTGAGTTTAAGATTGTATTTACCTGCTCAGGACTCATTCCATCATTGAGGATACCAGCTTGTGCAATTTTATCCTCAATAGAGTCAACATTTCCATTTTGAATATCTTGGCTCAAATCAGAAACTCTAAAGCCAAGAAGTTCACTTGATATATTATCAACTTGTTCTGGAGTTACCGACTGGGATTGATCCACAAAGTACATGGCTTCAGCCCATTTACGACTTCTTTCTGTGCTTAGTGAGAGTTGGAGTTGCAGTTTTTCAGATAACTTGTCGACTACAAGCTTTTCCTGAAGTGCATTCATAAGAACTAGGTCTTTTGAAGTTGCAGCAGTTTCTTGGAACTCAATTTCTACCCAATCTTCAATAAACGGATCATAATCCCAACCCACGTAAGTGTTTCCCCATTTTTCCAGGCCAAAATAAAATCGATTCCACTTGTCGTTTATGTATTCGTCAATGGACTCACCAGGGTTGTAATCACCAAGCCAATAGGCTTCGTATCTGCGTGAGTCGTGGTTGTAGACGACAATGTAGTCATTTCGTTTTGTGTGTGCTTTCTTTAACTCTAGGTCGAAGTCATGTCCTAGGTATCGGTTGACTGAGTCTACGAAATCTTGCGCTAACTCATCATGTGTGAAGTGAACTCCTCCAACACTTGTGTTTCCATTGTTCTGTGACTCACAGCCAGTGCCAACAATAGCAAAGAGTGTGAGGATTAAGACTAAATTCTTCATGAGATCCCCCTTGTTAACATCCCGGGTTTTCTTCGCTTATTTGGTTAACTGCCGCAATAGAAAACGATTAAAAAGGCCATAGCGCTAAGTGCCATGGTGTCAAGGTGACTTAAAAGAAAAAGTCTTTCTTGATGAAAGAAATCGACTTATTTCTACACCGTATAGAACAAGCATCCATTCTAGATAAATCAAAACCATAAAAAGTGGAAGATAGGCAAGTGAGCCATAGATTTTATTGTACCCCATAAGGGTTGCAGAGGACCAATTGAAGCCGACCCTCATTATGACAAGTGCGACAGAAGTGGTGAGTGCGGCATAGATGGCGGCTTTGGTGTCCACTTTGGATCGTGGTATGATCTTGTATATGGCAATAAGAATAAAAGGGATGGAGGCCATAACGAAGTATTCGATAACAAAAACTTCCTTTGAAATATATGAAACCAAACCACAGAGAATCGAATAAAGTGGAATACCAAAAATAACAGCAAAAACTGTAATAATATGTCTTCTTTTCTCATTTTTCTTGGGAGTTTCCCAAATTGCATTGAAAGAAGTGTGCACTGACCACATGAGGCGATACGAAGTAAGAATGAGAAAAAGATATCCAAATAGACCAACAGCTTCAAAGTTGACCTCTTTAATGAGCTGGTTAATATATTGTAGAATTTTATCACTGGCTCCAATAGATCTTGCGAAATTTTCAATGATAGAAATAAAAAGATCTTCTGCAATAAGTCCAAAGTTTGCCAAAAAAGTAGAGGTAATGAGGCCAACGGCAACAAAGGGAATAATTGAAATGAGGGTCATAAAGGAAAGGTGTCCAGCATGAAGTGCGATTTCAGGATTTTTAAAAAAAGACAAAAAGCCAATCATTCTTTTCATAAACACCACTCCATGAATTAAGGGTAGATGGACAGATGCTACACGTCAACATGAGCAAAACACTCCACATAATTTTCTGATCTGATAATCTCTTTACTTTGGGAGTTTACAATATGCCTTCAAATCACATACAGAATTCTCGACGAACTGAACCACGTATATCGATCCAAGATCTTCATGAAGTAAGCTTTCATGTGTCTACTGGGGAAGAGATTTTACATATTCCAATTGCAAATATCTCGGTGAAGGGTTTGGGGTTTATCAATCGTTACGAGCTTGCCTTTCCTAAAGGCACGATTTTAAAAGGTGTATTGGCTATTTCAGGCAATGAGATTGAGATTCAGATAGAAGTTGTCTTTAGTAGTGACTCAAATATTGGGTGTATTGTGTCCAATGTTTCTGAAAAATACAAAAAAACTGTTCAAGAGTATTTCAAGACAGAGCTTTCAGCCTTGTCGATGTCACCTGTTGAGGGGGAGTACCAGTGTGAAGAGGGCGAGGACATGAGTTACTATGAGGGAAGCAACAATTGTTATGCCCTTATAATCAAAAACGGCGAGAGTTTACGGCGATTTAAGATTTCCTATTTTGGAAATGTTTTTGAAGGGGGTGATAAAAAAATGTTCTCTGCCTGCCAAATTGTTCAAGATACTGAGTTTGATAACTTCAGTAAGGGTGGAAAAGTGGAAATTTCTAAGCCCATTTCAAATGTTGATCCAGACTTTAAAAAAGATGTTTTAAAGTATATTTTAGCTCTTGAATTTATTGAAAACTCAGACCGAGAAAAAATTATCGATCTTGTTGAAAAGAAATTTGTCTAGTGCTTAGTACTCAAAAAATCAAAAGCTTGGTTTGGCTCAGAAGAGATTTAAGACTCAGTGACAATCGTGCGTTAAATGAAGCTGAGAAAAGCTCAGATGAAATCACTATAGTTTTTGTCTTTGATACCAATATTCTCAATCGACTTAAAAGTAAGCAAGATCGTCGGTTGACTTTTATTTATGAATCTTTAAATGAGATATCACAAACTCTTGAAAAGAAAGGGTCTCAGCTTATTGTTTTATATGGCGACCCTAAAAAAGAAATTCCTAAGCTTGCAAGTCAATTGGGTGTGAATTTTGTTTTTGCAAATGAGGACTATGAGAGTTACGCAAAATCACGGGATTTTCATATTAAAAAATCACTAGCTAAACAAGAGATAAGTTTTTCTCTCCATAAAGATCAGGTGATTTTTTCTGGAGATGAAGTTCTTAAGTCAGATGGAAGCCCTTATCGCGTGTTTACGCCTTGGAAAAAACAATTTCATCCTTCAGTTGTGGATGAAGCAAAGACAAGTCTCAAAAAAATGACAAAGAAAAGCGAGCTTAAAGCATTTTCCAAATTGAAATCACTAAAGTCCTATGGTTTTAAAAAAACTCTTAGCTATGTTCAAGGCGGAGAGCGTGAGGCTCAAAAGCAATTGAGCGGCTTTTTAGATCAATTGAATTCTTATAGTAAGAATCGAGATTATCCATATCTTGATAGCACTTCTCGGCTTTCTGTTCATCTGAGGTTTGGAACACTTTCTATACGTGAGGCCATTCGAGCCTGTAAAGGTAAAAGAGGAGAGGGGCCTAGGACTTGGCTTAGCGAGCTTGTGTGGAGAGAGTTCTACTTTATGATTTTAGATCAATTTCCACATGTGGAGAAATCCTCCTTCAAGCCTGAGTATCAAAATATCCAGTGGCCAGGAAAAAACAATCATTTCAAAGCCTGGTGTGAGGGGAGAACTGGGTTTCCAATTGTAGATGCTGGAATGAGACAGTTGAATAAAACAGGTTTTATGCATAACCGTCTTCGTATGGTAACGGCAAGTTTTTTAGTGAAAGACCTTTTGGTGGATTGGCAAAGGGGTGAAAAATACTTTGCAGAAAAACTTATGGACTATGATTTGGCTGCAAATAATGGTGGGTGGCAGTGGTGTGCTTCAACAGGATGTGATGCACAACCTTACTTTCGAATTTTTAACCCCGACTCTCAAACTAAGAAATTTGATTCAGGTCAAGAGTTCGTGCGCAAATGGGTGCCAGAGGCTTTTGATACATCATCTGGGTACCCAGGGCCAATTGTGGATCATCGCGTGCAGAGAGAAAAGGCTCTGAGCCTCTTCAAATCTGCACGCCAGTAGGCCAGCTTCTAAAGCTTATCGGCTTCTGAGCGAGGCAATGCAGTTTTTTGCAGTCTCAAAAATTTCACCAAGAGGTTTTAGTTTTGAGTGTGCCTTTCTGGGAAAGGCGGATTGGTAGAAAGAAACATTCAAATCTCCAGAATCACTTTGAGTTAAGCTCTCAACGTGAACAAACCTTTCAAGACGCTCAAGATCTTCATTTCTTGCCTTTTTCATGGCGTGAAGAACAGCCTCAGTTGTATTAAATCCCAATTTTGGAAGAAGTGTTCTCCATATTTGAAAACGACGCCCTAGTTTTTCACTCCAACTCAAGTGGGATTCATCTTGAGTGGCCTTTGGTAGTGTAAGTGATTTTAGTTCTCCTGACTTGGAATCAAGCTGAACTTCAAAAAGAGATTTGTTCTCACTTAAAAATGAAAGTGTCATCTCACTTTCATCAGTATCTAGGATTTCTAGTGGAGTGGGTTTTTCAATTTCGGTATTTTCAATTAAATCTTTTAGATGTTCCCCCCGTTCTTTGTAGATCCTTGATGCACGCCAAGCATTTCGAACTCCAATAGCCTCAACAATTTTCATCGGTACCCAAAACGCAGCAACTCGTGTCTTTTGAACGACATTTGAAAAAACAGAGGATTTTTTATAACTCCAGGCTAAGAAAATACAAAGTGGATCTGCTCCTGGTAGAGAGATTATGGTTCCAACAGCACCTGTGAGCCAAAGAGACCACTCTGGCCACTGGGCTTCAATTCCGTGTCCAAGTGCAAGGGGGCCAGAAATCATCTCTGAAGCGTGAGAAATAGGTAAGAGAAAGGCAATATTTTTAACATCGTTTGCAAAAACTTCGGATTTTCCATTTTTCTCAGCCCATCTGTAGCGATTGATGATGAGGCGATAGAAATTGAATTTATTTAAAAATGTTCCAACGTACCCACGTACACCTGAATGTCTTGAGCTTTCTGGTTCAATGCTTTCTTCTGCGTCTTCTAAAAGCTGCTCAAGGTCACCAATCTCAATTTCTTGGACCTCATAACCTTGCTCTACGACTTGTGAACTTGAGCTACCGGAGCCAACAACCTTATCTGAAAACGCAGGTGGAGAAAGAAGAAAAAGAGAAAGAGAAAGAGAAAGAAGAGAAAGCGGTGTAAGAAGAAATGAAGATTTCATATAGAGCCCTTAAATACTTAGATTGAACGAAGGTTCGCAAATACCAAGGCAGGTATAGTAGGTCACGTAATATGAGGATTCCTAGCAAGATGATAAGTAACTGAAAATGAGATGAAGACCATTTGATCTGTCTATCGAGTAAAACATATAGAAATTTCAAAAATGAGGTTCAGGTTTTCCTACTCATAGGTCCAGTCCGTGTTTTTGAGTTCGAAATCTTTCACTGAAATCGAGATGATGAATAGATAGGCTAGGAGGGCCCAATGGAGCGACTTTCTGCGCTTTTTGTAGCGCTATTTGTTTTTTCACTTTCAGCAGAAGCACGACATATCAAGGGTGAATATTTGGTACGAATAAAATCAAATGTGAACATCCAATCTGTTCAGTTAAAAGACATCAGAGTTTTAAAAGAGTACAATCTTTTATCAAACCTTTATCTTTTAAAAAGTGAAAACCCTAAAGTTTTTGAAAAAGAATTGAAAGAAAACCCTTCTGTTTTATATTTTGAAAAAAACTATCTTCGTAAAACTGCAGATTGGAAAACACCTAAAAGAGATTATCGTGTTTTAGCTGACCCTGAGGTGCCATCACCGATAGAATTTCCCCAAGAATGGATAAAAGACCCCAAAGAGGCTGGGAATTACGGAACTCATCAGAACTACACCCACCACGTGTGGCGTGAGAAAAAATACTATGGATCAAAAGACACTGTTATTGCTGTGATTGATACAGGTGTGGATTATACGCATCCAGATTTACTTGCAAATATATGGAGAAATCCCGGTGAAGTTGCAGATAACGGCATAGATGATGATGGAAATGGATATGTGGATGATGTTGTGGGGTATGATTTTGTAAATGGAGATTCTAGACCCTATGATGATCACTCACATGGAACACATGTGGCAGGTATTGCGGCAGCAACTGGTGGAAATGGGATTGGCATTTCAGGGCAATGTCCACGTTGCTCTATTATGGCGTTAAAATTTATTTCCTCTGATGGGTGGGGAAGTGACGCAGATGCCATCACAGCCCTTGAGTACGCAACACGAAATGGTGCACATATCATAAATAGCTCATGGGGATCAGATGAATATAGTAAAGTGCTTCATGATGCCTTTGAGGCTTCCAATAATGCTGGAGTTTTAAATACAGTGGCTGCCGGAAACTCAGGATATAATATTGAAATAGAACATGCTTATCCTGCTCGATTTGTTCTTTCTGGTGGATTGACTGTGTCTGCTTTAAGAGAGGCAAACAATTCGATTTTGATGCCTCTTTGGTCGAATTATAGTAAGAAATACTCTCATATCTCAAGTGCTGGAGAAGATGTGAGAAGCACGGTTCCTGGAAATGACTATATCCGAATCAGTGGTACAAGTATGGCAGCTCCTGGAGTGGCTGGGTGTGCGGGAATGATTCGAAGTCACTCTCCAAATCTTTCAGCTCAAGAAATCAAGTCTATTCTTATGGATTCAGATCACACACTTTATGATCCACGAAGCATGAGAAAAGTGATGTCGGGTGGACGGGTCCATATGGTGAAAGTTTTTAAAACGCTCGATGGGCAGTGATTTAAAATCAAGCCGCATTTTCGATGCTCTGAGACTTCTTGATTGCAGATCTTGCTTGATTTGCGATCATCTCATTTGAGCTTTTAACTAGAGGTTTTACAAGTTTCATAAGATTACAGAATTCAATGTTAGAGGAGAGATAGACAAGATCTTTTTCTGAGTGATGTTTCATAAGCTCACCGTAAGCATAAAGAGCACTTGCCTGTTGAAGGGGGTCACTTGAAGTGAGCATTTCTTTGAGGTTTGAAATCAGTTTTTTGTCTAGTCGTGAATACCCATCTTGGATAATAAGGTTGGCTTTCACGCGATTGTTGCGAGCTTGATCAAGTTTGATAAGACCTTCCATCTCATCATCACCTTCTAGGTGCGTGACAAGGTCGACCGTATTTGCCACAACGCGGGCATTTTCATTGGAGAGGAGTCCTGAAAGCACGGTTGCAAGACCGGGGGAGTAGGAGTTTTCAGGCAAGATATGACGGCCAAGTGTCACATATGAGGCAAGCACTTTGAAGTTTTCATTGTCTTTATCACAGAGTTTTTCAATTTTTACCAAGAGATCAAGGTACTTGTACTCTGTTTCAAGCGAGGTTTCCTCTGAAAAGAACGTGCTCAATGCACGTGAGGCGCCAAGGAGTTCAGTTTTAGTAAGTGTTTGAACGTTTTGACCCAAATACTCAAAGATTGTTTGAAGGTCTTTGTCTGAACGGAAATACGTAAGAGAGGAAACACTATTGGCATTGAGGTTTTTGAGTACATCTTCAACCCCAAGCGTGTGAATCACTTTATAAAGAGCAGAGTTTTCTTCAATACCTTTAAGGTTTGCTGTTTTATCAAATCGAGTTTGAAACAACTTTGAGTTCAGAGAGGCAATTTCACTACAAAAGAGCACTTCGTTTTTTTCTTGTTCAAAAATTTCTGAAATGATTCGCACGGTTTTGATAAGTGGAGTGCCTGAGAGATTGTACCCCAAAACCTGTCGCCCAAACCTCAACATGCCCTGTGCAAGACTGGATTTAACATGAAAGGAGAAGCCATGTTCACTCTTTGTTTTGATATTGAGCCCCTCTGAAGCTGAAAAGATATCTCGAATACTTGAAAGCGCAAGTTCTCTACTGTCAAGAGAGCTGTTTTCTTTGAAATAAAAAAGTATTTCATCTCCGATAATTTCGTGAACAAACCCTTCATATCGATGAACAATTCTTGCTGAGAGAGCTAAAAACTGGTTCACAACCTCCATCACAGTTTCAACAGGGTAGTTTGAAAACATCTCAGAGAAGTTATTGATATCCACTCTGACAAGGGTGCAATCAAATTGATAGGGAGGAATTTTTCCGGATTCGAGTTCTGATCTTAAAGAGGGTAAAACTTGGTTTTTTAGCGTGTCGACTTCTTCATGAAGTTTTGAATGGCGTTTTTCATAGCCAATTAGACTTTGTGTTAAAATTTGGGATTCCATGGAGCGTGTTTTGGCTTTTGAAAAATCTCGAGCTTTTGGATTGGTGATTCCTTTGATGATGGATTTGATATCTCGAAAGAAGTAAGTTGTTATAAAAAGAAATCCTAGAATCACAAGTACAACCTCACGAAAGAGAAGGTGGTAATTGTATTCTAGAGCAAGTTGCACATATCTGGCGCGTGAGCGATTAAACCCAATCATCAATTGATAGCCCTGAACTTCAATTGTAGAGTAAACATGATCCTCAAATTCTAGTATTTCATTAAAACGCGTAAATTTTTGATTGAGTTTTTCTAATTTTCCATCATGTGAGTTATAAAAGAGGATGTTTTTTTGAGAATCTTTTAAGAGATAGTAATCAAAGTAATGATCCTCACGAGCTTCAAAGAGGCGTTCTTCAAGATCCTCTAGTTTTTGTACTTCAATGAGGGTTTTACCAAGATCCAAATAGTTGAGCATATGGATTTTTCGTTTGTTCACAAACTCTCCATAAGAGTTTTGTGAATCAAAGATATAGATGCCAAAGACATAGACAAAATAAGAACAAAAGAAGAAGACTGACATTCCAAAAATAATGGGACGTTTTTTGCTACTCATCTTTGTCCCACTTTCTGACACGCACAAACTTATCTCTGTTTTTGTCAAAACGATAGCGAAAGAGTGCAGATTTGGAATCAGCTCCAAAAACAGAACCATCTTTGAGTTCCACTTGTGTGTAGATAGTTCTTAAAGCATTTGTATGAACACCTGCTTTCATATCTTTTTCTACTTCTTTGTAAGATGTGTTTTTTAAGTACTTCTGTAAGTCTAGGCGCGATTGGATTTGTAAGCGTTCGTTTTGAGTATTGGCAGGGTTACGAGGACCTGTGACTCCACCACTTCCACTTGAAGCATCGTTTACTGAGAGGAGTGACCCTGATGAAATACGTTTTGGCCCAGAGCTTGCGCGTAAGACTTTGCTTGATGAAAGATCACGTGTGTTTTGTGAAGTGTGTCTTACAGGGTTGACTCCATTTTCTTTTACAAGAACTTGATCCCTTTGGTATTTGTTTTTGTTAGCTCCAATGTTTGACGTATCTAGGCTTGCTGGTTCCCGGTCCACACGGAAACTGCCTTTACCTTTCCCGCGAACAGGAACACTCACATCAAATCGAGGTTTTGGTGATGAGGTTGAGGCCTGTGCCTGGGGGAGAGCATTTCGTCTGACATAGTCTGCAACCTGGGTGACTTTATCAATAAGTGCTCTAGAGTGTCTCAACTCATTTCGAACATACTGCTTGGCCTCACTGATGTTGTTGACATCAAAAGACTTAGAACGAACCGGATTTTGATCCGAACCAATTGTAGGGGAGTAACTAGAGTCAGATTCACTGGCTATTGTTATGATTTGAGTTTCATTGGAATTTTTCTTGTCTTCGTTCTGAAAATCTTTTTGAGGCTCTCCATTGTTATTTATTGCAGATTGTCCGGTGTTCTCTTCCCCTTCTTCAATATCGTACTGATAATCCTCGTAATCCTGTGGATCATAATCACTAGAGGCTGTAATTTGCTCAGCTATTTTAGATGGATCAACACATTTGTTATCAGCCAAAGCTTTTGGTAAAATCCACCCAAATAAATTTTTAAAAGAGTGCTCATTTTTAACAGCATCAAGTGCGCAATATGGGTTATTAAAATAATCCCCGACAAGCTTGGACATTGAACTTTGTAAAGCCCCACATAGTCCAGGTGCTTTATGCTGGCATCTCTTGTCAAAGGCACTATTAAAAAGATTGGAAATTGTGGATTTACAATCTGTTAGGTTTTCAACACAGAGTTTTACCTTGCCATCTCTATCATCCACAAAATCGTTCCTGAAGTTTGCAAAGATCTCTCGCACCTTCGTAATACCAAGGTGGTAAACAGCTTCACGTATCAAGAACTCATTAAATCCAGGGATTGTAAGGCTTAAGTTTGAAAGCAAAATATCAGTTTTGTATTTTTCCTCGGCATAGCGTTTGACTCTTCCGCAACGTGGTTCAGGTGGCCCTACAAAGTTGGGTCCATAAAAGTAGCTAAGTTGCTCGCTATAAGTGTCGTCACTTCCACAGCACATCTCTATCCCACGTACATCCTCTTCCTTTAAAAAACCCGCACTATGAAGGGACTCGTGGAAGAAGAGGTCTGAGTAATATCGCTCTCGTTTTTTAGAGGAATAGTTTTTTAAGCCAGGATTTTCATAAAATGTGATATCCATGCTTGCATGGTTAAAAGTCCCGAGCACTTGCCCATCATTATTATGATTGTGAGCATGTTCGTGATGCTCTTCGTCTTCACTTTCAATACTATCATTGATCACAAGTGGAAAGCCTGGTTTTTCAATATATCTGGGTTGGCAACTTACCCAAGGGGGATCTGGCGGTTTTTTAATCTTCATATACTTTTTAAACTTGGCATCTAACAGGTTTGCTAAGGCTGTCATCCGATTCTCTCTTAAGCAACTCAAGTACCTGTCGCCACTTGCCTCTTCATTGGTGACAAGGGCCACTCCTTTTTTGAGATCCTTTTTGTAGTAGCCAGAGTCACAGTTATCTGAAATGAGTCCCGATTCGTTGAGCCCCGCCACAGAGCGCTCCGCAGAACCAAGTGTACGCTGTAAGACACTCAGTTGATTTGAAGCCGAGTTTTGACTTTCACCACAAGAGTGTCCTTCAGGGCTTTGATCTTCCACGGGTTTGGCAATTTTAGAGAAACTTTCACTAAAGATACCATCAGCACTGACTTTGTACTTTTCAAAGCTCTGGTCCAATAGTTGATAGCTTGTGCGTGAGGGGTTGAGTATCAGGTGAAGAGTTCTATAACCCTTGGGTTCTCTAACTTGGACTCTGAGATTTACATAGTTGAGGCCCCTAGGGTTAAAGGCCTCAATTTGAAACTTTTCTGTTTCAATGATCATTTCTTCAGCAAAGCCATCTTGGTTTTTGTCGACTTTGATGTGTTTCAAGTTTCCATAGACAAAGTTAGCTGAGACAAAGTGCTTACTAGCAGTGGGTTTTTCTTGTGTGATTTGTACATTAACATTGCCAATTTTAAAGGTATTTGGGCGTACAGGTGACCCTGTAAATCCGATTTGAGGAAGTAGAAGTGAAAGGCTAAGTAAGCCATGAAAAACTTGTTTTTTTATACTCATAAGTTGATGGACCATTGTCTCAATATAGATCGGCACTTTGAGGCTATTTTTTAAAGATTTCCGCTATTTAGGTGTCAATTTTGGTCGGTTTGACAAAGATCTAGGCATTGAAGTTGGCCATTCTATAATATTTACCAATGATTTTAAGCCCTTAGTGTAGTACACCCTTTGCATTGGTAGTTGATGGATATTGATTTTAGATTACTTCAGATCAAGGAGTTTAAAAGTTTGAAATTTTTGGTTCTCACAATTCTCTTTAGCTTAACAATTGAGGCTCATGCCCAGCGTGCGTTTGATACGCCAATTGATGCAAGGTGGGCACCGATGTCGTGGGAAAAGCTTTTGCCCTCTGAGAGAGGGAGTTACCCATATCGAGCTGTTGTACAGCTTGCGGTTAAAGATGGTAATAGAATATCACATTGTCATGCTACATTTGTTTCTCCGACAGAACTAATTACATCAGCACACTGTGGGTATGGGGACTCAGGAGTTCTAAGAAATACAACTGACTTTACAATTCATCTATGGCCTGAGGCCTCCCGGTTAACTGGTGAAAGTTCATATCAAGTTATTGGCGTTTCTGTTCATCAGAAATACCGTGAAAATGATAGTTCTACTCGTGCATATGATATTATGATGCTTAAAATCGATAAACCTATTGGACAGAAACTTGGGTACTTTGCACTTCATAGAACTAGTGGTGATTTAGGAAGAGCTTTTTCAGGAACCCTTACATCTACTTCCGTAAATGTAATGTCTAAATATTGTAAAAGCCGTGGCGTTGAACACGTCGTTCAAAGGCCTCAAGCCTATAGAGATGTCGTAAACCTTTTGGCGTTTATTAGACAAGACGCAGGTGAAGACTATATCGATCACGACGCTGTTAAAGTATCAGATGTTTGTAGTATTCACACCTATATCTCAGAAGAGGATAACAATAATGCTGGCAATCGACTTATATCTGATAAGGTCTTTGCAACGACCTGTGGATTAGGTGGGATACATAATGGGTACATTCCTTCCAACTGCCCAATTGATGATGGTGATTCGGGTGGCCCAATTTTTATTTTAGAAAACAATTTTCCGACTATTGTAGCTGTTCACAGTGGAGCTGTTTATAATGAGGGCTATGAATGGGGGCAGCACAATCATACAAAAGAAGCCTACGTCCATGGCGGTCCTCCAGAGTTTATCGATTACTCAAAAGAAACTCCATCATCCATCCGCACCATCTCCCTCCCCACCGCCTCCGGCAAATAAATGAAGGTATAAAAGTGCCCTGGCTCTCTCCCGCCAGTTGAATTTGAATAGGTACGTATTTTCTCAGTTTTTCAATTAGAATAGCCGTAATTTGCTGGTGTATAAAACTGTGATGATTGGCGGATAATGACACCAGTGGTATTAAGGTGGGAAATATATTCAAAGTCTAGAGGGTTAGGTGGGATACATCTGTATATAGTTAGATGTTTGATTGGCAGATGATTTGCAGTTTACTCGGCATGAGATTTAAAAAACAACGATTTTCCTTGCTGCTACTTTTGTCATTTGCTTTTATAGCTCTTGCGTTATATGCGAGTCAAATACAAGAAAAGAGAACAGTTGAACCTGTTGTTTTAAAAATTCCACTTAAAGATAAAATAGAGTCCTTGAATCCATATCAATCGGTAAGAACTGATTTGAATAGGGTATTCTATCAAGTTTTTGACTGCCTAGTGAGTGTCAATTCAGGTGGATACATTGTTCCATCACTTGCTAAGTCATGGAAAATCAACAGAGAAGAAAAGTATATTGAATTGTCACTAAATGACGACATTTATTTTTCGGATGGCTCTAAGTTGGACACGAATCATGTCATAATCAGCCTCAAAGCCTCAGTTCAATCAAAAAATCTTTTATCGACTCAAGTAAGGAAGGTAACAGCGATAAGTCGAAGAAGTGTTAGAATCTTTCTTAAGAACCAGAACTTTTCCCTACTTTTTAGAAAACTTGCAAGCAATGAAGGGTTTATTTCGAAAAAAGTTGGTGATGATTGGATTGGTACGGGTCCCTATATAGTAACTAAGCATAAGCCCCGACATATCGTTCTCAAAAGATATAAAAACCTGAGGGAAGGTTATTTCAAAGCAATTGAATTTGTTTTAGTTGACCGCAATGAGATGGAGCAAATGTTTTCTGAAGGAAAAATAGATGAACTAAATTCCAGCACTCCTCCAAAAGTAAGTGGTAATTTTAAAGAGTTCAATTTTCCGGGCACATTGATATTAGCCTTAAATGCAAAAACAGAAGCATTTATAAAAGTAAAGGATAGAAGGTTTTTACTTAAGAACTTAAACAGGAGCACAATTCTAAATGCAGTAAAAAAAACAGGGACAATTGCTACTTCACTCATACCTAAAGGAATGAGTGGTTATAAGAGCAAGACTTATCCTAAACAAACAAATGAAATTGGCAAGATTGATGGTTCTTCGATAGGCAAAAAAAAGACTTTAAGAGTGGGAGTGGTAGAGTCATTCCTAGAGGAAAACGGTAAGGACTTGATTCGAAAAGAATTCTTTAGGTTGGGATATAATGTGGTATTTATTTCAGATTCATTTCTAAATCTACTTAAACTTTTTCGAGAACGACAGATAGATTTAACCTTTAAGATTGACAGTGGTCACTTTTTTGACCCTGTCTTTATGTTTGACCCGTATTTAGATCAAAGTGCAAACAACATTCACGGCAGTAAGGATGATCGTTTAGAGAACTTGTTTAGGAAATATGAATCGAGTATGGATTCCCACACTAAGTTAGGTATTTTGGAAGAACTAGAAAATCGACTTGATGAACTAGCATATGTAGTTCCCATAGCTTATCCCAAACAATACGTAACCTTTTCTTCTAAGGTGAACTTAAGCAAAATAAAAGATATTTCTTTGTCGTTTTGGAAATTTAATTATAGAGATTTTAAGTATAACTAACCAGAAGGAGGATAAAATGGATAGTTATGATTTTGATTTGGATATACATCAAGATGAAGTGATTGGTGAGCTAAGGGGAAGTGAACTTGGTCATTAATCTTCATTTATTTGGTGATTATAAAAGTCACCTAAGGAATGCAGGAACAAAATCTCTGCGTTCCTTAGGTTTTTTTGACGATATGATAGATGAACTATCAACCCCTCTTTTAAGCGAAGTGTACTACAATCGAAATTCATTGAGCAGAATTAGGATTTTAGAATTGATCCAGTTAGATTCAGATCGAAAATTAGAAAAAATCCTTACTCAAGAGATGGAGGAGGCCTTAGAAATAATTTCGACTGTTTGGCCGGAATTCAGATTACTTATAAGACTAGGTCTAGAAAGAGTAGTAAAAAGAAAGGCTGGAGAAAAGTTTGAGTCATGGAGCGACCCTAAACGATTTGGTGAAATTGTTTTTTCATATAAAAGAACGACAGTTTTAGACTGGATTGAAATATTGATCCACGAAGTGACTCATATATATCTATTTGCAGTTACATCACAAAAAAAGTTTATGAAGTTTAAAAATTTAAGACAGATGAGGTACTCAGCGATTAGAGAAACCGAACGCCCAATCATAGGTATTTTCCACGGACTAGCGGTAGAAGCAAATATTGTTTACATCTCCAATCTTATGTTGAACTCAAATGGAATTTCTATTGAGAAAGATAAAATTTTAAAAATGCAAAAGAGTTTTCTTACAAAATTTCTTCAAGATTTCCAAGTAATTGAAAATGAAGGATTACATAAGTTTGATAGTATGGTCGAAGGTGCAATTAATTCGATATTAAAAAATAACTCACTGAAGAGGGCATATGCAAAGTAATGCTATTAAAAGGATGGGCATTTTTAGAGCTTTAAATCAGGGAGTCGTTCAGTTTAATTCTGTGATCTTTCGAATCGTAGCTGGTGTTTTGGGGGTTTTGCCGTTGGAAACAGTCGCGCTAGTTACAACTTTGGAAAAGCTTTTAAACGCTTTTTTGGAAGTGCCCACGGGGTTTTTAGCGGACAAATATGGAAGAGTTAGGACTGCGAGCTGGGGGCTTAGTTTGATTATACTAGGTTTAGTGTCTCTATACTTTGCGATATTGATGCGACACACCCCGTTACTCTCTAATATCCTGGTTGTTTTTGATGGAATCTGTTTGGGCTTAGCTATTCCATTGACCAGTGGGTCTATAGAGGCCTTCTACCAAGAAGCGCTTAAGAGATGTCCTAATGGAAGTAAATTTTCTTCCACAAGCCAAACTGTTTCTGCTCGTTATGGTAAGTGGATTCCGCTTAGTGCAGTAGTTCTAGCTATCTTGCTTTTGTATTTTATGAGTTTATTTGATCTCGCACACCATCTTATTTTAGTAGGAGCATTTTTTTGGCTTCTGGTATTAATTCGATTGAATTTAGATGCTCGAGTTTTAGGAGACTATTCATCAAATCAACTTAACACTGCGGTTAGAAAATTTGAGTCCTTCAGTCAATTGCTTCGAAAAATGGCATTGGTGCCAGAACTAAGGCGAAGTATTTTGATGACATGTCTATACCGAATATTCTCTATAATGACATTAGGATATCTTATTATTTCTATAGGGCGTGAATATCAGAGTTCTAGCAGTGAGGAATACTATTTTTTAATGATGTCATTCATAGTGGGTTGCTTTGGTCCAGGATGGTATTTAGTCGGTACATACTTACCTCGATGGATAGAGAGTAAAACAGATAAAGAATATGTATTGAGACTTTTTTTGGGATCCTTTGTGCTAAATATAATTTGCATTGTCATTTATCGATCACTGAATACTTGGATGTTGGGCATATTTCTTTTTCTGTATGGAACTTTTTTTATGGTTAAAGTAATTGGGCTTCAATCGCTATCAAAGAATTTATTGCTGACTTCTGTTGCTGAAGAGAATTATGCGAAATACTTGAGTGTACTTAGTATATTTGGATTAGGTGCTTCTGGAGTGTATTCTCTTTATATCACATTATTTAGAAGAGGCGCTCCCTCGATACTGGAAATATGTATCACAAGTTTAGTTGTAATTACTATTGGAGTGTTGGTTCTAAATATTCCACAAACATCTCTCAAGACGAGGTCTTAAGGTGGAATCGTTGCTATCCCTTTATAAGCGAGAGACTCTAAGGAAGGTTATTTTACTTTCAATTGGACTTTGGATTTCGGTTTTGATTTGTATTGTTATAGTGCAGTTTCAGCTTTCTCGGAATCAATTGAACAGGATTAACAGTCATTTTCTTTCTATACTCAAACCCTATATCGTGGAGGGGAATTCATTTGAAGCGCAAAGAATGATGCTCCATTTTGTTGAGAACACTTCTCTTATAGGAATTAATGTAATCAACGAACGGGGAGAAAATATTTTTTTTGGAGGTCAAACAAGTCAAATTGTATCAAAAAAAACAAACTCATCAGAAAATCTGGATATTTTTAATGTATTTAGAACTGAAATTGTAACATCTTTTAAATTCCCTCTGTTTGAAGGAAGCGATGGGGTTTATACCGTCATATATGTATTAAAAAACACGCGGAATCTTAATCATTTGTTATTGATTTTGTTTGGTGTAAGTTTTGTTCTTCTATGTATGTTTACAATTTGGTATTCATTGAGCAAAGTCTTTTTCAAGAAAATTGTATCTCCACTTATTGGTTTAGAACACGCGTTGAAATACTATATGGAACATGGGGTTTTTCATCGAGATGAAGACATTTCAAAGATACTTGAGTATCAAGTGTTATTCAAAACTCTAGAAGATCTCGGGACTCAAGTACGTACGAAAGAAAATCTTTTGCAAGTGAAATCATACGATGAAGTACTGGGGAAAATTTCTTCTCAAGTGATTCATGATTTGCGTTCCCCCCTTACGGTTTTGAAGATGGCACTAGGAGATGGTGTCCCTTGTTCTGAAGGTGTTAATATTGCGAGACGCGCAGTTGATGCACTTGATGATATGGCGAATGACCTTCTGTGCAGAAGAAAAGAGGCATTAGTATTTGAGTCGAAAAAAGAGGAAGTTAAGCTTGAGCATTTTGTGAGTGATTTGGAGAACAGATGGAGATATATATTAGATTCAAATGAGAAGATACGATTTCGTATTGAACTGTTGTTAGACGCCTCGAGGGTAATTTCTGTCTCAACGAGTGATTTGAATAGAGCTCTTGATAACTTGATCGGAAACTCTGTGGAAAGTATATTAGGGCGTGGTGAAGTTAAGTTGAAGATATTTGGCTCATATGAATATGTTTTTATAATTGTGTCAGATGATGGAAGTGGTATTCCTCCGAATATTCAGGAGCAAATATTGAAAGGGGTGTATGGTACAACTTCCAAAGAGTTGGGGAATGGTATGGGAGTTCAGCAAGTTTATAGTTTTGTCGAAAATAACTCTGGAGAAATATCATTTAAATCGTCAGACCTGGGAACTACGTTTACAATAAAATTTAAGCAAGAACTCTTTTTAAAGCGCACTGCCTCATCGTCACCTGCAGAAGTAATAGACATTCCCACAGCCTAGAGCAAATAGCATTATTGATTTATAACTGATACACTTTGATCCAGATTAGGTGATTCATGAGTATAGACAATTCGATTCGACAGCTAGGCATTCACGGTGCGCTAACTCATGGCATAATTCAATTTAACTCAGTTGTTTTCAGAGTTATAGTTGGAGTGGCTGGCTATCTACCTTTAGAGTCAATTGGTTTGGTGACAGCCATTGAGTATATACTCAACGTTCTTCTTGAAGTTCCAGCAGGGTTTATTTCAGATAGAATTGGACAGGCAAAATCCGCAAAAATTGGAATGATTCTGATTGCAGGCGGGCTTTTTTCAATCTTTTTTGCAATTGTTTTTCGATCTAATTCTGTTCTAAGTAATGTGCTCATAATTATGGATGGGATTTTTCTCGGTATTGGTAAACCATTTCTTTCTGGTTCAGTTGAGGCCTATTACCAAGCAAAAATAGTTAAATTTGGAGATTCAGAGAAAGATAAAATAAAAGTTGAGACAAGTTTTATTACCTCAAAACAGTTTGGAAAATATATTCCATCTTTAGGTTTATTGTTGTCTTTTCTGTTATTATTTCTTCTAGAAAAATATCATTTGGGATACCTTGCTATAGGGATGGGAGGTTTAAGTTGGATAGGGCTCTTTATTTGGTTCAGCCTTGTAACGCGTGAACTTGGTTCAGATGTCACAACTGAGGGAAAGCATCAACTAATGAGCCCTAGAGTAGTGATTCGTACATTTTTCACATTAAAGATTTTCAAGAGCAATCTTATTTCTTTAAGTTACTGGGGCTTGGGTGGCATCATAATGCATTATTTAATCGTATCAGTGGGTAGAGAATTTAAAGGTGAGTTCAATGAACTGTTTAGTATAGCTTCTTTTATGTTTGGATCGTTTTTCTGTGGTTGGTATATTTCTGGGACTCTGCTCCCAAGGGTCATTAAGAAGGTAAAGCTAGATCTATTTGTCAATTGCTTAATAGTCGGGCATTTTTTGATTAACCTTTTGGCACTTTTCTATTTTCGGTCAAGTCCGTCGTATTTAAGTATTAATTTATTTTTATTCGTATTTGGATGTGTCTTTATGCCGCTATTGTCTGGATTGGGATCTGTTGCAAGTAACTCACTTCTCAAGCAAGTGAAATCAGAAGACTATGCAAAGTGTTTGAGCATCCAGAACATGTATGGGTTTACTTTGATAGGTCTCTATAGCTTGTACGTAACTATCACTAGTGAAGGAGCCCCTGGCTTGGAGGATATATTTGTATTTAATATTGCTTTGGCGCTTGTGTTGTTAATTGTATTTTTTGTTGTTACGTCACTCCTCAGTAGAAGAGATTTGGATGCAGAGTCTAAGAAATCTTTTAATTGAGGGGCTTTCAGGTAGATTTGAGAAAATACTTTCTGAGCTTAAAGGTCAATTTTCTGAAATTGGATTAAACGTTACTTTTTTTCCATTGGAGGAAAAGTTTTTAAATAAAATGGATGCAGCAAAATATCCAATGTGTATTGCAACCCTAGTTATTAATCATAATGCTGGAATACGCATGTTAAATACATTTAGATCCTCAAGTATGGATGTGTTTAACAATTATCCCAATGATATTGAGCTGGAAGAAAAATTTACGTCTCTTGAAAGTTCAATAGCCTGATATACGGAAAAAATAGAAATGATTAGGTTAGTTGAATAGATAAAGAGTCTAAATGGCAACCAAAGGGCCACCTGAAAAGAGTAGAACTAATACTCTAAATTTCTATCGACTTTTCCCAGAGGCTCTTCGCCTGCATCATATCTTTTGATATTTTTAATGATAAGGTCTACTTGCATCCTAGTCTTTACTGTCGTTGTGTCAGCTAGGCCATTGGTGATGTAGATGTTTCTTTGACTTTTGAGCTCACTTAATATGGGATCTTCGGGGATTTTATCTAAAACGCAGCCTGAAAGTTGGTTATTTCTTATTTTCTCTAAGAGTGCATTATGATCCACATACTGGCTTCTTCCGAAGCTGTAGAAGTAACTGCCAACCTTAAAATCGGAAATAAGACCAGCATCAAAAAAGTGATTTGTTTCAGATGTCAGGGGTAAAAGAGATATGATGTGATCAGCATCTCCAAGCTCTTCTGAGAGGTTTGAGTTGATCAACTTGTCAGCAATACCATCATTTGACTTTGTTGTTCTAGAGTAGCCAGTGATTTTGCAATTGAATCCCTTTAGAGCGGAGGCAACAGATCGGCCAATAGTTCCGTATCCTATGATTAAAACTTTTTGCTCGCTTAATGGAATTCTCGGAAACTCAGCCTCTTCAAGTGTATCTAGGCCTTCAAGTCCAACTTGATTGATTTCAAATACTCGGCCAGAAAAAGAAAGAATATATCCAGCAATCATTTCCGATATCCCAACGGCACTGACACCTTTTGAGGCCGACAATTGGATTTTTGGATCAAGCTGCTTCACTTTATCTAGGCAGTGGTCGACCCCTGCGCTAAGAAAATGTATTCGTTTTAGGTTTTTGTTCTCAGCAAATAAATCAACATCTACAAAGTAACCAATAAAGTATTCACAGTCTGAAAAGTGGGATTTGTACTCATCCACCTGATGTTTCGTAAACAAGAAGTCATGCTCCGGAAAAGTATCTTGAATTTGACTTTTATATTGATCCTCAAATTGATAAGAAATCAGAATTTTGCTCATTGTAATCTTACTCCCACAAATAGTAAGCGCTTAGGTTTTCAACGGCTATGGCGAGGCTCCAGTTGGAGGCAAGGAGTGCGCGGAATTCTTTGGCTTTTATTACAAGAAGTATCATGTCTGTAGAAGAGGCTACGGTGGCTGTGCGTTTGATGTTTTTAAGAAGTGCTAACTCTCCAAATACATCTCCGCGTTTGATGCTTCTTAGAAACTTCCCCTTCTTTGAGACTTTTGCCTCTCCTTGTACGATCACATAAAAGGAGTCGCCTTCTTCTCCCTCTTTGGTGAGTGTTTGATTGGGGATGGTTTCTGCGACATTTCCTAAAGCGATTACCTGATCGATGCACTCAAGTGGAAGTCCCTGGAAAAGACTTGAGCGTACCAAGGTCTGAGAGAGCCAAATACGATCTTGAAGGGCTACGAGTTGGTCACCTGTGATTTCAATCTCTCCTTCACCAGCTACGTACTTCAAACGTAGTAAGTCGGTGTCCTCTAGTGCGTACACGCTTGCTGTGCGTTTGGCTCCAGCAAAGAAGCTTACTTCGCCAAACAGTGCTCCTGGGGTAAGGTCCACCAAAAACTGGTTTCCGTTCATTGTGCGCTTATAAACTCCAAGTCTTCCACTTAAGACGCCAAACATGCGTCTGTCCGTCTGCCCCTCTGTGCACACGCGCTGTCCCTTCTTGGCACTCACAACGGCTGCAGATTTGATCATTGTTTGGCGAGTTTCCTCTGGGATGCTTCTTAGCAAACTGAACTGCTGGAAAGTCTCTTCCAAATCTTGTGCATTCTTAAGATTATCAGGATTGAGAGTGTCTTGATTGCGTTTGGCAAAGAAGAGGCTCTCCACTTGAAACGATCCCAGCAAACGTCTCATAGCTCCCCAGATATCTATAAAAAGCCCTATAGTAAGAAGAGTTGAAAGAAGAGATATTACAAGTGCCCCAACAAGGTTTACGGAATCAATGCTATGGATTTCATGTCTGAGTGGATGAGCTCTCCAAAAGAGGCCTAGAACAAAACAAGTGAACGCAAACCACAGAAATGTGTAAGTGAGGTTTATGAGTTCAAAGGAGCGGCTGAGATATTTTTTGCGAAAACCACTTTGATAGAGAAGTTTCCAGGCCTCTCCAATAGAGGTTTTGGAAATTGGGGAAATCTCAGCAAGCAGAGTTAAAAGAAAAAAGCTCTGAAGAATCAGAAATGTATTGTCCTCAAAGTCAACATACTCAAAAAGAGTCACTGTCATGAAGAGATAGAGATATGGACGAGCAAAGAGAAAAAGAGAGGCTGTGCCTTCGTGTTTATGGTCAAAATAAATAGATCGATCAATGTTCAATCTTAAACCAAGAATAGAAAACTCCACATTGGTACTTGGAATAACTCCTCGAAAAAAAATAGCAGAGACAATCTCAACAAATCCCAGAGTAAAGAAGAGTGCGGAGTTGAGTATCCAAAAAAGAATTCCAGTACGAAATAGATTTGGATCTGAAAAGGTAAAATCTGTGACATTTGGATATAAAAGAGCTGAATTTATTCCAAGTGCAATTATGAGAAACGAAAAAATTTGCACTCCAAGCCCGCTTGAGGGAATCAAGGTTTTCAAATCCATGAGCGGTATAGAGAAAAAACCTTTTGAAAGTATGGGTTGTGACCACTTCTGGCTTCCTTCAAGTTGAAAAAGATCCTCAAGAAAAGTTTCTGTATTTGAGATCATGCCGATTTGTGCAAACTTTCGGATTGCAGCAATTAGGCTTTTGTAACGAACAGGATATTTGGATTCATACATTTTAAGAACTAGATCTCGGAGCGTATTTGTTTTAGTAAGGCACTCAAGAATGTGAGAATAGTGTTGAGGGAGTTTGTATCTCTTCTTGCTTTCTTTGACTAATAAAAGGCAGTGGTCTTTTTCGACTTTGTATTCAAAGGGATGGATTTGGAGAATTTGTTGCTCAAGCTTGATGGACATACTTCCTCGGGTTGTGTGAGTTCATTTTATAGAACTGACTTGATTTCGCCTAGTTGCCTCTTTTTATGACCAAACCAAGGTCGTGAGCAGCAAACGATTGTGCCAGTGTGGCCCTGGACCTTTTTGGATCTTTGACATCTCCAGTGGGAGTTTTTAGAATTTTAAGTCGGTCCTAGGAGGGAATATGAGAAACATAATATTTTTACTTGCATTGGTAGTCAGTTTTTCTACAGCAAATGCAAAAGAGACTAGCTCTCAGCGCAAAGGCACAAAGTATCTCTTTGTCATCGACAAGTCTGGGAGTAACGCAAATTCTGATCCTGGAGGAATTCGAATCAGTGCTATTCGAAATTTAATTAATCGAGCTCATCGACCTAATACACAGTGGGCACTTGCTGGAATCGGGCAAAGCAATATTGTGTATTCGACTGTAAATGGAGAGTTTGGGTTTGTTTGGGGAAAGCATCAAATCAATCAGTCACTTGATAAAGCAATTGAAGATCGCGACTCCGGAGCGACGTCGTACATGTCAACACTTAGTGAAGTGAAGGATCTTCTGGTCAGAGAAATTGTAGATCGCCAAGATGAAAACTTTAGATACAAAATATTTGTTGTAAGCGATGGTGTTCCAACTGATGTTTTACGTCATAGGGAAGTCTATGGTTCTGTGAAAGAGTTGAAGCAATTATTTTTAGATTCAAATCAATTGCAGATATCGACCATCTTTTATGGCTCTCCAAATGCAGGAGCAGAGCACCTTCTTTCTGAAATAGCTGAGTTGGGTGGCGGAACATACGGGCGCGCTATGAACGCATCTGATATTTTAGAACTTCTCATTTTGTAAGAGGTCACTTTGAACACTTTCGTCGAGTCTACCCTTAGGGGAGACTCGACTTCCTACTGCTCAATCTAGGAACTTCCATCAGACATTTATCGAGAATATTGGGAATAGATATCAGTTCTAAGGTTTTCACTTTATAATTGTTGGTATGACTGAATTAAAAGAATTACCAGAAGTGGCCAAGAGTCTTCCTTATCCCTGTAAAAAATGTGATGGCGAAAAGTATCACAGAGTTTTGGTGCACAAAACCTCAACGAGTGCGCAAATTGAATGTGAGCACTGTGGATCAAAGAAAACACTAAAGATTGGTGTAAAAAAGAAGGTCACTCGCAAGAAACGTGCGCCCAAGAATGAAGCTCCAGAAATGTGGGCGGCTCTCAATGAAAAAGTCGGAACAGAGAAGATTAAGCTCTATAAGATGAGTGATCAGTTTGAAGAAAATCAAGCCTTGGATCATCCCACCTTTGGTACGGGATATGTCACCAAGGCTCTTCCAAAACAAATCGAAGTTGTGTTTCCAGAAGTTATCAAAATACTAGTTCATAACTACTAGGGCCACTTGCCAACCAGATGAATTGGTTGGCGAGTTTTGGTTTTTGATCAATCCTCCTGACAGAGTGTCACCGTATAGCTGTAATTTTTTACTGGTGTATCAATTTCTTTGATGTAGCTAGCAATTCGGATCAGTTCTTTTTCTGTATTTCTTAAATTTTCTAGAAGGCCAGTTTGCGCTTCAACAAGCTTGTTGTTCCTAGTTCTCAAATTTTCAAGAGATGGGATTGTCATTTTTGATGCCGTTGCAAAGAGTTCAAGTTGTTGCTTCAGTTGAAGCAAAACATCTTCTTCATCTTGAGTTATTGAACTATCAATAGAAATTGAAATTTCTTTGTTTAATTTTGATTTTCCAAGCTGCGTTACAACTTTATTGATTCTTTGAAGTTCGGATATAGCTAGAGCAAACTGTGGGCGTCCAAAGAGGTTTTGTGTGTGTTTTTCAACTGCGGTTTTGATTTCAGTTTGAAAGCTCAAATCTGATATTGCTTCCTCGTATGTTGAGAAATTTTCTTTGGCTTGAGCTATAAGGTCGATTAACTTGGAAACTCCGTCATAAGGGCGACCTTGCAGCATCTTGGATGCTCGGTAGATTAGGCCTGAATAAAGATCTAGAATAGTTCCCTCTAATGAGTCTTGAACAAAGGGGATATCAATCTCAAATGTATCTTTGCAGGCGGCATAAAACTCCGGAACAAGTGGACCTGCAAGGTTGCTGACAATAAACTCCATTAGATTCACAAGAGTATGGGAAATATATTGTCGCTCACTGATTTCTGTTTCTCTGTCAAAATGGTTCTTAGGAGATTTCAGTAAAAGAGTATGATAGAACAGGTAGACTTTCTTAAACAGAATCACCGCATCGGCAATCGAGAGATGTTGCATGATTTTGGGTATGATGTCCTCTACAGTTTTTGTTGAACCATGAATAGCGTAGTAATGTAGCTTTTTATTGAGCTCTTTGTTGTTCATTATTTTCAGTAGTGTTTCTTTCGGCTTGTCTTGGTATTCATAGTAAAGTGTGTGTAAAGTGTCGACAAACGCCACCAGATTCTTTGTCGCTTCATCGATGTTTTCGCTTTCAAAGCTTGTGCTGGACTCTATGTACATCATTGATACTGAGGCGCTCTGTAAATCCCTTTGATTGTTAAGGTTAGAAATCGGAATTTTGAATTGAGTCGAAAATTTATTGGATTTGCTGAGATTTAAATAACGGGTGTGAGTTTTATAAGGAGTGGTTTCAAAGTGATACTCATCAATTTGTTCATCAAAGTAAAAGGGTTTGTCACCAGAAAGTGGTTTCAAAGTGAGTATGGATTCCGTATTTGTTGAAAATTCAAACTGTGCAAATAGCTTATCTTCTAAAGAGAGTTTGCTTATTTGTTCACCCTCAACAAGAATGCACTTTTTAACATTTCCAATTTGACTGATTATCCACATTTTATCCGAAGTTCTAAAAATATTAAAATCACTATATATGTGCGATTTCCAGTTCTGCTCATTTAGAGAGATGACAAGAGATTGGTTTTCAAATCGTATGTCATATTTGAGTTTCGCATCTTTGATACTTAGGTAACCACATTGATACATTTGAATGCCATCGCCTAAGTAGTTACTAATTTCACTTTTTGCCTTTTGGTACAGTGATTTTTCTTCGGCAAGTCCATTTGCTGAAAATAGAGTTATTAATACTAAGGTTAAATATTTCATTTTTATTTTCCTTTATAATTCAAAATATTTTTTTACATTTTCAATATGTTTTTGGGTTTTTTGAAAATATGGATTTTCCTCAGATAAATCGGCTTCTTCAGTAATCTCTAGATTCGGTATTTTAGAAATGAGTTCGCTAAGTTCCATCAGCTCTAAGAGTGAGAGAATTGCATCAATTGTAGTTTCTGGTGGAAGATGAAACGTAAATTTAAGATTTTCTCTAAGAAGCTCTTCTATTTGAATAAGTGATGTACTTGTCAGTTCATGAAGAGACGAGCTTTTGTTTGAAATGACTGTTTCTCTAATATCATTTAAACTTTTGCGGAAATGGGTTTGTTTTAAAATCCAGCCCTCGTAACTTTTTTGATTTTTTACTTTAGAGAATTCTAAAATAATATTTTGTATCTGATCTCTCAGTTTTATCCAACGAGCTTTTGTTATTTCTGGCTTTTCTTGACCGACTTGAACACAGTTGAAGTAATCATCTGTGCAGTTGAGGTAAGTTGCTGCTCTTAGATAGGTTGTAAGATGTGAAGACGGGTAAAGTGAAGCCAGAATTGCAGGGTAAATCTTATGATCAAACATACCGGGTTGTGTTGAAAACCAAATATCAAAAACACGTTTGGTAGCGGTAAGCCCAGCTTCAATTGCAATTTGTTGAACGATAACGGCACTTACAAGACGGTAGGGGTTCCAGCTCCCGGGGTTGGAGAAATTAAGAACAGGAGCAACTGTACCTGCAAAAAGACTTTGCCACTCTTTTCCCTTAGGAAGGGCGATATCCTGACTACTTAGGATTGTTTTAATTAAGTGATTTTGATTTCTAACTAGATTGGGAAGAGCGCACATTGTCTTAATATCCCGCGTGGGAATATCTATATTATAGTGATCATAGGAGTTGCACTCCATTTCGAGATATTCAATAAGTGGATAAATACGACTTGAGATCTTACCTTCCTCGGGCCAGAAGTATTCTTGTGCAATAGGGTAAAGTGCATTTTCGGCTGGACGTATTATGTCGCCCGCATAAGCAGCACTGAAAAGTTGAACCATTGTTACTAATATGATTTTGAGCATTTTTTCCTCCGTTTACGCGGATTCCATTGAGCAATAGGTGGGCCAATAGAATTTGTGTTCAAGTGTCCGTAAATCGAATTTGAGTATCAGTTCCTCCAGCATTCTGGAATTTTAGGTCCAGGATATCGGACACTATTTCTTTCAAATCAAAACTAGGGCACTTAGAGCCAAATATTGAATGGCACATTGGTTGCCTAATAGGCCTCCGTGAAAAGGAGACAAAAATGAAAGCACCAAACTTTTTAATCATGACACTTTTGATTATGTTATTTACCTCACCCCTGAAGGCTGAGGGACTTCTAAAGACTGAGAGATGCCCAAATGATAGTCTTGGCGAACCTGAGGCTAAGAAGCGCCATAGCTGGGCAATGAGCTGTAGTTCTAAGTATAGGAAGAACGTGCACAGAGCTCGCGTAAAACTCTTTGAAGATGAGAGTAAAAATAAGGATCAGAAAAATTACGCCACTTTAGAAGAAACACCATTTATGGTTTATCGCTTTTGGAAAGAGGGACAGCCACTGAGTTTTGGATACCCAGGTTATCATTATGTTCGTGATGGAAAAAGAGTCTCTATTTGGAAAAAGGAAGAAGCACCAGGGCCATGGGCTTCATGTGAAAAACCAGAAAATGTTATGATTACCCGTGTTTGTCCAGCTGGATGTTATACAGGTGATCAGTTAATTCTAGTTGATCAATCAGGGGCTTCGTCGCTAAAAGATTTAGAGAGAAATCCTCCAAAGTCTATTGTGACTTTAACTTCAAATTCAACACTCAATAATCTTTCCTACCAGAAAACACCTCTTCGAAGAGTTGTAAAAGATGGTGAACTGGTTGAGCAAGATTTTGTTCATATTGAAACGCTAAGAGGTGGAATTGTGGTTACTCCAAATCACCCAATGCTTCTATCAAATGGCAAAATGCAATTTGCAAAAGCATTAAAAGTTGGAGATCAACTCTTAAAAGAAGATGGTTCTCCAGACGAAGTTGTAAGTCTTAATGTTAAAAAAGAAAAAAGACTCGCCTACAATGTAGAGATTGACACCAATCATGATCGTGAACGAATTGTTGTTGCTGAAGGATTTTTGACTGGTGATCTTTATCATCAGAATGCAGCAATTCGATTTATGAATAGCAGAATTTTAAGAGACCAACCCATCATTCCAAATCAAGCAAGATAATTGGACAACAGGAGAAAGAAATGAAAAATGCATTCTATATATTATTTTTAGTAAGTTTGATCGGGTGTCAGGGGAACTCTCCGAAGTCCGGAAAAAACAACAAGAACACAGATGTTTCAAACCTTCAAGCACTTGAGGCTCGGTGCCTCAGTGCTGGTGGTGAGATAAATCCACTGTCTCTCAATTGTGATTGTAAAAGTGGAACTTTCATTAATGCAAGTCAGCCTTTTTGTGCTTCAAAATCTCAGATAACATTTAGCTGCACTGACTCTGAAAGGCATGGAGAGAAGTATTGCCTTGCTAGTGTTCGAGCTGGAGGCGAGTCCTATATTCAAGAGTTCATGGGAAGTGATGACTTGGAAGTTAGGTGGTCTTTGCTTTCTGAAGAGAGTTTGAGCCAATTGAATTTGGTTAGAGAGCTGAAAGATAGTAGTCAAAATCATATCTTTGTGAATTCAAAAAATAGCATTGATGATGAGATAGATTGGTTAGATGAAAACTCTTTATCTATTGACACTATAGGCGTTGATTTTGATATCAAGCGTGATTTTTTACCAAACAAGATTCCCACTAATTTTTATTTAAGAGATCAAGATGTCCTCTCTCAAATCAATTTTGTTAACTACAACAATATGGACATTAGATTTGAAAGAAAGCTTCATAAAGCAATGGCGAGTGGAAAAATTTCTCCAGAAATGAAATCTGTTTTAAGTGTATCAAGTGAGGATCTCTACAATTGGCTTAAAGTTGTGGATTCAGAAGTCCATCAGTCAGTTTCAAGTGATGCGACAGAGTTTAGAGTTCAAATGGATTCTTCGAAACTGAAGTTGGTTCAAAAAGATAAAAAGAAGGGATGCCAAGTGAGGTGTGTTGTTGAGAGGTCTTATGCCTCAAATGAAACCTCTTCTTTTGATGGGTGGAGTGCAAGTGTTTTGAGCTACTTTGAAAATGGAACTCTAATTAAAACTGAAGTGGTTACGGAGGGGCTTGTTCCAACAAGGCACGGGGATGTGTTGAGAAAAGCAGTTTGGGTTTTAAGCCCATATGGATTTCTTTCTCATGCCGTTGTTGAAATGGCTGAAGAGCGTGTGGTTCTAAGTGCAGATGGAAATGTTGTTTATGTTGAATCAAATAAAAAGGAAGGTAAGTAATGAACACGCAAATAAAATTACTAATCACATCGACTTTAGCACTTGTCATATTTTTGGTGTATTCAGCGTTCAATGAGAGTGTTGAGGAAGCAAAGTTTTTTAGAAATGCAGAGAATGTTGATGAGGAAGTAAAAAGCGATAGAGAAATAGAAAAACGTGTGAAATCACAAATTGTCGAAAGTCGGATCAAATTGATTCCGGCTTCTGTGTCCCCAAGCTATGATGTGGACACAGAGAATAAAAAGACATTGAAAGTTGCTCGTGATCTAATAGGCACCTCTCTTTTAGGTGAACTTGAAAAAAGTGATTTAGAAACACTTTTGATGGATCAAGAGCAATTGTCTTGGGCGATATCAAAAATTCGAGGAGAGTCTGAAAAGGTTTTTGCTCTTGAATCAGAGTTACTTAGAATGGATGTTATTGTTTATCTAGATGCCGCTTTGGAGTGGAAAGGCAATCCATCAAAAAACTTTCTGATTGGTGAAGTCAAAACATTATTGAGCGAGTACGAGCCAAATCCAAATTTATCAGAACGTTTACGACGTTCTTTTGCAGCAGATCATGCTGAGTTATCTAAATCTCTTTATATGCATGAAGAAGACAAAGCTTTGGAGCTTGAGGCTGAACTTAATGGAACTAAAGGCGGAGCGATTATGAACTTTGCCCGTAACTTTTACTTCATGGAGAATAACGATGAAAAACGCAATTAAATTTTTGTTAGTTGGAATCGCTTTGTTTGTTTCACCTCAACTTGAGGCCAATGAGTCTATCGCAGCTGGTGGTGTTGAGCAAATGGGATTGGGTCATGGGTTTGATACTGAAACTGGAGAGGTAAGAGGTGTATGTGTAAAAGGAAAATCAAAACTTGGAGGAAAGCAACAGGGCTATATTGGAGTTGATGTTCTAACAAGACAAGATCAACTGAGTGAGGCGTTGGGAGTTTCAGCAAGTGGTAGTGCAAAGTTTGGTTTAACTTCGATGAAAGCGGCGGCCAGCTATGCGGCTGAAAGCACATCTGATGAACGATCAATAGCTGTAACGATAGTGGAAAACTTTTCGGCAAAGAGTAGATTTCTTGATGAGGATATCGTGCTGACAGATGTTGGTGAAATCCTTCATGGAGATGGAAATCAAACAATACGGTTTGATGATGGTTGCGGAGATGAATATGTTTCTGAAATTAAGCGTGGAGCAAAAATATTTGTCACGTTGATTATAAAATTCACCTCTGAGTCAGACAAGAAACTCTTCAGTAGCAGTTTTTCCTTTAGTAGTTCAGTTGCATCAGCAGCAGCTGCTTTGAAAGAAAATAAAAGTGCACTTTCAAGCAGGACAAGTGTGAGTTTGAAGTTTACTCAAATTGGTGGAGATGTCACAGCAATGGGTGAAATGCTACAAGAGCCCAGTTTGACAGATAGTGGGAAGCCATCCAATTTTGTTTCCTGCTCTTTTGGAGATCTCTCTAAATGTGAGATGGTTCTTTCTAAAATTCAAGAGTACATTGGGACTTTTGGTGAACAATTTAAAGATGAAGAATTTCATGGCCCTGCAGATCTTTATTACAACACAAAAAAATACATCACAGCTGGGGTGATTCAAGGTAGCCCACCATCAGTGACTCATGCAATCAAGAGAATTCGTAAGCAGATTGACGACAGATTTTATAAAGCACTCGCAATAAGTGCTGAAGCTCAGAGAAAACTTAGACAAGATCCATTTCCATTAACATCAGATCAGTATTCACGGATTGAAGCAATCTCTGAAAAGGCAAATGAAAATCTTCAAAATTTAATTGATGCAGCAAATGAGTGTTACCAGGATCAAACAACCTGTCAGGCACAACTGGACCGTGTTGTTAAAAATTATCACAATATTGATCCAATGACTCTGGTGGTAAAACCTAAAATGTTTCGTCAGTTTTGTTTTGAAGCTCAGTCAAATCACTCAGACTCACAGTTGGCTAAGTTGAAAAGTACAATTGATGTAATGGTTGAAGTGGCTAGAGCTATTGATCCATCAACAATGAACTCAGATATGAACGACAATATGAGTGTTTGTGATACAGCAGATGCTGTACTAAAAAAGGCAGACGAGTTTGATGTTGGTTTGCTTAGAGAGTTGTATCGAACGGGAAAGCTTTCAGAAGATCTTAAAATGTATACGGTTGAGCCATTGATGGATATGGCGCACTTTAAACGAATCAATGTATCTGGACAAAGAATCAAAGATCTTGCAGCACTTCAGTACTTTGTTGGATTTGATAATCTGATTGAACTTGATCTATCAAACAATTTAATTGAAAACCCATCTTATATTGCAAATCTTCGTTCTATTGAGAGTTTAAGTCTTTCAAGAAACCGTTTTGTCAGACCTCTTGATTCTTTAGCTGATATGCCAAATTTGAAACGTTTGGATATTCGCAACAACTTTGAAGGTGCAGACTGTCCTAAGAGTGCATCACTTAAAGTATGTGTGAAGCAATCCTATCAAGATTCTGTAACAATGGTGGCCCAGGCAACAAGGGCTCCTTTTAGTTTGGCTGATGGTGCATTTGCAAAAATTAGTGATGAAGAGATTTTTGTTTCTTCGGGAGTAAATGCTAGAGTTTTAAATATCCAGAGTAATGCGTATGACAAAATTGAAGGAAAACAAATTCACTCACGAGTCAACCACACAGCCACTCACTTAGGAGGTGGGCGTGTATTGCTTGTTGGGGGAGAAGGCGGAGGGAATTATTCTGCTGAAATTTACTCAAATGGAAAATTCAGTCTTGCTAAAAGAGAAAGTAATAGTCCGCGTGCTGGTCATGAAGCTATTCTTTTAAAAGATGGCCGCGTATTGATTACAGGTGGTTGGGAGGCCGATGGCTCTATGTGGGATGTAAGTGATGCGACTCCAACAGCAGAGATTTTCGACCCAGAGACAAACACAATGTATCAGCTACCAGACATGATGGTTGCTCGTCTTTGGCACCAAATGAGTCTTTTGCAAGATGGGAGTGTACTTATAACTGGTGGTATTTCTACAAACGGTGGAGTTGCAATTGCAGAGATCTTTGACCCTTCTACCAATAGTTTTCGAACAGTTGGGCGCAACATGAAAATGGGAAGATCGGCGCATGCAGCAGCAGTCATGTCTGATGGTCGTGTTTTGATTTCCGGTGGACTAGCAAAGGGTGATTTGAATGATGTGTTAACAGAAGAGCCTTTGAAGGTTCTTGAAATTTTTGATCCTGTACGTGAGTCATTTGAGATTCTTAAGGAGAAGATGGAAAAGGGACGTGTGTTTCATACAATGACAACTCTTTCCTCAGGACATATTTTAATATTGGGTGGAACTGATGCTGTTCAAGAAATCCTCTTCAATGAAGAGTCCAGAGAATGTAAGAGATGTGTTGCAACTCCTGAAATCTACAATCCTGGTGAGAAATCTGTGACTCTTGCTGGAAACAACAAGTTGTTTATTCCGCGTGTTGGGCATCGGGCAATTTCCTTAAATGAGAATGCAGTCTTTGTTGTGGGCGGTGCTCATGCTGATGCGGGGGAAATTACAGAAAGATTTGGTTATAACTTAAAACCCTTAAAAAAGGAAAACACTCCACTTCAATAGTGGAGTATTTTATAGGAGAATTTTATGAAAAAATTAATTGAAGTTGGAATATTGAGTTTGTCGATTTGTCTTGGCTCTTTTGCAAATGCAAACAACTGTATTACAGAGATCGAAGAGTTAAGTCCAGATCAATACACATGTGAGGCCGTTGCAGAAGCTTTAGCTCCTCGAAATGGATTGCGCTTTGCAAGTTACGAAGAAGAGCAAATGTATACTTTAGCGGCTTATGATTGGTCATGTAAAACACGTGATCAAGTAGCAGGTCTGATTGGCCATGGAGCGGGATTGGTGTCGGTTGCAATTGCTGTGGGTGGTATTTGTGCAACTATCGCTACTGGAGGAGCGGCACTTCCTGTTTCTTTGCAAGTGGTGGGAGTGACAGGTGTTGTGTCAGGGTATGTTGCGAACTTTATCATAGCTGACCTTCCGTGTAATAACTCAACCGTGGAAGAAGCGGAGCGTAAGAAGTTTGAAAGTCGTGTTTGTGATGTTTTAAAAAAGGCCTATGGGTACAGTGTTTGCAATTCAGATGAAGAAGTGAACCAATGTGTGGAAGACATTATGGATCCGTATTTAAGAAAAATTATTGGGCAAGAGGCATAATTATGAAAATAACAAGAACAAGTTATTTTTTTATAACTGTAACCAAAGGACTGTTGGGGTTTGTTTTTGTCCCAACAGTTTTTTCAAAAATGTATAATATAATGGAGTTTGAGATGTTTCCTCAAACCCCCATAGGGTGGGCGGTTTTTGTTGGTATGACAGCTATTCAGTTTGGGATCTTCTTTTTCATCTTGAGGAGCTTTAAAAGTGATTACGCTAGGCTTTATTCAAGCTTAAACAAAGAGTGACTTACGTCATTTTATTGAGAAGCTGAAAGCCAAGCCCCTTGTAGTTACTACGAACGACACCCCAGACACTTGACTGGAAATCTTTGATTTCTCCAAGGCTGATGACGTCTTTGTTTTTGCAAAAACGTTTTTTTGCAACTTCAGGGACAATGGTAAATGCCAACCCTTTTTCTGTAACGAGTTGCTGAAGATCGATGTCGTCGGCTTGTCCGATGATTCGAGGATGAATTTGGTTTTTGGAAAAAAAGAGAGCGATTTCATAGCTGAAGAAAGATTCAGATGTGTAGTTGAAGAAGGGGATGTCATTTAGAGAGTTTGGAAAGGTTTTTTTTGTAGATCTGTACTGTTTGTGAGCTACTACAAATGTACGGTTGCTGCCAACTTTGTATACATTCATATTTGAGAGCAGTGAATCTCGGTTGTCAGTAAATAAAATGTCAAGTTCTCCAGAATCAAGATCAGCAATGAGATGTCGGCGGTCGGCTTCGATAATATTTATCGAAATTTCTTTTTGTTCAAATAATGGAAGTACCGTTTCATAGAGAAAGTAGTGAGACATATAGTGAGTGATACCAATATCAAGAGTTTTCTTAATGTTGGTATCTTGGTTATTGATTTTTGCTTTTAACTCACTGGAAAGGGCAAAAATGTTTTGAGCATATTCAAGTGCTAGCTTGCCTTCTTGGGTGATCCGAAGCGATTTTCCGACCCTATCAAAAAGCAGGCACCCCAAATCTTCTTCTAGTAACTTGATCTGATCACTGATTGTGGGTTGAGAGACATTGATTTTTTCAGCAGCGAGTTTAATGGAGCCTTCGCGGGCAACAATGTAAAAGTAAAAAAGGTGGTTAAAGTTGAGCCTATTCATGTAATTTAAGATACTTATACCACACTTAATTAGGTTTTTCCTAATTAAAAATAGAAATAAAACGATTTTACCAATGATTGGTTTTTGACGACAATTAGAGGACCGATAGATGGGAGGTTCTATGAAGTATGTATTAACCCTCTTTTTGCTCTTAAGCTTTTTGGCAATACACCTGAGCTTTCCAGTCAGTGTTTCTGCAGATGATTTAGACCAAACTGTAGTGGCTGATAGCACGGATACTGGTGACGAAGAAGATGAAACCATATATCCAATGCCAGATGACTCCGATGATGAGGAAGAAGACTAAGAATTTAATTAAATCAAAATCGGTTCGGCTCAGCTTTGTCTTTGCGTTTTTGCTTTTTTCAATCCATACGTTTGGATTTAAAGTGACCCCAAAGACAGAGGGGCCGGATCTTATTTGCCCTTCTGATGAGAGGGTGATTCTTGATAACCGATACCCAGTAAACACTGTATATGTTGGATTTTGGGATTATGAAGAGCAAATCAAGCTCATTGATACAATAGTTGAAAGTGCAAAACTATCTAAGACCCAAGTTGATGTCATTGTTCCAGCTAGCCAGTTTTGGTCTGGATATCAATGGTATAAAAAACAAAAAGACAAAAAGTACGTAAAGTTACTTTTTTCTCAGGGTGAGGATTCGATTTGGACTCAAGACTACATGCAGTTTACTTTTAATACCAAGACTCATAAGGAAACTCTTTTGGAGCTTCCTTATGATGATTCGCCCTCCAAAACGGCAGCTCAGATATCCATAGAGAAGAAAGTTGATTTTATCCCGGTTCATCAAAGTGTTTTTGATAAAGCAGAGTTTGGGAGTGGTGACTTTGGTGGGAATATTGAAGCTCTAAACGACAAAATTGTATTAGTTGGTGACAATATGTTGGTTGGCACTAAGAAAAGAGTGGAGATGGCAACTGACCAGAAAGTTCTTACACTTAGCACGGCCTGGTTGGAGCCTGGGCACGTTGATGAGCTGTTTACAACTATACCTTCAAAATCATCTTGTGGTTATAGTGTGCTGTATGCCTCTCCTAGACTGGCTATTGATATGTTGAAATCCAATGTAAAAAATAGAATCGAAAAGTTTGCACCACCAGATGGATGGTCTGAAGAAATTGAAGATCGAGAAAAAGAACGTGTGAGTTTTGATGAGTGTCTTCAAAAGTATAACTGGAAGGTGGGAACGGGTCTTTATGTTTGTAAAGAATTGGTTCGAGCCAATTTAAAATATCATTCTTTGATTCTAAAAAATGTGGAAAAAATTCGTTCGGAATTGAAACTAACCAAATCCTGTAGGGATGTTGAGTTTGTTCCAATGCCAGTTCTGTTTTCCCCTAAACTTCTTGCAAAAAATTATGGCACAAATGAGGACTATGCAATTGCACTCAATATCAATCCAGTAAATGGTATTTTGCTTGGGAAGTCCTATATCACAGGAGATCAGGGGATTGCTATTTTTGGAGAGTATGTAAAAAAAGTATTTGATCGGTTGGGGGTAAAAATACGGTCTGTTGGTTCAACCCACCTCCATATGTTGAGAGGTGGGGTCCATTGTACGACAAATCTACTTAGAACTTGCCGATAGTATTTGGTTACTCTGGACAGTCGTATAGATCCTTTTTAAGATCTGCTTCAAAGTAGCCAACTTCCTCAATTTGTTTTTCTTTGTTCTTTCGAGTGATTTTTACGTAGAGGGTATCTCCAACTCGTTTGAATGTTTCAAAAAATGGCATTTTTCTATGATCCCAATCAGGATATGGAGTTGGAAATCTGTGAGCACGTCTTCCAATGCGACTTGTTTGATTTGCCTCAGCATCTAAAGAAAACTTCTCTCGAAAATCAATTACTGCTTCCATTGTTCTGTCATTTGGTCTTGGGCAATAAAGTGCGCTACCTCGGTTTTTGTTTCTTTGAATATCCAAATGTATCATTCCCCACCACTCACCAGGGAGACTGTTGTTTGAGGTTGCTAAGCAAATCTCTTTTTCTCCGTATTGAGCATAGAGGCCACTGATATCTAGGTCGTTAGCAGATTCAAATCGATCTCTCCAAGGCTGTAAATCCTCAGCAATGACTCCTTGTGCGAGAAATAGAAGTGATAAAATAATTGCGAATCCTTTCATAAGCCCTCCAATCATGGATTTATTTATCAGTGATGGTAACGACAGGAGTTGAAAGGTGTCTATCTACTTTTTGCGTAACGTTGCAGCGAAACATAAATACGTGCTTCTGTGGGATGTATGAAGATCTCATCCGATTTTGTACAAAATCGTTGAAATCAATCTGAGGCGGGGTGTGCTAGGAGGCGATTAAAGAGAGTGCCTACCTGTAGTGGGCTGACACTAGCTGTAACAGCAACAAGGCCGCCTGACATAGCTCCAACAACGCCATGGGCAAGTACGTCGGCTCCGCCAAGATAAAGTCCCTTGATATGTGTTCTGGGCCCTAGAGAAGTGGATTTGTATCGCTCTATTGTGCCCGGGACGCCGTAGGACTCACCCATATGATGGCCAGTGAAGTGGTTTGTTGTGAGTGGAGTTGAGAGCTCTGTGTATTCAATAATATCTGTCAGTCCAGGATATTTGTCTTCAAGTGCCTTCAACATAGTAGTTACAATTTTATTTTTTAAATTTTCATAATCTTCACCTCGTGCCTTCCAACTTGTGTCTTTCCATTTATCAAAGACAGAGTAAGGCATTGGTGAGATCATAGTGGCGGTATGTTTTTTATTTGAATTTGTATTCTTTAGAGTCGGGAAAGAAAGATAATATCCAAGCATATTTTTATCTGAGGTAAATGTCGTTTGTTTTAAAGACTCAAAGTTTTCGGTATTGAAAACCCAGTGATTCTCACCTTGAAAGCCAAACCTTTTAGGTGATTCAGAGAAGCCAATATAGAGGTTAATAAAAGCTGAGCTAGGAGAGTAGGAATTGAGTTCTGTGGCAAGGTTTTTTGGTAAATTGTCTTTTAAGAGTTTTAAAAAAGTGGAACGTGCACCAGCAGTGGAAATGACATTGGAACATTTAAAACTAAAATCTTTCCCTTTGGTTTGACCTTCAACTCCTATGACATGTCCATTTTTCGTTCTTATGCGTGTCACACTGTGGTTGAGTCGTATTTCAGATCCATTGAGTTCAATAGATTTGATGGCTTCAATAGAGATGCTTTGTCCTCCACTTTTTGGGTAGTAGCCTCCATTTCTGTAATGATTAGAAACAAGGGCGTGTATGAAGAAGCTCGCCTCCCTTGGGACAAGTCCATAGTCTCCACATTGGGCACTCAGAATTTTTTGTAACTTTGGATGGATGTTATGGGAGTTGAAATACTCAAGCAAGGTGGTTTTTGAATACTTTGAAAAACAAAGGGAAAGGGCTCTGGGTATCCAGCCAATAAGAAAGGGAAGAATTTGAGAGGCCATCCGAAGTTGTCCCCAAATAAGAGTTTTTTTAATATCTTGAAAGTACATTTCAATTTGTTTCTCTTGATCAGGAAACTCTTTATTGAGTTTTTTTCGAAAGTTATTTGAACTTTCTTGAGTGAAGGTAAAGTCCTTAAAATGAAAGGTTTCAAATGCCTCAGGCATTTTTTGCCATTGGACATTCCCATTTGTGACAAAATCCATGAGCTTTCTTGCGAAACCACCTTTTTGCATTTCACCCACATAATGAAGCCCCACATCCCATTCAAACCCCTTTCTTTTGAAAGAATGGGTGAGTCCTCCTGCTTTGAAGTGCTGCTCTAGGATGAGGACTCGTTTATTTAGTAAGCGAGTCAAGAGTGTCGCAGCTGTTAAGCCTCCAATGCCAGAGCCAATAATGATATAGTCAAATACGTCTTGGTTTTTCAATAGGAAGGACGCTACAGGAGACCTTGTGAGATTTCAATAATTGAGCTGTTTAATCTGTGTCTTTTGAAGAGTTGCGTTGTTGGAGCTAGGGACATAGGATCTATTTTTAGATGGATTTTTATGGTATTCTTTGGTCGCTTGAGTCTCAATGGATTTCAAGTATAATTGTTGTTTGTGTATTTTATTTCGTGAAATGTATCTTTGGAGATTTGCTTGGGCCAAATCGAGGGAAATAAAAAAATGTCAAACTCGAAGAGTCGTCAAAAGATAGGAGTTTCTGAGTACACGATTCTTTTAATTATTCTTATTTTGGTTTTAGGCTTTGCTGTACTAGATATTACAACAGATTTTGCTGAGTCTGTTGAACCTTGGCATATTGGAGTTGATTTTCTCGTAGCAATCCTACTTGTTTTTGGAATTGCCTATTTGTTTCTAAAAATTGAAGCATCTAAGAATGAGAACAAAGAATTACGTGTTAGGATTCGTACTGCTCGAATCCAGGTTGAAAGAGAGAAAGAGGCAAAGCAAAAATTACTTACAGGAGTTGGAGACTATATTGAACGTCAACTCAATGAGTGGAATTTTACCCCATCTGAACGAGAGGTCGCCTTTCTTCTTTTAAAAGGACTGAGCCTTGGAGAGATTGCTGAAATAAGAGGCACCACTGAGAGAACTGCTAAACAGCATGCAATTAACATATATGAAAAATCAGGTATCAAGGGGCGTGCCAACTTTACGGCTTTTTTCCTAGAGGATTTTCTGGCTTCAATTGAAATGCCTTATTTTGAAGCTGTTGAGAAGTAGGTGATGATTGTCCTTAAGAACAACACGACCCGACGGGCCTCTGGTTTGATTTCAAGTCACTGAACTGTCTGGATGGACAATTTAACATTTTGGTAAAAGTGCCAAGATGACCTTATGAACCAGAATTTAAGAATAGAAAATTTCGAGAATACAAATAGGACCGTGATGTTTGGACATGTGGTGACTTTGTTGTCCGTTCTTTTAGTTGCCACTGCGGTGGGATGTGCCGAGCACTCCAGAAAGTCCTGTGATTCATTTAAAAAGACGGACGGTGCCCAGCTTAGTCCGGGGCTATTTAAGCGAGTTTTTACAATAGTTTTTGAGAACGAAGATGTGAGTCAAGTCGAAGCTCAACCTTACTTTAATGAGCTCTCAAATCGTGGTGCAAGGCTTTCGCAGTTTTGTGCTCTTTCCTATGATTCACAACCCAATTATATTGCAATGACAGCTGGTTCGACGTTGGATTTTGAGGGAAATGAAATCAAAGATATATCTGAGGAAAGTATAGTTGATTTAGTTGAACGAAAAGGAATGACTTGGAAAGTGTATGTTGAAGGCTTTCCAGGCAATTGCTTTAAGGGCTCTAGAAGTGGAGAGTATAGAAGGCGCCATAATCCATTTATTAGTTTTGAAAACATTCATGACTCATCATCTAGGTGTGATAACATTGTCAATGCAAGTGAACTAGAAGGTGATGTAGATACGGATATTTTACCGGAATATTCTTTTTATATTCCTGACATGAAAAACGGTGGTCACAACACAAGTATTGAGTACGCTGCAAAATGGTTTCAAGCGAAATTTGAGCCTCTTTTCGAAAATCCAAACTTCATGAAAGATACTCTGGTAATAGTGACATTTGACGAGGGTACTGAAAAAGGGAAAAATAGAATTTATACAACCCTGCTAGGAGATATGATCCAGCCAGGGGCGGTCATAAAAACGAGCTACACATTTTATAATCTTTTAAAAACGATTCAAGATGTTTTTGTGCTAGATACTCTCAATCAAAATGATAAGAAGGCAGCGCCAATTTTTGGTGTATGGAAATAAGGTTGGCGTAACCTGCCCTAAGTCTGGGTTTAGATGTTTCAAAATAAATTATGTTTATATTGTTTAGGATTTTGATCTACTAGGCGATAAGATTTTAAATCTTTTTGTTTAGAGGTTGGAATTGAAGAAAATTTTAGTAGTTGAGGACGACGCCGAGCTTAGAGAGCTTCTTTTTGAGGTACTAAGTGATAGGTATGAGGTGCTATCGGCTCCTGATCTTGCTTCAGGTCGATCTGCCCTGGAGGCTTATAAAATCGATCTTATTCTTTTGGATGTGACCCTTCCTGATGGAAGTGGCTATGAGTTTTGTACTCAAGTTAAATCGAGCGATGTGACAGATGACATCCCGGTGTTAATTCTTAGTGGAAATCTTGAAACTTCGGCAAAAGTGACTGGTTTTGAATTGGGGGCAGATGATTATATTGAAAAGCCCTTTAATAGGGATGAACTTGTAGCTCGGATAAAATCGAACTTAAGAAAAGTAGAAAGAAAAAAAGAAGAAACGATTCATAAGATTGGCCCATTTATCATTGATAGTGAAAAACTTAGAGTGTTTGCATCTGCTGGTGAGACGAGGGAGTTGGATTTATCTCCTATGGAGTACCGTCTGTTTTCTTGCTTGATCAGGAATGAAGGTAAAGTTTTTTCACGAGATCAGCTGATTACAGTTTGTAAGGGTGAAAACAATGTGATCACAGATCGAACGATTGATACTCATGTGCATTCACTGAGAAAGAAAATTGATCCAGCACTAGCTGAAATTAAAACTCATTATGGAATGGGATACTCTTTTGATTTTGTCAAAGCCTCTTGAGTTAGATCTCAGGGCAACCATAAATACCTTTGTAGGTTCCAACATCAATTGAGTAATATTTTTGTTCGACTCTGTCTTTGGCATAGTCATATGCAAACCACAGGTATTGTGGTTTTTCTAAATACTTCCAAGTCACTTGACCTAGGCCATGATTGTAAATGCCAAAATATTCAAATCCATCAGGTGCGAACATCCATTCGACTTTGCCTGATTGTCTGTTGTAAATGCCTGTGTACTTGCCTTGACCATCTTCTAAAAATTTCCATTCAACAACTTCAGCTTCATAGTTAAAAACTCCTACAAACTCTCCAATTCCTGAGCTCTTCCACTCAACGATTCCAAGTGTTGGGTTGTAAACGCCGAAGTACTCAGCCTTTGGGCTTGATAAGCGCCATTCGACAATTTGAGTTTTGTAATTGTACACAGCAACGTATTTGTGATCGTCCGGAGCTAGGCGCCACTCAACAACACTGGCGGAATGGTTGTATACCCCTGTGTATTGTTCGTTATTCCATCCTTTTACCCACTCAATTTCTTTTGTTCTAAAGTTGTAGACACCATCAATGCTCATGCCCTTTGGAACATACTCCCAAACAATCTCTCCTTGGCATTCAGCTAGAGAGGCTTCGACATCAAGTTCGGTAAGAAATGGTTTCTCAGCGAAATCAGGGTTGGCTGAAGGATCACTTGAGCTTCCAAGACTTTCTGTATCCTGCATACAAGCTGTTGTTAGCAATAAGGCAATTGCTGCCATTATAATCGTAACAAACTTCATGTAGATCTCGCTTCTCATTCCATTAAGGTAACAACCTGTTTTTAGGGGATTATTGGTTAAAAGTTAAATTTTCTTACCATTCTCAGCCTGAGACCCCAAGAGCCACTGGTTTGAGGAAATCTTGTAAAATTTGAAAATATAATTTACAGAGAGCCTCGCTTTGAGACAGACTCCAAAGAAAGTGTCTTAGTTTTTTGCACAATGTGGCAGAAGTGGATCTTCTCAACAGAGGCATTCTTAAAGTCTCACTTTGGAATCAACTCGATCCTGTGATAAAAGTGACACCAATTTTAATGGCTTTGATATTGCATTTTATCCAAGCGAATTAAGATTTACCGGGGGGAATAAATGAAACTTAATAATAGACTTATCGCGTCTTTGGCACTTCTGGCTACTGTCATGTGGTTAGGAAGCGCACAGGCTTCTACAATCGATGAAATTAAAAAAAGAGGACACGTTAAATGTGGTGTCAGTGCAGGACTACCTGGATTTTCCGCACCAGATAGCAAAGGTAACTGGCAAGGGCTAGATGTTGATGTGTGCAGAGCGTTGGGAGCGGCTATCTTTGGTGATGCAAAAAAAGTCAAATTTGTTGGCCTAAGTGCGCAGCAGAGATTCACAGCTCTTCAATCAGGTGAAGTGGATGTTTTAACAAGAAATACCACTCACACACTTTCACGTGACACATCTGTTGGGTTGAACTTTGCTCCGACCAATTATTATGACGGTCAGGGTTTTATGGTGAAGAAAAAATCAAAAATCACAAGCGCCAAGCAATTAAGTGGTGCAGCGATTTGCGTGCAGCAGGGGACGACAACAGAAAGAAACCTTGCAGATTATTTTAGACAAAACAAAATGAAAATGAAACCCATCGTAATGGAAGGAAACGATGAACTATTTAAAGCGTTTCTTGCGGGACGATGTGATGCACTTACAACAGATGCCTCGGGTCTTGCCGCTGAGAGGACAAAGGCAAAAAATCCAAATGAGCTTGTCATACTTCCTGAAGTGATCTCCAAAGAGCCACTTGCGGCGGCAGTTCGACATGGGGATGATGCATTCTTTGATATCGTAAAGTGGACAGTGTACGCACTGATTTCTGCAGAAGAGCTTGGGATCACGTCTAAAAATGTGGATCAAAAAATCAAAAGCTACAATCCTGATGTATTGAGATTTTTGGGAAAAGTACCAGGCAATGGTAAAGCTTTGGGGCTTGATGAGAAGTGGGCTTACAGCATTGTAAAGCAGGTTGGCAACTACGGTGAAAGTTTTGAAAAGCACGTAGGTAAAAAGACGGCATTACGATTGGACCGTGGGTTGAATGCTCTTTGGACAGATGGTGGACTTATGTATTCACCACCACTTAAATAATTAAAAAATGCCACAGATTTTCTATTCATTGGCCTTTAGAAGACATCTGTTACAGTTCTCAGTTTTGGGAATTGTAGCAGCTCTTTTTTGGTTTTTGATTTCAAATGCCATTACAAACTTGAGTGAACAAAGGATTGCCTCTGGGTTTGACTTTCTTTTTACTGAAGCAGCATTTGACATTGGTGAATCATTTATTGAATACAGCTCAACAAGCTCTTTTTTGAAAGCGTTTCAGGTTGGGCTACTCAATACGCTTCTTGTGGCTTTAATTGGAAATATATTTGCAGTCTTTCTTGGTACATTCATTGGGATGGCTCGAGTTTCAAGTAACTGGCTTATTAAGAAAGTGTCTGATGTTTACATAGAGACTTTTCGAAATATCCCTCTTCTTCTGCAGCTTTTCTTTTGGTATGTTTTGATTTCAGAATTTTTACCCTCTGTCAGAGAGGCTGAACCTTATTTGGGTTCTGTGTTTTTGACACAAAGAGGGCTTTATTTTCCATTTCCTCAAAATATTTTAGAACCAACTGCAATTGCTCTATTTGCTTTAATCTCACTTGTAATGATTTATAGAAAGTGGAGAAAATCAAACAGATTTGATTTTAAACCACTTCTTCTTCCAGTCGTATTGGGTGCTTTTGTTTTGATTTTTGGACGTCCATTGGAGTTTACATCTCCAATGCTTGCTGGGTTTAATTTTGAGGGAGGAGCAAGCATCACTCCCGAATTGGGCGCTCTTTTACTTGGCTTGGTTTTGTATACGGCTGCTTTCATTGCTGAAATTGTAAGATCTGGGATTGAATCTATAGATCGTGGACAAGTGGAGGCTGGAATGTCACTGGGGTTGAAGCCACCTCTTGTTTTTCAGTTTATTGTTCTCCCACAGGCGATGCGAGTTGTTGTGCCACCATTAACAAGTCAGCTACTCAATTTAACAAAAAACTCCTCATTGGCTGTTGCTATTGGCTATCCAGATTTATTAAATGTGAGTAATACGGCACTCAATCAAACTGGGCAAGCTGTAGAATGCATTTTGATTGTTATGCTCATTTATCTCAGTTTTAGTTTGCTCACATCACTTGTAATGAACATATACAACAAAAAAACTGCAATTCCGGGAGAAGCAAGATGAGTGAATTGATCTTGAGACTTCACGAGAAACTCCCGCAATGGAAATCGGTGACTTGGGCAAAGAAAAATCTTTTCAATTCTATCTTCAACACTATTCTTACAATTTCAATTGGCCTTCTTGTTCTAAATATTTTGAGTTCAGTTGTTTCCTGGTTTTTTCTAGATGCGACTTTTCAAGGAGATGCAAAACTTTGCAGAGAAAGCGGTGGAGCTTGTTGGGCGTTCATATTTGAAAAATCCAGATATATTATATTCGGGCATTATCCAACAGCTCTTGTGTGGAGGCCTGCTTTATTTATTTTTGGAGTGATATCTCTTTTTGGAGCAAGTTTTAAAAGAGAGTTTTGGGGAAAAAGGCTTTTTTGGTCTTGGATTCTTTGGCTAACATTTTCAATTTTACTTTTAGATGGAAGGCTTTTAGGGCTTACTCATGTTGAAACGACAAAGTGGGGTGGTCTTCCTTTAACGCTTCTGATCTCTTTTATTGGAATTGGCTGTTCGTATCCGTTTGGAATTATTTTAGCTGTGGCAAGGCAGTCCAATCTTATTGTTTTAAAAACACTGAGTGTTTTGTTTATTGAACTTATAAGAGGCGTTCCTTTGATTTCGATCTTGTTTATGGCCTCTGTTTTGTTTCCGATATTTCTTCCAGATGGATTTACAATTGATAAGCTTTTTCGCGCTCAGGTGGCCATTATACTCTTTTCTGGGGCGTACATGGCAGAAGTTATTCGTGGAGGACTGCAGGCAATACCAAGGGGACAAGTTGAGGCAGCAAAATCTATTGGACTGACAAACTCTCAAACTCTTAGGCTTGTCGTACTTCCACAGGCACTTCGGATTGTGATTCCACCCACTGTGAGTACTTTTATTGGAATGTTTAAGGACACATCGCTTCTAGTGATTATTGCACTTTTTGATTTGATGTTTACAACAAAGTCATCTCTTAGTGACTCTGAATGGCTGGGGTTTGCTAGAGAGGCGTACATATTTACGGCAATGATTTACTTTGTATGTTGTTTTTCAATGAGTCGGCTCAGTAAAAAAATTGAAGAGAGCATGCCTTCAGATGGAAAAAAAGGAAAGGGAGTTTCATATGGCTTCTAGTGTTTTAGAGTTTAAAAAGGTCAATAAGTGGTTTGGGGATTTGCATGTTCTAGATGACATTGAACTCACTATAAAAAAAGGTGAGATCGTTGTTATATGTGGCCCATCAGGTTCTGGCAAATCCACACTTATCCGATGTATCAATCAACTTGAAACTCACGCCTCTGGCGAGATTTATGTTTTGGGTACAGAGATGACTGATGACGCTCGTGTGTTACAGAGTGTGCGATCCCGAGTGGGTATGGTTTTTCAGAATTTTAACCTCTTTCCTCATCTCACAATTTTAGAAAACCTCACTTTGGGACCAACTTGGGTTAAGGGAGCTTCTTCAGATGAAGTGAAGGAGATGGCGTTAGGAAATCTTCGCCGCGTACAAATTGAAGAGCAGGCCAACAAGTACCCGGGACAATTGTCAGGTGGACAACAACAAAGAGTTGCAATTGCAAGGTCCCTTTGCATGAATCCCGAAATTTTGCTTTTTGATGAACCAACATCAGCACTTGACCCAGAAATGGTGAAAGAGGTTTTGGATGTCATGGTGGATCTAGCAAAAGAGGGAATTACGATGCTTGTTGTAACACATGAAATGGGATTTGCCAGAGAAGTGGCGGATCGAGTGATTTTTATGGATGAGGGAAAAATTATTGAGCAATCGACTCCGGAATTGTTTTTTACAAATCCAAGTAGCGATCGTTCAAAAAAGTTTTTGGAACAAATTTTATAAAAATTAAAGAAAAACATTAGGGGGAACAAATGTTTAGAGTACTTTTGGGTTTTCTGGTTTTAATTTCAATTGGATGCACAAAGAGTGCAGATCATGGGTCTATTGGTGGAAATCCACCAGATAAACCCCCAACAAAACCACAGTGTGATGAGTGTGACTCAAAGGAGATGAAAGAGCTCTTGGATTCGGTCTCAGGGGTAAGTGTGAATTATCACCTTATCCAACTTTATGACATTGCAATGGAAAATGGTGGCAACCGCTCAGCAGGTTCTCCAGGACACTTGGCTTCTGTTGAATACATAGAAAACCTTCTTATACTTGCTGGATATGTGGTCACTCGAGATAATTTTGATTTTATCAAGTTCACAAAAGATAGCGGCGCTTTCTCTCAAGTACTTCCTGATGAGATAGAGTATGTCGAAGAAAAGGACTTTGAAGTCATGTCATTTAGCCCTGCTGGAACATTAACAGGATCAGTGGAATCAGTGGATCTTGATTTGGGGCCAGGAAATGCCTCAACGAGTGGATGTGAGATTGAAGACTTTGGTGGGTTTACTCAAGGTAAAATTGCTCTTGTACAACGTGGCGCTTGTACGTTCCGACAAAAAGTAACCAACGCTCAACTTGCTGGTGCTATTGCTATTCTTATTTTCAATCAGGGAAATGAGGAAACACGCAAGGAAGTGTTTGGTGGAACGCTTGGCTCACCTGAAGATCAAGAGGTGGATTTGACTATTCCAGCACTGTCTTTGCCTTATGATCTAGGTGTTTTGCTTTCAGAAACTTCGGATCTAGAACTCTCTCTTGATGTAAAAACACGTATTGAAGAAATGGTGACAATGAATTTGATTGCAGAAACTCCAGGCGGAAATCCGAACAATGTGGTGATGCTTGGTTCGCATTTGGATTCAGTCGACAAGGGGCCGGGAATCAATGACAACGGAAGCGGAAGTGCTTCAATCCTTGAAGTGGCTTTGAACCTTAAAAACATTGATACTTTGAATAATAAGGTGAGATTTGCTTGGTGGTCGGCAGAAGAGTTGGGACTTGTTGGCTCTACAAAATATGTGGAGAAGTTAAGTGAAGAAGAAAAGGCTAAAATCGCACTTTACTTAAACTTTGATATGGTAGGTTCGCCAAACTATATGCTGGGTGTGTTTGATGGAGATGGGTCAAGGTTTGGGGATGCTGGCCCAGAAGGTTCAGGAGCCATAGAACAACTTCTTCACAACTTTTTTACCAATCTTGGTTCGCCAAGTACTGAGATTCAAGCTTCTGGAAGATCCGACTATGCACCTTTTGCAGCTGCAGGGATTCCATATGGGGGAACTTTCACTGGAGCTGAGGGGACAAAGACTCAGGAGATGGTGGACCTGTACGGTGGACTTGTTGGTGAGGCATTTGATTCCTGTTATCACAAGGCTTGTGATGACTACAATAATATTGATGTTGAAGCTCTTGGTCTGAATGTGGATGCTATTGCGTACATGGCGTTACTTCTTAGTGGATCAACTGAGCAGGTGAATGGCTTAACTCCAGTTCCGCTTCTTGCTGAAGAGGGGGCTGATGGCGGCGGTGTTTTTGTACACGGTCACCATGAGGAGTTTTCTAGGTAAATTGTTGCAAGGTTTCAGTCTTTGTAACATCTAAAAATCACTCTCTTTTTTGACCCTTCACATTCGTGAAGGGTTCCTGCTTCAAGCTCTCGCTTTGTAAAGTGACATGCGTATAATGCACCTAAGTGGCCTCTTTAAGAGGTGGTTACTGAGGGTGGGTAGTGAGCTTAAAATAAAGGAGAGTGTAGTGAGACACTTATTTTTAATAACTATCCTATTCCTAGCAGTAGGATTTGTTGGATGTACAGAAGGTGAACCAGATGATTCACTAAGTGATATTGAAAGAACATTTCGAGCAATTACAAAGTGTGATGTGGATACATTTGCAAGTTATTATAGAGCACGTAAGTTGAATGCAAATTCTATTTTGAGTAAACAAAATGATGGCTCACGTCTGACGAGCTTTACTGCAGCTTCGGCATATGGGTGCATGCCTATTCTTGAGTATATTGTTAAAAATCGTGGCACAAGTACACTTGAGTCATATGAGACTGATAACAGTACTGCGTTGATGTCTCTTTTGGGTCGAGGCTCTGACTTTGATAGAATTGCAGTGTCGCTTCTTGAAGATACTAGTGTGAAACTAGACTTAATGAAAGTTTCTGATGAAGGAAACTCTGCTTTAACTGAGGCTATAGTAAGGAAGAGCTCACAGATTGCACTTATGATATTGAAACATCCAGAGTTTCAGGACTCTCAAAATAAATCGTTGTTGCTCAATACACGCAATCAGTATGGTGATACTCCTTTAATTGCTGCAATTGAGCGGGAACAAGATCAAGTTGCTCGTGAGCTTTTGAAATTTAAAGTCTTAAACGTAAACATTGTCGAAGGAAGAAATAGAAACACTCCCTTGGTTGCTGCCATCAGTAGAGATATGCCTTTGATTGCAATTTTAATTCTAGAATTTCCTTTAGAAGACATAAATCAAATTTTTGTGAATTCACGTGGAGAAACATTTACAGCCGCTCATTTGCTTGTTAAGCGTTTGGAAACAAATATTAATTTTGCAAACATGGGAGGATCTCGCACTGGAAGAGAAAATGCTCAAACCAACGTGAGGCTCTATATCCAACTTCTACAGCATATTTTCCGATATCCTGGGTATGATCCAACTATTATTGCAACAGAGTATGGTATGACAGCTAGAGATCTCAATGCTCTATTTGGAAATGAAGAGCTTATTTATTGGGATGAGTGAAGAGATTTTCTTTAATTTTAGGTGAGAATAGTGTCTAGAGATTGAATAATCCTTAGAGATATTGATGGGCCTTTCTGGGCCCATTTGTTTAAAAATCAGGCATATCACTGAATCTTACTCAAATAATTTTGAATATAGAGTGGTAAGGCGATTGCATTTATTTGGGGTATGAAGCTTCCATTTAAAACAGTGATTATAGGCTTAAGTGCCATTTGTCTTTTGAGTCTTATTGGCTGCCTTAAGACTTCTAGTGTTGATTACTCAATTGTTACTGAAGAATTGCTTGATCTAAGGGCTGAGGTGCTTGAGGGGAAACTGACGACTGAACCATGGGGGCTTGCAATTCGTGTGGGTAAGCTTTCTGAGGGAACACGCTTAGTGATGGCTCAGTATGCAGCTAAGGAGGAGATGCCTCCAGTTGACCTGAAACTGACTTCTTACTTAAGAGAGATTGAGGATAAGGTGAATATAAAGCGCAATGGGTTTTATCTATTAAACCCGGCACAGCCTCCAGGATACATGTTAAAATGGCCTGAGAGCCTTCAGGCAAGAATTGACTCTCAATATGATGAAATCCTAGGAAGTGATGAAGTGTGGGCTTATGAATTTGTAGATCAAGACTATCGTGAAGAACACTTTTGCCGCAATCAGTGCGTGTGTTATGCAGTTCAGTTCAAAAAGTTAATAACTGAAAGTTTTCCTGAAGTCAGAGCTTACATCATATCCATATATGGAGGTTCAGATACGATTGGGGTAAAAATTAGACAGAACGCTTCAAAGGGATTGGATGAACGCTCTTATAGTTATCACACCGGACTGTTGTTAGTGGGGGCTGGTGGTAGTGTTGGTGTTGTAGACCCAATTATGTATCAAGATTCCAAAATTAGGTCGCTTAACAAGTGGTATGATAATTTGTGGAAAGCCTCTGATTTTCAAATTAAAATCGTGTATTAGTGTACGTTCTGGAAGAGCGTTCAACTGCCAAGCTTATGTCCAAACTTTGAAAGGGCTAAGTTTCCTTGTTTTTATCATCCCAGAGCATCCCAGAGCATTCCTTGAGCTATGCTTTAAAAGCTTATCGTGTGCTGATGGAGACTAACTTGTTATTTTTATTTTGTCTCTTTCTAATTTGGACGTCTTTTTTCACCTCTGCCACCACTCGATTTTGTTGATCATAGACGTCGATCTGATATGTAAAATCTCTTACATGCTTGCGAGTGAGTTGGGCTTGAATTTTTTGTAACTCATTTTCCTCTAAAGAAAACGTTGCTCTTCTTAAAAAATGAGAGTAGCCGACAGGAATGTTTCGTCATAGAATGCCAAATATGTGGCAGTGGATCATTTTTTTTTTATTGTTTTTTTATGGCAACCTTGTATTAGGGGCTCCCATACAGGTATCGAGTGATCAAACTCAATCGGACTTTGTTGAGTTAACAAAAGATATAGGTGTGGCAACATCATTTAAAATGATGCAAAGTCCTCGTAATGTCGGAAATGGGCGTAATGTTTTTGGCTTAGAGGTGATGAGAACAGAAATCAATGGTGATTCAGAGCATTGGTCCAAAGCCACTGATGGAAAAGCGCAGAATAACTTTGATGCACTCAAATTAAAGTACCACAGAGGACTTTCTGGGCATGGTGATTTATCTGCATTTGTAGGGTACTTCAATAACTCCAATCTCATCTTTGTGGGGTTTGACCACAAAGATGTTTTTCTAAAGCGTGATCCGTTTTTTGCAAGTCTTCGACCAACGCTCAACTTCGTTTATGGAATTAATAGAGTTTTGATCATTACACCTGCTGTAGACATGAGCCTTGGGTACGCATTGGGTGGATTCACGCCCTATGTTTCTGGAGGCTTTATTTTACCTCACGCATTGGTGTATGGAAAACCCAATGTGCATAGCACAGTTGAGTGGATACCTAAGGCGGCTGTTGGTTTTGAGGTGAAGATAGGGGAGTGGCGTCTAGTAGCAGAATACGAAGTTTCAAAACTGAATTCCATAAGTCTTTCTTTTCGAATGTGAGGGAGATGGGCATTTTCGAAATTTCGCTATGGGTGAGGACATGCTCACTGGGTTTCAACAAAACTGGAGAGGGATTTGAACCCTCAAGGTGTTGAAATGCAAAACTTTTTTTCTAAGACGTTTAGAGCGCTTACTAGTCTACCAATGGAGAGCTGATACTTGCAGAAGTCTCATGACTTCTTTTTTTGTATTATCTTTTATAGTTTCAAGATCATTACTGCGGTCTTCTGTTCCGAGGCTGAGGAGAATTCCCGTTAGAAAAACCTGCAGGGTGCGTGCTGTGTCTTCTGGGTTTGATATTTTAAATTCACCCATTTTGTTTCCGATTTCAATAATGGCCGTGATTCTCTGATGTCCAATGTCTACAAAGTTAGTGTTTAGTCTCTTAGCTTTTTTATTTCGAGAGCACCAGCTGAGGAAGAGCATCCAGAGTCGAACGTGTTGGGGGCGTTTTTGAATCCATTCAAAGGTTGTAAAGACGTAGGCCATTAATTTTTCAGTCATGGAACTTTCGGATTCCATCGCAGCAATCACAAGCTCTTGGAATTCAGAGCGAACTTGTCCGACACAGAGAAAAAATATTTCATCAGTTCCTGAGAAGTAGTGTTTGACTAGTGGGCGAGAAACTCCCGCTCGCTTTGAAATACTCTCCATGGAGACGCTTTCAAAATCGGCCTTTGCAAAGCAGATGATAGCCGCCTTTACAATTTTTATTTGTGTTTTCTGACCCTTAGAAAGTTTTGGTGAGATTTTTTCTATGAGACTGATATCGCCAAGGTTTTGATCCATAGGATAAGTTTTACATAAATTGACGATATAGTCAATTATTTCTGATGATACCGTCAATTTATGAGATAAAGGCATAGATGTTGTAAAAGCAGTCATAGAGGGAAGTGTAATATGGAAAATAAGAGGCAGCGTTCGACAAGGCCTAGGAGTAAAAAGGTCCGACAATTTGTCATCATTTTATTACTTTTATTGGGGGCTGGAAGAGCCTTTGGAGAGATCGGACCAGTTCTGCCAGAGACTTATCCTGACCCAGTTGATTTGACATCACAGTGGGACTCAAAGCTGTCCCTTGATGAGTTTTCAGACGAAGCTGCTCGTGATAAAAATGCTTGGGTCAAGTCAGCAAGGCATAGCATTGGAGATAACAGAAGGGCACGTTTTCAAATTCAAGCCACGCATACTATAATGGAAGAATTTGTCAATGAATACGGGGATGGTGCTTTAGATAGTTCGGAAATGCGCCGTGAAGCCCTCATTCATGTCAATGAGATCATGAAGGCTTATGATAATCACAAAAATGAATTGGAAGGAAACTTCCAATTTCCAGAATACGTTAAAGAGCTTACAAATTCTTTGGCGAATGAAGTTAAAGAAGAACTTGAAGATGCACTTGTTTTAACAGGAAAAGCAAATATTGGTGCAAAGGCTCTGGCAAGGATTGCTCCTCTTTTTGCTGAAGCTGGAATTAATTATGCCTATTCAAAGTTAGAGTCTAAAGTAGCTGAACATGAGAGAGTTGATGCACAGCTTGAAGGAAAGTATAGAGCCCAAAATGATCTAGGGGTAAAGCTTTCAGAACTTTATAGTTTAGCAAATTCAACAGAAGGAAATGGCCTTTTCGTAGATGCTAGCCTTTCCCATCTCGATAAAAACGTGGATTTTAGTTTGAGCGTAAAAGCAAAATTTAGAGAGGCCTATCGAACTCATGAAGGTTTTCGAAATTATATTGATTCAATGGGGCTTCATCAGGAAGTCATCGAACGTTTAGAGAGCGGACGTATTACGGCGGCAGAGATTCGTCTTATTGTAACAAGGCTTTCTCGTCAAGCAGGTAAAGAAATGGCCTTGAATAAAAAGAGACAGGAGTCAATCTCTCAGGGACAGGGGGCTCTCCAAGAAGGTCAAGAGGCATTAAAGTCTGATATAAATAAAATTTTAAAAGACCGCAAGGTGAAAGCAGATAGGCTTAATAATTTAAAAAAACATCAAGATTGGATGAGGACAGCAAATGCTAAATTGCAATTAACGACAAATTTAGTAGAGTTCTTTGTTTCTGACCCTAATGTAGCTATGGGAATTAATACAGTGGGGTCATTTGCCATTCAACTAGAAGATTTAATTGCCAAGGAAGCTGACGTATGGATGTATGCAAACCTTTATGTGGGCACAGCAAAAATTCTATTCTCACTTGCAAATCGCGGGAAACAAAAAAGTGCTCAAAAAGTAATGATGAAACAACTTCGACGAATTCAGGAACAGCTCAATCAACTCACAAAAATTGTAGAAAATGGCTTTGAGCAACTGGATCATCAAGTTGGAATTGGTTTTGAGGCTACTCATAATGGCCTTCAAACAATATTAATGAATCAAAAGTTGGCGGCTTTTGATAGACAGCAAATTCGCAACGAAATCCGAAATATTTCTCTTATGCTTTCTGACTATTTCAAATCTTCAGAGATTAACAAAACAGCGATTTTATTTAGCAAGTGTTTCAATTATCGTGGTTTGAATAACCACGATAAGCCAACTCACTCTGAGCTTGAAGATTGTTACGACCATATTGTTCACTCTAAGTTATTGCCAGCGGCACCGACTCTAAAGTTTTATGGTCTTCTAGAAAGCCCAACGTTCGTTGTGGATGGAGCCCCTTCAATGCTGGAGGGATTAGTTCTATCGGATTATTTCCCGGCAGCAAAGAATCGATTTTTGAGCGTTTCTAACCAACCTATAAGGAATGTTCTTGAGAAAGCGCCCTTGATTTCTGTTAATGAGTTGAATTTTTATGTATTAGCTTTAAAAGAATTGGCAGAGCAGGATTCACAATGGTTTAAAGACTATGCCAATAATTCTATGATTGACTCTGTTCGCAGAATTGGACGTCAATATTTATCAGTTATTGAAATGCTTGGTCTTTCTCATGAAGAGAGTTTGATTTTCTACCAAAATGGAGTGAACGCTTTATTAAATAGGGCTGAAGAGTACTTTAACAAACTAACTCAGACTATTGGTCATAAGGCCGATGAGGTTGCCGCTAGGAATTCGACCTTCGCATATGGATATAAACCCTTGTCGTCATTGAATCAAAAGTTTGATTTTGCAAGGAATTCAAAAGCGCTAAAAGCACAACTTCCTCAGATTGTAAAAAAGTGCCCTTTGAAAACCTCATATCACCAGAAATTTAAGATAGGAGGGGTGGTGCAAGATTACCTCCCGCTTTCAGATCTAAATTCTCAGAATCTAAAACTTCCTGATAATTACAATGAGAAAACTCTTCCTCAGGCTTATTTGTGGCTTGCAAGAATGGGGTTTGGCAAAGTTAGAAACTGCTTCTCAACCTATTCAATGACAGATTTTACTTTTGGAAAACGCCCTTGCAAGAAGTGTCATGGTGGCACGGTTGTGGATTTTAAGATTTTAGTCTCGCTAAGCACTTATTTTGATTTTATTCCTGTCCAAAAGGATAGGTATAGCGAGTTGGAAAAGAGTTTAGGGCTTCCGGGAAAAAGCTCTGTTTTGATTCATCAACAGGACTATTCTCAACAGTACAGATTGGGCTCTGGAGGGTTCATTAAAAAAAATAGACAAGGAGTAGATACCCGTTATGGACATGCAGGAAAGGTCTACTTTCCTTCAATTGTTCCAACCTTTGCAGAACACAGTTGGTATGGAGCGGGCCCTTTAGGGAAAACGAATTGTACAAAGGATCATTCAACAAACCCTAACTGCCATATGAAGTGGAGGTCTGTTCGTGATGACATTTTGAGTGTGGGACACCTCACTAGAAATGCCGCAGCTCTTGCTGAAATTGAAATTTCTAAAAGATTTGTAGCTTCTTATTTTCAATCTCTCGTTGATCAGAAATATTCGGATATAGTTAAATCCGGAGTTTCTCAACCTGCTCCAGATGCTTTGGCATTGCGTGAAAAATTCTTTAAAGATTATATTTCCTTTCGAATCATCAATCAGATTGGTCTAGGGCCTTTTTTCTTTAAATTAAATGGAAGTATTTTTGGTGGTGAGAGGTCTCTGCTGACTCCCTTTGATATTGAATCAATGATTCTAAGTTCTAGAAAAAACTGGAGTCGATTGGCCACTAAGGAGGAGTTTTTTCAGAGAAAAACCAATGCTTTTGAAATCTATGATGAGATAGGAGAGAGCTCTGAGAAGCCGTTAAGTTATCTGGAGATTAGACTCATGGAGCTAGAGAGTATTCTTGGTAACCTTAGAGACCTTTTAAATGAAAAGGATGAAAAGAAAACCTGGTGGCAAAAACTATTGATACCAATTTCTGAACTGTAGTGAAGATGGTAACTCTTTAACATCATCTGACGGGTGCCAGGCATATTCTGCGGATGCGGGGCGTTTGGTCCGGAGGTGTATCGCTACTTGGTGATTATCTCTGTTTGTTCGCAGACACCTTTCAACTGGCTCTTTTCAAAAAGTGTCACCCTATGGATTCAAAAAAAATCAACAGGAATAAACCCAAATATTTGGAATCACTCAGCTCCATACACTCGGTGGGTGGGCGCAAAGTGCGGCGATAGTGAAAAAATTGGACAGATTATCGTGCTTCTCAGGACTTGGATTCGAAACTCCCAGACAACGGATCAGACCTTAAGACTTCCAAGTGCGATATGTTGGATATAGTAGCCTTTTTTACCGTCATCTTTGACTTCCGGTTAAGTGCGCTAGTGGCATGCTACTTGCTTTTCATCTAGAAAATGAAGGAGATAGTATGGATTCCATCGTCAATAGCTTAAAACTAAATCCTACAAATCAAAGTTGCCAGTTAGCAAAAAGCCCCCTGAGAACCTTAGGACATAGTGCTCTTCTACAGGCTTTTACTTCTTTAGCGGAGCGAGAAAATATTTTTTCTTCAATGCAGCCTATTCTACAGAATAAGGATCTGATCGTGAGCGAGGTAGTGGGTGTTCGATGGTACCATTTTTCAGAGTTTATGCCTTGGTTTCTCACAAGGATGGCTAGTTTGGCGTCTACGAACAGAAAAAGAGCGGCTATTTGCCAAATTGCCTACGAGGAGCTCGGAGAGGGAAACCCAGATAAGATACACGCGAATGAGTTTATTGATGCCTTATCAATTTCGGTGGATATCAAAAGCGAAAAATTCCAGAGTGCTAGAGAGTCATGTTTTCCAAATGAGTTGAAGTTTCTTTCTCGTGCACTTGAAGGCAAAGATATAAGTGACCCTCTGCTTTTTGGAATTAGTTTGGGATTAGAGATTGTTGCCATTGAGAACATTGAGACTCTTTTTGAAGGTGTTTGTTATGATGAGGTTTTACGTGAAAAATTAGGAAGAACTGAGTTTTTCATTATTCATAGACAGAACGAAGAAGAGCACATTCGCCATACGACAAATGGTTTTATAAACCATGTGCACACAGACCAGGATGAGCAGGATTTCATGCATGGTTTCTATCTTAGTTTAAAATTTTGGAAACAGTTTTGGAATAACACTGCTGAGCTCTGCAAGAGTCGTCGATAGGAAATTTGAAAAAATAGGTATATGGAAAAAAAACTAACTTACTTTACAGGGCTTTCATTTGCTATTGGATCCATTATTGGCTCCGGTATTCTTTTTCTTCCATCATTAACCTACCAGCTTTCTGGTACGAATGTTATAGTCTCTTGGGTTGTGGCAACGTTATTCTGCCTGCCTCTTCTCATGATTTTTTCTGATTTTGTTCGAATGAGGCCAGACAGTAGGGGCGTAGAAGGATTCATTTCTTTAGGCTTGGGCGAAACTATAGGCGCTACTGTTCCTGCTCTTTTATTATCGACAGTGGTAATCGGAATGCCTTCTGCAGCGATTATTGCAGGTAAATATGTAGAACGTATTATTGGTTTTGAGCATACAGTGGTGATAACGGCTGTACTTATTATTTGTGTCGGAATAATGGTGAATCTTCTAGGAATTAAATTGGGTGGACTGATAAACACAATAATTGCCATAGGCTTGCTGATTGTTGCTTCTGTGGTGATTGCACTTACTTTACCGCGAATTGATGGGTCTTATAGTGGATTGCCTAGTGAATTCAATTTAAATGCCACTAGTAAAGGGATCGTAGTTGCATTTTGGGCTTTTGCGGGCTTTGAGAATTTAACTTTTATTGCAAAAGACTTTAAGAACCCTCAGAAAATATTCCTGAGAACTATGGCATCAGCTCTTATAGTGTGCGGTGCGCTTTATCTTTTGCTCACCTATTCTGTAGCCTCCTTGATTCCTTTTGAGAAAGTAGATTCTATCGTAGGCGTGTTTCAATTGACACAATTGAAGGGTTCTGCAGAGTTACTCCCAATTGCGGTGGTGCTTTTTTCTGTTTTCGCTGTATCAATAAACAAAATCAGTTGGATTTGGGGTCTCTCTCGCATGATTCAATCGAGCGCTTCAGAGGGAAAACTGCCTGAATGGTTTTTAAAATCTAATAAGAATGGAATTCCACACAGAGCCATTGTATTTCTGTTCGTAGCATTTATTTCATCAGTTTTTTTAGCTCTGTGGAAAAAGGAGTGGTTTGAGACTCTTCTTCAAATAGTAAGTGCTAACTTTGTTGTTATTTATATAATGTGCATACTTTCTTACCTGAGAGTATGTAGTGAAAAATTGAAGTTGTTTTTAACTTTTGTCCTCTTGGGACTATTTTTATGGGTTCTATCTAGTATGGGTTGGATTCTTTTATACCCCTGCGTAGTGTGTCTGATCTCATCATTTTTATATCTAAGAAATACAAAGAAAAGAAAAACAATAGTTGCACTCAATAAAGGGGTTACTGGTGATGTTAATTAAGTCGTTATTTTTTGTTTTCCTTACTTTAGTACTATCAGGTAATTTATCCGCCAATGAGAGAAATAAAAAAATTCTCATGATTTTTCCTCAGTTTGAGAACCTTACGGTCACTGAGAAAAGAGTTAAGGCAGGGATAGAGCTGGCCTTCAAAACATATAATAACAATCAGCAAGTGGGGCTTCTTTCAGTAGATGTCCGACAGGGCATAGATCAACTTTCTAAGGATGTCTCAAGGGCCATCGATCGGCATAGTCCCGTAGCTATTATTGGAGGAATTAGTTCAAATGTAGCAAGTGTTATTGCCGAGATCGCAGAAAGGAGAAAAATCCCTTTCCTTACGCCATTTGCCACAAATCCGAATATAACTCTTGGTCGCAAATATACATTTAGAGCATGTTTTGATGACAGATATCAGGCACGCGTCCTTGCCACTGAAATTGCCAAAATGACTGACAACGGTTCTGGTGTCATCTTGACAAACAATAGGAGCATTTATTCATTAGGGTTTGCGAAGGAATTTGAGATAGAATACAGAAAGAAAACTGGTAAAAAATTAAAAGTGGTTCTCATTTCAGGTGTATCGAGCGTTACATCTGAGGTAATTGCATCTATTGGTGCGGCAAAACCCAATTTTATTTTGATCCCGTCATATCAAGTTGAAGCAGCATCAATAATTGCGAAGATTGCTCCAATGATCAAGTCCACGATGTACTTTGGTCCTGACAGTTGGGGAGGTGGTCGATTGTTCCACAAGCTATTGAAAGAGTCGGGTACCAAGTTTCAAGGTTACTATGTTCAGCATTGGTCAGATGAGGCTGAAAATACTGAGAATAAAAAGTTCTTAGAGTTACTGAAGGGAGTAGCATTACCAAATGATGTCATGGCAGACGGCACAGCAATGAATGCACCAATCGCTATCGGTTATGATTCTGGATTAATTGTAGCAAAAGCCATTTCGAAGCTGAATTCAGTAACGGCATCGTCACTGTATAGAGAGTTATCTAAATTAAAAGTTAGTGGAACATCTGGAGAGTATAATTTTAATAAAGGCGTGAGAACGCCTGCGAAGGGATTATACATCTATAGTATCAATCACGAATCAGAGAAGCTTTATAAACAAGTGGGTATATGAGTAAAGAAAAGAAGAATAAATCAGAGATTGATAGATTAATTGAAATAGGTCAAAGGATTTTCTTAAGCGCTATTTTAGCTCAAGGTGGCTTTGTTATTGCTCTCGTTTTGACGAGCATATTTTTCTATTCTTCAAAATACACTTCTTCTGTAGATGAGACAGTTCATAATCTTATGAAGATCTATCGAAGTGATATTACTCAAGCTGCTTTTATTTTTGAAACCCTCGATGTGAAAAATGATGAACTCCCTCATATATCCGAGTTTGAGAATGCTTTAAAGGCCAATGGAGTTGACTCGCGAGTATGGGTTGGTGCCTGTGGTGGTTCCGGTGCTGATCGATCCCTGAGCTTGGATATTGGAGTTAGAAAACTTGATAACTGTTTGAATATTTCAGTCGATCGTACGAAAGTTCTGATGCCATTGTTGCAACTTTTAGGCCTGATGGTTGTGGCAAGTGTTTTTATGTTTATTATTTGGTTTGTTTTTAGAAGACAAATTACATCAAAGTTTATTGAACCACTATTGGAGTCGATCAAAGGTACTCAGAAAGAGGCCGCTATTGCTCAATTAGCTCGCCAAGTTGCACACGACATTCGATCGCCTCTGATGGCGGTGAGAGTCGCCATTGTCGGTTTAGGTGATAATGAATCTAAAAATTTGATCGAACGTGCTGCAACGAGAATTGATAATATTGCTTCTGAGCTGCTAAGTGAAAGTAGGCTAGCAAATTCTGAATCAGCATTGGATTTTTCAAAAGCCATTATTGAGACTGTAGAAGAAAAGAAAATTGAAATTGAGAGTAATTCGAATATTGAGATTCAAAATATTGTCGAAGAAAACTTGAGGGCTGCTTCTTCAGTATCAGAGACAAATATTAAAAATATTTTATCTAATATTCTGAACAACGCTGTTGAAGCATGTGTCGGAGGTGGGGAAATTCAAGTTAAAGCGAGATCTTTAGACTCAGGAGAAGTCGAACTGACTGTTTCCGATAGTGGAAAAGGTATTCCCGAAGATATTCTGACAAAGATAGGTCGAAGAGGGTTTTCATTTGGAAAGACTGATGGATCGGGACTAGGTTTAAGTGATGCGATTGCAAAGGTTGAAAAATGGAATGGAGAGCTGAGAATTGAATCTGAACCAGATGTAGGAACGACAGTTCGAATCCTACTTCCTTGTGGTTGACGAATATGAAGGCGGTAGTTTCACAGAGATTTAGAAAGTATTTTAAGAAGCTTGAACTGGCAGCTCGCAGAAAACTGCACCCCATTAGTCAAGAGAAGGTTTATTACTTTGGTTATGGTGCGAATCTGGCTATAGATCGTTTTTTAAAACATGGAATGAATGCAAGAATGCTTGGTGCGGCTCAGCTTTTGGGTCACCAATTGGATTTTTCAATGGCTTGTGAGTCTATTGGTCAAGGTTATGCTAGTGTCCATGAAAGTGAAGGAAATACGGTTTGGGGTGCTCTTGTGGAACTGGAAAAACGAGACCTTGAGTTATTAGATATTCTGGAATGGGTGAAGTGGGGATATTACGAACGCGTCTCTAAAACTGTGCTTTATGATGGCAAGGAGTGCTTGGAGGCTTTTGTTTATGTAGCAAAACACCCAAGGTCTGGACTGATCCCATCTGACAGGTATAAAAAACTAATGCTCAGTGAAGCAAAAAAATTTAGCTTTCCAGAAGATTACATCAAACTGATAGATTCTTTTCCTGCAAAACCAAGTTTTGAATTAGATCCAACATTTTCAATCTCCAATCCTGGTAAAAGAAGAGAGCTCAACGTTATTAATTCGAAACTCTATCGCATACACGATAAAATCACTCAAAAAATTGCACGTCTTTTACCTTAGTTCGGAGAACCATACTACGCTACGCTATTGGCGACTTTTGCGGACTTCAATTAATATACTGCACCCACTTAAGACATTGAATAAGTGATCCGGACACTTTTATACTGCACCCACTTAACCGAATAGAGCCGTAGAACCTGTAATTGGCGACCCCTACGGGAGTCGAACCCGTGTCTTGTCCGTGAAAGGGACATGTCCTAGGCCACTAGACGAAGGGGTCTTAGTGTGTGGTGGCTCGCCTTGGGCTCGAACCAAGGACCCTCTCCTTAAAAGGGAGATGCTCTACCAACTGAGCTAGCGAACCACTTTAGGAGCAAACTTTGTAAGAAGATTCCCCTTAAGAGTCAACCGTAGAGGGTTGGGGTGGGGGATATTTCCGAGCCAAGACGCAAGGCGCCAAGGGCTCGAAATTGCCTAGATTTTGACCTATTCAAAGAGTGAATTCACCCAAATCGTTTCATCGCGCCCTGGCCCCACGGACACCACATCTATCGGGCAGCCAGCAAGCTTCTCAATATGCTGAACATACTGAATGGCGTTCTTAGGGAGCTCCTCAAGCGTCTTACAGCCTGAGATATCCTCTTTCCAGCCAGGAAGGGAGTCATAAATTGGCGTAGCTCCCTCAAGTCCTTCAATTGAAAAAGGAAAATCCTCAACTTTCTTTCCAGCAATTTCGTAGTGAGTCGCAAACTTGATCTCGTCTACTCCGCTTAAAACATCCAACTTCATCAACGCAATATTTGTGATTCCATTGATTCGCACGGCATACTTTAGAGCAACCAAATCTAACCAACCACACCTTCGAACGCGTCCCGTGGTTGCACCAAACTCCCCTCCCTTTTTTTGAAGAGTTTCGCCCATCTCATCGTTCAGTTCTGTCGGAAAAGGTCCGCTTCCCACGCGCGTACAATAGGCTTTGGTGATTCCAACAACCTTTCCAATTTGCCCGGGTCCCACACCACTTCCGATACAGGCTGATCCAGAGAGCGTGGAAGAGCTTGTCACATAGGGATAAGTCCCGTGCAGTAAATCAAGCAATGTACCTTGTGCGCCTTCAAACAAAACTTTTTTATTTGCTTGAAGTGCATCCCATACAATTTTAGATGTATCTTTTGAACGATACGGTTTTAACTCTTCAGCAAATGTCATCATTTGTGAGTAAAGTTCATCAACGCTGTATGTGTTGGTTTTGTAATATCCCTCAAGAAGAAAGTTTTTTTCCTGAAGTGTTTTTTCAAGCTTTGCTTTAAGAGTGTCGGGTTCAAATAAATCTCGTAGTAAAATTGCACGTCTAGAAGCGCGGTCTTCATACGCTGGGCCAATGCCTTTTCCTGTTGTCCCGATTTTTTCGTGTTTTAATGCGGCTTCACGAGCGGCGTCGATTGCACGGTGATACGGAAGAATGAGTGTCGCGTGGTCAGATATCAAGAGCTGCCCGTCACGTTCTATTAAACCATTTTGTTTGAGTGCTCGAATTTCGTTGGCTACAATTTCCGCATCAAGAACAACGCCTGCTGCGATAATACATGTGGCTTGCGGGTGGAGAATGCCAGAAGGTATCAAGTGAAGAACGGTTTTCTTTCCATCTACAACAAGCGTGTGTCCTGCATTTGCCCCACCTTGGTATCGAACAACAAAGTCTGCTTTTGATGAAAAAACATCCACAACCTTGCCTTTACCCTCGTCACCCCATTGAGACCCAACAACTGCCGTGCCCTGCATTTATCCTCTCCTTTATAAAAAGGCATACTCCCTTTAATGATTGTGAGTGGTCAAGTAATGGGTTTGGGTGACATGGACTTATTTGTTTTTGGCTTGAGAGTTTTGCCACCAGTTCGCATCAGGTGGCAACTGATGGTGAAGCTCTTTTCCCTCTACAAAGCGATAGAGCTCTTCAACGGCGTCAAACCCAGTTTTGTTCAACGCTTCAACTGTTGTTCCTCCAATATGAGGGCTTAATGTCACATTGGGATGTTGAATCAGTTTGAGCTCTTGAGAAGGGGGCTCTGTCTCAAATACATCAAGCCCCGCAGCTCCAAGTTTGCCTTCATCCAGTGTATTTAATAAATCAACATGTTTTATAGTGGTTCCTCTTGAGGTGTTTACAAAAATTCCGCTTGGACCAAGATCTGCCAAGTTGTCGCGTGAAATAAAATATTTAGTTTCGTGAGTGGCTGGGACATGAAGACTCACAACTTCGGATTCCTTGAAAAGTTCCGTAAGCCCAACTCGTGTCGCATTTGCTTCTTGAAAATCGAAATCTGAGAGATAGGGATCATAAGCTAAAATAGACATATCAAAGGCCTGTGCGACTTGAGCAACACGCTTACCGACTCTTCCAAGTCCAACAATTCCATAAGTTTTACCACTGAGTTCAGTGCCACAAACAAGAGAGCGGTCCCAGTTCTCACGCTTGACCTGTTCGTGAGCAACTATAAGTTTTTTTGCACACGATAGGACGAGTGCCCATGTCATTTCAGAAGCACTTATCGCGTTGGACTTAGGAGTGTGGGTAACTTGTATGTTTCTTTTTTTTGTTTCCTCTAAGTCAATATGATCAAAACCAGAAGTTGTTGTGAGGATAAGTTTAAGCTGAGGAGCGCATTCAAGTAAATTTTTATTCACTTGAGTTTTGGATCGAACAATCAAAATATCAGTATCCTCAAGTTCCTGAGGATTGGGCTTTGCATACTCAGTGGCTCTTGTAATTTTGAATTGAGGGTCAGCTTGAATTTTTGAAAGAGCGTTTGGGTGAAATCTTTCTGAAATCAAGATGTTCACGTTTAAAATCCTGACTCTATCAAATGTTGATTTGCAACTTCGATGGAATGTGCAATATCAGTTTTGTGTCCAAGGTCTATTAGTGATAGTCCAAGTCCCTCAATTAAGGACAAGATATCTTCAGACAAAATATATCCCATATGCCCTATGCGGATAATTTTTCCTTTGAGTTGATTTTGCCCACCAGCAATTGTGATGTTGTACTGAGTTTCTAAATGGTTTCTGAGTTTTGTGCCATCGATGTCTTTTGGTACTGATAAAGTGGTCAGTGCTGGACTTGGTGTTTTAGGAAATATAGAAAAGCCCATAGGGACGAGAGATTTTGTCAATGAGTTTGAAATGGATTTTACATAACTTTTGTAATTTTCTAACCCCATTTTGAGAAGCAGCTTTAGCACAATATCAAGTGCTCGAATTAGACCAACTGAGGATGAAAAACGTGTTTGATTGGATTCATTGGCTTTGAGTTCTGCCTGTAGATCAAAATAAAACTTTGGAAGCTTGGATGTTTTTGTTTTCTCCCATGCACGTGGGCTTAATGAAATAAAGCCTAAACCCGGAGGTAGCATAAAAGCCTTCTGGCTGCCAGCTACCATAACGTCAATACCCCAATCATCCATCTTTAAATCTGTCATTCCAATAGCTGTAATTGCATCAACAACAAAGAGAGTTTCTGTTTTTCTAACAATCTCTGAAATTTCTTTGATAGGGTGAAGGGCGCCCGTGCTTGTTTCTGAAACTTGGCAAAAAATCGCTTTGATATTCTTATTTTTTTTGAGCTGAATGGAGACATCTTCGGAATTGACACTCTCACCCCAGGGGACTTTGATTTCAATGGCATTCACACCATAAGCGTCTGCAATTTTTAACCATCGTTCTCCAAATTTGCCCGCATTGACGACTAAGACATCATCATCGGGTGAGAGAAGGTTCACAAATGCGGCTTCCATCACTCCTGTGCCAACACAGGAGTGGATTAGAACAGGCTGTTTTGTCTCAAAGACTTTACGTAGATTTGTCAAAACTCTTTCTAAGAGTGCTGAAAATTCAGGCGTTCGGTGATGTATCATGGGGAGAGCAAGAGACTCTCTCACCTCTGGGGGCATGGGCACCGGGCCCGGGGCTAATAATCGATATGGCCAGTCAGACATAGTGGGAAGGTACAACAGGAGCTTTGCAAAAACAACGTCACTGAAGTTGCAAATTGGGGGCGGCGGCTGTAGCCTTGGGCCAATGAGAATTCTTACAGTTTTTGCGATTTTTGCCCTTTCAGGCTGCGCCTATCACTGGGGGCAGCACAAGAGATCAATTCCTGGGGGGTATGACCAAGTGTCTGTCCCGATTTTTGTCAATCGTACGAAAGAATCCGGTATAGAGAGTTTTTTTACAGCTTCAATTATCAATGAATTTGAAAGAAGTGGACTTGCTCGAGTGAAGTCCAAAGGTGATTCTCAAATTGTGCTTGAGGGACGGGTTGAGCAAATCGATTATGTGGATGGAACAAAAGTGGATAAGGATGACCCAGGGTATGAGGAACTTCCCTCAGGTGTTGTGCTCACAAAGGAATACCGAGTTATAGCCAAAGTTTTTGTTCAGTTGCGGCGCCGTTCCGATCAAAAAGTTGTATGGTCTGGCGAATTTGATGGAGAACGTCGATATTCAGCACCTCAAGTGACAGTCGAGGGTTCCAATACAGTCAACCCTTTGTATAATCATGTTGCTCGCCGAAGCACATTGAAAGTGCTGGCAAAAGATCTTATGGCTGAAGCCTTTGATCGAATTACGGAGAACTTCTGATGATGACACCTGAGAGGCTTGCACGAGATATCAACAGTGACAAAATTGAACCCCTCTATTGTCTTTACGGGGAAGAGCCTTATTTGATGGACGAAGCTCTTCAGGCCATCATCGAGAGATCCTTGGGTGATGGATTAAGAGATTTCAATTTGGATGTTTTCTATGCAGGAAGTAGCACCCCAAGTGACATAGTGGATACAATCGGCATGTTTCCAATGATGGCGAGTCGACGAGTTGTGGTGATCAAGGAGATTCAAAACTTAAAAGAAAAACATTTGGATGCACTTTTGAGTGTTGTTCAAAACCCGATTGATACGACAACACTGATTTTTACAGGATCAAAAGTGGATCAAAGGAAGAAATTCTATAAGGAGTTTATGAAGACCGGAACAATGGTAAAGTTCATGCGTCCAAAAGACTCTCAAGTCCCGGGTTGGATTGCTCACACAGTTGAGCGTTTTGGAAAACGTATCTTACCAAATGCCAATCAACTTCTCTTTCAACTTGTTGGTCCAAACCTCATGGAACTTCATAACGAGATTCAAAAAGTTGTTCAGTTTGTAGGTGATAAAGAAGTTATAGAGTACACAGATATAGAAAGTATTGTGTCGCGATTTCGAGTGGAATCTGTTTTTGAACTGGCAAATGCTGTTGGAGTTGGTGACCGAGCAACAGCTCTTACGTGCTTGGTGCATCTCTTGGATCATGGTGAGAATGAAGTGGGTGTTTTGGCACTTATTGTAAGACATATTCGAATTTTATTGCTCACCAAAGAAGCGGTAAGTGATGGCCTTAGCCAACAACAAATTTCAGCTCGTGTTGGTGTCCCACCATTTTTTTTAAAGCAATATATTGACCAAAGTCGTGCTTGGACTCGCCCACAACTTGAGCGAGCACATCGCCTTTTACTAGATACAGATCGAGCGTTGAAGTCCGCGCCGCTTGCCTCCCATATTCTTTTAGAAAATTTTGTCGTGAAGAGTTGTGACATATTGGAAACGTCTGTTTCTCTACAGGGGTGAGCTTTTGGTGACTCCTCTGAGTCAGTGGTCTTGCCCAGTCTTTATAAAATTTTGAAATAAACCGATTCAAAGTATGAAGAGGTAAAATGACTGGTAAGCGTAGACGTTATCCTAGACGTAAGTATGACCGTAAAGTGGGTGTACTTCATCAGGGCCAATACTCTGTTGGTAAGGGAGAGGAGATTGGTGAAGGTGGAATACGTCTTACTGTAGATATGCAAATGAAAGAGTCTGATTTTGTTATTCTGAGCTTTCAAATTTCCCGTGAAGTTTATGTCATTACAAAAGCTGAAATTCGTTACTGCAAAAGAGCCAACAGTTACGGTATTCAATATCATGATATTCAATTTGAAAAGAAACGAGCTATTCGAGACTACATTGCTGAAAAGACAGAAGCTGAGGCTGAGAACGAAAAACGGATGATGGAAAGTGGGCGAGTCTCATGAAAATTTTTTCGATCTTTGTTTTTCTTTACACTTCATGTGCAATAGGTGGGGTTTTAGATTGTTACAAGGTGGTCGACTTTGAAGCCAGAAGACATGACTTGAAACCCTATTCACGTGTAGCTCTTCCGCCCTTTGAAGGGATTGTGGGTGGAGTTGAAAACTCCTATGAGTTGCTTCAGGCCTCAAAGCTAGAGCTAAGGGAACTTAAAAAACTGAGTGCATCTCAAGCTCGACAAGCCACCTTGAAATTGCAGATTCAAAACCTTCAAAGTCGTTTTCACCCTTGGGATTTGGTGATTCTCAATGAGGGGGGAGAGTTCGATTCGAGAAATGAATACAAAGTAAAGAATCGAAGTCTTCGTGTTTATAAGTCTGGATCACGAATCAATTATTTTATAACTCAAATTCGAATGAGTGAAAGAGTTGATGAGTTTCCCTTGATGTTGGAGCTTGATTCAGATTGTAAGATTCAAAAGTTTCACTACCTTCATCATGCGTCTTTTGAAAAACCAAAGCCTCTCAACACTTTCCATTCTCGTACTTGCAGTCGATTGGATCACATAGATACTGTTGCACCTTTGATAACGATGAATACGGTCGGGATGACAGAGAAAGAGCGTTGTCGGATGGTTGGTGGAATACAGAAAGATGATGTCTGTCGTTGTAAAAGACAGAGCAGTAAAATTGTTTTTCCACCTTATGAGGTTTGTAATGTCGGAGAGGCACGTCGACAAGGGCGTCGTGCGCTGGCTTCTATTGAGAGCGCCCAGGGTGAGAGTTTGAATAGAGAGACTTTCACTCACTTTGATTACAGCAAGCTTTCAAGGGCTTGCCACACATTTCAAAAATTCTTAGCTAAATGATGTCGTTAGCCAATTTGGCTAACGGACTTAGAAAGGCGTGAAATTTTTCTTGAGGCAGTTTTTGCATGGTAGATGCCTTTTTGAGCTGCTTTCCCAATCCGACTTGCATAAGCCTTCAATAAATCTTGAGCCGCCTTAGCGTCTTTTGATTCAATGGCTCCTCTTAACTTCTTTTCAGCAGTTCGAGTTGCTGCGCGGATATCACTGTTGCGAGCATTTCGGACAATCATTTGACGGGCACGCTTTTTTGCCGATTTGATATTAGCCAAGGTAAATCCTCCAAATTAATAGTTATTTCCTGGACGGAGTTTGATAGCATGGCCCCATAGGTGATGCAAGGGGTTGAATCCGTGTCGAGTGAAAAACATCAGTCTTCGTCTCTTTTAAAATCCGCTTCGCTGGTTGCTGTGGGGACTCTAAGTAGCCGAATACTGGGACTAATTCGGGATATTGCTCTTGCTGCCACTTTTCCAAGGTACGTAACAGACGCATTTATTGTTGCCTTTCGTATTCCCAATTTATTTCGAAGACTCTTTGGAGAGGGCTCTCTTTCAGTGGCTTTTGTTCCTATTTTTGTGGAACTCAGGTCTAAGGACTCCTCAGGCGTAGATGCCAAAAAGCTCACCTCGGCTGTATTCACACTCCTTTTGGCGATACTTGTAACGATTTTGATGTTGGGATTGGTTTTCACTCCCGCTGTGATTGGTTGGCTCACTCCAGGAGGGGGGTATCAGGATGTCCCTGGCAAAGTAGAGCTCACGATATCTCTTGCGCGCATTATGCTGAGCTTTGTTTTGCTGGTTTGTATTTATGCCTACTTTATGGCGATTTTAAATAGCCTGAAGAGATTTGCAGCTCCCGCGTTTGCTCCGATGTTTGTGAATATCGCAATTATTGTGGGAGTGTATTTGCCTGAGGATTGGTTCTCGTTTTCTGGAGAGAGTCTTGCTTGGGCAGTTTTAGTTGGTGGTGTTTTGCAGCTTGTAATAGTCATTCCCTCACTTGTTAAGAGTGGCTTTTTTCCTCAGGTACGATTTCAGTGGAACTACGAACCTGTCCTTCGTGTTTTAAGAAAGATGGGGCCAAGCTTGATAGGTTTGGGCATATTACAGCTCAATATCATTGTGAACACTCGATTTGCGAGTTTTCTCCCAGAGGGGGCCAATTCTTGGATTTTTTGGGCGGATCGATTGCTTGAGTTTCCGCTTTCTCTCTTTGCTGTCAGTATTGGTACGGTTTTACTTCCAACTCTTTCAGAGTATTGGTCAAAGGGTAAGATTGAAGCAATGAGTGAGCTTACAAACAAAAGCCTGCGATCGATGTTGTTTTTGGCAATTCCTTCTGGTGTGGGATTGTACCTATTGGCTAGTCCGATTGTAGAAACGGTTTTTATGCGAGGAGAGTTTGATCAGAATGATGTTTCAAACACAGCTCTGGTTTTGAAAATTTATGGTTTAGCGATTTTTACATACGGTAGTATTCGTGTTTTACAGCCTGCATTTTATGCCACTCAAAACACTTGGCTTCCAGCAGTTGTATCGGCCTCAAGTTTGGGTTTACACATTATTCTTGCTGGTCAATGGATTGGTCCATACGGCATTGAGGGGTTGGCAGCCTCTTCTGCCACAAGTGCAGCGTTCAACATGACTCTGTTGTTCTTGTTTTATAGAAAGTTTATTGGACCACTTGGTATGAGAACTTTCTTTTTAGGAACACTTAAACTCGTTGTAGCTGCGTCAGTTATGATGTTGGCTCTTCTTGGGTTTTCAAAATTTGTTGATCCATCAGTTTCATTTGCTGGATTGTTCATACATATAGTTTTTGGCTTTATAGTCTACGTATTTATAGCAAAACTTCTGAATGTTCCTGAATTGGAAGTTTTAAATCGTATTAAGCGTAAAATTTCTTGAAGTGTTGTATAAAGCTTAGAAACTGGCCTACAACAGTGTTGGTCTTTGATAACCATAGACTTCTCAAATACTTAAAAACTCTCTAAAAAGCTCAAACAGTCCTCAAGCCAGCAGCGCTCACTTTGTGAGCACTGCACTTGAGGAACTCGTTTTTAGAGAGTTTTTAAGTATTTGAGAACTTAGGTAAAACTTTAGACCAACACTGTTGTAGGCCAGTTTCTAAAGTTTAGGGATGTTAAGCGATTGATACTGTTGCAGCAGTTTCTATTGTTTAAAGACCAGCTTGCAATCTGCGTTTTCGTATTCGTGAGCGCTCCCAAAAGAAGTATATTACGCCAGTGAGCGCCCCACCTAAATGAGCTCCATGGCCAATCGGAAGTCCCCCTCCTTTTGCTTGTGCCATAAGCCCCCAAACATCAAGTCCAACAAATGCAAGAGCACCAATCAAGGCTGGTATGGGGATCAATCCGAGGATAAGAAGCCTTTCTTTTGGAAAGGCCAGTGCAAAGAAAAGGATGACACCGCTTAAGGCGCCAGAAGCCCCAAGTGCTAAAAGTTCTGCATCTTTGAGGATGTACCAAGACACGAAACAGTGACCAAGACTCCCGCCAAGCCCTGCTAAAATATAGAATGTAAAGAATCTTCGTCTTCCTAAAAGGATTTCAATAATTGGTCCAAAGTTCATCAAAACAATCATATTTACAAAAAAGTGCAAAAACATATTATGAGAGAAGACGGAGCCCACTATGGAAAAATACTCCCCTGACAGCAAATGAAGAGGTGAGGTGAGGAAGTAGGTTCCAAGAAAGGTTTTATCAATGTCAAACCAGTCCGGAAATGTCCACATAAGAAAAACCAAGGTGTTGACCGCAAGGAAAACGGGAGTCCACAGTGGTTTTCTAAAGCGTTTTAAAAATCTTGTCATACACTCAATCTGTCAGAGATTTGGCTTTCTGCCAAAAGGATTCTTTTTCAGAAAGATCTAAAGCATCTAGATTCTTTTTGGACTCATTTATCAGTTCCATCATCTTTTCAAATCGACGCTCAAACCTGGAGTTTGTCTCTCTGAGTGCTGTTTCAGGTTCTATTTTTAAATGGCGTGCAAGTTGTGCAATAGAAAAAAGTAAATCGCCAATTTCATGAGTTTGTTCCTTTTGGGACATATTGTGGATGGCGTCTTTTAGTTCTAAAAACTCTTCTTCTACTTTTTCTAAGACTTGGGTGGGATTTTCCCAATCAAAATTGAGGCGCTTTGTTTGGCTTCCGATTTTTTTTGAAACCATTAGAGCAGGTAGTTTTTGAGGATAGGTGAAGGTTTTTTGTGAAGCTTCCGGTTTTTCAGCCTTTTTGATTTTATTCCAATTGCTGAGAACCTCATCTGTGGTCTTGGCATTCACATCTGCAAAAACGTGTGGATGCCGTCGGACCATCTTTTTAGAAACAGACTCGATGACATCTGATATTGAGAATTTTTGATCTTCTCTTGCGATTTGGGAATGAAGTACGACTTGTAATAGGACATCTCCCAATTCGTCGCAAATCTCCTCTGTGGTTCCGTTTTCAATTGCATCTACGAGTTCATAGGTTTCTTCTATTGCAAATGGAGTTAGTGTTTTATGGGTTTGTTCTTTGTCCCAAGGACAGCCTCCAGGACCCCTTAGGTCCTGGACGATTTGTACGAAAGATTCAAAATTTCTAAGGTTTTTAGGTGGTGTTGGCACTCTGTTCCTCAATCTTAAAAACTAGCCCTGAAGCCTAGCCTAACGTCTTTGATCTGGATAGTAGATATTTTTGATTAAATCCTAATGTGCCGATGTTATAAAGAGATACAACTATGAAGCATAACGGCAAAAAGACTTCTAAGAAGAAGCTACAAAAAGAAGCAGTACATCATCGTTCCAAGTACGTGGATCAATCTTTGAAGTTTTTAGATTGGGTCAATCAACTTGGAATTGAAAAAACTGTTTTAGGTCGAATTGCCTATGCCCTTGAGTATCAATTTCGTTTGAGACGTCTTGCACTCTTGTTTCTATTTTCTGTGATCTTGGCATTTTCTTTGAGATTTGAATTTGATTTTTCTTTTCAAAGATATCAAGAGGGAGATGTTGCAAGTATTGAAGTGCGATCTCCAATGGCCTTTGAGATGTTGGATGAACAGGCGACAGCAAGTAAAAAAGTTGAAGCAGAGGATTCAGTCCCTCCTGTTTTTGATTGGAATCGAGAGGCTTATGACTCACGGGTGAGTTTGGTCTATGAAGCATTTCAAATGATGCGTAAGAGGCTTCCTAAAAGGTGGTCGCGCAATGAGACGAAAAGAGAAGAGCAAATCAAAGTGTTTCTTCGGCATAAATCCGATTTTGAAGAGGCGCTTGGGCGGGTGAAAATTAGTAAGCGCACATTTGAATGGTTGGCTTCCAAAAGGTTTTCTGTACGAATTGAAAATGTATTGATTCGTCAACTGGACAAGTTTTCAACAGAGAAGGTTATTGCAGATAAGGAGCCGTTGCTGCGATCTGGCCAAGAACATGTGATTGTCCGTACGGTCTCTAAGGTTTCCACTCGAGAAGAGGGAAGTGAAAGCATTGAAGGAATCGTGGATGTGCCAGGATTGTTAAAGAAATATCCAATTCCCAAGCGGAACTTTGTTCCTAGTGATATCCGCATCATGAGGACGCTCTTAGCAAAACTTGCAATACCCAATTTAACTCTTAACCAGCAAGAGACAACATTACGACGGGAAAAAGCCCGTGACTCTGTTATCCCAGTTAATATTTCTATAGATAAGGGAAGCGTGCTTGTTAGTGAGGGGGCCGTTGTTCAGAGCACAGATGTTGCCATAATGGATGAAATTCGCAGGCGACAGGCATCTCATAGAAAAGATTTGGTTGGATTGTTTGTTGCGGGATTGTTTGTTGTTTTGATCCTTGTGTTCTTTTCTTATATTCGACGTTTTACATTTAATAAAGTTCGAGTAGATACCAAAGACTTTGTTGTTATGGGGGTTGTGGCTATTTTGATGGTCGCGCTTTCTAAATTTATTTATTATGTCTTATTAGAAGCTGTACATAAGAAATTTGGAATTATTGTTCCAGAAGAAGCATTTCTTTATATGATACCTGCTGCTGCGGGACCAATGCTGGTGGGGTTGTTGATCACCTCTGGAGAAATTGTTTGGCTCTTTACGACGTTTCTTTCTGCTGTTTTAAGTATTATGGCAGGTTTTAGTTTTGAGTTTCTCTTGTTTTCGATTGCTGGCGGTATTGCAGGTGCAAGGGGTGTTCATGCATGTAAGAAAAGACAAGATATTTATATGGCAGGTCTTCGTGTTGGAGGTGTCAATGTTGTTGTTGTTGGACTTCTTACGCTAGCGTCAACATTTCAGATGCAAGCCCCTCAAGTTTTGGAAGTTCTATGGTATGTGCTTGCTGCTTTTCTTTCTGGTGTTCTTTCAGCATCTATTGCGATGATGCTTGTTCCGCTACTGGAAAGTGGGTTCAATTACACGACGGATGTTCGGCTTATGGAGCTGAGCAATCTCAATCATCCACTTTTAAAAGAGATGATTGTAAAGGCACCAGGGACTTATCACCACTCACTTGTTGTGGGGAACATGGTGGAGGCGGCTGCGGAAGCTATTGGGGCAAACCCACTTCTAGCAAAAGTCTCAAGTTATTATCATGACATTGGAAAGATGGAGCACTCTCAGTACTTTATCGAAAATCAAAAACAAGGGAACAATCCACATGATCATCTTTCACCTCATATGAGTAAAACAATACTTGTTGCCCACGTGAAAGATGGAGTAGAACTTGGTTTGAAACACAAACTTGGTAAACCTATTATCGATGTTATTTTGCAGCACCATGGGACAACTCTTATCTCCTTCTTTTTTAACAGAGCCAAAGAAGAAGAAGATGTGGATATTGATGAAATTGAAGAAGACGAGTTTAGATATCCTGGCCCTAAACCTCAGTTTCATGAATCCGCTCTTTGCATGTTAGCTGATAGTATTGAAGCTGCTGCACGAAGTCTTGATGAGCCAAATCCGATGAGGTTAAGAAATATTGTGAAGAATATCATTCATAGAAAGTTTATGGATGGTCAGTTGGATGATTGTGAATTGACGTTGAAAGATTTGTCCTTGATTGAGAGTTCATTTTATCAAATTTTACTTGGGATTTATCACCAACGCATTGATTATCCCAAAAACGCAGGCGGTGGAGCGGGGGATGCTCCTGAAAGCTCGCAAAAAGGTGGACTCAAAAGCGTATGATTGTAGAGATTCTCAATCACTCCACCTTTCCTTTCAATGAACAAAATACCTATACACAGTGTAAGAAAGTGATTCTTTTAATAGAAGAGGAGAATGTAGGTTTTCCCTTAGAAGCAAAATCGATTGCACTTGTATTTAAAGACGAGAGAGACGCTCGTGCCCTGAATATGGAGTATCGGAAAAAGGATTACGCAACAGATGTGCTGAGTTTTTCGTCAAGTGACCCAGATTCACTGGGTGAGTTGGTGCTTTGTCCACAAGTGATAGATCGTCAATCTAAAGAGCATAATCTGAACTTTGAACAAGAGCTTACTTATATGATATTACATGGGATTTTGCACCTTTTGGGCTATGAGCATGAAGATGACTTAGAAAAAGAGAGGGAAATGATGTTTCTTCAAGATACCGTATTTTCAAAGATTTATCCCGACCTTGAGGTTGAAATTAATTCTTGAGGGGGTGGCAGTGCTATTGTGTAAATTCTCTGTGTGGTCACATTAAAAAATCTGAACTATAACTTCATCATCAAGATGTGAATGATGCATACAAAATAAGATTGAGTGGCTAGGACTGCTTAATTGTCTTCTGAGAAGAGCATCTTGAGAACTTATTCTCTGTTGTTGGAAACGATAACGTGAGCTCGCCTCATATGGGGACTGGACAACCTCTTACTTTGCGAGTGTTCGAATGGCGCTAGCTTTTAGCTAGCGCCATATTTTTAGGTGCCAGGCGTATTCTACGGATGCAGTAAGTCGAAAAGGTGTCTGACACCTTTTCGACTTACTGCATCCGTAGAATACGCCTGGCACCTTTCCTACCTGGCACCTTTCCTAAAAAAGTTGTCTTTATGCTCTCAGGTTGGGATGATTTGGTCCTTAAGGAGTTCACAAATGTCATTGCAAGCTGAATTGATAGATGTTCAAGCTGAATTGAAGCGCTTGAAGTCTTTGACGATCGACCTTCGGGGGTATCTTTGACATTGAGTCCAAAAGCAAAAGACTTATTGATCTAGATAAAATTGCTGAAGATCCCAGGGTTTGGGAAGATCAAGAAGAGGCGCAAAAATTAAATATTGAAAGATCCTCTCTCTCCCGTTCTGTTGAGGAATGGGGGCAACTGAATTCTAAGATTGAAGATGCAGAAGTTCTGTTAGAAATGGCTGTAGATGCTTCAGATGAAGGTTCGTTTGGTGAAGTTAAAAATGAACTTGATGCCATCCGAAGTGAGGTGGAGAGATTAGAACTTAAAACGATGTTAAGTGGTGAAAGTGATACCAATAGTGCTTATCTCACTATCAACTCTGGAGCTGGTGGGACTGAAGCTGCGGATTGGGCGGGAATGCTCATGCGTATGTATATGAGATGGGCGGAACGTCAGGGTTTTAAAGTTGATGTTATGGAAATGACGGATGGAGAAGAGGCTGGGATCAAATCTGTCACTTTAAATATTGAAGGTGAGTATGCTTATGGATATTTGAAGTGTGAAAGTGGTGTTCACCGACTTGTAAGAATTAGCCCCTTTGATTCCAATGCGAGAAGGCATACAAGTTTTGCTGCTGTTTTTGCTTGGCCGGAGATTGATGACAATATTGAAGTTGAAATCAAATCTGAGGATTTGAGGATAGACACCTATAGAGCAAGCGGAGCTGGTGGGCAGCATATTAACCGAACAGACTCTGCTGTTCGAATCACTCATGAGCCCT
>JAUICD010000005.1 GCA_030427965.1 Bdellovibrionia bacterium
TATTAAGGCGAGTTTTTGAAGGAGAGCCCTCACCCAAACTGCTTTCAACAAAATGGAGTATCGGACACACTCTTGGTGCAAGTGGGCTTGCTGACCTCTCTGTTGCAACCAAAGTTTTAGAAACAAACTCTCACTTTGAAATCGGAAATATTGAAAACCCAATGCCTGAAGTTCTTCCATTTCTCAATGCCCAACCTTGCAAATATAAAAAAGGCCTTATTACATCACTTGGATTTGGTGGGACACATGCCGCACTTACTGTGAGAGGTCTATGAGATGAAAACGGCATTTTCGGTGATTTGGCTCGATATTTCTGTGGATCGATCTATAACTCCAAGTTGGAGCTCTAAAATCCAACGCTGGTATCAACTGGATAACCCGGCTTATGTTCTTGCAGAGTTTGCAAATCAAATCCGATCATTCAAGAGCCCTGACCTTGTCGTACTTTCAGGAAACGGGGCATCAAACTCTACGGACCTTGCATTTGTTGGCGGAGACAGCCCCCGACCGAGCACCTTTGTTCACACTCTCCCAAACGTGCGGTTTAGTTCATTTTCTGAGCTCCTCAGTTGGAATGGTCCAATGATATGTCTTGGATCGCATCCACATAGCCATCATCAGGCCCTTGTTGAGAGTTACTCAATCTGGAAAAAAGAACCCTCAGGGACAATCTGGAGTTTGTTTCTAGAAGAAAAACCTTCAAGTTACCGCGTAACGTTAACTCCATTTTCACCCACCCCTCTTGAGTGGGAAAATACCTCAAAACTGTGGCCTAGAGCTAGTTCCAGTGATAGCTTCTCTCCTCTCACTTGGTTAAATGACGAGCAACTTCGAAATCACATTGAAGCGCAAAGTGAAATAGATTTGGATTTTTAAGGGCCAGCAATGAACCATTTTTTTGAAATCGAGAATAAGCGTCACCACTTTCGTGAAGTTGTTCAGATCGTTTTTGATAAATCCACAAAAATCACTCTCTCTAGTGAAACCAAAGAACGCATCATCTCTGCTCAAAAAAACTTAATGGACCTATTTGAAAACGGCATCCCAATATATGGGGTCACCACTGGTTTTGGAGACAGCTGTTTTCGAGTTATCCCAAAAGAAAAGGCTCAAACCTTACAGAAAAACCTTGTTTCATACTTAAGATGTGGAACAGGCCCCCTTCTGGATGAGCCGTCTTGTCGCGCGGTTTCGGTCATAAGACTTTTGAGTTTAAGTCGTGGATATTCAGGAGTGAGTTTAGCACTCATTGAAAGACTCGCTCAACTTATTGAAAGCGACATTTACCCTGCCATTCCTACTGAAGGATCTTTGGGCGCAAGTGGTGATCTTGTCCCTCTTGCCTACTTAGCCGCAGCTGTGATTGGTGAAGGTGAAGTTTATTACAAAGGTAAAATCACACCGACATCAGATGCTCTAGAAAGTGCCGGAATTGAACCCTACACTTTGCAACCAAAAGAAGGGCTTGCAATCGTCAACGGAACCTCTGCAATGGCAGGGCTTGCACTTGTTAATATTCAAAATGCACGAGAGATCTTAGATCATGCCATTCTCTCATCTGCTTGGTTATGCCTTGCTATTGATGGAAAAAGAGAACCTTTTTCTGAACTCGTCAATGAGCTTGCAAACAAACACTCAGGACAAGCACGAGTAGCTCAACGTATTCGAGACATCTTAGATAAAGAAGAATACACCCCTCAAAGAGCTCGAGATGTTTCTCATAGTAACGGACAAACTGTTGGCTACGTACAAGATCGATATAGCCTAAGATGTGTTCCTCAAATTTTGGGACCAGTATTAGAGAGCATTGAGCTTGCCGAAAGGTGGATTGAAGAAGAGATCAATGGTGTTGCCGACAATCCACTTGTTTCATCAGAAGGAGATTTTGCAAATGGTGGAAACTTCTATGGTGGATACATATGCCATGGGATGGATTATCTTAAAATCAGTCTTGCTCAAGTGGCAGATCTTATGGATCGCCAATTCACACTTCTTGCTGATGAAAAATCCAATCGCGGACTCCCACCCAATTTAGCAAACTGGCCTGGTCTTCCTGAAGAAGAACGACATCTCCACCATGGACTAAAAGGACTTCATCAATCTGTTTCGGCGATCACATCTGAAATCATGCAAAAATCTATCCCCAACGGTATTTTTTCAAGATCTGCTGAGTCTCACAATCAAGACAAGGTAAGTCTTGGAATGAGCGCCGCCGTTCAGTGCTCAACGCTGATTGATGCTTTATGGAATGTCACATCCCTTTACACAACCTCACTTGCGCAGGCAATAGATCTTAAAGGTATTCAATTGAAATCTTCTCAAAGTAAAGAAGTCTATACATTGATTCGTGAACAAATTCCTTTTGTTAGCTCTGACCGTGCACTTGATTTCAATCTAGGGAAGTTAAAAACTCAACTCACAAACAAAATATTTGAACACTAGGGGTTGTAACTGTGAGTCAGTATGATGTTGCGATCATTGGCGGAGGTCCCGGAGGAAGCACTCTAGGCACCTACCTTGCACAAGCTGGGAAAAAAGTCGCTTTGATTGAGAAAAAAGAATTTCCCAGATTTCAAATTGGTGAATCACTCCTTCCTTACTCTATGGAGATTTTTAGAGAAATCGGATTTGAAGAAGAGTTATCAAAATCAGACAAGTATTTGGAAAAATACGGAGCTGAATTTTTTGAGTATCAAAGTCTAGATCGAATTCGATTTGACTTTACACTAGATGGTTCTGCCGATTGGCCAATGGCTTATGAAGTCAATCGAGCTGAATTTGATAACGATCTACTCGAGTATGCCAAAAAATCTGGTGTCGAGGTTCTACAGCCACTTGCTGTAAAAGACGTCGACATTCACAACTCTGGTGTGAGCGTCAAAACAACTCGTGGGCCAATAGAGGCAAAATTCTTGGCAGATGCATCAGGAAGATCAAGTTTTATTGGCCGCAAACTTGGAATTCGGAAAATCAATAAAGACATCAACAATGTGGGCGTTTTTTCTCATTTCAAGAATGTAAAAAGAAAAAGCGGTAAACTTGAGGGGGATATCACAATTGTCGTATTACCCGAAGTCTCTTGGGCCTGGATAATTCCATTCAAAGACGGCACAGCATCTGTTGGAGTTGTTTCCTCCTCTGACACCTTCAAACGGTTTTCAACTAAAAAAGAGTTGTTTGATCATTTTGTTCAAAGCTGTCCTCTATTTAAAGATTCAATGGCAGAGGCAGAGCCCACAGGTGAACTTCAGTCTGAAGCAAATTACTCGCAAACTTGCGATCAGTTTTATGATGCAAGATGGATTATGCTAGGAGATGCAGCTCAGTTTTTAGATCCGATTTTTTCATCAGGAGTGCACATCTCACTCAATTCCGCAAAGAGTGCGAGTCGAACACTGATTGAGGCCCTCAACACCGATTCAGATCTTCTAACTAATGGGCGTGGTGAAAGTTACGAACAGGAACTTCGATTGGGTTTAAAACGATTTCATGGACTACTTAATATTTTTTATTCCAGTAATTGGGTTCAACAAATGAACAAAGTTTTTGAAACCGAGAGAATGTATGAAGCTTTTACCAAAGCCCTTGCAGGTGGCGTTTGGGATGAAAGCAACCCTCTCTTTCGTTTGAAAGTTGTTTAAAATGAAAACTGTAATTTATCGTGGCTTCCATTCTATTGAGTTTCAAAATCTCTTCAATCAATGCTGGGACAACGAATCGCTTCTTATAGCAGCTCCACCATATTTAGAAGAAATTGGTTTTTTCACAGACAAACTTCCAAAAGGAACAATTGAACTCGTCGGAAACTGGGAACAAGAACTGTCCTTTCCAGAGCCAACAGGAGAATTTTCCAAATTTCCTCAACTCGGAGTCTTCACAACGGGAACAACAAGAGACAAACCCAACCTTGTTCTATTTACAAAAGAGAACATTGAGTCCTCTATTCGTGGAATACTCTCATTTTTTGAAAATATACAGATCGACTCGATTTACTGTTACCCACAGCCTTATCATATTTTTGGATTGTCTCTTGGCTATGCATTGTCAAAACTAATGGGACTTGAACTTGTTTATACAACAGGTGTCTATCGGCGTGATTCACATAAATCTTGGTGCCAAGCAAGTCGGCACAGAGACAACCTTATCACTATGGGAACCCCGACACACTTTAAGGATCTTACAAACTATATTGAAGAATCTGGTGATGCCTTTCATGAAACCAAATCCTCTATTGCTGGAGGCGCAAAGGTGAGCCTTGCTTCATGGGATCTCATGAAGAACAAATTAAAAATTGAGTTTCCCAGCACTGGATATGGCTGCACTGAAGCTGCACCAGGCGTCTCGCACACCTCACCTGGCATTCGACCCAAAGGAGATTCTGACATAGGGTTTCCTCTACCTGAGGTTCAACTCAATCCAATCTCAGGTGAGGGGCTTGAGTTCAGTGGCCCCAATCTCTGCTTAGCTATAATAAATGAAAACTCAATCAGCTTTCCCAAAAGATTTACCATTCCTGATCAAATTGATGTGGAAGAAGATGGCTCACTGAAATACATAAGACGCATCAATCTTGTTTTGAACCGTGGTGGAGAGAAATTCTCAATTGAAGATATTGAAAATCGTATCCGAGAAAAGTTTGGAATTGAAGTCGTTGGATTTTCTTGTCCCGATACAAGACTTGGAGAAGATTTGGCTCTGGCTTTTTTAAAATCTGAACTCGATCAATCTACAAAAATCAGCGACATCTATTCATTCCTTGAAGTTCAATTTGGAAGATCCTTTAATTCCAAAAACAATCTTTTACTTGATGAAATTCCAGTCAACCACAATTCCAAATTTGATCGAAAAGCATGCGCGAAGAAACTCTCAGAAAGGCAACATGGATTATAATAGTCTTCAGTTTCCAGTTTCTCGATCCTATTTTGATGATTGGGTTTTACACAGAAAACCCATGGCATGGATTGATGAAGTTGTCTCTTTGACCGGGTCAACAGGAACTTGCCGAGTTCTTATAGATAAAAATGCTCACTACTGTGATGAAAATGAACGCTTACGTGAATCCACCGCCATTGAATGGATTGCTCAAAGTTATGCTTATGTTGGCTCTCTTATTGGCCTAAGAGATCGTGCCGATGACATCAAACCTTCTACAAAGATGTTTTTGGTTGGAGTGAAAGACCTTATTCTTGATCCCAATTTTATTCGAATCCCTCAAAATTTGAACGAAGTTCATATTGAAGTTGAACCTTTTCGTTCACTCGGACCTGTCTGTATCGTATCGGGCAAAGTTCTCGACCCAAAGACTCATCAAATCTATGCAGAGGGTCAGGTTAAGGTTTTTAGCCAATAGAGGGGGGTTTAGCATTCTCCACCCCAGAACAACTTGCCAGATCTGATAACCAATCCCCATAATTGAAGAATGGAAATCAATAAGCCTTTTCCAGACTTTGTCCAAAATTCCACAAAGGGAAAACTTCGTTTTTATGAATTCAAAAAAAAACGTTGGTGTCTTTTTTCTTCATTTAGAAAAAGCTGTACTCCCGTCAACACAACTGAACTTGTGGAACTCTCACTTTTCTCATCTCGCCTAAAAGAACAGGGGGTGTTGATGTTGGGATTTAGCTGTGACTCAATTGACATGATCCACACATGGCTAGGAGATATAAAAGAACACTTCAACCGTGAAATCCACTTCCCCATTATTTCAGATGAAAAAAGACGTATTTCAAACACTCTTTTGCTCACCAATTCAAAGGACTCAGAACATCCTGCAAACTGCTCTGTCTTAATTGATCCCGAGAACATGATTCGTTCCATCTCCTTTTCACCAAACACTGTTGGAAGGTCCGTTGAGGAGCAAATGCGACTATTAGAAGGCCTAACACTCAGCTTGAAGCATCCAATTTCGACACCATCTGATTGGGTTCCTGGCCAAGATGTCTATGTTGACCCTGAGCGAGAGTTCGACTGTGATTTACCTCTTATTCACTTCAATCACTATTTAAAGAGAATCCAAATGCCAAAGGATACATGAAGTACACGACTGTGTTTTTACTTTTATTAGGAAGTGCTGCGATGTCAGATGACAATTTGAAAAATAAACCTATTCCCTACTGGAAAGAAAAGGGGCTTACCAAAGATCAAATCCGTGTTTGTAGAAAAGGTGGAACCGAAAGAGCCTTTAGTGGTAAATACAATGATCATAAGGGGAAAGGAATTTACACCTGTTCTTCTTGTGGGCAAGAGTTATTTTCTTCTGAGTCTAAGTTTGACTCAGGAACTGGATGGCCAAGTTTTTATGATGTTGTTGATCAAAGGAACATTGAAAAGCACAAAGATTTTAAACTTTTTTATACGAGAACAGAACTCAAATGCTCTCGGTGTGGTGCGCATCTTGGACACGTATTCAATGATGGCCCCAAACCCACAGGTTTGAGATACTGCATCAATAGTATTTGTTTAGATTTAAAGGAAAAATGAAGACCTTATGTAACACTGACCCCAGCAAGAGGTCCGGTAGTCAAAAAATGGTCTTCTCCTTGTATAGTAGATTGATATGATATTAGAAAAGGAGTTCAGAAATGTCAGATGAAGATGTCGCAGCAGAATTAGAGAAACTCAGAGCGGAAAATGCCGCCCTAAAGAAAACTTCCTCCAAGGGACTTTCAATGAAAGTCAGCCAAAAGGGAGCTCTTTCTGTATATGGACTCGGAAGGTTTCCAGTAACTCTTTACAAAGAACAGTGGCGAAAACTTTTGGATATGAAAGAAGATATTTTGGCATTTATTGAAGCCAATGATTCAGAACTCAAAGGAAAAGACTAAATCCGCGAAGCTAGCAAACACCTACTTATTGTAGGTGCTGGTCATCTCTCACAGTATCTCATTCCAAAAGTTCAAAAGCATTACGACACAATCACAGCTTGGACCAAAGGAGCTTCATCCCACGATTTCTTAAGAAAGATGGGAGTAGCTCCAGTTTGCAAATTCTCTGACATTTCGTTTTCCACATCAACAGATGTGCTCTTTTCATTGCCAGGAAGCCAAGTACAGAAAACCTGTCTTGAAAGTTATGATTGGAAAAATATAAGTGGCAGAAAAATACTGATTAGCTCCATTGGGTACTATGGAATCCCTCAAAAAGATATCCAAATTGAATCTCCAAAAGGCATATCCCCTCATGCCGAAAATATCTCTCAAACAGAAGAACTCTTTGCTCATCTATTTCCCAAAAACTCCTCCATACTCTGCACAGGAGGCTTATACAGTGAGCTCAAAGGTCCATTTGCTGCCTTAGAAGGAAAGAAGCAACCACCCATTGGACCTCCCGATAGACCACTCACTCTTATTCATTATTGGGATTTGGCAACTGCCGTTTCCAATGTTTTTCAAAAACCTGAGATTGACCCAAAGTATTTAAGCATTGTTCTACCTTATCCAACTCGAAAAGAGTTTTACGAATTGGCTTGCTCAAAACTAAATCTCCCCTCTCCGAAATACTCAAAACCTTTAGATTGCGGAAAAATTCAATATGAAAACCAATCTTTTATCAAAGATCTTCTTCCCAACCCCAAGTACCCAGATTGGCGTACATCTATAGAGCTCTATTCTCTCAAAAGACATTGAGAATGTGTTCTCGCTTACTTTGGCTACTACAAAAAAGCCAACCTCAACCCCTCACATCATTACTTCTTGTTGAAAGAAACCTGATTTATCCCACCTCTTTATACCTCAAAAGACATTGAATCCATTTCTAAATCGATCAATTTCAAAAACTCCCCACTAGTCACGTGCCCAATCAAAGATCTTTCCACAGAATTACAAACCACTCCTTTAAATCAACCCCTTATCTTTTCTAAAATTTGAGTACATCCTAGTCATCGACAAATTCTGGATGTACGATAGAAGCTATGAAAATAAAGATCTTAATTGTATTTTCTCTTTTTTTAGCCATAGGTGTGGCATACTTTGTTTATCGAATTCAAACACAGCCTATAAATTCAGAGAAAATTCTAAACGAGTTTATTTCACACGCCACTCGCATTAAAGCTACTCAAAGATTTCAGTTTGCAGAGCTTTCTCAAGTTGAAGTTATAAAAAAAACCTCAAAGAAGAAGATTCTTTGGGAAAAATTAAATCTCCCAGATGTTATTGTTCAAGCTGAAATGCCCGTCGCCTACATCTATTTCATAGACTTAAAAAAAGAATGGTCCATAGAAAAAAATGATGGGATTTTCTATGTCACAACATCCCCTATTGAGTTCAATCGACCAAGTATTGATGTAGCAAATCTAAAATTTGAAATCAAAAAATCCAGTCTTCTCAGAAATGAAGTCAAAGTCGCTCAAAAACTTCAGAATGAACTCATGGAACATTTGGAAATTCGAGCCAAAGAAAACATTCATTTGATTCGAGAAATTGGGCGAAAAGAAATTCAAATGCTATTTCAAAAATGGTTAGATGAATCCGGTTATAAAGGGCAAGTGAAAATTCGATTTCCAGATGAATTGGACTCCAATCTTACACCCATCAATTGGCATCAAAATTATCAATTTTTTTATCAAATTGCTGAAACAGATCGCTCAATCGAGTGCTTCTCTCCCCCTCTGTAATTGGGCGATCCCCATCATGTTCTACAAATAAGTCTTTTTCAATTTCCAACAGAAAGCGAGATGGCGATGAAGGGCGTATCTTTCCATTTCTTCGTCGATTGCGACATCTTGTGATCATTAGATTGTCCTTTGCACGCGTCACACCAACATAAAAAAGGCGACGCTCTTCATTGATATCTTCTCCCAAACTTCTGTGAGGCAAAATGTCTTCTTCTAAACCAAGTAAAATCACATGAGGGTACTCAAGCCCCTTAGCTGCATGAAGAGTTAAAAGCTGCACTTCATCTTTTGGGTCATCATCTGATTCAGAATCTCGAAGAGCCATAGCTTCAAGAAATTCCCTGATCGTCTTTGGTGCTCTAGCTCCGTTTAAAATAAATTTGTTTAGAATATTTCCTAACGTTTGAACAGATCTCCATCTTTTTGCTGCGTTTTCGTGATCCTTTGAAATTTTATCAATTTCAGATCGAACCCCCAAAGAATAAAGAGCTCCCACAAACTCATCCCCACCCTCACGCGCACCTGTGAGAATTGCATTTTTTATTTGAGAAAGAGATTGAAGAAAGCCATTTAGTTTTTCACTGATTTGATGGAGCTCTTGATAACCCACGGCCTCTCGAATTGACCTGAAGAGTGAGATTTCCTTGCTCTTTGATATCTCTTCAAGATGCAAGAGGGTTTGTTGCCCAATACCTCGAGAAGGATAATTGATAATTCGACGTATTGCTAGGTCATTGGGATAAAATGCAGATTTTAAATAAGCCAGAGCATCTTTGACCTCTTTTTGATCAAAAAAGCCATTCCCCCCTTTGAGCTTATAAGGGACTCTTTGATTACGCAATTCACTCTCAATAAATGCCCCTTGTGAATTAGATCGATATATGACTGCAATTTCAGAAGGCCTTACTCCATTTGAAATTTTGGATTGTATCTCACGAACAACTCTTTCTACTTCTATGTTCTCATCTTCGTAGACAAAAATTTCTGGTTTCACCTGTTCACTTAATTTTATTGGCAAAAGTTTCTTCGAGTGCCTAGATGAGTTTTTTGAAATTATAGCATTAGCTAAATCAATAATTTCAGGTCGAGAACGATAGTTCTTTTCAAGTTTCACAACCTTACAACCCCGATATCGTTTCGGGAAGTTCAGTATATTTTCAATTTTGGCTCCCCGCCAACCATATATAGACTGATCATCATCACCCACAACCGTGATATTTCTGTGATTTTCAACCAACATATCAATCAACTTCATTTGGATAAGATTCGTATCTTGAAATTCATCCACCATCATTTGCTTGAACCTGTTTTGATATTTCTTTAGAATTTCTGGGTTTTCTTTAAACAATTGGATTGGTAAATAAAGAAGATCTTCAAAGTCGACAAGCCCCAGTTCTTTTTTTCTTTGGTTATACCTTGGGAGCGCCCACTCCAAGGCAATTTCATACTCCTCATCATTTATAGCAGTGGTTCTACCACTCTCCCTCCATACGGATAGGAGTGAAGTAAATTTTGAGTAATCGTATTTTGTTTTGCCACTTTGATTCAAATTCGAGAGCGCATCTCGAAAAATCGATGCTACATCTGATGTATCTGCAATTCCAAATTGCTTTGGTAGTTCAAATTTCTCTCGATTTTCTTTGATAAGAGAAAGGCCAAACGAGTGGAATGTCCCAGCCCAAATGTTGTCTCCAGATTTACCAACACTATGGCTTACACGTGTTCTTAACTCCCGAGCCGCTTTATTTGTAAAAGTTAAAACACATATTTCTTTGGGCTTTACGTTTGTTTCTGTAATCAAACGACCTGTACGAGAAACCAAAACCGTTGTTTTACCAGACCCCGCACCAGCAAGAATAAGTAAGGGGCCATTTTCATGGGTGGCAGCTAAAAGCTGCTCCTCATTCAGGTCTGTGCCCCACTCTTTCTTCATCATTCACCACTTTATGGGGGACAAGTTCGTATGGATGCGATTTGATTGCTTTTCATAACGCAGCCAAAACATCAAAAGTCCCTATTCATTGAAATTTTGGAAATCATATTTATATTACCGAAATATGAAAAAAGCGACATTTGGCGCAGGATGTTTTTGGGGCGTTGAGAAAAAATTTCTCAACCTCAAGGGTGTTGTCTCAACCACCGTGGGATATACTGGGGGCAAAAAAGAAAACCCAACATACAGGGATGTTTGCTCAGGTGACACAGGCCACACAGAAGTCCTTGAAATCGAGTTTGACTCAAACATCGTGACTTATAAAACACTTGTCGAAAATTTTTTTTCAATTCATGATCCAACACAAATCAACGCTCAAGGGCCTGATATTGGATTTCAATACAGATCTGTTATTTTTTACCACTCAGAAGATCAGTTGCAGATTGCAAATCAAACCATTCAAGAACTCACTGATAAAAACATCCACAACAAACCTATTGCAACGCAGGTCGAGCCTGCGACAACATTTTATCGCGCCGAAGAGTATCACCAAAAATACTTTCTAAAAAATCGCTAAAGTAAAGAGACCCTACTTAAGCTGCCTTTTTCTTTCTTCTTTGAATCTTTGGAGCTTCAAAGTCATAGGGGATAAAAAGTCGAAAGGTCGAGAATGGCAAACCATTCACATATGCGAGCGTACCACCATGGTCCTCAGCAACGCGAGCACTTAGACTCAAACCAAGCCCAGTCCCCTCCCCAGCTGGTTTGGTGGTAAAAAAGGGCTCTAAAATCTTTCTCTGTATTTCATCAGGAACCCCTACTCCAGAATCCACAACATCTATCTCAATACCGGGCGGAACCTTATTCACACGAACTCGTACCCACTTGCTTTCCTCTTCTTTGGTTGCATCAAATGCATTGTTGAGAAGATTTAAAAGGACACGCTCAATTTCAATTTTCCGAACCTTTACTTGTAAAGATTCATCATATCGATCAATCAAAAGACGAATGCCAAGTTTTTTTGCACGCTGAGCTGATAAAACCAACGTTTCAGCTAATATGCTGGAGACATAAACAAACTCGGCCTTATCTTTTGATCCATCCCTAGCAAAGTTTTTAAGTCCGAGAATAATTTTAGCCATTCTCTGAGAAGTTTGATCTATCATTTCAAAAAACTTCAATCGCTTGTCTCTTGTGCTAATATCTCTTTCTTCCATTTTCTTAAGATTATGAACGGCACCTGTTACTATCGCTAGAGGGTTGTTGATTTCGTGTGCGATACCGCCCGACATTTGCCCAAGACTTGCCATTTTTGCCTGTTTTACAAGTCGCTTTTTCTGAATTGCCAAAGAAGAAAACATTCTTCTTCTATGGTGGATAGCAACCAGCGTATAAGTTGTTGCACCAATATTGACAATCATATGCGAAACAAGCTGCGTAACCGAAAGGGCATTTTGATAAGTGTTGACCAAAACCAGAGCAATCAAAGAAACGATCGAGAAAAGAACTGTATCAATTACCACCATAATCAGGTTAGAGACCATTACACCAATACCCACAATAGAGAAAACAACGTAAGGAGCAGTTAATCGAGTTTCAGCATCAATAAATAAATGAATCCCAATATACAAAAAAAGATAACTCGAAATCATACCTGCCAAACGCGTTTTTCCGGCTTGAAACAGCATATATGCAAGTAAACTCACCACTATTCCAGCATTTCCTGTAAAGAAACGGGCATGCCCTACGGCCATCTCAAGCCCACCATAGAGCTTGGGAACGACGTAGTATGTGTGGATAGAGAAATACAGGATAAAGAACTTAAGTCCCGTTAGAAGAGCTCGAACTCGTGACTCTTCCTCCTCCTCACTTTCTTCGCGTGTGAGAAAATTGTAGTAGCGCCTCAGGTTGTCAGGAATACTTCTCATCACTTTTTATATCGGATGAACGTCGAGTATATTGAACTGGGAAGAAACAGTAATTCGTCTTTTACTGAAAAAAACCCTCTGATATCAAATTTAGAACTTTCAACCTATGGAGCCCACGCCTTATATCACTCTGAAACTGGCCTAAAACAGTTTTGGCATAAAGTTTCACCTAAGTTCTCAAATACCAACACTGCCTGTGGGACAGTTTATATCACTTTCAACGCTTAGATGCGTCGCATCATGGATGTTCTCGTTCTACCTTTTACTTGGAATTGCACGCAAAAAGACCGTATTAGTGTTTCACAATGAGAGATTACTTTGAAGGAACTGAAAAAAAGTTTGAACTGTTGGTTGCACCAGAAATGCCTCCTCTACGTGAAATGGGAGATGAGTATTGGGCAGAGCTCGTAAAATCCTCTGGTGCTCAAATCCTTTCCAAAATCTCATCTAAGTGTTGTGATGCATACCTGCTCTCTGAATCCTCTTTATTTGTTTTTGATCATCGACTAACAATGATCACATGTGGAAAAACATCATTGATTGATGCCATTTTTTTTCTTCTCAACAGATTTGAGCCTAAAAACTTTCTTTCATTTCAATATGAAAGGAAAAATGAGAATTTTCCACACGAACAACTCACACATTTTTATGATGACATTCAGAGACTCAATCAAAAACTTCCTGGAAACGGTTATCGGTTTGGAAACAAAGATGAACACCACGTTCATATCTTTGATATGAAAACCCCATACAAAGCTGATCCAAATGATAAGACTCTAGAAATTCTTATGCATGGAATTGACGATAAGTCTCGAAAACTATTCTGTGACGGTGACGATAGAACACTTGGTGAAATTCACCACTCTACAATGATTCATCAAATTTTTCCTGACTTTAAGACAGACGAATATATCTTTATGCCAAATGGTTATTCAATGAATGCGATAAAAGATGATGAATATTACACGTTTCACATAACACCTGAAGATGAGGCCTCTTATGTCAGTTTCGAAACAAATCATAAATTTGAAAACTCAGCATCTCAAACTCTAAAACGTGTATTAGAAATTTTTAACCCTCGCTCTTTTGATATTGTTCAATTTCAATTTGAGGATATGCCTGAAACAATCAGTGGTTATGTTGTGACTCAAAGTTTTGAAAAAATATTTGATTCTGGATTTCAAGTTCAATTTGCTAGTTACACGAAAAAAAACCTCACAACCAATGAGCCCTTTCAATACCAATTCTAGGAGAAAACATGACGGAATCTACTACTGTTGATCTGTTCGTTGAGGAAACCCACTCTTCTGGATTTTCAATGAAATACAAAATCAAAACTGTCCTATACTCAGAACAAAGCAAATTTCAACATGTGAGTGTTGTTGATACTGTTGGACATGGAAAAATGCTTCTCAACGATGGCTTGGTTATGGTCACTGAAAGAGATGAATTCGTATACCATGATATGATTGCACACGTTCCGTTATTCACTCATCCAAATCCCAAAAATGTTCTTATAATTGGTGGTGGTGATGGTGGCACAGCTCGCGAAGTCTTGAGACACAAATCTGTTGAAACTTGTACAATGGTGGAAATTGATGAAAAGGTTGTTGAAGCCTCTCGACTCCACATCCCTCAAACAAGCTGCGAACTTGACAACCCTCGCTTAAATTTGCTTATCGAAGATGGAGTTCATTTTCTAAAAAACACCAACGAAAAATTCGATGTGATACTTGTGGATTCAACAGAACCCTTTGGACCAGCCACACCACTATTTAACATTGATTTCTATCGAGATGTTTTTAACTCATTGACCGAAAATGGAATTGTGGTGTCTCAAGGAGAATCCTGTTTCTACGAAAGTGAGTCTCAAAACTCACTTCTTAAAATACTTCATGAAACCTTTCCCGTGGTCTCCGTTTACAACTACAGCAATCTCACATACCCGGGTGGTCTCTGGTCCTTTACATTTGCCTCAAAAGGACTCAGTCCCGTAAAAGATTTTGATGAAGATCGAATATTAAAGAGTGATCTGAAGTTTCAATACTATAATAAAGACATTCATAGGAGTGCTTTTTGCTTACCTCAGTTTATGCAAAATTCCGTAAAAGAATATCTCAAGGGCTGAACAGTTCTCTATGCCTGAAACAATCTACCGTATGATCATTCACAAGGCCTGCAGCTTGAAGGTGAGCATAGACTGTAGTAGAACCCAAAAATTTAAATCCTCTCTTTTTCAAATCAAACGCCAATTCATCTGATACGAAAGTCGTTGCTGGCACCTCCTTTAAACTCTTCCAATTGTTTTGAATTGTTGAACCGTTCACAAATGACCAAAAATAAAATGCAAAGGAGCCAAATTCTTTTTGTATCTCAATAAACCGAGAAGCATTATGAATAGCTGCTCGAATTTTCATTTCATTTCGAATGATTCTTGTATCAGACTTAAGACGCTTCACATCTCTCTCACTCATGTCTTTGACTTGATGTGGATCAAAGTCATAAAATGCATTTCGATACCCTTCTCTTCTTTTTAAAATAGTGATCCAACTGAGCCCCGCCTGAGCACTTTCCAGAGTGAGAAATTCAAAGTGTTTCTTATCCTCATATTCAGGAACTCCCCATTCCTTGTCATGGTACTTCACGTACAATGGATCTTTACTTAACCACCCACACCTTATTTTTCCGTCCTCATGCTTTATAAGCTTCTTCATACGATGTCTCCTAGATTCTTCGCAAAATCTAGACAAATAAATACACGTCCTAGATAAAAACGAAGAACACTGGATTGTATAGATATTTACAGTGTTTTCAAATATTCAATCAAACTCAGTTTTATATCATCTTGAAGATTGGTATAAAAATTATGACCCTGGTTTGAGTGCCCCAATCGTGTGGTATCATAGACATGTCGAGCCCCACGTGTTGCAAGGGATTTCAAGTGATCCGTTTCACGCCGAGAGTGTTCAACCAAACCAAGTCTTATTTCTGAGAACCTCTCTCTCTCTCCAATATCTCTTAAACCAAATACACTTGGGCGATTTTCAGGTGATTTCAAAAGATCCCAGACACTTGGAACAGAGGCATTGTGAAGATATGGAAACCTTGCCCACACCCCCTCCAGTCGAGGAGCAAAATAGCCTGGACCGTAATTGTTAACCTTAATCAGATCATTTAACGGGCTCTTTCTCACTTGAGCAATAAAAGCTTCCGTGTTCCCAAGTAATCGATCCCTATCTGTTCGAACAACTGACCAAGGAATAAACTTTGGAATTTTGAATATCGGATGCCCATTGGAGTCTTTTTCGTAAGTTCCATGGCAACCTGCACATGTATTGTTGAATACTTTCTCCCCTGATTTTGCTAATTCTCTATCTATAAAAAATGGATACTTTGGCGGTAAGAAATCAGCTAATAGTTCCTCTGCTGCAACAACATCTTGATAGTACTTTCTGACAACCTCATGCTTCTGCCCCGCCGCCAATTCAACAGCAACCGCCCAGCCCAATTCGCTTGCATCGCCAAACCCATCACAAAACTGTCCCGCCTTCAGTTTTTCACCATATCCCCAAAGTGCCGGCACCTTCACTTGACCAAGAGAATTTAACTCAGGGACTTCTTCACCATGAACTTTGTAAAACCAGCCTCTGATATAAGCGACTGGCACCAAACCTTGACTTAAGTTTTTAAAACGCTTTTGAGAAAGGTATGAGGAAAATGAAATCGCAGAGTCTTCCGAAACTTTGTATTCCACTGATTTTTCACGCTGAGGTTTTAACTTCTTCCAAATTTTCTCAACACGATTGACATCTTTGGCAAGCCTCCAAACATCTATGCTCTTATTGCCCGCACCAATATAATACTGCCCAGCAACCTTACCTCCGTGACAGACAACACACCCCATAACTCCAACTTCAACATCACCGTATTTTTCATTACTAAACCCGGCAATGGAGTCTCTTTCAAAAGCAATTCCCCATCTTCGTTCAGCTATTTTCTTTCGAAATCCATATTTTTCATCTGCAATGTCTTTGTCTTCATTCAACCCATAGAACTTTTCTAAAACTCGGACCAAGCCAGGGCTAATAGTCATACCTCGCCCCTCACTAAAGAAATTTAAATCCCAAAATTTCTCTCTGGCGTGTTGATCTCTTTCTATGCGATCATCCGATTTTGCAATTGAAACTGATATAAGAAGAAGTAAAAAAGTGAGAGTGTATTTCATAGTTCAAAGTCCCCAATAACTAGGAAATCATAGCTCTCCCATATGGGTGTAGAATCAATTCAAAAAGACCAGCCTGAGGGCTAGATTATTTTGCAATTTTTTTGTATATGATCACACTTTGCCTGATTGACGCAGCGTGATCCAACTGGTACGAACTCTCTATGGACTCCACATTCAAAAAATACCTCAAAGAATTTTATGATTTACAGTCATGGTTTCTACTCAATTGTGAATGTAAAATTATTCCATCACATGGCTTTATTTTGTTTGGAAACCAGAGCTCCAAACGTATTGATCTAACTATCTCAATGCTCGTACATGGCAATGAACCAGGTGGGCTTTATGCCGTTGTTGAATTTTTAAAGTATCTCAAATCACAGCCTCAACCCTTTTCAAAAAACCTCGCTATTGTCTTTGGTCACCCAATAGCAGCTATGCAAAACAAACGATTTATCCAAAAAGACCTCAATCGCGCATTTGGAGACCATGAGAACATTACAATTGAAGATCAAATTGCAATGTCACTTGAGAGAGTTTTAAGAAACTCCAACTTTGTCATTGATTTGCATCAAACAGCTCAAGATTCTGAATCCGACTTTTTTATTTTTGCATTTACAAGCGCAAGTGCAAAATGGGCTCTCAATTTATCCAGCACAAGCTACAATATTGTCCATGGGAAAGAATTCTCTAAAGATGGAATGACTCTAGACACCTACGCTTGTCTACATGGAGCCATTGCTCTCACTTACGAAATGGGAGAAATCGGATACTGTGAAAATCAAATTGCAAAGACCAAAGAAATTTTAATCAAATCCACAGAAGCGAGTTTAGACGAATATCACTCCAACCACTTGATAGAGCTCAAGAAATTCCTATCTTGGTCTCAAATACTTTATGCAGACACCAATGCAAAGCTCAAGCCTGGGTTAAAAAACTTTTCTACCGTTTCTGCAGGAGATATTATTGCAGAAAATGATTCTGGACCAATTCGAGCAAATACGGATGGTTATATTTTGTTTCCCAAATATGGAGAAGCAACTCAAACCTCTTCAGAAATCTGTCGACTTGTCTCGTGGGCCTCGGAAACTGGGATTGCTCACTAATTTCCCCGAGCCAAACTTTGAATATAATTCGTTAAATCCCACAGGTCACGATCACTTAACAAGTTTTCCCAATTGGGCATCTCTCCGCGACCTTTGCTTATTTGGATAAAAAAGTGGTGATCCGGAAATTGTTTCGCCAATTTTCTAAGGTTGGCGGGGTTTGTTTTCAAAGACCTCGAAGCTGCCCCATTTCCCTCTGCTCGAACCCCATGGCAAATTTCACACCTTCTTTTAAAAACAGCCTCCCCCCTTTTTACAGAAGACATATCACGAGTCATCATACGTGTTCTCACAGGTGGTCCAAATATCAAACCATGTTTTATATTCGACATAGTCAAATCATACTCAGTTTCAGCTTCTTTTTTTTGAGAAACACAGCCCACCAATATCAAAGTTCCAATTGCCGCAAATATACTCTTTTTCATGTGCCCCCCAACTCCTCTAGAAAAATCAACTTTTCACCTTCTATTTTAATCCTGCAATCTGTTTTACCCAAGTACATTTCACACAATTCGTAAAGAAAATCATATTAAATAACACCTAAACTAGAACACGCCCTCGTTGGGGCATGCAACTTGAAACAAAACTTGTCTTTAAGGGATCAAAAAGATATTGGGTATTATGCCACAATTGGAAACTATCACTGCACAAGAGGCCCTAAGTCGACTTCTCCAAGAAGAAATTATCACCCTAGACGTACGATCTGAGGGTGAGTTTTCGAATGGTCAGTTTTTAAAGTCCACCAATATTCCTATTTTGAATAATGAAAATCGAAAAATTATTGGAACCACATATAAAAATAGTGGTAGAGAAAATGCCACTTCAATTGGGCATAAGCTGGTTGAACCCCATAAGGAATCTTTGGTTCAAGCATGGAAGACAACTGTGCGAGACAAAAGCTTCCTCTATTGTTGGCGCGGTGGGCTTCGATCTCAAATTACTCAAGAGTGGCTTTGCGAAGCTGGGGTTAGTATTCCAAGGGTTTTGGGAGGCTATAAAGCTATGAGGCAAAAAGCTCTCCAGCAAATTGATTCAAACTATAGTATTACAATTCTATCTGGATACACTGGCTCAAATAAAACCACGATTATTGAAGATCTTGATTGTGCTATCAATCTTGAAAAACTCGCAAATCATCGTGGAAGTTCTTTCGGATACAAAGTGAATTCTCCACAACCCTCACAAACAACTTTTGAAAACAATCTTAGTCTTGAACTCCTAAGACTTCATCACAAACCATTTACCCTTGAAGATGAAAGTCACCTCATAGGGCGGAGATCTATTCCCAATCCATTGTACGATCAAATGTGCGAAGCTCCTTGTGTTTTTATAGAAACACCACCCACTCAACGGGCTCAAAATATCTACAGACTATATATTGAACGAGAACTGAATCAGGGCATAGAGGCAGAAACCCTCAAAGCTCATCACACCCAAGCCCTACAGCGCATTCAAAGAAAACTTGGTGGACTTCTTTACTCTGAAATTTTAAAAAAAATGTCTGAGGCATACGAACACTCAGATGCAGATTTGCATATAGTTTGGATTGAAAAAATTTTGAAAAATTATTATGATAAAATGTATTTATTTGCTTTCAACAAAAAAAATCGCAGAATACTTTTTCGTGGATCATTTGATGAGTGCCATAAGTTTCTAGAAAGACATTCAACGTGAATTCTTCTGAGGCAAAATCTATCGATGTTGTTTTTGTCGGCGGCGGACACGCAAACCTTCAAGCCATTCGGATGCTTGCAATGTCAAAATTGAGAGGTGTTCGACTCACACTCATCAACGACAATTACTATGCTCCCTACTCAGGTATGCTTCCTGGACATCTTGCTGGATTTTATTCATTTGATGAGTGCCACTTTGATCTATCTCGAATTTGCGCACAATTGGGTGCCACTTTTATTTTGGGATCCGTTCAGAGAGTTTGTTCAAAAAAGAATGAACTTCACTTGCCAAGTCAAAAAATCTCATTTGATTATCTTTCAATAAATGTCGGTATTCAGCCTCAAATTATGGATTCCACTCACTCCAATTTACTTCCATTAAAACCCATTGGTGATTTTTTAAAGAAATGGAACGACTTCACAAAGTCTATGAAAAAAAGTAAATCACAAGATATTGTATTTATTGGGGGTGGGGCTGCAGGCGTGGAACTCTCACTCATCACAGCTCAAAAGTTACAACAGATTGGAAATTCATCAAGAATAACTCTCATTCAAAGTTCAAAAGAAATACTACCAACCCATGGAACTTTTGCTCAAAGGCATTTTCAAAAAAAATTAAAAAAAGAAGGGATTCAAGTTCTCACATCAAATCCCGTAACTCGAATTGAATCAAACCATGTTGAATTAAAGGGTGGTAAAAAAATCCCCGCCCATTGGGTCTTTTTAGCCACTCACGCAGCCCCACCAAAGTGGTTTGAAGAATGCGACTTACCCTTAAGTAGTGGGTATCTTTCAACAAATTCTTTCCTACAAATTCCAAATAACTCAAATATTTTTGCAGCTGGAGATTGCATTCAATTTGATGGACACAACCTTCCCAAATCCGGAGTATTTGCTGTTCGCCAGGGGCCAATTCTAGGTAAAAATATTATTCGCTCAATCCTGGGAAAAGGTTTATTGAAATACAAACCTCAAAAACTAAGTTTGGCAATTTTAAGATCAGGACATAAAAAAGCTTCAGCTCTTTATTTGAATTTTATTGTCAGTGGTTCTCTTATTTGGAAACTTAAAAACTATATCGATACAAAGTTCATGAAGAGTTTTGGAGCACATAAGTCTAAAAAATTGAACGCAGAAGAACTCTCTGCCCTCTGTGGGGGGTGTGGTTCAAAAATTGGCCCCACTTCTTTAAATAAAGTTTTAAAGAACTCACCCAATCCCGTTATTCACGAAGACTTGGTCTCGATAAAAAATAATAGCTCTCCACCCTCTTTTCTCAACATTGATGTTATAACCGAATGTGTTTCAGATTTATTTACTTTTGCAAAAATTGGCTTCTTGCACTCAGCAAATGACTTTTACCTTAAAGGGCTCAAGCCCTCTGCTTCCCTGTTATGGCTTGGAGTGAAAAACAACTCAAATCTGCTACAACAAAGGGATTTGAAAAGCATGTATGAAGGAGCCCTGAATCAAGCAGAACTTGAGGGTAGCAATATACTAGGAGGGCATTCCTCTATTACAGACAAAACAAGCTTTGGTTGCGTTTTATATGGATCAGATTCTACACCGATGATCCCCAAAAGTTCTCCACAACCTGGAGATCAAATGGTTTTAACAAAACCCCTTGGTTCAGGAGCGCTTTTGCGCGCTCATATGCTCGGTCGACTTCCCGGACATTCCTTTCAAAACCTTATCAATCACCTTCTGGTTTCCAATCGAACGCTATCTGATATACTTCGCAAATATAATATTTCTTCTGCGACTGATATTTCAGGATTTGGTTTTTTGGGACATTTAGTAGAAGTATTGGGCTCAAGCCCCTTTGGCGCACAACTCTGTCTTTCAAATATTCCTATACTTCCAGGTTTCCTTAAGTGCTTTCAGAAAGGAGTTATGTCGAGTATTCACAAACAAAATGCAGAGTTCGCATTGACCCATCTTGGCCCGTTCAATCAATGTCGTCTTACTTTAGAAGCCCTTTTTGATCCGCAAACCAATGGACCTGGCTTAATTTTGATTCAAAAAAACGAACTCAACAGTTTTTTAAATGATCTAAACTCTCAAGGGTATATCGAGGCAAAGGTTGTAGGAGAGATTACACCGACCTTTAGTCGGTCTCGCGTTTCCCTTGTTGAATAACAGGTATCAACATTAAAATACTTAAAACAAAAATACATACTGATATCTCACTTAGAAATGTATAGGGCTTTTGATACCCCCCACCTTGAAGTTGCGACAACACCCAAAAACCCAGAGCTGGCCCGACCAACCCTCTCAGCCCTGTAAGAGCAATATGGACTGACATATATTCTGCTGACTTATAACTTGGAACCATTTTTGTCACCCACAGCCCCCATGTCAATCGACCCCCAGCAAATCCAATTCCATGCAAACCAGAAGCAATGGCAATGCCAATTACAGAGTCCCAGTGGAAAAATCCATAAATACCAATAGCAAGAAAAACATTCAGTAGAATTCGTAAAAGAATAAAGTTGTATCGATCAAAAAACCACGCCCAAATCGGTAGAAATAAAAACCTCACAGTTTCTGGAACAACGGCGACAAGAATTGCAACAGTAGATGGGTCCCAGTTTTTGTCTATAGACAAATAGTGTACGCGAATAGGAAAAATCCAAAGGTTTGCAAAACCAAATAAAAACCAAACAAGAAGGATATACCCAAACAAGCCATCTTTCCAAACCCACCTGAACGCACTCAAAATATGGGTTTTCTTTTTTTTCTCTGCCTTTTTAGCAGGCATAAGGTAGACAAAGATGCAACTAAGGAAGCTTGAAAGCCCCACAACAACAAAAATCAATTTCCATGACTCCAAATCTAACTTCAACCATTCCCCAGCTATATAGCAAAATCCAACAGTTGCCACTTGAGCAACCATCAGTGACCAGCCATGGTACTTTCCACGCACATCACTCGGAAAGTTTTGATGATAGATCTCAGTTAGATAAGGAAGTTTCAGAGGAATAAAGAAGAATGTGAAAGCCACACAAAGTGTGTATGAAACATACCCTTCAGAAAAAATCGACAAAATAGATATTGAACCACTGATGAGTGAAAAAACAATAATCCAATGTGTGCTCTTTTTTTCAAATCTTCTAAGAAACGAAACAAGAAAAACAGAAGAAAACATACCAAAAAACGTTGAACTAAAAATAACAGATTGTGCCCATTCTCCAGAAAGCTGTGAGGGCTTTAAAAAAACTTCAATTAAAACCAAAAGAGCAATCGATTCAGGGGCGGATCGAATAATTCCGTCAAAAAATTCGCGAAAAAGCTCCAATTGAAAAGTACGTTTGGCTCGATCCACCGTCATTTTATTCTCCAGATCAAATGAATCTATACCCAATCTTAAAATTTGACCATTTAAGACCCTGAGGGATCCAAATTTTGGAAAAATAACTCAAATAAGACTCGAAAATCACACAAAGTTGCAAATATACCTGGGCAATTGTAAGCTCAAATAGATCTTCTGGGGGCACAGGATCATGGGCGAAGAGTTTGATCAGATTGAAATCACTGAGAAAACCATAAGGGAGTTTGAAACTCGTCTTAAAAATGAAACCAAGGTTCTTGAAACTCTTTTTGAACAAAACTCTTTTGAATTTTCAGGCTCTCGAAAAATTGGGATCGAACTGGAAGGCTGGCTCGTTGATAAAGACTATCTCCCCCTTCCCGAGAACAAAAAACTTCTTGAAACACTGAATGATTCCCTCGTTGTCCCTGAGCTTTCTCGGTACAATTTTGAGTTAAACACCCCTCCAGTAACTCTAAAAGAAAATGCTCTTACGGAAATGGAAGCTTTTTTAAAAAAACTCTGGGAAAAATGCCGAGTTGCTGCAAAAAAATCTGGAAATCAAATTATGATGATTGGTACTCACCCTTTGATAACAGATGAAATGCTTGGTTTAGAATTTATGACCCCCTCCAATCGATACACGGTTCTCAACTCAAGATTGCTCGAACTTCGAGGTGGAAAACCAGTACAATACGACATAAAAGGAGAAGAACACCTCAAAGGGAGTACAGAGAGCATACTTTTTGAAGCTGCCTCAACATCGCTGCAACTACATCTTCAAGTGCATCAAGAGGAAGCTGTTTCTATGTTCAACTCTGCAATATTGACATGTGCACCACTGCTTGCCATATCAACAAATTCTCCGTTTTTGTATCAAAAAGACTTGTGGGCAGAAACTCGAATTCCAGTTTTTGAACAAGCCGTTCGCACAGATTCATTTCGAGATACATTCGACAATAAAACAGGACGTGTGGGGTTTGGTACAGGTTATTTAAAAGATTCATTCCTCGAACTCTACAAAGAAAACCTCAATCGATATGGTCCTCTGTTGCCAGTACTCTTTGAAGCATCTCCCATAGCATTGAAACATATCAACTTGCACAACGGCTGTATCTGGAGGTGGGTTCGCCCCATAGTTGGTGCAACAAATAGTGGACACACACTTCGAATTGAGCAGCGTATTTTCCCAGCAGGGCCAACACTACCTGACATGCTTGCAAACTTTGCTTTCTATTTGGGATTGATAAATTACCATGCTCAAAAGGAACACGTTTGGAATGACTTTCCCTTCCAGGATGCCAAAGAAAACTTTTATCAAGTTGCAGAAAAAGGTCTTCATACCAATATACGATGGTTTGGGAAAAGTATAAACGTTCAAGAGTTGATTCAGGATCAACTTATTGATCAATCTAAAACCGGGCTTCAAGACCTCGGCATCGATAAATACGATATTGATTACTACCTTAATGGAATTATTCGAGCACGAGCCAAATCTGGTCAAACAGGAGCAGATTGGCAAAAAACATTCATTACAAAAAATGGAAAAGATTTTAAAAAACTGTGTCAAGAATATCATGCAAATCAAATCTTACAAATGCCAGTCCACACATGGGCAATATAAGAAAATGAGCCTAGATTGTTGCCTTTTGATCTTTATCACCAAAGAAGCCACAGCAATACCTACCGAAGCGGAACCATATCTTGAGCTCCAGGCAAACAAGCACCGTTTGTTTGGATGACATCTTTGTACCAGTAATAAGAATCTTTTGGAATTCGCTCTTGATTGCGATGGTTGTTATAAATCAAACCGAAACGCTTTGTGTACCCCTTCTCCCATTCAAAGTTGTCAATCAACGTCCAATGGAAATATCCACGAATATCAATCCCATCATTTACAGCAAGTTTAAGTTCAGACAAATATCTTGCAAGAAAATCGATTCGAGCAGAATCTACAACTCGGCCATTTCGATGAACCCAGTCATTGGAAGCCATTCCGTTTTCAGTAATAAAAATGGGCTTCTTGTACCTTTCGTATAAAAATTTGGGACCCCAATACAAAGCTTGAGGATCCACTGTCCAGTCCATAGAGGTCCTTGGGTGTCCCGGCGCTCGAGGATACATGCTGTTTGTGTGTTCATTTTTGGATTCCAATTTTGTTGTAACCGGACTCCCGTGATAAATATTTGCTCCCAGAAAATCAATGGACTGTGAGATTTTTTCCATATCTCCATCTTGAATTTCTGGGTAATCAGATCCAAACATATCAAGCCCTTGCATGGGATATTTCCCAAAAACAACAGCATCACTGAACCAGGAATTATTTAAAAACCAAATGGAGTTATCAGGAATCGTAAACATCTCACGATAAGCCAGTTTTATGCAATCCTCTGTATTTTCAAGCGGATAAGTCGGCCAACAGCCGGGCGAAAAGCCAATACTGGGCTTACCAGCCGTTTCCCTCAAACAGGTCACCGCTTCTCCATGGGCCAGTAAGACATTGTGACCAGACTGAAGAACATGTTTACGAGAAAACTGAACTCCCGGCGCATGCTCTCCTGTTACCATGCCCAAGCCCAGAAAAACCTGTGGTTCATTTAACGTTATCCAATTTTTAATTCGATCCGAATAACGAAGGCTCACCTGGTTGACAAAATCACCAAACCACTTCGAAGTGTCTCGGTTTAGCCAACCACCTTGGTCAAAAATTTCTACCGGGAGATCCCAATGAAAAAGAGTCAACCATGGTTCAATTCCTTGAGAGAGTAGCAGATCAATTTTTTTGTCGTAAAAATCCAAAGCTTCTGAGTTCACCAAACCTTGACCACCAGGAATAAGTCTTGGCCAAGAAATGGACATACGGTAAGCACCCACTCCAAGGTTTTTCAAATACTCCATGTCCTTGGAGAAAAGTTGAAAATCATTTATCGCAACCTGAGCCGTGTCTCCATCAGCAATGCGTCCTGGTTCTTTTGAAAAACGATCCCAAATCCCTGGCGTTCTGCCAATTTTCTCGACAGCCCCCTCTATTTGATAAGCAGAGCTCCCCACACCCCACACAAACTCATCTTTAAAACTTACAGTTTCATCTGCCATACAGAAAGAGTATCGAGTTCTCTTGATTCAGGCTATAAGTCCTCTACCGCTTTGCATATTGAGTCAATCTGGAGGCGCTATGTCAAAGTGGATTCAAAACCAAACCAGGATTAATATCTAATTTCAACTTTGGAGGAATTATGAATATCAAGTCAATTTCCATGCTCACTTTTCTTTTTCTTGTCGTGGGCTGCAGCCATGGCGGTCGCCACCATAAAATGATGCATAAAATGGGGATGAAGCATTGGGAAATGATGGATACGAACAAAGACGGAAAAGTTTCCAAAAAAGAATTCAACACCTCTCACAAAGCTAAATTTAAACAATTTGATGCAAACAAAGATGGCTTTATTACTGCTGAAGAAAACAAAATCGGCATGAAAGCTATGATGAAAAATTGTTGCAAAGACAAAAAAGGAAAACACGATTGCAAGGATGGGCAATGTGACCTGAACCATCACCACAAATGTAAAAAAGGAGATGGCTGTGATGGATCTTGCATGGATAAAAGCGGAAAGTGCAAACACGGAAAAGAGTGCAAGAACAAAAGCTGCCCTGTACATGGAAAAAGAAAGAAATAAAAAAAGAGCACTTTAAAGTGCTCTTTTTCTTAAGATAGATCCCGTTCACTTGGGATCTATCTCGTACGTCCTTAATACTCTTTAATTTTAAAGCGGCATATAGAGTTTATCATAATCATAAAGTGTCCTCAAAAGAAGAGTATGATTCGAAAACTCCATCTGCGTCCGTTGATTTGACGAACGCTCCATTGCTCTCAGACTGTCTTCTTGGTTCAATAGAAATTTATCCATAACTTTTGCTGAAGTCATTCGTACGTCTCGACCCATAGAAAACAAAAGTTCTTTCATACTGGCAATACGCTCTGGTTTTGGCCATGTCTTTCCTGAGGCCAAGGCTGCATCAGCCATTGCATCAACCAACATTTCAGTCTCAACATCAATTGCGAGCTTTGGATACTGTTTACCATCCATCACAACAGTTCCAACCCTTCTTTCAGCAGCTTTATAATCTCTCCACGTTTGATCCATGCGAATCACACGTCCTGTCGAAATCAGAGATTCCATATACGCCGAATATTGATTTGCAAGATTCACATCACCACGTACAAGGACTGCATTGTTGGTATCCATCATGAGGCTTCTAAAATCTGCATTGGCACTGCCAATAATCACATCTGTACCCATAACAGTCACCTTTGTGTGAAGAGAACGATTCACGTCTTCTTCAAGACGAACATATTCATAATACTCAACACTTGCTGCTTTTTTTCTGTTTTTCTTTGGCATTGTTTCAATAGCCTTAAAAAGCTCATGTACCTGATGTCTTGCAATGACATTTATCACACTCAAATCTGTCGTTGGTATTGAGTTTGTAACAATCTTAATCTGAACATTGCTACAATCCACTTTGTTGTACTCACGTATCAAATGAGTCTCTTTGATCGTTTTTGTCATCACTGCCATTGCTTGTAAAAGGTTCGATGGCAATAAAAAGTAAGCCTGATGCATATAAATCATACGAGGCTCATCCGTATAACACTGTGAAATCATTCCACGCACCCAAGCCTCATGTATGTTCTTTTCATTCTCGACGCTGTCTCTGACACCAGCCCCATAAACTCTTACTAGTTTTCCATTTTCTTTTTTGAAAGGAAGGTTTTCAAGGTAACTCACCTGAGCTGATTGAGAAATATCAAACGCCGGACTATTACTTCTTGCTGGAGGAATTTGATTGTACTTTTCAATTTGAGTTTTTATTTTTTCTAACGCCTCTAGTTGTCTCTCGACTCGAGCCTCTCCAACGGCCTGTGCGCTTGAAACAATTTGTCCAAAACATGGCCAAATTTTTTCCTCAATACCTCTAGATTCAATCGCACATTTATCAAGTGCTTTCACCACATCATTTGGAGCATGTTTCATTATATCGGATGTGGTTGCAACCATACGCGAAAAATTCCAAAGGCTATCAAATGTCTTTCGAACAGCTTCACCAGATGTATCAGAAACTGGAAAATGAACATCTGTATCCATAAAAGTGTATTTCCCACTTGGATTTGCTTCCATATGATAGGAGTTTTCAATATTACGCCCACCCAAAATGATATCTGAATTGTCTTTGATCAAAAGCTTATGATGTAAGAAATCTGAGAAATGATTCCAATCCTCACCTCTATTGTCATCATAACCATCTGTTCCCGAGGGAAGTGCATTTTCAATCATATTAATGACACCAGTGACCGCATCTCCATGTGAAAGAGCTGCAAACTTCAGCTTCACCCCTGCCATCACACTGCCAGTTTTCATTCTCTTATAAAGCTTTGCTAAGGTCAGTAATCCTTTTTTATCATCTTCTGAAAGATCAGAGCCACCCGAGTTAAGATCCAATTTTGCACCTTGAGAGAGCACATATTTTGCCCCCAATGCACTTTGAGAATAAACAGAAGATAAAAATACACCTGAAAAACCTGTGTTGTAGTTTAGAGCTTCTTCATAAGTTAAGCCTTTAATCACTGACGCTTGTTCTGCTTTCTCTAAATTGCACTCAGCTTCTCGACCAGAAACCTTTTTTTCTTCGGAACAACTCGAAGACATATAGATTGCATCTTTGATGATATTAGGAGTGGGGCGATTGAAAAAACGAAATTCAATGTTTCCTTTTGAAACCCCTTCTAAAGCAAGAAAGAGATCAAGGTTTGAGTAACTTACAGCATAATCAGCTAAAACACGAACCTTCACACCTCGCTTTGCTGCCAATAGAAGTTCATTTAACAAAACAGAACTGCTCTCATCATCGCTAATAATGTAGTAGGCAAGGTCCAATCTCTCTTGAGCAGATCGAATCAGTTCGAGCTTTTTTTCAAAAGAAGCTGAATTATCCGTAATCACAGTCCCATTTCCAGTTCGAACAAGATTTGAAACACTTGATATCTCTTGCACAATTACCGGGTCCAAAAACATCTTACTAACGGATCCACCTAAAACAGGCAGAGCAACTAAGACTAGGGCCACGCCGAACCACTGAATTGATTTCATTTAACTCTCCTATTGTTTTGTTTCATACGAACCATCTTGCCCGGTTTTGATTTACTTCAAATGATCTGCAAAAGCTTAGCCATATATAAGAGTGTTTCAACATCTCTGACATATCATTTATTCAATCATTTAGGTCACTTACAAAGTAAAAAACAATCCAGGTTATTTCAAACTTATAAACCAGATAACCCTTTCAATGATTTAAGTAAAATAAACACAGTTCTCAACAGAGCTATGGTCGGATATAAAATTGCGCATAAGATGAATACGTCGGCTGTATTTTTACTGGAATAAGACGCTCTGGATATCCCGGCGCTTTCACCCTCACAATCACAGAATGCCCTCTTTCTAAAATAGCTCCGTACAATGGATCGTTTATATCTTCATCATCAATCCGGATATGTCCCGTAAGATTGACATTCAACTCATTCAGTCGATCTTCATTTTTTTCATTTACATAATCATAGCGACTCAATATTTCAAAAAATGGATTTAAAACGATTTCAAAGTTCTCATATTTGCTACGAGACGCTATCTCAATCTCAACTTCGTCTACAAATCTGGCATCAACACCTTCTGGAAAAATAGCATGCATTTCCAATGTGAAACCCGAATAGGCCATTGGATGAGTGTCATCGGCAAACCGTGGAATAGGCTCCCCCGCAAAGTGTTTCACAATCCAAGGATATGTTGGGTGATCGCAAATGTTTAAATCTATACACTTTTCCGGAACTTCCGAAATATCATAATACGTATCTGGAGTAGGACTGGCATGAACCCCCATAACCACCAAGTGATCACTAAATCCAGTTTTGTACTGCTGAAAGCCAAGAGCAGCGTGTTCATTGAGTGGCTCTTCAACAGTATAGTAACTATCAAAACGAGAGGCCGGAACTGAAACAACTCCATCGGATTCAAAAAACTTACGACCAAAAACGAAATTATCTAAATTTCGTATTGGATTCTTGAGTTGTTTTCGACCAATTTTCGGAAGCTTTGTTCTTCGATATCCATCAAAAACAGCAGAAATGTTGAGAGGACGTATTCTAGCTCCCAATTCATGCAAAACCAGATGTGGTGTATTTAGCACATTATTTCGAAAAGAAGAGATCATTTGACTTCCAAAGGACATACTTCGCAGTTGCTTCTCACCTAACTCACCACTCATTCTTTGAGCCAGTAATTGCGTAACTCTGCCTGTTGATTCATGTTGAGTCAAAATTGTCGCAACCTTACTTCCCCAAAAAGGAGTTCCTAAAGTCACAATGACATCAACATTGTCAGAATACTCTGGATACATTTCTTTTCTTCCGAGTGAGGAAAAAAAGTACCAAATTGTTGAAACCAACCCACCTTGAGAGTGAGACACAATTGAAATTTTATCCTCTGAACTCAACTCACCAGCAGCTTCTTTGATAAACTCTGCTAACATTTGTGCAAAATTATCAGCAAACATATTGTCATCATCTGTCGGATACTCAAATTTATGCGAAACAAAGGTGACATCAGGAAAAGAGCTTCCTAGGTGTTGAGGTAGAATTTCAGGCATAGCCCCAAAAGAATCTATTGTTCCCCCAAGCCCATGCACAAAAAATATATGATGAGTATGTGGCTCTGAAGACGATTCAACTTCTAATCCGAAAAGATTGGGGGACAAGAAAAGCAGGCCAACAAGTAAAAGCAGAATACCTGTTTGTTTAACCAACATTCTTAGCACTCCATGTAGGTTGAAAAATTTAAGGTGATTTAAGAAATTTCATGAATAATTTTCCTTAGAAACCACCGATTTCCCGAGTTCTAGCAAGGATTTGCAAATGACATGCCGCAAAGCGATGTGGTTCTTTTTGCTCCTAGACCTTTTTGATCAATGATCTACTCGAAATTAGAGCCTTCTAGCATAAATTAAAAAGCAAACTGTCACTGCTTTAAACGGCCCCTCAGTTGCAATATAGTGATCAGGGAATTTTTTTGTGGTCAGTCTTACACCACATATTGTGAAAACTTTTGGGGGGCCAAAAATGTCAAACTTCACTCACTACATTATTTCAGGATTACTTCTCATTACATCTTCCGTCCTTGCCGATGATGTGCCTGGCACTTATCGCGACTATGATGAAGATGGGGCAAGACAGGAGGCGCGCCAAGTCGCTCAAGTTGTAGAAAGAGAGCGCAGCATTGTACTAGATATTGAGCGTGATACAAACACCTCACGCGAACGTCTACGCAGATTAAATCTTGAATTGACCCGTCTTCAGGAAGAATTCAATTCCATTGATCAACGAGCGCAAGAGAAGCGTCAAGAAATCCAACAAAAACAAAGACAAATTTCCACTCTCGAATCTGAGATCCAAACTCTTCGCAATCAAATACCTCAGTTACAGCGACAACAAAATCAAGCCCAACAAAATTTAAATTCAACAAGAAATCAGCTTTCAAATTCTCAAAACCAACTTAGAAATGAAAAACAAAAACTCACACAACTTGAACAAGAGGTTGTTTCACGCCGAAATGCAATGGCTGGAGCACAAGAAAGAGTTCGCGTCTTGCAAGGTGAGGTTTCACAACTTCAGCAAAGAGTGAACAGCCTCAATACTCAAAATAGCACTCTGGTTAATGAAATAAGTCGTTTGACCGTTGAAATCCAACGCACTCAAGCTTCAATCTCAACACTAGAAACAGAAATACCACGATTAAAAGGACAACTTGCACAATCTGAAAAAGAGCTTCAAAACCTCAACAACCAAATTCATCGATTGAACATTCAAATCAAGAAAGCAGAAGAGGCTGGCGATAAAGAACTTGTTAAAAAACTAATGGCAAAAAGAAGGCCTCTTCTTGAAAAACGCGAAAAATTAAAATCACACATTGCAAATCTAAATACTCAAATTTCAAACAAGACAAGACAACTTGCGCAACTTCAACGAAAATTACCTCAGCTTCAAAGTCAACTGAATCAAAAGAAATCCGAACAAAGGCAAGTTCAGACCCAACTCGCTCAAGCCAATCGAAATCTCAATCAAAAAAAGACCGAACTTGCTCAAGCTCAAAACCAACTTCAACCACTTCAACAAGCATTTCAAAGAGCAAAACAAGCACGCGACACCCAAGCACAAGTCGTAAGCTCAGTTGAATCTGAAATTTCAAGTCTCCAAAGACAAATTGTTCAACTTGAAAGAAAAATTCAAAGCTTAATCAGTCAAATTTCCGAAGCACAGAATCAAATAAATTTAAAAACTACGCGTATTCAAACAATTCAACAAAAAATTGCAAAACTAGAACGTGAAATACAAACAATATTGGCTAGCAAGCCTCGGGTTCAGAGAGAAATAAATCAAACTCAACAAAGCATTCAAACCACCCAAAGAGAACTCGATGTTCTTGTGGATCGCCTGAGACAGGCAAGAACTCGCCTAGCGGGCTCAGAAGCTCGATTGCGTGACGCTCAAAATTGGATACAGCAAGTTCGTAGAAATATTGAAAACGCACAATCCATTGCAAACCGAACTGGTGAACGACACGGAGAATACGATGGCACTCGCGAAGGCCAAGAGGTCGGCGAAGAACGAGGAACAGCAGAGGGCATTGAGTTAGGTGAAAGAGAAGGTCGAAGCGCTGGAACCCAAGCGGGACGACAACGTTCGTATGAACGGGGACAAAGTGAAGGAAACGAAAAAGGACACGACGATGGTTTTAAGAAAGCAGGAGAGGATGCTCAAATAAATGGCGAAAGGGAAGGAAGCTCTGAAGGTCAACAAGCTGGGCTAAGAGTTGCTTATCAAAACGGATATCAAAGAGGACAAGAGACCGCAAACGACAGTGCGGCCTATGCACAAGGAAAAAAAGAGGGACTTGTTGCAGGACTTGAAAAAGCAAGAGCCGAAGCAAAACCACTAGAAGCCAGCGCCTACAACAAGAAAGAAACCGAATATCGCTCAGCTCCACTTAAGGAAGTCACGACGAAAAACCTTGCACACAACTTCCAAGGTTTACAGTCGACTTCAGATCTCAATGATGATGGGCGATACTACAATCCAAGACCCCCACGTTATCCTCATCCAATGATTCGAGATTTCTATATGGAATCATATGATTATAGCTACCGAGAGCATTTACGTTATGAATATAACCGAGCTTTTGAACGTGCGTATAACTTAGCCTACGAAAGAGTGTATAGTGAGACATATCAACGCTACGCCAACCAAGACTACCCTCAAGAAAGAGAGCGCGGATACAACGAGGCTTATAGAGAAAGCTACCAAAGGGCTTATGATCAAACTTATCCGAGTGAATTTCAAAGAATCAAAAAATACTATTATGATTATGCCTTTGAACAATACAAAGAAAATCAAGATGAAATGGATCGTGGATATAGAGAAGGAAATCAATTTGCCAGCCATGCAAAAGGTTTCAATGAGGGAATCGATGAAGGGTACAGGTCCAACATTGAACGTGAGAAAAACTTAGCAGTTGAACGAGGAATCAAACGCGCAACAGAAAAATATACTCAAAATGCTGTATTAGAATTTGTTGCATCAAGCATTTCAGATGAAAATAAAGATGGACTCTTTGTTCCAGGAGAGAAAGTTTTAATCTCACTGACAGTGAAGAACTTTGGATGGATTGCAAAATCTGGATTGAAATCAAATAGTGGTATTCAAGCTTCCCAGTCAACAAATGGAGAAACATCTCTTCCAGTTATTGGTGGACAGACCAAAACAAATGTCACTGTTGCTGGCCAAGTCACTCTTTCACCAAATTTAAAAATTGGTGAAACAGCTCAACTCAAGTTTTCTGTAAAAGATCTTAATAGAGAAATTTATCAAAATAGGCAGTCACTTGTCATCAAGTACCCTGTTGAAATTTCTCTAAAGAATGCACTCTCTGTCATTGAGCCCGGAAAAAGCTCTATGATAGAACTGTCTCTATCCAATGTGAGTAAAACTCAAAAGAGTGTCGTAGTTGAGTTTTCAACACACTCCAATTTATTGGAAATTGACTCTCCAACACAAAGTATTGAGCTTCGCGTCGGTAGATCCGAGAGTGTTGTCACAAAAGTCATCGCAAGCGACCAAGCATTTTTTGATCCCGCAGATCTCTTAATCTCAGTTTCAGATAACAAACTCGTTGCAGCCAAAAAACTCGAGCGTGACTTTACAATTGGATACCGCCATGAGGTAAATAGAAATTCCCAAGGCCTTCTGCTCGGTTCAAATCTTTCAGTTATAGCAAGTCGAGATCTGTATCAAAAATCCAAACTCGACACCTATGATATACGGGTTGATGGTGGGGAAATTGGAAACAATCTACTCAATGAATATAAAGGCAAAGTGATTCACATCATTTCAAGCCGTGAGCTTTCAAAGTTGTCACAAGCAAGTGTTCTGAGTTTGATTGATTTTGCAAAATCTGGAGGAAATCTCGTTTTTTGGAATGCATCTGATGAATTGCCTCAAAATCTAAAACACCTCTTGGGATTGGATCAAACTCAAAGAACACAAGTTCTTTCTCTTAAAGGGTTGGATATTCTTACAGGCTTTGAAATGAGCGGTTTAAATACAACCGGAATGGGTTTGACCCTAGATTCTATGGCACGCCCTATCCTTGTAGATGGTGATTCTATTCTAGGCTCACAAGTTGTTTTTAGTCCGCTTACAGATCAGCCAGGAAGAGCACTCGCTCTCGGATTTACATCTGAAGTAGTTGATACTGAAAAAATTCAGCTTCTCCTAACTAAGCTCCTTGAAGCGGCCACTTCTTTTGAAAAGAAAATAAATGACTCCAAATCCAATCCAGCAATCATAGCGAGCATAATCTTTGATATTCAAGCTGAAATCAAAGGAGATGACCTTGATACATCTGTAAGATGGTACAAGGACAAAAAGAAAGAAACCAAAATGTTTCGAGCGATTAAGAAAGTTTTAAAAAATAAAAACACCAGGCCTGTCATTGCTAAGTTTTATCCACAGGTGCTTTCTGAAATCCATCAAATGCAGGATAAAAACGATCAACAATCTGCACTGAATGTTCTCAAAACTGGGGCTGGTGGATTCTCGCAAGACTGGAAAAGCTACTATTGCAAGTTTTATGAAGACAATGATACTCATGGAATATGTCGTTAATTCTAAAACTTTCTTTTATTATCACTCTCGCTTGGCCGCAGCCCTATGCTGCGGCCAAGTCTTTACAGCCAAAATTAAAAATTGCCCTTCTTGACTCAGGCGCCAATTCTGATCACGAAACCCAGGTTCAAAATATCATTCTTCAAAATGTGGACAAATCAGTTCAAATTGTGAGTTTTCCCATATATTCAAAAAGCGGAAATTTAACGCCAGACCAATTTCTCAAATCCATAAAACTTGCAGTTCAAGAAAATGCCAAAATTCTCCACCTCAGCTGGAATATGAAATACAAAGCCGGATTTCAACCCATTGTAGAGCTATTAAATACACTTTCTGATAAAAACATGCTTGTTGTAGCAGCCTCTGGAAGTCATTACCCTCCGTTACGCCTTCAAGATACCGTCATGGGGCAGGTCAAAGACGCTCTTATTATAGGAGAGCTTGATAAAAATGGTAATCTAGTCCCACGCAACAACTATGGTGACGAATTGTTGACGGCTATAAAACCGCCAAAGTCTTTAAAAGGGAGCAGTTTCTCAGCAGCTCTTTTCACAGCACAACTTGCAAACAAATCACTCACCCAACCCTTAAATGCAATGCATTTAAAAAGAGACATTAAAATCCCAAGATTCCCCTCTCTCAAAGAGCTCATCAAGTAATTCCGATCAAACAAAAATAGAAAGTGCCAAATATTCCTCCCTATACTAGGGTGTGTATTCATTTAAATAGATTTTGCGAGGAGACCCTTCTGTTTGGGCTTTTTTGAAGCACTTCAAAAACATCGACTCTTTGTCCACTACTTGACTGTAGTGATTCTTATTGTAGGCATTCTTTCTTTTACAGGCCTACGTAGGGAAGCCCGGCCCAATGTCAATTTTAACAGAGTGGCTGTTGGAATCTCCTACCCCGGAGCATCCCCATCAGATGTCGAAGAACTTCTTATTGATCCTATTGAAGAAAAAATTGGTGAAGTCGATGGAGTTGAAGAATACAGGTCTGTTTCTTATTCAGGAGCAGGGGCAATTTCAATTCAAATTGATGATGAGTATCCCAATCCAGGTGAAATCGTAGATGAACTTCGTAGAAAAATTGGAGAAACCAAAGGACTTCCTTCTGAAGCTACAGAGCCATTTATTATGGAAATCAAAGCTTCCACGATTCCAATCATAAGCCTTGCGATCTTTGGGAATCTGGAACCATTTCAACTGAAACTCGAAGTGGAAAAACTCAAAGACTACCTTACACAGTTTGAAGGCGTACAGAGTGTAAGCTACAGTGGCCTTGAGGACTTACAACTTAAAATTTTAACAGACCCAAAGTCTCTTGAAGTCAATGACCTCACTTTATTAGAACTTATCTCAGGACTTTCCAAGTGGTCTAAAAAACGTCCAGGTGGGTTGCTTGAGAATAACGAGTTTTCTGCAAACTTAACCGTTGGGAAAGAATATAACACCAAAGAGTTGCTTAAAAACTTTGTCATTCGAAGCAATGATGCCTTTAAATCTATTGAGCTTTCAAAGGTTGCCCGCATTGAATATGACTTAAAGAATCTTCAAAAAATAAATCTCTATGGGGGAGAAAATGCAGTCCTAGTAACTGTCACCAAAAAACCCAATGCCGATATTATTCAAACAGTGGATCGAATTAAATCTGGGCTCGATACATATGTCAAAGGCTTCCCCTCAAATTTAAAATACACAGTATATAATGATCAATCCACACGAGTGCGTGATCGACTGTCAACAGTTTCAAAAAATGCCCTTTTTGGACTTTTACTTGTTATAGTTCTTTTAATTCTTTTTTTGGATTGGCGCTCAGCCATTGTCACATCTGTTGGAATTCCAGTCGCCCTTTTAGGTGGTATTGTCATTATTTTCTTACTTGGAAACACATTAAATACTCTTGTCTTAATTGGAATGATTATAGTTTTGGGAATGCTCGTGGATGATGCCATTGTTGTTTGCGAAAATATCTACTCTCACATTGAAAATGGTCTCTCTTCAAGAGAAGCAGCTCTTAGAGGAGTAAAACAAATTGCTATTCCAGTAACAGCAACTGTTCTAACCACTGTTTTTGCATTTTTTCCCATACTTTTTATGAAAGAAATCATTGGACAATTCTTAAGAATCATACCCCTAACAGTAATTGCTATGCTTTTGGTTTCTCTCTTTGAGGCCCTTGTCATTTTACCCGTTCACTCAAGCGAGCTTATGAAACCTCGAGCAAAAAGGCAGAATATTTTTTCAAGCCTTGAAAGCCGATACTCCAAATACGTAGAATGGAGCATTCAGCATAGAAAAATTATCGTATTTATTTTGGTAACAATTTTTGTGGCCTCTGCCCTTCTGGGACAAAAACAGTTTTCTAAATTCACTTTATTTCCTGCACGCGGGTTACAAGGCTTTAGCATGAGAGTCGAACTTCCCAAAAACTCACCACTTGAGAAAACTTCCAACGCCGTCAAAGAACTCTCAAATGAATTAGAACAAGTCAGTCGCAATTCATTTGAAGGAATGTTTGCAGCTATAGGTGAGGTACGAACTGGTGGACGTAGCGGAAGTCGCCAGAACGCATCACATCTCGGAATGATTGAAATTGAATTCATCTCTGATGACGACTTTATTAAAATCGAAGATGAAGTTATGAGAGACATAAGACGAGTTGGACAAGAATGGAGCAAAAAAACAGGTTATAAAACCTCTATCACGATAGATCGACCCGGCCCACCTGTTGGAAAGCCAATTCAAATTCAAATCGCATCCCGAGATTTTCAAAAGGGCGGGATATTGGCAGACGAGTTTAAATCTAAGCTCAACCAAATCGATGGGGTTCATAGTGTTGAAACAGATTTAGATGGAGATACAAAAACATATACCTACCAAATCAACGATTTGTTCGCAGTTTCAAGTGGAGTAAACCCTGAGGATATCGCAAAAACTATTTTCTCAGCAACTTCCGGAGTTGTTGCCAACGAAGTGCTCATTAACAATGAGAAAGTGGATCTTCTTGTGGGGGTCGATCATCAAGGAATGTGGAAATCCGAAGATATTCTTGGGCTTCGTGTTCAAGGAGCTGGAGGAGTTCCAATACCAATACGTGCCTTTACAAAGGTGCAAGAGGATTTTGGCCCCTCTTCTATTCAAAGACTCAACGGGTTGAGAACTATTTCTATTTTTGGGGAAGTTGACGAAAACATCATAACTGGAAAGGAAGCCAATCAGCTTATCCAACCGTTGATCGAGAAGTTGCAAAGTGAAAACCCAACTATTCGAATAGAAAAAGGCGGTGGTGAAAGAGATCGAGTTCGTGCATTAAGCGATACAGCTAAACTTTATTTACTCGCAGTTATAATGATTTTTATGACAATCAGTCTTGCATTTCAATCCATTCTCTATCCTTTTCTTGTACTGCTCTCTATTCCAATGGGACTTGTTGGAGTTGTTTGGGCACTTGCTGCTCACGGCATGGAACTTTCTCTTATGAGCCTCATTGGTATTGTTGGACTCTCCGGTGTTGTTGTGAATGTCTCTATTATTTTGATGAGCTATCTGAAAGAAAGACTTCAAGATGGTGAAACTCTTCATGATGCCATTGTTCAGGCAGCTGTTCGAAGACTTAGACCCATTATAATTACGACAATCACCACCCTTGTTGGATTAATACCACTTATGTATGGCTTTGGTGGAACAGATACATTTGTGCAACCCCTTGCGCTTTCTCTTGGATGGGGCTTAGCAGGAGCAACAACACTCACGCTCTTTGCATTTCCTGCCCTACTTTCACTTGCATCGCGCTTAAAACCTTCTAATAACCATAAATAGATTCGATCCGCGCAACATCTTTTTGACTAAGTCCTTTTTGATCGATTCGTATTTGTCCGGCAGTTCGTGATTTCAATGTCGGAGACCTTGCATCTATTGAAAATGCCATTGGTCGATAGAGCATAACAGATTCATAATCAAATTCGAATTCTCGTCCACGATACTCCGACATGAAAAAATCAGGAGCATAAGAAAACTGTGTCTCAAACCCTTGTTTTATATTTTCCCACACAACTTCAATATACTCATCACGATCGTTTCTTGAGTGTTCATGAATAAAACCCAGCGCATGCATAATTTCATGAGAAATTTCATGAAATCCACATTTGTCAGAAATAAAAATGGGCTGGTTTCCTCCAACTCTTCCTAAATAAGAAGCACAATGATCTTCAAAGGGTGCAAAAACAATTGCATCTTCATCACCTTCCTCAATTGGAACAAAGTTTATTGATGTCGTTTCATTGAAATAGCGAATAACTTCTAAAACTCTTTCTGGATTTTTAAGCCCCCTGTCTATTCCATAGGGAATCACATTGGATTTCCAAAGACTTGGCATTGTCGCCTTTGCTAACCCCCACTGAATACCCGCTTCTGTTTGAACTTTACCCAACAACACATCCCCAAAAGAGATGGCCCAACCGTTAACAACTTGGAAGTCCAAATCTTTTCGACTCTTAACTTTGTAGTGTGGAACCTCTTTCTGAGTCTTGATTTTTGAATCCACTTGAGCAAGAGGCTTTTTTAGAATCAACTCTCTAGATTTTATCTTCTTTTTTTCTTGTTCTTGAATAAAAGGCTCCTCAACTTCCAATGACAAGGAAGAGAATTTCTCACCATTTTCAGAAACAGAGCTCAGCTCATCCCTATCCCACTTCCAATAAGAAAAAAGAGCTAGAAAGGCCAGTATCAAGATCCAAATTCGCATATTACAAGTGTATCAGCTTATTAAACCTCATCCAATCTACATGAATTTCTATTTTATGTAGTAGTTTTAATACCTTATAGACACTCTAAGCAAGTTATTAATAATAGTTAAAAACTATTATTATATATGATATATGTATTTGAAACTATTGTTTGTCTAGACGATACTTAAAAAACAACTGAAATACAAAATAGGAGGTCAGTATGAGCTTAGAAGATAAAACTGGTTCACAGGTGCCAGATGTAACATTTCAAATTCGGGAAGGACACAACTGGGTTGAAAAAACAACGGACGATTTCTTCAAAGGAAAAAAAATTGTTCTCTTTGCACTTCCAGGAGCATACACACCCACATGTTCCTCAACACACTTACCCAGGTACAATGAGCTTTACAGCACATTCAAAGAAAATGGTGTGGATGATGTCATTTGTCTTTCAGTGAATGACACATTTGTTATGAATTCGTGGCAAAAAGAACAAAATGCACCCAACATCACAATGCTCCCTGATGGAAATGGTGAATTTAGCGAAAAACTTGGATTCTTGGTTGAAAAAAACGATCTGGGATTTGGAAAAAGATCTTGGCGTTACTCAATGTTGGTCAACGATGGAAAGATTGAAAAAATGTTTATTGAAAAGGAAGTTCCTGGAGATCCATTTGACACATCAAATGCTGAAACTATTTTAAAGTACATTAATCCCAATATTGAAATTCCAAAATCTGTGACTATTTATACTCGCGAAGGATGTGAGTACTGTGCTAAAGCAAAATCACTGCTCAATCAAAAAGGCTGGGGTTACGAAGAACATGTGCTTGGAAAAGACTATTCAATCAAAACGCTTATAGCTATAAGTGGCGACACCAAAGTTCCTCAAATCTTTGCCAATGGTGAAAGAATTGGTGGTTCAGACAAACTTGAAAAGTATCTCGGAAATTGATTATGAAAAAGTACGACGTTGTAATTATAGGAGCTGGAACTTCGGGCCTTACCGCAAGGAGAGAAGTCTCTAGAAAAACAGACAATTATATTGTCGTAGATGATGGTCCATTGGGCACAACTTGTGCCCGAGTGGGCTGCATGCCCTCCAAAGTCTTGATACAGGTGGCAAATGACTACCATAGAAGATTCAAATTGTCTGAACAGGGCATTCAAGGAGGAGAATTGATACAAGTCGATTCTCAAAAAGTTATGAGTCACGTTCGATCACTTAGGGATCGATTTGTGCGAGGTGTGACTGAAGGGGGAGAGGAATGGAAGGACAAACTCGTAAGAGGACGTGCTTATTTTGTAAACCCAAATCAATTAAAAATTGGAAATGAAACTGTTTCAGCTGATAAAATTATTGTGGCAACTGGCTCAAGACCAATTGTTCCTCCCAAATGGATCGACTTTAAAAGTCATCTTATTGATACAAACGAAATTTTTGAACTCGAAACACTACCCAAATCTCTTGCCGTGATTGGACTTGGGGTTATCGGTATTGAGTTAGGACAAGCTCTTCACCGTATTGGTATAGATGTTGTACCAATCACGGTTGGAAAATCTATTGGTGGAGTAACCGAACCAGAACTTCAAGAATATATTTTCAAAAAACTTTCTGAAGAAATGCCAATTCATTTTAACGGGGCCGAGCTCATTGGAATAAACAAAGACAATCAACTTGAAATCCAAGTGGGCAACAAAGTTATCCATGTAGAAAAAGCTCTCATCTCCGTTGGACGAAAGCCCAACATCGACAACCTTGGAATTGAGAATATAGGTGTGCCACTTAATGAAAGAGGATTACCTGAAGTTGATATCAATACACTTGCACTTAAAAGTGCCAACCATATTTTTCTTCCAGGTGACGTCAACGGCGATCGACCACTACTTCACGAAGCTGCAGACGAAGGGGTTATTGCAGGTCATAACTCTGTTCATGACAACACAACATGCTTCAAAAGACGAACACCCCTAGGGATTACGTTCTCTGATCCCAATATTGCTACTGTTGGCAAAAGACACAATCAGCTTCTACAAGAAGACGTCGATTTTATTACAGGCTCTGTCAGTTTTGAAGGACAGGGTCGAAGTATTGTAAAACTAAAAGAAATTGGAAAACTACATATCTATGCAAATAAACACGATGGAAAAATTTTAGGTGCAGAAATGATGGCACCCGATGGTGAACACATTGCACATCTTATTTCTTGGGCTATATCGCTTAACCTAGATGTATATGAAGCATTGAAACTCCCATTTTACCATCCTGTAACTGAAGAAGGTTTGCGCACCGCACTTCGTGATGCTGCCAAGAAAATTGACTCCAGCTCCAAACACGAATTGTTCCGGTGCCAGGATCCTCCAATTAGATAAGGGATAAGAGATGCCAACACTCACTCAACTTGAATATGTTCTCGCCGTTGACAAGGAAAAACACTTTGGACGAGCCGCCGAGAGTCGAAATGTTTCACAACCCTCACTTTCTGCACAAGTTCAGAAAGTTGAAGAAGAACTTGGAGTTACAATTTTTGATAGAACAAAGAAACCAATTTTAACAACACGCGAAGGTGAAAAAATTATCTTACAAGCACGAACAATACTAAGGGAGTACAAACATCTCTTTGATCTTATTCCGCAAGATGGACAAATTTTAGGTGATTTCTCTCTTGGCATAATACCAACACTTTCTCCTTATATTTTACCTCTATTCATAGAATCATTTTCAAAAACCTATCCTCTAGTAAAACTCGACATTCATGAACTTCAAACAAAAGACATCATAACAAAACTTGAGAAAGATGAACTCGATGGAGCTATACTCGTTACGCCTCTTTTAGAAAAAGGAATTCAAGAAATTCCTCTTTTCAATGAGCCATTTAAAATTTATCTCTCTAAAAACAGTTTGCTTCGAGAGAAAAATCAAATTTCTGAATCTGACTTAGAAAGTGAATCTGTTTGGCTTTTAAGTGAAGGTCACTGCTTCCGTGATCAAATACTAAAAATTTGTACGTCTCAACAAAATATGCAAAACCTTAGAAATGTCAGCTTTCAAAGCGGAAGCATAGAAACCTTAATGAATCTTATAAAAAGGGGAAGTGGTTACACACTCATTCCTGATCTTGCTTCACGAAATCTTTCCAAACGAGAGTATAAGGATCATATCAGACATTTCCAAGACCCTACCCCAACTCGAGAGGTGAGTTTTGTCCACAGTCGCTCTATTTTAAAAAAGGCTATTATTGATGCGTTAGTAAATGAAATACGCCTAAGTATTCCTCAAGATCTTAGCGAAGATAAAAATACACGAGTTATTCCAGTGTAAACAAAAGCTCAAATGACACGGGGGGCTGGGGTATGGCGCTATTTATAAATCGTTAAGGATAGGTACAAATTAAAACGCTTGAGCCATTGAAACATAAATAATATTTGATCATTTCCAGAGAAACCTCTGGTATACAGTGATTCATTAAAAAGGAGATAGACATGTTAAAGGTAGGAATATTAGTTTTTACGCTTACACTTAGTACCATTGCTTTCGGATCAAATGTAGATCTTAACAAAAGTAAGGCCACCTGGAAAGGGTCTAAAGTTGTCGGAAGTACTCACACAGGTGAAGTTAAAATTCAATCTGCAAGTGTTGATTACTTAAAAGATACACCGAAATCTGCAAATGTAGTCATAGATATGTCCACAATTACAAACACAGATCTCACAGATCCAAAATGGAATGCCAAACTTGTTGGGCACCTAAAATCTGACGACTTTTTTGGAGTAAAAAAACACAAGACAAGCTCATTGAAAGTCACAGAAATTCAATCTCTGAAAAGTGGTCAGTTTAAAGGAAAAGGAGAACTCACTATCAAAGGTGAAACCAAAAAAATCGACTTTACTGCATCCACTGTAAAAGAAACACCAAAAACACATGTGATAAAAGCAGATCTTGTTTTTGATCGAACAGATTTTGGAATCAAATACGGGTCCGGAAAGTTCTTCGACAATCTTGGAGACAAAATGATCTCTGATAAAGTAAAGGTAACAGTTGAGCTTCACATCGCAAAAGGTAATACAAACGTCTCTAGTTTGTAGATCGATAAACAGGACGAACTGAGCCAGTTCGTCCTGTAGAATTTAGAAGTTGGTTTATTACTTTAAATAATCACTCAAAGTCGCTGCAAATACAGAAGGCAATCCCACAATAACAGATCGCCGTATAGCCAAATTTAAATCTGTAAATATTGGTAATTTGTCAATCAGCAGAAGAATCATCGAGGCACTCAATAGGGTAATAATATACGTGGCAAGAATTCGTTTTATAAACTGAATTATATTTCCCTTCAACCTGCCACGGTAAAAATTAAAATAAATGAAGAGGGTTACCGTCAAAGATGATACCAAACTCATTAGTATAATTTTTTGATCACTCAACTCTTTACTTATGATCCAAACCTCTTCTGTAAAACTAAGAGGAGTCGCCATAAGCAACGAACCAATCATAATTTGAAGAATATCACGTGGCTTTAACTCCACCATTAGTGGATTCATTATATGAGAAATTGGTTTTCCAGAAGCATCAAAGAACGTGGTCACTTCTTTTAAGTACCCATTGACCCGTCTTACTTCAGATTTGATATTATTGACATCCATTCATCCCCCGATACAAATAAAAGCTTTCGCTGTCTTTATCCAAATTCCTCGTTTATAATACGAGTTCTATAGTCAAATATTTTACAAATATCCTTTCGAATAAACCAATTGGCAAAATTTCCTCCAAAGCCAGCTAAGGGCAATTGATACACAACTTTATCCGTTACCGAAGTTCCCTCAGCAAGGCTTTGGAACTCATGTGAATGTTCCCACTTTTTATATGGACCACTCGATTGTGTGTCTTGAAATTTCTCATCAGGAGACCAATTGGTAATTTGGGACTTCCACTTTACCGGAAAGCCATGAATTTTTAGTTTATAAGAAATTTTAGTTCCCTCTTGAATTTGATCTGTTGATTTATTCAATACTTTAAAAGTTAAAAACTCAGGTGTTATTTTCTCTAAATTTTTTTCATTGGAAAAGAACGAAAACACGTCAGATAATCTTGAAGGCACCCACGTTTCTGAATAAAACATTCGATCGTTCTTATCACCCACCCAATCAAAAATCTCAGACAAAGCTATCTCCAGTTTGGGATATAGAAAATCAAAGCCCTTAAGGTTTTTAGACTCAACCCTATGAGAAGCTAAAACAATTTTTGACATCTCTCCTTTTATCAATTTTAAAATCGCCTTAGGAACGGGTAAAAAACCCCGCACTCGCAAAGCCATATTTAAGTTTTTCGTAAACTCTATATTTTGAACGGGATGGGGAGCCACTGCATTTAAAATTTCAACAGGATTTTTCAAAAGGTGATCCAACAGACGGATCAAATCTGTTAAATGAATCCAACTCATCCATTGTTCTCCTGAACCCAATGCCCCACCAAGGCCATTTTGAAAAATAGGAGTCATTTCTTCGATAGCACCTCCCTTGGAAGACAACACCACACCAATTCTTGGAGTACACGTATGCCCCTTAAAAGATTTCGCCTCTTCTTCCCATTTGTTACATAGGTCTCCTAAAAAATCTCCCCGAGTCGTAGCACTACCTTCATTCAAAGGCCTATCTCCTTGATCTCCATAAATTCCAATTGCTGAAGCTGAAATCAAGGTTTTACATTTTTCAGATTTATTTAAAGCCGAAACAAGATTGCGAGTGCTCAGTATACGAGAGTCATAAAGCTCCTTCTTAACATTCTTTGTCCAACGCCTTGCTGCCAAATTCTCACCCATCAAATGGATTGCCGCATCAACGTTTAAAACCGAAACTGGTGGCTCTGTGTTTTTGGGATCAAGCCATTGATAGTATTCACAAGGTAGGAAAAATTTTTTCCGAAACTTTGCTTCATCACTTCTACCCGTTGCAACAATGCTATGACCCTGCTTCAACAAAAGCTTCGACAATTCCATTCCAACAAGGCCTGATGCTCCGGTGATCAGTACTTTCATTTTATCTCCCACACTCTTTTAACATAAAGATATCAAGAGAACATTTAAAAACCCTGAGAAGGAGTTTGTTACGCCTGGTCATTGCATCAAAGTTAGGTGAACTATAGAATTGCCACTGTATGAGTGAAAACTTCCTAGAGAAAATACTTATTTTTACCGACGGGGCATGTTCCGGCAATCCAGGCCCTGGTGGATACGGATCTGTCATTGTTTTTCCTGATGGACGGGTCAGTGAACTCGGCGGAGGCATGTCTTCAACCACAAACAATCAAATGGAAATTCTGGCTGTCTCCAAAGCACTGAAGTTCATTGAAGGTGAAAAGGGAGATGTTTGGGTGCTAACAGATTCCACCTATGTCATTCGAGGTATCACCCAATGGATTTGGGGATGGAAAAAAAGAGGATGGACAACTGCTGAAGGAAATCCTGTAAATAATATTGATTTTTGGAAAGAACTTGAAAGAAATGTTTTAAATCGAAAATCTACTGGGAAAGTGGAATGGAAATATGTACGTGGTCATACAAATGTTCCCGGAAACGAAAGATGTGATGAGATTGCAGTTTCTTATTCAAAAAAGAAATTTGTACCACTTTTTTCAGGCACACTCCTTGATTATTCAATCCCGATACATGATATCCCTGAAGATCTTTCGTTACCCCCAATGAAATCCTCTAATGAACCAAAGAAAAAAGCTCACTCTTACTTAAGCTATGTAAACGGCGAGCTCAAAAGACATAAAACTTGGCCTGAATGCGAAGCTGTTGTTAAAGGAAGACGAGGAGCAAAATTTAAAAAATCCACGTCACCTGAAAATGAAGTTGAGATCATCAAAGAATGGGGACTAAGTCCAGGTAAGTTACCTCGCTCTTGAGTGTCTGAATTTTCATTGCTATTCTCAAAAACAATGAATTCACCCATACTAAAAATCGTACTGATTCCCATATACTTTAGCGCCTCATGGTTTATACCCTGGCCAGATTATGAGCTTTTTGGAATTTTTCCAACTTACCTGATATTTGATCTCCTTTTCTCTCTCATCATCTTGAGCCTCATGAAGTCAAAGGAATTCAACTCTGTACCCACAAAGGATCTTTTAAGATATTCTCTTGGAGCCACAGTTTTTTCGGTTATATGCATTGGAATGATTTACATCGCTGGATTTGTAACTCCCTTTAAATTCATTTCCGGGTACGAATACAAACTTATTATTTTTGCACCTATAATTGAAGAGCTTTTATTTCGAGGCGCTTTCCATCGTGTTTATCGATCCTTAACTCAAAACAGAACACATATTGTATTTTTCTCAGGGCTCATCTTCTCTGTTTCACACGCCTATTCCCTGCTTCATACTCCTGACATGTATCGTCCATTTTTGATTTTTCAGGTAGCCTATACGTTTATACTCGGAGCTCTGCTTGGGTTTTTGTATGAAAAGTACAAAAACATTCTTTTACCAATTTTTATACATTTCATATTCAATCTGATCTTTCTACTGGCTCTAGAGTGTGAATATCTGTAGCATTTTTCTTGCGAAGCCCTATGACACGATATAATGTTCAATTGCTATGACAGAGAAAAAAAAGTCGAATAACTTTCTTTCACATATTATTAAGGCGGACCTCGAGCAAAACCGTGTAAAAAACAATACTGTTATTACACGCTTCCCTCCTGAACCCAATGGATACCTTCATATAGGCCACACCAAATCTATATGTTTGAACTTCGGCCTTGCAGAAGAATTTGGCGGGCAATGTCATCTAAGATTTGATGACACAAATCCCGACACTGAAGAAGAAGAATATATAAAAGCGATACAAGAAGATGTAAAATGGCTTGGTTTTGATTGGGGTAAAAACTTATTCTTTGCCTCTGATTATTTTGAACAGTTGTATAAATGGGCTCTTGAATTGATTGAGAAAAACCTTGCCTATGTAGATGAACAGAGCATCGAGGAAATAAGAGCCAATCGTGGCTCTCTTAAAGACCCCGGAAAAAACAGTCCATTTCGAAATCGCTCAGTTGAAGAAAATCTAACTCTATTTGAAAAAATGAAGTCTGGTGGATTTGAAGAAGGAGAGGCTGTTCTTCGAGCAAAAATTGATATGAAATCACCTAACATGAATTTTCGTGACCCTATACTTTATCGAGTCCGAAAATCTGAACATCCTCGAACTGGGGACAAGTGGGTCATTTATCCGATGTATGACTTTGCTCATGGCCAAGAAGATGCCATTGAAAATGTCACTCACTCCATTTGTACACTTGAGTTTGAGGATCACCGCCCACTCTATGAATGGTTCATTGAAAACCTATCTGTCCCCTCAAAACCCAGACAGTATGAATTTGCACGATTGAATTTAGATTATACCGTTATGAGTAAAAGAAAATTACTTGAACTTGTAAAAGAAAACCATGTCGATGGCTGGGATGATCCCCGCATGCCGACAATTCGAGGAATGAAGCGTCGAGGATATCCAGCTTCGGCAATTCGTGAATTTTGTAGTAGAATTGGCGTAACTCGAAAAAACTCAATCATCGCGCTCAGTACTCTTGAAAGTTGTATACGTGAAAACCTGGATGAAACTGCTAACAGAGTCATGGCTGTTCTCGACCCCATAAAAGTTGTTATCACAAATTTGAATGACTCCGAAATTCTTGAAGGATCTATCAACCCCAAAAATCCCGACCTTGGCAAAAGAAAGATCCCATTTTCAAATACAATCTATATTGAAAGATCTGATTTTATGGAGACCCCCCCACCCAAGTATCACCGACTCAGTCCAGGCGGAGAAGTTCGTTTACGGTATGCCTATGTCCTTCGATGTGACGAAGTTATCAAGGACGAAAAGGGAGAGGTTATTGAGTTAAGATGCCAATATTTTCCAGAAACCAAGGGTGGAAAAAAACCCTCAGACGGACGCAAGATAAAGGGTATTGTTCATTGGGTCGATGGAAAAGATCACATAAAAGCAAACGTACATCTCTATGACCGCCTGTTTTCTGTAGAAAACCCCCTCGGAAACAAAGATGAAGATTATCGAAATTTTTTAAACAAAAATTCACTTGTCACTATCAATGATGGTTTGATTGAAAAAAGCTTTCTTGATATGAAGTCTGAATCCCCCTTTCAGTTTGAAAGACTTGGCTACTTTGTTTTAGATTCCAAAACATCAAATGATGATCAATTCGTTTTCAATCGTACAATTACGCTCAAAGACAATTGGGCAAAATAGTGTAATTATAGTAGTTCTTTATTTTTAAAATCTCGCATCCATTTTGAAATGGGTCTACAACAGTGTTGGCCTTTGATCCACTTTCTATAGAATTTCAAAAGTCCCAAGCTCTTTATTTTTTCTTACATTTGGAACATTGAATAATTGTCCATGGAATGAGATATAATATCCCTTTGATACAATTTGGCTTGCATACAAAGCTTCAGTGAAGTTTTGTATAGCATCTGAGTCGCTAAATCCAGCAGGCTTCATAGCACCTGTAAATACAACTGGAACATCAACCTCTGGATACATCTCAAAACAATATTTTGCAGAAACTTCCATTGTGTCAGTTCCATGAATGACAATAATAGGTGAACCAAAGTGATTCAACGATTCAATTTTAGAGCGAATTTTTTCTCGATCGACATCATTCATGTCAAGAGAGTCTTTTGACATAACTTTGATAACATCCACTTCCAGGTGTGGAAGCCTTAAGTGCTTCAAAAGTCTTGGCTTTACAAGAGAAACTTTATTTTCAATATACCCACCTTGCTCGTTGTAGGTTTTTTCTATTGTTCCACCTGTAGCTAGGACAAATAATTTTTTCAAAAAACTCAACCTATAAGCGAATTCAAAGTCGCACTTGGTCTCATAGCTTTTCTGACCCTCTCATCATTGGGGTGATAGTATCCTCCCATGTCCACTGAATGCCCTTGGACAGAGTTGAGCTCTTCAATGATTTTTGATTCGTTTTCTTCAAGGTTTTTGGCCAATTCAGAAAACGCTCCCTTTAATTCAGTATTTTCATTTTGTGTCGCCAGGGCCTGTGCCCAATAAAGTGCTAGATAAAAATGACTGCCACGATTATCCAACTCACCCACTTTGCGAGACGGGGACTTATCCATCTTTAAAAACTGACCATTGGCTTCATCAAGAGCCTTAGCAAGAATCACAGCCTTATCGTTTTCTTTTCCGATATCTTCTAATGAGACGGCAAGAGCTAAAAACTCACCAAGTGAATCCCAACGCAAATGGTTTTCTTTTACAAATTGCTGAACATGCTTGGGTGCAGAGCCCCCAGCACCAGTTTCATAAAGCCCTCCTCCAGCTAAAAGTGGAACGATTGAAAGCATTTTAGCACTTGTTCCAAGTTCTAGAATAGGAAATAAATCTGTTAGATAATCTCTAAGAACATTACCTGTTACAGAAATTGTATCCTCCCCATTCTTCACCCTTTCAAGAGTGTATTTTACTGCCTCAACAGGGGAGAGAATTTTTACTTCAAGATCACTTGTATCTAAGTTCTCCAAAGCTCCTTTTACTTTTTCAATCAGGTTACGATCATGAGCTCGGGCTTCATCAAGCCAAAAGATTGCAGGTGAACCCGTTGCTCGAGCTCTCTGAGTCGCTAACCTTATCCAATCTTGAATGGCAACGTCTTTTGTTTGACACATTCTCCAGATGTCACCAACTTCCACATCATGTTCAATCAGCACCTCTCCGGACTTATCTACAACCTGTACCTTACCTGCTTCTTGTATCCAAAATGTCTTATCGTGTGATCCATACTCTTCAGCTTTTTTTGCCATAAGACCAACGTTAGACACACTCCCCATTGTTTTCACATCAAATGCTCCATTTCTTTTACAAAACGAAATGGTTTCAGCATAAACACCTGAATAACAACGGTCTGGTATCACAGCTTTCATATCTTGCAGTTTTCCTTCAGCATTCCACATTTGACCAGATGTACGAATAGCTGCTGGCATTGAGGCATCAATGATAACATCACTTGGTACATGAAGGTTTGTGATTCCCCTGTCTGAATCCACCATAGCAAGAGATGGACCATTCACATAACACTCAGAGATATCCTCCTCAATTTCCTCTCTTTTATTTTCTGGTAGATTTTGAATCTTATTTAGAACATCACCAAGACCGTTTCTGGCATCAACACCAATTGTATCAAACGTATCTTTGTATTTTTCAAAAACAGGTTTAAAAAAAACCTTCACTGCTTCTCCAAAAATAATTGGATCCGACACCTTCATCATCGTAGCTTTCATATGAATCGAGAAGAGAACATTTTCTTTTTTTGCAGATTCAATTTCCTTTTCCAAAAATTCACTTAAAGACCTTTGTCTCATCACAGAAGCATCAATCACTTCAGATTCCAAAAGCGGGCTAGAGTCCTTGAGAGTTCTCTTTTCTCCTGCAGAGTTTATAAATTCTATCGAATATTCTGTGTCACCTTTAACAACAACAGATTTTTCGCTCCCATAAAAATCACCACTTTCCATTGAGGCAACATGAGATTTTGATTTTTCTGACCAAGCACCCATTGAGTGAGGGTTGTCTTTTGCATATTGCTTCACAGGAGCTGCAACTCTTCGGTCTGAGTTTCCCTCTCTAAGTACGGGGTTCACAGCACTTCCCAAGACTTTTGCATACCGCGCACGAACCTCTTCCTCTTTTGCGCCACTTGGCTCTTCTGGATAACTGGGTATTTTATAACCCTGAGATTGAAGTTCAGAAATAGCCGCTTTCAATTGAGGAATGGATGCACTGATATTGGGAAGTTTGATAATATTTGCTTCTGGTGATTTAGCAAGCTCCCCAAGTTCCGACAGAGCATCTGGCTGCCTCTGTGCTTCCGTCAAATCTTCTGGAAAGTGAGCTAGTATTCTTCCCGCCAATGAGATATCTTTAAGTTCAACCTCAATTCCCGCGGCACTTGCAAATTTACGAATAATTGGCAAAAAAGACTGTGTTGCCAATGCTGGTGCTTCGTCGGTTTTTGTATAAATAATTCGTGATTGTGCCATTTCTCATCCCAGGAATATTGTTGATCATTGAACCTCTACTTCTACCAAACACAGGGAACTGCCATCAACAAATTCAAGCTTTGTGGCTCTGATGTCTGCGACACAGGCCGTCAGTTACGCTTTGCTATCAAGCGCAAGACACAAGAGAGGAGATTCCGACTAAGAGGCTCTGTTCCAAATTCTTCAGTATTTCTCGAATTTCATTTTTTAAGTTTTTTGAAATACCCATTTCTTGAATACTAGCCCTATTCTGAGTATAAAATCAGCACCTTTTGACAGCAAATGCCCACAAGATACCTAGAGAGGCTTTCAAAACGCATATGAACTTTATAAAAGTGAATTACAAAGATCCACATCGCGAAAGAACTCGCATATTGTTAAAAAACCACCCGGAAGTAAAAGAACTATTTGGACCAACTCTTATCTCCCTCCCAATTGGAGCACTCATAGTTACCCTCCACACCCTTATTGCCTGGCATGTTCGCGACCAAAGCATCTGGCTTTCACTCATTTTAGCTTTATGTCTTGGGGCATTTTTTCAACATACACTTTTTGTTCTGATACACGAATGTGCCCACGATCTTGTTTTTAAAAAGAAAATACACAATAGATTGTTTTCAATTTTTATAAACTTAGTTGGCTTTGTCCCCTCTGCTATTGCATTTCGTGAGTACCACCTTCTCCACCATCGATTTCAAGGAGATCTCAACTGGGATGCAGACCTTCCTGGTACAAAAGAGGCAAAAACCGTTGGAAACTCTTGGTGGAAAAAAGCCCTTTGGCTTGCCAACTTTTCAATTATTGAAGGTGTTTTTAGACCTATCAGGCTCAATAAAGTTCCACTTTTTACAAGCTGGGGAATTTTCAATCTTTTTACCACATTAGGATTCAATATTCTGATTGTTTACTTTGGAGGCTGGAATTCACTTTTGTATCTTGCTGTTTCTCTTTACTTTTCAATTGGACTTCACCCCTTAGGTGGCCGATGGATACAAGAACACTTTGTTTTTCACCCTAACCAAGAAACATATTCCTATTACGGTCCGCTCAACATTCTCTCTCTCAATGTGGGATATCACAATGAACACCATGATCTCATGTATGTTCCTTGGATCAACTTACCTAAAATCAAAAAAGCGGCACCTGAAATTTACGACTCTCTGCGCTCACACAGTTCTCTCACTGCTCTTGTTTGGAAATTTATTTTTGACCCAAAACTCTCTCTCTACAACCGAGTCATCAGGGATGGGGGGCCAGCAAGTGGGACAAAAACAACGGCCACTGTAGACAAGGAAAACCTAACGGAACTCGGCCCACTGCAATTTCAAGACACACAGAGCTCTTAGAAATTTAAGGCCCGTCTTCACTCTTCACCCTCAAAATAATCAGTTTTATTATCCATTTTTGAAATGTGCTTGAAATCCAAGTTTTCAAAGTCCCCAACCATAGACATCACCTTATTGGAATCAGGGTATTCAACGATCTCTTTTTGTTCCATTGTACTCAAGGAAATGTACTTCAGGTCTTCACTACCCGTATTGACAATCTGATGAGCAACCTCTCGCCCACCAGGAGGGCATGCAATAAAATCATTTTTCCGAACAGGGTATTCACTGTCACCAAATCTCAACTTCCCTTCACCCTCTAAAATAAAAAACATCTCTTCATTGATCCAATGGTTGTGAAATGGACATACCATTTTACCTGGAGGCACTACAGTGAGTGAGTATCCCAGTTTTTTTGCACCAATTTTTTCACCTATCAGGGCATAACTGCTCTGAAACTTCCCTCTCTCATGAGAATGAAACTCTGTAAGCTCATCCATATTAATCACTGGTTTCATGCTCACCTCTCAGTTGCCAGAATATTTTGCAAAAACCTCTGGACCTGTCATATTTTGTGTTTGATTTGAAAACTCATAATACTCAGGTTTTTCATCAATAAAGACTTGATGGTCAAACTCGAAGGTTTTTTCAATATAAATTCCAGCAGACACAATGTACTGCCCACTTTCTTTCAAGCGATAAAAAAGGTGAGTCCCACATGATTTACAAAAACCTCTTTCAGCCCAATCCGAAGAATTGTAAACCTGAATATCTTTTTGTCCCTTGATTTCAATTTCAGTCCCACAATCCACAGCAAAAAAAGGGCCACCACCCCAGGTACGACAAGTGGTACAGTGACACGCACCCAAATGTTTCAATTGCGGAGTTGCCGTAATCTGAACAGCACCACATAAACATTTCCCGTCTATTCGTTCTTTATTTGCCAAACCTTCTCCTCTCGTAAATATTACAGAGATCTCATAACAGATTATGTGAACTATTCAAATCCATTCTTTCTAAAACCCAAATCTTATGGTTGAATGCTTTCTACAATTTGTAAAAAAGCCCCCTAAAAGGAATGTCATTGGTGAATCATACATATCAAAAGCTTTCCACAAGGTTTTATAAAAAATCTCAAGCAGATAAAATACCCAAACCTCAATTGATACAATTCAATCATGAGCTTGCAGACTTCTTAAACCTTGATTTAAAGAACACGCCTGAACAAGAACTGGCCAGGTTATTTTCTGGACAAACTCAGCTGAAAAACTCCAAACCAATCGCAATTGTATATGCTGGACACCAATTTGGTCACTTTGTTCCTCAACTCGGAGATGGCCGAGCACTCTTACTTGGAGACACTCTTGCGAAAGACAAAAAAACCTACGACCTACAACTCAAAGGTTCCGGCCCCACTCCCTTTTCTAGAGGTGGAGATGGAAAGTCCCCCGTCGGCCCCGTAATACGCGAATATATCTTATCTGAGTTTATGTACAAAATGGATGTTCCAACTACCCGTGCCCTTGCAGCTGTTGAAACCGGAGAGACTATTACTCGCCAACGCACTCACCCTGGAGCAATTTTTACTCGAGTTGCTGAAAGTCACATCCGAATTGGAACTTTTGAGTATTTTGCATATCAAGGTGACAAAGAAAGTTTAGAAAAACTTCTCAATTACTCAATTGAGAGACACTACCCTCATCTAGTAAGTACCAAATCTCCTGCCAATGATTTTTTAAATGCCGTTACTATCAAAACCGCTCAACTCATAGCAAAATGGATGTCGATTGGATTTATCCATGGAGTTATGAATACAGACAATACATCAATAGGAGGGTTTACAATTGATTTTGGTCCATGTGCATTTATGGACGACTTTCGATTTGATAAAGTCTTTAGTTCAATTGACAGACATGGAAGATACGCTTTTCATAATCAACCCTCTGTTGCTGTTTGGAATTTAGAGCGATTGAAAGACTCACTCTCAGTACTTGCTGATGAAGATTTGAATTCAATTACTGAAACTTTTACTTCCGAATTCAATAAATCATGGATTCAATTGATGGGGAATAAACTTGGAATTCAAGAGCCCTCTAACGAAGATTCTGATATCATCGATATGTTTTTGCTGTACTTACAAAAAGAAAAGCTCGATTTCACTCACAGTTTCAGAAACCTTTCTGAACTACTTAAAGATGACTCAAGTAAGGTTTTTCCAAAAACTGATGAGTTTGAAACGTTTTACTTGGCTTGGAAAAGACGTCTAAGCGATCAAAATACTCATATTTCCAAATCTATGGCTTTGATGGATTCCAAAAACCCAATCTATATTGCAAGAAACCACATTGTTGAAAAGTGCATAAACCAAGCTGAGAATAAAGATTACACTTTTTTTAATGAATTAAATGAGGTTTTAAAAGATCCCTTTACCAAAAGAGAGGGCTTTGAAGCCTTTGCCTCCCCACCCCAAAAAAATGAAGTCATAGAACACACATTTTGTGGAACTTAAAAAAAAAGTCGGTTCAAACTGAAGCCGACCTTTTTTAGAAAAGAAAAATTTGTTTCAACCTATCAGTCTATTGAACTCGATAATTCAATGGATAAGTCATACAACGATCGAGCACGCTCTATCAGTCTATAACTCGCACGCCGATCATTCTGTACACCATAATAAACACTAGAAGCCAGCCGCTCCATTGAGTCCATATAAGATTCAACAGTGTCAATATCAACATTGGATCTCAAAAGTTCAGAGTCCAAATAATCTGAGTATGTCATCAAGTCTCGAATATCACTCAGTACCCTTGTTGCACGTGAAAGCTCTTCACGAACTGCTGAATCTAAATACAGTGCTTGAGAGCGCAAACGTGAATTCAACTGACGAACTCTTGCAACGTCAATTTTAGATTTTGATATGATTGTGATACTTCCCGAACGCAAATGCGCAGGAACCACATCTTCAACTGCATTAAATGAAATCACAGCCATTCCAACTCCTGCATTAAATATCGCAGCATTATAATGGGGCTTGTTTCTTGGTAACTCGTTACCGTCACCACGTGTAACATGTAAGCCATTACCTGATGCACTCCAATACGGTTTAAGTCTGACCTTTCCAGGCATTCCTCTCAAAAGAACATGGAAGTCATCGCCTTCTTCAATTTCAATTGTTGAACCAGGGCGATGAGTTGAAAAATTCCCATTGATATGGACCCCAAGTTGGACCTTGTCTATGGACTGAAGTGTCGAAGTGGCACCAGCGTTTGAATACATAGCAAGCGCCAGAACGCTCAAAACCAATCCTTTTATCGTACTCTTTTTCATTTTTCCCCCTTATTGGTGTCTCGACGACACATATGCTCAACTAGTTGCAAACACTTTGCCAACACATTTATAGGAAATTCAATCTTTAAGTATAAATAGTAAAAAATTTTAATCCTGTGGTAACTAGCCTTTCATGAATTCAAAAGACAATCTCTTGGTAAACCTAACTCCTTATGGATGGAACAGTGTTCTAGAAAGTCATTTAGATGAAAATGAAGTCCTCGCGCGCCTCACCGCCGTACACCGCAGCGAGTACTTAGCCGTCTCTCACTTAGGTGAATTAAGATTACAAAATTCAGGGAAATTTGAAAATCAAGACAATCCCCCCAACCCCAGTGTCGGGGATTGGGTAAAAGTCACGCCCCCTTACTTAGATGAAAACAACAAACTCTCAAGCCTTTTGCTTAGTGTTTTGCCTCGAAAAACATTTCTTTCCCGACTGGCCCCTGGCTCCAAAATCTCCGAACAGGTGATTGCTTCAAATATAGATATCATTTTTATTGCAACATCTGCTAACCAAGAGTTTAGCCTCTCTCGTATTCAAAGATACCTTGTTTTAACTCAAAACGGGGGAATTCAGCCCGTTATTCTTTTAACAAAATCTGATCTTTGCCAAGATGTTGAGATCTATACCCGCCAAATTAGAAACGCTCTACCCAACATTCCAGTCTCTACGGTCAGCACACTCAAAAAAGAAGGCTTTGATGAGTTAAAACCTTATCTCAAAGCAGGAACAACTGTACTTGTTGTAGGGTCATCCGGAGTTGGAAAATCGACTCTGATCAACCATCTCATTGGAAAGAATATTCAAGAAACACAAACCATTCGTGATGGCGACAGCAAGGGAAGACATACCACCACATCAAGAGAGATGTTTTTAGCCCAATTTGGTGGAGTTATAATTGACACTCCCGGATTAAGAGAAATTCAAGTTGTTGGAACAGAAGAAGATCTCAATGTTGTTTTTAGCGAAATCGAAATGCTTTCAAAGTCTTGCCGATTTGCAGATTGCAAGCATGAATCCGAGCCAAATTGTGCAATTCAAAAAGCACTCACTAAAGGTACACTCTCAAAAGAAAGTTTTAATAATTTTAAAAAACTCCAAAAAGAACTCGCGTATACAGCTCGCAAACTTGATAAGTCACTTGAATCTAATACAAAAAAAAGATGGAAACAGATTCACAAGAATATGAGGCAGAGAAAAAAATTTCAAGATAACACATAGTTCGCCCAAGGAACTCTTGGACGAACTCATTTTTATTGTTCTTTAAGGACAGTAAGCAACAGCAGAGTCGTATCTATCTCCCCAGACTTCACAGAAAACCTGGTACCCGTTTTGACTTCTGCAGGTCGTGTCTCTACCTCCTCGAGCCCAACACCAAATTGTGCGACCAGAAGATCTACAATAGGTTTCTGCTCTACAGAAATTTTGTTCCTGTGCGGAATCTACAGATGCTATGTTTTCAATAGAAACACTTTCCGAGCTCTGAACGATGCCGTCTGCCATTGAAGGGCTTACTGCAAATAGCGACAATACAAATATAATTTTTTTCATACTTCCTCCTCTTCTTTTTTATTTCATACAACATCAAATCGACTGATACTAAGTGAGTCAATCACAGATCTATTGGATAAACTCAATCTTTGAGTTTAAGACCTTAGTCGGTAGCAAAGTGCATCTGTATTTGTCTTTAAGGTTTTTAAGTTTCGATATTCAACTTACCGCAATATTGATTTGAAAAATGTCTCCGTTTGTCTACACACTAATACAGTTCATCAATATGAGTGAGAGCTTCTTTAACGTGACTTGTATTCTTAAAAGTTGCAATGTGTACCATTGCATCCCCTTGGTTTACGAGAGGAATCATGCTCATTCCAATTATAATACCACCATCTTTTGCCGTAACCTCATATGGCTCACTTCCAAATGGGTCTGAAATGATAGCCAGTGTTTCTCCAGCTTCAACCATATCACCAATTTTTTTAACGGCATGGAAAGAACCACTATGATCCGCACGAATCCAATAACTGCCTCGTGCGACGTAAACTTTATTCGGTGATTTTGACACCCCTTTCGTCAATTGAGGTATCATACCAATATTTCTCATCACAGAAAGACACCCTCGAAGCCCCGCCTTAATCACATTCTCATCAAACCGAAGAGCTTCACCGCCCTCAAATAACAATGTACTCACCCTCTTCTTTCTTGCCGCCTCTCGAAGAGAACCGTCTCGCAATTGGGAGTTGATCACAACAGGTACACCAAACCCTTTTGCCAATTTATTCGTCTCCGGGTCATCTAAACAGGCTCGTATTTGCGGCAAATTGCTTCTATGAAGAGCACCAGTGTGAAAATCAATGCCATGAGTGCACTTACTTACAATTTCTTTCATAAATATTCGAGCAAGCCTAGCTCCCAAAGATCCCACTTCACTTCCCGGGAAGCATCGATTCAAATCTCTTCGATCCGGTAAATACCGTGATTTGTGATTGAAACCAAAAATATTTACAACCGGGACAGCAATTAATGTTCCTCGTAATTTTTTAAGTAACGGACGACGCAAAAGTCTCTTAATAATTTCAACTCCATTGAGTTCATCACCATGCACAGCCGCGCTAACGAAAAGCTTTGGCCCACCCTCTGAACCACGGATAACTTCAATAGGAATTGTTAAAGCCGTATAATCATAAAGAGATGCGGCTTTCAACTGAAAACGTTTTCGCTCACCCGGGTATATGATTTCAGTTCCAATTTTTAACGCATCTTTCTTTTCTTTTTTTAAACCTTTCTTGGCATTCATCTTAAGAGCTCTCACCCACAGAAGAAGGAAGATCGTTAGGAAGTTTTTTCAATTTTGGCCGCCTTCTTTTTCGTGTTCTCTCTGGAATCAAATCTCTCATCGTTTCAAGCTTTCCAAAACAAAGCAGTCGATCACTCGCCTCCAAAACTCGATCTGACTTGGGATTCGGAATAACTTTCCCAGCTCTATGAAGAGTTAAAACATTGATGTCTTTCTCTCTTAACCCTGAATCCACTATGTTTTGCCCCACGTATTCCGAACCTTCAGGTATGTAAATTTCAGTAATTCCATACCCCCGACTCACCGCAAGTCGCTGCCTTATGTCGATTTCAGGAAAATCCACTTGAGCTGCAATATAATCTATAAAGGCCCCCGCCACATCCAATTGCGAACATATTTCAATTCCCTCTAAACCTGGTGAAGAGTTGATCTCCATAATCTGAGGGCCGTCTTTTCCTTCAAGCATATCTACGCCCGCAATCCCCAATCCCATGATGCGAGTTGCGCGTATTGCAGTTTCTTTATAAACATCGTCCAATTCTACAACTTCTGTTTTACCACCTCGATGAACATTACTACGAAACTCTTGTCCCTGAGCCACGCGCCTCATTGCAGCCACCACACGATCCCCAACAACAATCGCTCGAATATCTTTACCTTTACTTTCAGCTACAAATTTTTGAACAAGTACGTTTTGCTTCTGACTCTGGAGAAGTTCTATAATAGAAGTTGCTGTTTCAATCGTATGTGCCAATAGCACGCCAATTCCTTGAGTCCCCTCCAGCAACTTAATGACAACAGGAACTCCACCCACACGTTCAATAGCAGGCAAAACATCTTTTTTATCTCTCACAAAAGCTGTTGGAGGAATGCCAATTTTATGTCGGCTAAGAATTTGAAAACTTCTTAGTTTATCTCTTGAGTTTAAAATACCATCTGCTGAATTTGCACAAAAAATTTCCATTTGTTGGAACTGCCGAGTCACCGCCGTTCCATAATACGTTATGGAAGCTCCGATTCGTGGTAAAACCGCATCGTAGATACTTATTCTTTTTTGTTTGTAATAAAGATCCGGTTGCCCCTCTTCAAGGTCTATCGCAAATTTGACCGTGTTTAAAACCTTTGCTATATGGCCACGTTTCTTACATGCTTCGACAAGTCGTTGCGTGCTATACGTTTTTGGTTCTCGAGATAAAATTGCCAATTTCATATTTTCTCACTTTCTTTTTGGAAAACTCTTAAGGCCCAAAAACGATTGACTTACATCAACTAAAAATTTCTTTTTAATACTCTCACGCCCCAAGAGCATTCGAAATCCCATTTCATCTCGATTCGTCAGGGTCACTTCTATTGGCCATTTCTCTCCCATGAGTTTTGCAGAAGTCAAAATAACTGGCCGATGCTCACTTTGTCCGTTGGAACTTTTGACTTTTCGATACTCCAAAACTCTGGCTTTACAAGAAATGGTTCTTTTAGAATTTCTTTGTTCAGGGTGAATCTTGAATTTTACATATTCCCTACTATTATTTTTGTAAGTCTGTACATCAAATGCATGCAAACTGGAAGAGCGCGCGCCAGTGTCCACCTTTACTTTTATTCGTTTTATACCAAGATCCGGAAGCGCCAACCACTCTCGCCAACCAATCGTGTGAATCTCTCTGCGTCGCATCTCAACTCTCAATCTCAGTTACTTACACCTTAGAGAGAGAGTCTATAAACCACTCGTGCAATTAGCAAGTTAATATGTCACAACCGCCACTAGGAGGCTTTTGATAAGCGAGACATCACCCATCTTCTGATTTCTTGTCTATCTGATTCAGAGCAACCCACATAGGTGAGGATCAACAGAAAGCAACCCTCCTCTTCAGTTGAGGGTTCACAGGAAATAACGCGAACCCGCTCAGCCTTGTACTCAAACATTTCAAAAAATTTACAGTCCATTTTGATCTTCATATTCACAGGCATCATAACACGACTTATTGCTTTAATACCTCTTTCTGAAATTCCAATAACGCGAAAATTAGAATCCCACGCCGCCTCAGATTCTATTGGAAAGTATCTTTCGGCATAGGAGGTTTCTCCAGAGAACCCATTCAAGAGGTTTGAAACTTTTGAGAGTAAAATTTCTTGATCTACTGGCTTTACGATATAGTCATCAGCCCCTGATTCAATCGCTTTTTGAATATCTCTTGCATCACGACGACCTGTTAAGAATATAATTGGAAGTTTTTTGTTTTCTGTTCCTGCACGCACAGTTACTGCTAAATCAAAGCCCGACACTCCACCAGGCATGTTTACATCGGTGATAAGAAGATCAAATTTTTCTCGTTCCAAAAGCTCTATAGCATCGTACCCGGACGTTGCGGTCAGATATGTATGGTTGGCTGAGTCTAAAATAGACTCTATCACCTTAAGTGTAACTTCATTGTCATCAACAATAAGAATTCTGGCCATAGATCTCTATCGGCTTAGAGACAGCTCTGCTGAACAACTCGGGTTTAGTTGAGACAAAAAGTTAAAATAGTGCCTTAAATTTTACTTCCAAAATATCAAAATGAGACACAAATATTTCGCTTACTTCACATTCTCATTATAAAACAGAGAGAGGTTTACATCAAATTGGGTAAAAACATGATCAATGCAGGGAAATAAGTCACTATAAGTAGCGAAATTAAAAGAGCTAGGATAAAGGGCCAAATTTCCTTTACAAAATCTCCCACAGGAACTTTCGTCACAGAACAAGTCGTAAACATCATTGAACCAAACGGAGGCGTTACCCCACCAATCATTATGTTCACAATGATTATCATGCCAAAATGTATTGGATCCACACCAAGCGCAACAACCACAGGAACAACCAATGGAGCAATAATTATAAGAGCCGCTCCCCCCTCTAAAAACATACCCAAAACCAATAAAAGAACATTGAGTATGGCAAGCATCACATATTTGTTTTGAGTGAGTTGCAATAAAACCTCTGTCAAAGCTTGAGGAATTCTTTCCCAATTAAGATAGTAGCCAAAAACTGAGGCTGAAACGATGATCAAAACCACTGTTCCCGTTCCGTAGATTGTGTCTTTCAAAATTGGCTTAAAATGTGTGAAGTTAAGTTCTTTATAAATAAGAACTCCAATCAAAACAGAAGCCAAAACAGCTATTGCACCAGCCTCCGTTGGTGTAAATAATCCAAATCTCAAACCAAGAATTATCCCAAACGGCAAAGACAAAGACCATGACGAATCAATCAACTGTTGGGATGCTTCTTTAAAAGACGCTCGTTTTTGGCGTGTCGGCTTGTATCCTCTTTTCTTTGATATCTGAGCGACGGTGAACATCAAGGTCCCCGCCATCAACAAACCCGGAACATAACCTGCGGCAAACATCTTTCCCACTGACACCTGTGCGATCAACGCATAGATGATCATTACAATACCAGGGGGAATCACAGGAGAAATCGCAGAAGAGGCTGCTGTAATGGCAGAAGAAAAGGCCTTGCTGTAGCCCCTCTGCTCCATCTGAGGCACAAGAATTTTGCTCTGCATAGCCGCATCTGCATTTGCCGAACCTGAAACGCCGCCCATCATCGTACTCAACACAACATTGACCTGAGCCATTCCGCCAGTCATGTGGCCAGTTAAAACATCTGCCATTTGCATCAATTTTTGGCTTATCCCAGAATAATTCATCACGGAGCCTGCCATAACAAAAAATGGAATAGCTAGTAACGGAAACGAGGCCGTTGCGGTAATAAACCTTTGTAAAACAAGATCTGCAGGCATTCCAGCATCCATAAATGTAAAGTAGAATATAGAAGCACCAAACAAAGCAAATGCAATTGGAATACTTGAAAAGTAGAGAAGAAAAACAATGACAATTGGCAAATACTCCATCACGCCCTCTTCCCTGTTTTTTGTCTTATAAAGTTATCCAAAAAAATGAATCGAATTGTATGAAGAGTCATCAGTCCAAAGCCAAACACCAGGGCCGAATTCACTACCGCAGAAGACACACCAAGTACTGCTGTTGGTTTGACATAAGATATTTTTGTAAAAATAACACTCATATAAAATATATAGCCATTGATCACAAGCAACAAAATATCAACCAATGTACGAATCACTTTCTGTATTTTTACAGGGGTTTTATTTACCAACACATCTATTCCAATATCCATTCTATGCTTATATACTGCGCTTGCACCCACAAAAACAGACCAAACAAAACATATTGTGGAAACTTCCTCTGCCCAAAAAATTGAGTGGTTGAAAAAATATCTCAACAGCACGTTACAAATAACGATCAAGACCATGGTTAATATAAAAAAACCACATAATATTTCTTCAAAATTTCTGGCAAACAGTTCTATTTTTTTACTCATTTACCGCCTCGTATTTTCTTAAGTTCATTTTGAATCTGGTCGTACATCTCCCTATTGACTCCAGGTAACTCGCTATAAAGTTTCACCGTTTCTTTTTCAAATGACTCACGGTCCACTCTATTGAACTTCACACCATGTGACTCAAGCTCCTTTACAACTCCTGCGTGTTGAGCCTTCAAGAGACCAATCATCTTCATAGATTCAAAGTTAAATTCATCCTCAATAATTTTTTGATATTCTAGTGGAATTTTCTCCCAAACTTTCATCGAAATATAAACACCACACGTTCCTAAAAAATGATTTGTGAGTGCCACATTCTTTTTACCAGTTTCATATACTTTTGTTCCAACATTTGTAAATTCAGAACCTTCCAGACCATCTACCACACCCTGCTGTAAGGCGCTAAAGGTTTCCCCCCACGGAAGAGGAGTTGCCGTTGCTCCCATTGCATTTATTGTTTTTATAAAAAGTTGGCTTCCTGGTGTTCTTAACTTTACCCCACTTAGGTCACTTGGAGTTTTAACGACCTTATCTGTAATAATGTTTCGAAATCCAAAGATATACTGAAGGGATAAAACTTTAATGCCTTTTTTTTCGGCTTTCTCTACCCAACCTCGAACCAGAGAAGATTTTACTAGATCAACGTATTCATCAAAGTTTCTATACAACATTGGACCAACCAAAGCTGTAAATTCCGGTACATAGTCTCCAATGTAAGATGGATCCTCAACTGAGATAAAGTGCGCCCCACGAACAACAAGTTCAACACCATCCTTATAGGTCGCAATTTGTCCTTGAGGAAAGGTCAAAATCCTGACTGCACCATTTGTGTTTTTATTAATCCGTTCAGCAACGTTGTCCATAGATCTTGTGAGTTGCTCTTTTGGACTGAATACGTGACTCAACCTTAATGTAATCTCAAACTCTTTATTTTTGCTCTTCGTACATCCCGAATTAAGTCCAAGCAATATAACCACTAAAAGAAACAGAAAATTTCTCTTACAATGAACTATGTCCCAACCTAGCATTCCAACCCCTACTGGCGGAGATATCCAATCAACACTCCGGCCATATTTATGTGACTATAGTGTTTCAAATAGAACAGGAAACCAAAACACCCAATTGGAACGGTGTGTTGGTATTCAATACACCCTACCTTATCTTCGATGTGCATAGACTTGATAGAAAATTCAAAAATATGCATGCTAAAAAAAACACAAAGGGAGATGCCGTGAAGAAACTGACATCAATTGCTCGCATTACACTTGGACTCATTTTTTTGGTTTTTGGACTTAATGGTTTTTTAAATTTTCTACCAATGCCCACAGACATACCAGAGCAAATGACTGCAGTTATGAATGGCTTCATGGCCACCGGGTATTTTTTCCCTATGCTTAAAGGGGTCGAGGTCATTTGCGGAGCCATGTTGCTTGCAGGAGCATTTGTCCCCCTAGCTTTGATCGTGCTCGCACCTGTCATTCTAAATATTTTTCTATTACACGCATTCGTTGACCCAAGTGGGCTCCCAATTGCGATTGGAATTGGGCTGCTTGAAGTGTATTTGGCCTTTTTTGCTGAGCCGTATAGTTCAATAGTAAAGCAGATTTTTCGCTGCCCAAGGAAAGAAACCCTTTCCAAATAAAGAATTTTATAAATCTTGAACAACTTGGATTTCTATTGGAGTATTCAACTTCAGTAAAACACACTCTCTTTTCTTTGGAGGTTTGAATGAAAAATATCCTGAAAATTTCTATATTGCTTATGGTTTCAATACATCTCTCAGGATGTGGCGTTCAATCCATACCAAAAAGTAAGAATAACGTTGAAGCAAAACTTGCTGAAATCACCAACCAATACAAACGAAGAACTGATTTGATACCCAATCTCGTGAAAGTCGTTAAAGGTTACGCAAAGCATGAGAAAGAAACTCTTCAGGCTGTCGTCGAAGCAAGAGCAAAAGCCACTCAGAGCACAATTGACCCATCAAAACTCAGTCCTTCTCAAATTCAAAAATTTCAAGCTGCACAAGGATCACTCAGCCAAGCTCTTGGTAAACTTATGGTGGTTGTTGAGAGATATCCAGATTTAAAAGCCAATCAAAACTTTCGAGATCTTCAAGCGCAACTTGAGGGCACTGAGAATCGAATTACAATTGCTCGGCAGAGATACATTGAAAGTATTAAAGAATTCAATGACCTCGTTACTGTATTTCCCACAAGCATTACAAATAGTTTGTTTTTCAAACATGAAAAAATGCCTCAATGGGATGTTGCTGCCGGAGAAAATGTTGAAAACGTTCCAGAAGTTGACATGTAGTGACCAAAGCCCTCTCTCTTTTTTTTCTAATCGTTATTGGTGGGATTCAAGCAAATGCAAAGTTTGAAGCCCCACCCATTCGCGCCCATATAAACGACAATGCAAATATAATCCCCCGAAAAGTAGAAAGCGCACTCAATTCAATACTTGCTCAAGTAAAAAGTGAGAGCGGAATTGAAATGGCCGTTCTAACTCTTAAAACACTTCAAAATGTTCCCATTGAAGTTGCGTCTATAGATATTGTCGACAAATGGAAGCTTGGCGAAGCCCAAGGTGACAAAGGACTTTTACTGTTGGTCTCTATGAAAGAGCGAAAACTCCGAATTGAAGTTGGCCAAGGACTCGAAGGCGAACTTACAGATGCTGAAAGCAAACGCATTATTGATCAAACAATGGTGCCTCTTCTAAAATCCGGAGATACAGGAAATGCTATTTATCTTGGTGTATATCAAATTCTAAAAACAGCAAATCCAACTGGGAACTACGACAATCTGTTCGCCAACGCCCCCTCCCACAAAAAACGAAGTCGAAAAGGGAGTTTCATTGGGAATATTATTTGGATTCTCCTCTTTGCATTCTTTTTTGCAGGAAGATCAGGGCTATTGCCTCTCTTATTTTTAGGAAGCGGCGGCTTTAGAGGAAGAGGTGGATTTAGTGGAGGCGGAGGCTTCGGCGGTGGAGGCGGAAGCTTCGGCGGCGGCGGCGGCGGATTTAGTGGCGGTGGCGCCTCAGGGGGGTGGTGATATGAAAATACCCAATTGGTTAAATTCCTATTTAGATAATAATGATTTAAACGATATTGAAGAAGCAGTAAAGAAGGCAGAACTTAAAACATCAGGGGAAATTATTCCTATGATTGCTCGAAGCTCTTCAACAGTTGGACACGTCCCTCTATTGCTAGCGCTTCTGCTTTTAACAATTTTCTTTTCAATTGATCTTTTTGAGTTGCAAAGTGAATACCTTCACTTTCAAGAGTGGGTTCTTGTCATCCTCAACCTTGTTACCCTTGTCTTTCTTATGCGACTTTTTTCTCGTCTCGGATTTATTCAAAGATGGCTCACCCCACGAGGGGATCAAGTTGCCCAAGTTGAAATGAGAGCAATGAATGAGTTTTACAATCACAGAATTCAAGACACCAAACATTCGACAGGAATTCTTATCTTTATTTCTCTCTTAGAACACAATGCTGTCGTGCTGGGAGACACACCCATCTCAGAAAAACTCCCGGCGGAAAAATGGAATGAAGTCGTCTCTTGCCTAATAAAAGGTGTCAAATCCAAAAACCTTAAGCAGGGCTATGTTGATGCCATTGAAATGTGTGGCGATTTACTTTCCCAACACTTTCCAATACACAAAAATGATGTAAACGAACTAGAGAACAGATTAATTATAAAAGAATAATAAAATCACCAACGTAAAAACCTTCGCCCGTATCAAAAACTCGACACAAGAAATAGCAAGGCCAAAACAACATCAGCTATATTCAGGCAAATTGAATTCTATCAATTCCAAAAGAAGCCATATCCTCTAAAGTAGAAACACCCCCTATAAACTCACAAGATATTTGTTTCAGCTTTTACCCCCCCCCGGGCCTAATCACAATCCATCAAGTCGACATATTCTCCGATTCAAAAAGAAATTCACTTTTTTCTTGAAGGCGAGGCCGAGGAAACGGTTCAAATGCTTTTTTAGCTCTTGAGTAGATATCTGTTTCTATCGCTTTTTCATACTTCACATCTAAAACATAGCATTTTCCAGTTAACAGGAGCACAGGGCGTCCCAAAACCAGCTCTTCACTTACAATCAGTGCAATTGGCTTCTTCAGATAAACAAATCGACTTGTTGAAATAACATCGCTCAATTTTCTTTTTGCAAGCTCAATATCCGCGGATAGGTCAAAATAAAACTTCACAACAACCATCATATCCAGTTGTCCAGCATTTCCACTACTCACAGCTTCTGTAATAAATTTACTGTTCGGAATAGTTACTAAATTATCATCTAGAGTTACCAATCTCACGGCCCTCAAGCCAATAGATTTAATCTCTCCATATATTCCCTCAAATGAAACACGGTCCCCAACATGAAATGGTCTGTCAAAAAGCAAAATCAATCCTGCAATGATTGAAGCAACAAGATCTTTTAATGAAAGGCCAACAGCAACTGCAAGACTTCCCCCTGCTGCAAGCAATAATTCTTTTGGTGGACGTATAATAGAAAAGAATAAAAAATTAATTCCAAAAATATAAGAAAAAAATGAAATCACGGTTTCAATTTGAGAAATCAGCAACCGTCGAGCCGGAATCGCTTTTTCAATCTTATCTGCAAAATATCCAATAGCTTTAACAAAAAAAACCAAAAGTATTATACTTACTGCAAATGTAAAAACTTTCTGAAAAGCAAAAAGTTCAAAAAACTGAGAAACTTGATCCAATTGAACATTATCCATAAATCAAATTTCTCCCACTTAAAAATGAATACACAACATATTGTGATTTAGGGTGAATTTTCCATCTAAATCGATTGATTTTCTGTAACAACATACTATCCTCGCCAAACTTAAGGGCCTGTTTCATCAAGCTTTGAGGTAAATCACACACTGAAACAAGTTCTGGAAAAGTCAAATTTTCATGTTTTACAAGAGCTGCATAGATCATCAGCGCCTCATCACTAAGATTTCCTAAAACTCGAGGGTTCGTAAACTCAGGAACAGTAATTTGAATAACCCCCCTCGAGTCAATGCTTGCAGCTGACAACCACAGCTCTTGTGCAGTTTTTGGATTCCCCTTTGATTGCCCCCAAAGAAGTCTAAAAAACTGAACTTCTAGCCCCGAAGAAGATTCCAATATGTCTCCCTTATGTACAGCGCTGATGACATTATCAAATTTAATTTTTCGACCCGACTTTTTGTGACGACTAAGTATTAGATCTTGAATTTCAGAATCCATCCAGGAAAGAACTTCTACTTTTTCACCTAAAAAATGATTATTTCCAAAAATCCCATTTAGATGATTTAAGGCTTTTTCATCACATGATAAACACCAAAAAATATTTTCCAACTGAAGACTTGTCAGCTCAATAAGAGCTCTGTAGACCTCCAACCCTTGAGTTGTATTTAAATAGAGGTTATGAATATCATCAAATACAAGTAAGGTTTTATCAATACTTCGATCCATCTTTTCAAAATCCTGAATACTCTCAATCTTTAATTCAAAAACCGAAGAAAGTGTTTCATAGAAGTTTTTAATCGAAATAATTTTCTTCTTCAAATCAACTCTTTTCACTTGAAGCGAGTCACCAAAGTGAGTGGATATACTGTTGAGCAATGTGGATTTTCCGATTCCATAATTTCCGTATATCAAAAGTAAATCATCATGCGAAGTACCCTCTTTCCACTGCTCTATAAATTTGTAAGATTTCTCTTTGGGGTTTCGACTCAAATTAATTTCAATGTCGTTTGAGTTTTCTAGATCAGAAAAAACTTCGACATATGTTACTCCAACGTCTGCATTATGATTGTCGACACCCTCTGATGCTTCTTCTAGTCGTTTTTTGAATATTTCAGAAGTGATCTTTTTTCCAATTTCAAATCTAGAAAGCCATTGATAAACCCAACCTACAAAAAGAAAGCCCACATTACCCAGAAACAAAATTGGATATACAATGAGTTCCAGTGGCAAATTGGAAAGGTTTTTGATCCTCTGTTGAAATTTTGATAATAACCATTGCTCTGACAAGGACAACAACTCCTCCCGCCACTTCCTCGATTCAAATGCAATAATCAAAAAATTCACACTTAAAATTGAATCAAACACCAAATTATAGATTAATGCCTGTCTTACAATATCTTCCGTCGCATGTAAAAAAGCCCATTGTGCAAAGAAAAGTATACTCAGCTCTCTTGCTGTTGCCTGTACCTTTGGTTGTTTCGTGCGAACTTTATTTAAATTTCTCGACAAAAGAACTTGGCTCAAAACTGAACCAAAAAATATTCGAAAAATTCGATAAAGCACATAGATGTTTAAATAGGGAAGAAATACAGAAAGTGGCTCAAGAAGTGTTCCAATTAAAAGACTATATGAAATTTTAATTGTTAGATACGCAAATATCCAAGACAAGTACGGGTTTATTCGACCAATCCAAAATGCAACCTTTGCCTTTTGTTTAAAATCCATTTGAGATCTTGTGAAGATTTGTTTTCGATAGTTTTCCAAGAATGTCGAAAACTTTTCAAAGATGCGAATTAAGAAAAATGGAAGCAATAAGACAATAAAGAGTACAAAAAGATGTTTTACAATTTGAAACCAGCCCCGAATACCCTCTTGTCCCATTTTTTTTACGTCAAAATACTTTTCGGATAAAATTGCAAGAACTCGATAGGGAACAACTTGCACCTCTCGAGCATAGTCCTTCAATATGTCACGATCAAATCCCCAAACCGAATAAGTACCACGATCAATCAATGTGTTCATCGTTGCTGCTCGAACTCTACCTGCATTAAGTAATGCACGCGATTGTAGGTCACGTTCTTTGCGCTTCAACGTTAAAAGCTCATCCTCAACAGTCTCTCTTAATTCTTTTAAAGATTGAACAGTTGAGAGCGTTTTTTCATCAACACCCTCTCTCTCATCGCTGTTTGAAAATTCAGACGGGAGAGTTGGTACATCCTCTAAAATTTCCGTGTCTGATTTAAATAGATTTGAAATGGCTTCATCAACATTTCTACGCCATATTCTTGTAACCAAGTTGAGATCTTCAAGAGAAATTGATTTTGGAGACTTTTTAATTTTTCTATCAATCTGTCCGAGAGTTTTTGCGTTCTCATTCAATTTTTCAATTCTGTCTCGAATTGTAGCGAGACTTTCCCCCTTATAGGCTACAAGTTCCGCCTTATAACTCTCTAAAGATTTAGGAATTTGATCAGAGTCATCATCTACAGATTTCTGGCCAACTGCTGGCTGAACAACTGCCAGAACCATAAATACAAAAAAAGATATCCATTTTTTTTTCATTGAACAGGAATACCATCAAGAAGTTTCAAGTTCACTTGAAAATTGATTTTTCTTTTAAAACAACTCTCTTTGCCAAAGAATATCATCACGTTTGGGTCAACGAAGATTTCGAACTTGAAAAGATAAAATGCGAGAATCCCCTGAAGAATGCCTGATTTCAGGAACAGCCTTCATTCCTATTTTTTTCAATACAACTTGTGAGGCTATATTTTCGATATGAGTAAATGCCAACACCCCCTCGCACTTCAACTCCGAAAAAGCATAATGGATTAACATCTCTGAGGATTCACTTGCATACCCCACTCCCCATCTCTTTTTGGCAATCATGAACCCCAGTTCAGGATTTGTATAATTTGTCATTTTTAGCATCACCCAACCCACAAAATCCCCAATTGAAATGTCCTCAATACAAAATACACCAAAAGGATTTGGGGGCCCACTGACCCACTCCTTGAATCGCTCAAGGATCTTGTCTTCAGACTGAGGGACACCAAACCCTGTATATTTCATGATCTCTGGGTCCTCCATAAGTTTTCTAACTCCTGGGAGATCTTTTTCAAGAAAGGGACGAATCCATATTCGATTAGATTTCAATAACTTAGACATTTATCACCTGGTTTAGGGTCACCCTAGCACGTCCCCATTGTTTTTCCAGAACAAGAGTAAATTCGCAAATCACTTGTTAAGTTTTCGGTAGCAACCGCCCCACCTTCTACGCTAAAACAAAACCAATTTTGGAGGAAATAGTGTTCACCTTTGAAGAAAAATACGCTGCCATAGGTAAAAGTGGATCTCATTTTGAAGGCATGTTTATTACCGCAGTAAAGTCCACCGGGATATTCTGCAGACCCTCCTGCCGAGCAAAAAAGCCTCGTATTGAAAATGTTGAGTTTTTCAACACAACTGACGAGGCTATCAAACATGGATACAGACCATGTAAGATATGTAAGCCCATGGAACCCAAAGGCAAAACCCCAGATTACATAAAAATGCTGATAGAGCTTCTTCACAGCGAGCCATATAACAAAATTAAAGATTCTGATCTTAAAAACCTTGGCTTAGAGCCCAATCACATCAGAAGATGGTTTAAGCAAAACCACTCAATGACTTTTCAGTCCTATCAAAGAATGTTGCGTCTCAATTCAGGATTTCAACAGATTCAACATGGAGATTCTATCACTAAATCCGCCTTTGAAAATGGATTTGATTCACTCAGTGGATTTAACGAGAGTTACAAAAAGGTTTTTGGATACGCACCAACCAAAAACAAAGAAACTTCTGTCGTAGTTATTGAGCGATTCACAACTCAATTGGGGGCTATGTATATAGCTGCAACTGAAAAGGGCGTCTGCTTACTTGAGTTCACAGACAGACGAATGCTTGAATCAGAGTTAAAAGACATTAGAAAAAGACTAAAGTGCGCCATCCTGCCTGGAAGCAATCAACATACAAGCCTTGGTATCTCAGAAGTGAATCGTTTTCTGAAAGGCGAGTTGAAAAAGTTTACCGTAGAGCTTGATCCTCTGGGAACTGAGTTTCAGAAAAAGGTCTGGGCACTACTGATTCGCATTCCATATGGAAAAACATGGTCCTATTTAGAACAAGCCAAGAAATTGAATATGCCCAAATCTGTTCGTGCTGTTGCCAATGCCAATGGTATGAATAAAATCGCATTGATAATCCCATGCCATAGAGTCATTGGCTCAAACGGCAATCTCACTGGCTACGGAGGTGGAATTCCTAGAAAAAAATGGCTCCTAGAACTCGAACAATCTAAAAATTAACAACCGCCCACAATTTTTTATACGAGCAATCTATCACAATGAATTGCTATAAATCTCGAAAAACTCATACTTTCCCCCTGTTAAAAATGAATAACACCACTCAAGAGCATGACTTATCCACCCGTTTTTTTCCATTTGAGGTTCTTTTTTTCAAGTTGAGTTGTGACAAGATCTAATTTTTCACCATGTATCTCAATATATTTGTCTTTGTAAGTTCCACCCACACCAAGGGATTTCTTAAGATCTTTTGTTAGGTTTTTACACCACTCCTTATCACTTGGTAATCCTGTGATTTCAATAACTGTGCGTCCCTTTCCAGAAGTCAGGCGGCGAATTTTTAATTCTATTGAGTTTTCAATAAAAGACGTTGAAACAGGTGGCTGGGGTTTTTGATTCTTTCGAAGATCACCCCTACCATCTTCCCACACAAGTTTATTTTTTCCGTTTTTTGACATAATCTCCGAGTCACTCCAGTTTACTTTGATAAGAAATACCATATCTAGGTAATCTGATGCTATCGCATCATCTCAGTCCCATCGAACCAAAAATTAAAGATTTCCACCTCGACGTCCAAATCACATCAACACGAATACTCATAAGTATTTGATATATAATGACTTTATCGATCATATTGACATCTCATGTAAACCCCAGTATATTCAACCATATGGTTGAATATACTTTTAATGAACAAGAAGCCAATCTGGATCGAGTTTTTCATGCATTAGCAGACTCAACCAGAAGAAGTATGCTCAATCGGCTAAAAGAAGACGAATACCGAGTTACAGAACTTGCAAGTTTGTACAAAGTCTCACTCAACGCTATTTCAAAACATCTTAAAGTTTTAGAGAACGCTCAACTGATTGATCGAAATATTCAAGGACGAGTTCATCTCTGCAAGACGAATTCTGACAAACTCAAGGATATCGAGCTTTGGATGACTCCTTACAAAAAATTCTGGAAATCAAGTTTGGATAATTTAGAAAAATATCTCGTAAGTAAAAAAAACAAAGGAGAACAAGGTGACAAATGAAACTTACTCTTTAACCGTGGAAAAAATTCTTTCCGCAACGCCAGAAATGATTTTTGATGCTTGGCTTGATGAAAATAACATCAATGCTTGGATGAAACCCGGTGAAGCCGTCCGCGTACCAAATCCAAAAATTGATGCCAAAGTTGGAGGAAAGTTTGATCTAACTATGGACGTTGGTGAACAATTACTTCCACATGTTGGTGAATATAAAAAAATTGATCGGCCCACAGAGTTGCAATTCTCATGGAACTCTCCCGGAACTCATGGACTCGACACACTTGTAACTATAACGCTTGAACCCATTGGAGCTGGAAAAACCAAATTAACACTTGTACACAATTTACTGCCAGACAAAGAATCCCGAGACAGTCACAATGGCGGTTGGACGCGAATTGTAGAAGAGTTACATAAACATATGTCTAAATGAAGAAACGATATTTTTAGAAAAAACATGGGAAACGCCTTATGATTTAGGGTTTTCAAAACATAGTTTGAAAAAATTAAAAATTAGATAATAATAAATAAATTTCTTATTCTCATAGAGAATTTAAGAAACTAAAAACATCACCAAGGAGAAAACATCTATGAACGCAAAGAAAATTCTAATCTCATCTATTGCAGCATTTGCATTTGTTTTTATTTTCGAAATGCTTTGGCATGGATTTTTAATGAAAGATCTTTATGAAGCAACAGCATCTGTATGGAGACCTCAAGAGGATTGCAATATGGGCGTTATGCTTCTAAGCCAATTTCTATTTGCTTTATCTATGACAATTTTTTGGGCAAAAATTGGGAAACATGGTGAATGTAAAAAGGGTATCGGATTTGGAGTGCTTTCAGGGCTCGTTGTTGCATCTCCACAGCTTGCAACTTTTTGCTACCTTCCAATTCCAATTACGATTTCCCTACTTTGGATGTTGTCCGTTGTTTTGCGAGGACTTGGAGTAGGTCTTATCATTGCCAAACTCTATAAAGCATAATATTTAAACTTAAACCACCTGATGTTCAATCATCAGAGGCGTGACCTACCTCTCTGATGATTGACTTTTCCAAATATCTCCAGCTTCATACAAGATCACAACGGTAGACTCAAAATCTTTTTCAAAGTTTCTATGCTCTTCTTGGACGAACACGAAACAAAACGTTTAGATAGCCTAAAAATATTAATACTGCCATAAATTGATGAGTGGCTGCCAAAGGAATTGGTACAAAGTATAAAATATTTAAAATTCCAATCAGAATTTGAAATAAAACTATAGATACCAAATGCACCATTGGTCTTAAAAACTTACTATTCTCACGCACAAGAATATAAGAGAGCCCAAGAACACAGATCGATATCAAGATGCCAATCCATCTATGTACCCACTGCACTGTTGGTGGATTTATTAAAAAGTTCTGTAAAAAAGCATCATGACTTACCCCCGATGGTGGAAAAAACTGACCACCCATCATCGGAAACGTTGGAAAATAAATCCCTGCCTTCAATCCACTTGTAAAACATCCATACAAAAGTTGAATCAAGAGAAGAACTCCAAACCCAATGATCCATCTATAGGATTTTTTTGAGAGATTCATCTCAATAGGTTTTTTCAATTTTGCAAGAGGATAATAAACAAATGCAACGGTCGTGAGAGCCAAAAAAAAGTGAGTTGCCAACATATAATGACTCACAGAAGGCCTATGATTCAAACCAGATTTTACCATAAGCCAGCCCATAAGACCCTGGAAAGCAATAAGAGCTGGCAACAAGAGTACGTATCGACCTGATATGGTTTTTTTCCGCCACAGAAAAAAGCCTGGTATCAAAACCACAAAAAAGATAATCCTACCCAATAAGCGATGTAGGAATTCCCACCAAAAAATTTGCTTGTATTCCTTAAGATCAAAGTGAGAGTTCACCTGCTTAAACTCAGGAGATTTTTTATAAAGACTGAATTCCTTATCCCAGGCCTCTTCTGTAAGAGGCGGCAAAATACCTGCAACAGGCTTCCACTCTGTAATCGAAAGACCCGATCGAGTGAGCCTTGTTACACCACCCACTGATATCATCAAAAAAAGAAGAAAAAGAAGACTTACAAGCCAAACAATCTTTTGTTTTTCGTACATAGTACACCTTGCTCTTTTTTACATACTAAAATATTAAGAAAAAAGAAGAATCCGTATTCTAACCACCTGCTATGATCATAAATTAAAAAATTATCAATATAATTAACTGAAAATTGTAAAAAGAGTTACTCGACTCTCTCTATTTTGCATATCATTGATATTGAGCCGCCCTTTGTCAAATCCGCTCTTTCACTCATGAATTTGACTATCCCACATAGATTTATAAGTGCCGTTTTTAAATAAAAGCTCTTCATGTGTACCTTGTTCAACAATTTTTCCATCATCTAGAACAATAATTTCATCAGATTCAACAACTGTTGAAAGTCGATGAGCGATCGTAAGAGTCGTATAGTTTTTTGAAATTTCCCCGAAGGCCTTCAATATCTCTTGCTCTGTGTGGGTGTCCAATGAAGAGGTTGCTTCATCAAATAGAAGAATTTGAGGCTTTTTTAAAATAGCTCTGGCAATTGCCACTCGTTGTTTCTCCCCTCCTGATAATTTCAACCCCCTTTCTCCTACCTGGGTGTCATATCCTTCTGGTAAGGTTTTTACAAATTCATGAATTTGCGCTAGAGAAGCCACTTCTTGAATTTCCTTTTGAGAAGCTCCTGGGGAACCATAAGCAATGTTATAACCAATGGTATTATTGAACAATACTGTGTCTTGTGGAACAACACCGATCTTTGATCGTAGCGAATTTTGTTTTACGCTTTTGACGTCTTGCCCACCCAACGTAATAGATCCGCTATTCACATCATAGAAACGAAATAACAAACGCGAAAGAGTGGACTTACCCGCCCCACTTGACCCTACAATTGCCATATTTTTCCCAGAGGGCACTTTAAAACTGATCCCTTTTATTATCTCTCGATCCGCGTTGTAACCAAAGCGCACATTGGAAAACTCAATATCTGAAGTGTTTGGCAAACAGCCCACAGCATCAGGGGAATCTTGGATAGTTGCATTGACTCGCATTAATTCAAACATTTTCTCCATATCCACCAAACTGTTCTTCACTTCACGGTACACAAAACCTAGAAAATTGAGCGGCAAATAGAGTTGAATCATATAAGTGTTCACCAATACAAAGTCCCCTATGGTCATGGTTTTGTCGACAACCCCCTGCCCCGCTCGAAGCATAATAATCACAAGCCCTGTGCAAATAATAATAGCTTGAATAACATTTAATAGAGAAAGACTGGATTGACTGCGAATGGCTGCTTTTTCATAACCTGCCAAGGATTCATCAAATTTCATGTATTCGTGTTCTTCATTGCCAAAATACTTTACAGTCTCAAAATTTATAAGACTATCAATTGCACTTGTATTGGCTTTTGATTCCTTAGCATTCATGGTCTTTCTAAATTTAAGTCGCCATTCAGTTACTGTGAGAGTTGTTCCAATATACAAAACAATTGTAACAAGAATAATCAAAGCATAGATGTAGTCAAAGTTATAAACTAGCACAGCCGTTACAAGACCCACTTCCAGAAGAGTTGGTAAAATATTAAAGGAGAGAAATCGCAAGATAAAACTGATGCCCCTTGTTCCACGCTCAATTACCCTTGAGAGACCTCCTGTTTGTCTTGAGAGGTGAAACTCCAGTGATAAATTGTGCAAATGTTTAAATGTTAATAAACCAATGGTTCTCTGGGCATGTTGAACCACTTTCACAAACAATAGGTCACGAAGCTCTCCAAAAAAACTAACTCCAAGCCTTGCCAGTCCATAAGCTATAATCAAAGCAACTGGCAAAACCAAAAGCCCCTCAGCGAGAGTAAACTCATCAATTGTCATCTTTAAAAGATAAGGAACATAGATATTTACAGCCTTAGCAAATCCCAAAAGCAAGAGGGCGGCAATCAGTCGGATTTTTAAATCCAATCTTTTTTCAGGCCAAAGATAGCTCCCCAAAGCCCTAAGCGTTTGACCATGTTGAATGCTCGAATTCTCACGTTCAGTATCAAAGGCAGCTGGTCTCATCTGTAAAAAGATAGGCAGCAATAAAGAATAAGTCACGAAGTCTCACTCCTATTGAGAGTGATTTTTTCCAAAAGCAGTATCAATATTACCAATTCCAGTACGAATCCCCCATCTTCGAAGGAAATCTCGTATACTACCCCCCCATAGTAATGGGGGGGTAGACTAGAAGTAGGAGAACACAAAGTGAGATTTATTTTGGGTTTCGTTTTTTTAGGAATTCTTTTTACTTCTTTTTCCAGTCATGCAGATATCCCGTCCTTCACTCACGTGCAGAAAGAACCTGAAGATAGCTCAGATCAATTTAAATACGACCAAGAGCTAAAAACTCCACCTGAGAAACCCTCAATTCGGGGCCTACGCTATGTCTACTTCCATGCCCTTCGTGATATCTATAAAATATACAATGATCGCCTAAACCCCGATTCCGAGAATTACCCCTTTAAGAATTACAAAGAATACGCTGCTGATCCACGGATCTTAAGGCGCAGTTTAAAAACCCTCTATGAAAAGCTCTATGAAGACTACGAAAATGTTTTACCTAAACTAGAGGAAAATGAAGATTACGAACTCTCTCCTAGTGAAAGAATTGTTGTAGATCTTCATGAAAGAATCACATCTCAAGTATGGATGATGGAATATGCTTTTCAAAAAATGCTGGACCTTGCTCACTTAAAGGCAACTCAAAGAAGAGTGAAAGGATGGTTCAATTATTATGATTATGAAATGGGAAATCTCTTCAGTTGGATCAACTCTTCAGCCCAAGCAAAATCCGTTCTTATGGAAATCATTGATCCAACATTTGCCACTCAAGAAAACCTTCACCTTGCACTTGAAGATCTCGTAAGAGACATATTGAATTTAGTTAACTCAGAAGACCCCTGGAAAAAAGAACGGGAAGCATACAGTCGTATAGACCATATTGCTAATAAGTATTATCGCCTAGAATACACACTCAACCTCTTTGCTAGAAAAATTGAAGGGTCGATTGAATACGCAGACAATCTTGTGTCTTCAAAATCTTCTCCAAAAACTTTTGAAGAATTATTTGAAATTGCAAAAAACCTTGGCCAAGGATTAAAATCAACCCTTGAGGGTATTAAGGTTTTTGAATCCACATATCAATACGGTCGAGCCGGATTGCCTGGTGAATTCAACAGATGGCCAATCAATGGAATACGCCTAAGCTATCCTTTTTTTGATCTATCTGAAGTATATGGGGATCAGGTTCGGATACACACATCAGGAAGAACTCTATACGAAGATAGAGTCAACGGTCCTCAATTTGGCATTCGTGTGTATTCCGCATCAATCATTACGCAGTATGTTTTCGCGGTGGGTGCATTAGTCAACCAATTGGGACGCACAAAAGAGGGACGGGGGGATTTAAAAGAAAGATTGCAAGAGGGAATCAAAAGACTTGCTTCAGGGTTACATCTATCCAAAAACCAAGAAATAACTCCAAGTGAAATGATAGATGATTCAAGATCTGCTGCATCTTCCCTACTTCTATCCGCTTCATTACAGAAAGAGGAAACTCTACCTACTACAACAGTTCAAAAAAGAGCCGATCTTGAATCCAAACTCTGGGATGTTTTCTTTGAACATGCCGAACTTGCCAGCTCATCAAGCGACAAGTCCTCTTGCCCAAGCGCTTTGATGGCTTTGACCCCTATCAGAGATTGAAAAACCAATCATCTACTACTAGATTGATCCGACTTAAATTTAGCCTTTACATAGAGTGTTTTCTTCACTTCAGCAATCGTATCTCCATCTAAGTCTATAATTTTTGTATCAAAACCTGGTAAAACCTTTTCACCCGTTGCTGCTTTGTTTTTTATTTTAGAAAGTTCAAGGTCATTTATTTCAAATCGAGCTGTTACAGTTTCCCTTGTGGCCTTTAAGAATTTAATATTGGATTCCACGTCCCAGATGTAGTAATTCCTCCCCAGTTTATGGGCGAGTATGAAGACATAAAATGGATCACACATAGAATACAAACTTCCACCATACATTGTTCCAAAAGCATTGGAGTTCCATTTGGATAACTTCATTTGACTCACAACATAGCCCTTATCTAAATCAAACTCCTTGACTGAAATTCCACTAAAGAAAAAGGGGGGCCAATATTTAAAGTATTTCATTATGGTAACTGGGCTTATTTTCATTTTTCCCTTTTCTATTTCAAATAAAATGTGTTTTTAAAAAAATAATCTGAACCAATCCCATGCCTCTTAAGACATCATTTGAACTGAACCCCTTTTTGTCAAACTTAGTTTACCCTCTTTTAAAAATTTTGCTTTTGCTTTGCATACATCAGACAATTGGGTAAATTCTTATTAGAGACATTAGGACTAAATATGACAAAAATTTATATCGATGCCGACGGTTGCCCCGTCAAAGATGAGGTTTACCGCGTTGCTGAGCGCTACCAATTATCCGTACTACTAGTGGCCAATAAACCTTTGAATTTACCACTAAACCCTCTTTTAAAAATGATTGTTGTAAATGGTGATTTTGATGCCGCCGATGACTGGATAGTGAAAAATGGACAACCTGGAGATATCGTCATTACAGCTGATATTTTACTAGCCGATCGATGTGTTAAAAAATCAATGCGTGTTCTTGGGCACAAAGGCGATGAATTCACTGAGGACAATATCGGGTCTGCCGTGGCCAATAGAGAACTTATGCAAAACCTCAGACAAATGGGAGAGGCAAGAGGAGGCCCAGCACCTATGAATAAGAAGGCGCGATCTCAATTTTTAGGAACCCTTGATAGAATCATCCAATCACTCAAACGTGAGGGCAAGGTTCATTAAAATAATCACTTGATTGTTGAGTATGTTTTGATTTTATAGAGCTATGAAGCATTTAAAGATGTCATCCATTCAGCAACTGATTGAAACTGTACAGTTTGAAATCGAAGAAAGCATTGCAAATCTAGATAAAAAACGGAAGCTCAAAGTATTTCTCCCGGCTGGCAATACATGTCGTCCTATCTATGAAAGTTGGGCCAAGAATGTACCAAATTTTTTAGAAAGAATAGAACCTTACCAAATCGATGAAATCCTTGACGGCAAAAGCCAGTTTGCTCAATTTTTTTCTAACCACCTTCCAATACCAGTTTCAAAAATCGACAAAGGAAATGTGACATGCGACCTGGCGCTATTGGGGCTCGGACTAAATGGACATGTTGGTTTTCATGAGCCCGGTATAGATGAAAGGTTTTATTCCGGATGTCTTCCACTCTCCCCCTCTACTTGTAAAAACCTCAACATACCCACCAGTGCCTGGGGAGTTACATATGGAGTAGGTGCTTTTAAAGAATGTAAAAAAATATTGCTCATTGTTCGAGGAAGCTCAAAGCAAGAAATTCTCTCCAAGTGCTTAAGAGGAGCCCCCCTGCCTGGAGCCAAAATTCTGGAATTGCCCCAGACCCAACTGATAGAGCTTGAAGTATGAGTCACCCTACTTTTTTGTTTATATTATCCTCAATCGTTGAGCCAAAATTGTCGAAATCCCCCAATCAAGAAAAAGGCCTCCTCGGAAGGTTTATTTCACTTGTTATTTCAGGTATTTATCGACCACCCAGCTCCGTTATCCGGCATAGATTTCGCAGACTATTTTGATATGAAAAAATCAAGTTTCAAAGTCTTACTATTTGCAGTCGCTTTTACAACAGCAACGGCCTCATACTCGTTTGATACAAAAGGCTGCTCTGATTCTCTCACTGAGGTGAAACAAAACCCCAAGTCCCCTAGTGCTCGTTTTATGAAATTATTGGGCTTAGGGTTATCAACTGATCTTTCATTTTTGCTAAACCAACCTCTTGATATTTTTCGTGCGATGACAAATGCTACACCTGATCTTATATCTCGAAGAGGAGTTTGGAGATATTTATTGAATCTTCATCTTTTTGGATACGATTTTAGTGGAAAGAAAATACTAGATGTCGCTAGTGGTAAGAGTCAGTTCACAACTGTAGTCAATCAGGTTTATGGAGACACAGGAACACTAGCAGTGGCTTTAGATTACTTTGCCGAAAGAGGTTATGAGGGTGACATCTACACAAGGGGTGATGCGTATCAACTGCCTTTTCGAGATTCTACATTTGATTTGACCACTTCAAGTTGGTTTTTAAATAATGTTTGGACAGACATTTTACCATCAGGCGATATGGCTCTCTTAACAGCAGTAGACGAAATGATTCGAGTTACAAAACCTGGAGGACAAGTACGTTTTGTTATGTCACTTTTTAACCTCAACTCAGCCGTAGACAACCTGAATCGTTTCTTAGAAAACCACCCTAGAATCGAAAAGTTCTCACTCTTTCTCCCTCTTATTCCAGGCACAGGGCGAATCAAAATCATTTTAAAGGAAAATTAAATACCAATATTTAGTATACCTATTTTGACGCGAAATAGTCGTTACTATCAATAAAGCTCAGAAAAAATATTGACTTAAACAGCAACTGTTAGCCCTTCACAAAAGTGGATAAATTCACTCAATTCTTTCAAATTATTCACAACGGAAACTTTATCAATTGTAAGAGCTGGCCCACTGTTTTGGTCTGCCAATGAAACTATTGAATAGTTTGTTTCCAATATACTTTTGGTTTTTTTTGCATCTACGGGTCCAACCATGACATATTTAGCCTCATTGGAACCAGAAATTCTCTTCTCGATTGCACGAATACATTCTGCCTCATACATTGCTTGATATTTTCTATCTGGCCGCAGCGATGTCTTTATAGAACAAAATGCAATGCAATCTTCAAATGGAATTGGATCTTTCATCAGATGCTTATAACTTCCCAAAATATCATCAATAACGCTCTCTGAATTCACACTGTTTGATTCAAAGCTTAGAATTTTCTTTTTCCATTCATTTAAAACCTTTGGAACATTTCTTATAAAGAGCATATCTGGCATACTTAAGTTTAGGGTATAGTTTGGGGGAATGTTGATTTTATTGCCCACATTATTAAAAATCTGAAATAGCGTGTGCTCGCTTGCCGTTCCAAGCTTCACAAAACACCGAGCATCCATATCTTGTATTGCCAAGTTCAACGAATAGATCAAAAGAATTTCAAACCAACGCCCTCTACAGTTACTCAACGAACCCGTTGTAGCATCTGGAAAACTCTGAATGGCCCGATCACTCAACATATCTAACACAGATGTAAAGGACTCACCTTCCTCCAGTTGACGCAGGCAGTTGCTTAAATTCACACCTAGTATTTCTTTGCTTGGTACGCCACTCATACACGTACAAATCGGCCACAAATCCAATTGTTTATAGTCTAGTTATTCGGTATAAAGTTAGTGATTTCAGGGGGAAACAACTAGTTGGACATCACAAGTATTGAACCCAAAAATAATAACAAAGCGGAAGAAAGAAAAATTCGCCTGCCCGTTTTCAAATCCCCCCCCAAGATACTTAATCATTATACTTTTACTCCAAAAACACAGAATATTAAAAGGGCAGTTGCCGGTCAGTATATTCAAAAATCATTCAAACGCCTATTTTGGGACAGACCTAGCTATACAGCTTGCTATGGGAACAATGAGGTTCACATTCACCCCTCAGAACATCGACGACTCACCGTAAGAGAGGCTGCAAGAATACAAAGTTTTCCAGATTACTGGGTTTTTCAGGGAGGATTATCTTCTGAGTTCAAACAGATTGGAAACGCCGTTCCTCCCTACCTTGGATACGCCGTCGTCAAAAATGTCCTAGATGAGATTTCTTATCAAAACCATTCTGCCGTAAGTCTGTTCACTGGAATCGGTGGCTTAGATATTGGCGCCGAATCTGCAGGTTTAGATATTAAAGCGGCACTTGAAATTGACAAAAATTGCATTAAAGGACTTCGATTAAATCAAGCTATAGGGTTAAGAACAGGCATACATGATTTTTTAAAACAATCTGCTATTATAAATTCTGACATTTCTAAAAAAGAACAAACCACAAGAAAATTTATTGAATCCAATTCTAACAAAAAAATAGGTAACATCGGCTTAGTTTTGGGAGGCCCTCCCTGCCAGGCATTTAGCTCTGCAGGCTCGCGACTTGGTCTGAATGATGAGCGAGGAAAGTTGTATCTTGGCTACTTAAACGCTTTAAAGGAGTTTAGTCCTCACACCTTTATCTTTGAAAACGTTACTGGGCTACTTCAAATGAACAAAGGCGAGATTTTAGAAAAAATCACCAAAGATTTTAAAAAGCTCTCTTATAACTTAATCGTCGTGCAGTTGGATGCTGTTAATTTCAGTGTTCCTCAACACAGAAATCGAATTTTTGTTATCGGCACCAAAGACAGCCAACAAACATTGGATCAGATTAAGCGAAATTTATTATCTATAAAAAATAAAAAGAAAGTGGTTCAAGATATTATTCGCAATCTTCCAAAAGCTAAGATTAGCCCTAAGAATCACAATTACGATGAGGCTTACTATAATAGTCGTGTAAAATGGGAACTTGGGGATGCCGTATTTAGCAAAAAACAAGAGGACCTTAAAACATTGTAGAGCTTAGATTCTATCTAAAATACTAGGGCGCATATTCGTTGACTCTGACTTTAAAAGAAAATCCAATTTAAAGTCCTCTAACTTAGAGACCACGACGATTAACCAAATTTGACAAAATAAATTTTTAACTTGTTCAAGCAGAATTTAAATCTTCCGTATTTACAGTTCTTCAGCAAAAATTTTCTCAGTGATCTTCCAGAATTTGCCTTGTTTTCTACCAATAACATAAGAAGGCATTCTAAAATGCCTCTGAGCCTGTACAATTTGGTTTACAGATTTTATATCTAATCTCAATTCAGGTTTTTTCATATGAGATCTCAAAAAATTAATATTAAACTTTTTTATCGCGTTGATATTATTCAAGTAATGAAATTCAGAAAGAAAGTTGGCATCGTAATCGTAATATCTCACTTCTAGAAAAGGGTTTCCTTTTTTATCAGCTCTCTCCAACATTTCAATAGAATCTGGCTTGAGTACATGAGCGTTTTTAGAAAGTCTAGCCTGTTTAAGCTTAGCATCAGCATCAATTAAAGTATTACCACAATTTGTGCATTCTCTAGAGGTGATGTCATTTTGACTTGAGCATTTTTCACAAACCTTAAAACGAAACCGATATCCACAAGATTTAAATTCAAAATTATCCGGATCATGAACACCACCACGACATTTTCTACCAAAATGTTCAGTAACGTTTCCTTCAGAGTCAGTTTTTCCCCAAAAGTTATTTATAAACCCACATTCCGGGCACTCAACAGCCACCTCCACTGATTCCTTAGCAGGTTTTTTATCACCAATTTCAGGGGCATAAATATTATGCCCCATCCCCGTATAATCCAATACGAAACACTCTTTTTTAGCTTCATTAAGACGAAGACCGCGACCAATAATTTGCTGATAAAGACTAATTGATTCAGTTGGGCGCAGGATCGCAATGACATCCACATGGGGAGCATCAAACCCTGTTGTAAGAACCGAAACATTTACCAAATATTTAAATTTCTTTTTCTTAAAATCATCAATGATTCTATCTCGCTCACCCTCTTCTGTTTCACCAATAACAATGCGCCCCTCTCCCTCTGGGAGGCTTTCTAGAATTTCTTTAGCATGATTTACTGTACTGCTAAAAATCATTGTTCCCTTGCGATCATAGCTTTCTGTTATATCAACAATGTTTTTGACAATAAGTGGAGTAAGACGCCTTTGTTGTTTTAAAATCTCCTCAACTTGACTCATGGAGTAGGGTCGTCCCGATTCAGTGAGCTCTGAAAAGTCATAGCAAGTTACTGGTATATCTACCTTAACAGGAGGAGTAAGGTATTGATGCGCGATCATATATTCAAGTGGAAGTTCAAAAACACAGTGTTTAAAAAAACGCACTTCACTGGTTTGAATCAAACCTCTATGACTGTAGTTGTAAATCCACCCGGTTCCCAGCCTATAGGGTGTCGCTGTAAGGCCAAGAATACATATATCTTTATTTTGTTTTCTTAAATTTTTAATAACCTTACCGTATTGGGTATCCGTATCCAAACTAACGCGATGACATTCATCAATAACCAAAAGAGTGAAATCATCAAAAAAACTATCCTCGGCCTTTGCCACAGATTGAATGCTTCCAAATATAACTTTTTGCTGAGAATCTTTTTTGTTAAGACCAGCGGAATAAATACCTGCCTTTAAGCCATAACTTTCATACTTAAGATGGTTTTGCTCCACCAGTTCTTTAACATGAGCCAACACAAGGACACGACCCTTGGCAATACGCGCTAACTCCGCAATAACTAAACTTTTACCAGCCCCCGTGGGCAGAACAATAACCGCAGGGTCACGGCATTTTTTAAAATATTGGAGGGTGTTTTCAACAGCCTCTTGTTGATAATTTCGAAGCTTATACACGAGCCAAACATATCACAATTTTTAAAATACACTGATATTTATTGCGACCCAATGTGTTGGGTTATAATAACGCTCAAACAACCTTTCTTTCATAATTCATCCCTATGCCAGCTGACTTCAATTTTAAATCCATCAGGGTCAAAAGCGTAAAATGCAGCAGCATCTTCACCATACTCTTGATAGTCTTTAGCAAATTTTATTCCTTGAGTAACCATTTCGTCGTATATTGATTTAACTTGTTCTTTGTTATCCAAACAAAAACCAAGGTGAAACCAATTCGGAAACTCAGGAAGATTCTCTACCGGATCAATAGCAATCAAGAATCCTTTAGAATCCTCTAAAAACACTCCCTCGCCATGATCAAACTTCTTTTTAAAACCAAAGAATAATTCATAGAACTCTTTGGACCGATTTAGGTTTTTCGTTCCTATATGTACGTGATTAAGCGTCACTTTCAACCTCCTAAATAAGTCATGTCCATAGTTATCAGTATCACCGCTTTGATGAAGACAGTAAAGAGCTTACAACCCCTTGCTACTACTACCTTCATTTTTTTGACAACGACATAAGAGTATCAATACTCAGAGGATACAATCCAGAGTTTTCCTCTGAATCATCGGCTTCGAAAAGCCCTCGGCTATCGAGTTTCAATTGAGATAATCAATGGGTGAATAGTTGCACTAGTAAATTGAATATGGCTCCGTATTTTTTCTTTTTTCTGAAAATTCTTTATATACCTTAGTCCAGCAGTAAAGGTGAGGTTGGTTTAAACAGCCTGGTCTCATTTTAAATTTTTTACTTTGTCGCCGATTAAGTGAATATGTCCAACATGTCCGCTAAGTTAAAACTGTTTTGTAATAAATATGATATTTCTTACGATTTCCTTGATGTTATTTTAGAGGATCCAAAAGTCATACCAATGATTAGGGGCAAATCTTTTGAGTTCTTTGCTGCGGAACAGTTGAAATCTTTAGTACCCAAAGACTTTTCAATCTCTAATCCCAGATCAAACTCATCAATTGGAAATCATGATGTTGATATAGAAATAAAAACCCAAAGAGGCGACATACATTCCGTTGAATGTAAGTTGGCCTCAAAGGGAGGGTGTAAAATAACTGATACACTTATTGAAATAAAGGTAAAGTGTATGCGCTCTAGAACCCTTGGAGAGAGGGCTTTTGATTTTTATTCCAGGCATTGGGAGATCTCAAGAACTTTGATAGAAAACCATAAGGACCAATATCGGCCATCAGATTTTGAATATATATTAACATCAATTGGCAATTCCTTTTATTCGACAGGAAATGATGGACTATATTTTTGGAATCCTTCGACAAAAGAGTCAAAATTCTTATCTACCATTGGTGTGAATAACAAAGCCGATGCATACAAGAAGCTTTATATAGCAAAATCCTCTGATGTGTCGTGTCGGAATACTCCCAGATATTGCATGAGAAGAAAATGCGCAGGAGGGTGTGGCTTTATACCAAATTACCCAAAGATAATCTTCCTTCCGGGAAACAGTAAGCCAGAAAGTCCATGGGTCGAAATTTCAGATTTCGATTTTTCAAAAATTTAATGTCCGTTTTTTGAACATTAAAAATTATTGAAAATGTATGAAGAAATGCTCTAATTATGGTAGACCTTGAACTGTTTTACAGGTCAACTCGGGGGCTTTTCATTGAAGAAGAAATCAAATAAAACCAACTCACCTTTTCGTTATCCTGGCGGTAAATTTTATGCAAGAAAACTGATTTTAGAATGTATCCCTTCACATAAAAAATACTGTGAAATTTTCACCGGAGGGGGCTCTGTCTTTTTCGCTAAACCTTCCGTAGATATCTCAATCCTCAATGATAAAGATGAAGAATTGATGAACTGTTATAGACATATCCGAGATAAAACCGAAGCTTTGATTAAAAAGTTAGATGGAATACCAGCAAGCAAAGAACTTCACTCCTATTATAAAAATGAGTACAACCCTAAAAGTGACTTGGATCGGGCTTTTAGATGGTATTATTTAAATAGAACATCTTATTCTGGGATTATGAAGAGTGTAAATTGTTACTGGGGTTATGGTGACAAATATTCAATGCGTCCAGAAAATTGGCCTGGCCACTTAAGAACTGTTTCACAAAAACTAAGGGATGCTGAACTATGGAGTTATGATTTTGAAGAGGCAATTTCAAAGCTTGATAAAAACTTTTTCTTGTTCATTGATCCTCCATATTTTAATGCTGATCAAGATAAGTTTTACACCTGCTCCTTTACAAAAGACGATCATTATAGATTAGCGAAGGTATTAGAAAAACATAAAAATAAGTTTAAATTTATGATCACCTATGACAATTGTGATGAGATTAGAGAGCTCTATTCCTGGTGCAATACTTTACTCGATAAGGAATGGAACTACACTATGAATAGAACTGATGACCAAAAACGTGGGTTAAAACTCAAGGACGGATTTAAAAATTCTCGTTACAAGGGAAAGGAAGTTTTTATAACTAATTATTCCACAGAAGATATTAAATCTGTACCTTTGTTGAAATATGACTCCAACGGTCGCCCACTAGAACATCATCTCACAATTTGATAATTTTTTATTTTCTGTGGTGAACAAATCATCAACAAATTTGTATCGTTTGGTAGATATCTTTTGCTAAAATTTGAATGCTTTTGGTTTTTACTGTTTCCTTGGCGCCCCTAAAGCTAAGCTCTATTGAAACTAAGTAACCCCTCTCCTGCTTTGCGGCGAATCCGGAAGTTATAAATAAACTAATACTCAGATTTTTCATAAAAACCTCCATCCATGAGCTTTAATTATAACTGTCCTGTCGGGACATAGCTGCTGAATTGGAAACGTGCGGAGCCAAAGTTGGGGTAGAGAAAAATGGCATGGCGTACAGTCAAAAGGATTCTAAAAAAACCTGCTAAATCTCATTACTTATTGCTTTCAGTAGTAGTATTCACTTTTTCAATAATTGGGGCGTCCTTCGCAATATACACAAACTCTTTGATTTCCATAAATGTGGAAAAATCATTATACACAACGGGCTTATACTTTCTTTGTTTCTCAAGATATTCAAGAAAATGAACACAAAGTGCAATTGTGCGCACCGCAGCTCCTCGAAACTGGTTCAAAAAGAATTGTTCGCCAGAGCCATCAAAAAGAGGATTTTCTTTTCCGTGTGCTATAGTCCAGGCAATTTCCCCTGCCATCTCGACATCCTCATGTGCACAACCATGGGTTTCGGCAACGGCCAAAATTAAATTCTTTAAGTTAGTCCCTTTCCCGTTTGATACTCCGATTCCCCAATTCAGCCACTCTTCAATGGGTTTCAAATCTTTATGAAGATCTCTATGGGAGATAGAAATTGGTACCATGCCGTCAAGACCAAACTCATTGAGCAGTGACAAAAGGAGAGGCGTATTATGTTTTTTTTCGATTAGCAACACCCTCAGCTCAGAGGCGATTCTTCTGTAATAATGAATATTTTTGTTCATGGAGTTGTAGTCATCCGTCAGAAACTTCAAATGAAGTTCTAGATCTCTAAGTCTCTGATTAGTAGTTTTTTTAATTTTTTTAAATTTTATTTGGACCATATTAATTCTCCATTCTCGCCTTGGCCTTACCCCCTTGGGTAGCTCTGCTAAGTTGAAGCTAGCGCCAGTTCCTTTTGGAGCGGGAACAACTTTCATATCTTCTAAGAAAGACTGTCTTAATTCTTCGATCCCAAGAAATAGGTCCTTCGCAACAAGCCCGTCAAGGAAATGATCCAGCGCTAGAGCAGTAGAAGAGTCATAACCAAGTTTTGTAGAGTATCTTTCTTTTAACTTATTCATCGTGATTTCAAGTCTACTATCTCCAGTCATCAGGGTTTTACGTTTTTTGGACGAATATCGATGATAAATCGGTGTTGACTCATGATGAATTAGTTCATTGCGAATCTCGATTAGTAATTTTGCTTTTTGTAACGCATCACGATTTTTGATCTTTGAGCCGAGGACAATTAGGTAAAGTTCTTCTAGTTTTTGGATTGCTGATTTTTTTCTAAAAACTTCATCGATCCATCTGTTTGCCACCGAGATGGCTTTCTCTTCCGAAAGCGCCGTCCAGTCATTGTGGCCGTTCCGAGTCTTCAACAAAGTTTTTCTTCTAATCTCCTCCCATTTCCAACCTTTTTTGAAAGGTGAGCTGTCTAGCACATAGGGCAATCCCTCAAATATTTCATTAATCCAACATTCGAAGTAGGCTACGGAAATTAGAATAGCAGCAACAGTCTCTCGTTTATGAGTGTATCGAGGATTTGGTTTCTTAAGTTTCAAAAAATATTTAGCTGCTTCCCGGTGTTCCTCTGCGAAGTGTGATCGGGTATGAGATGACACTTACTCCCCTTTTCAATAAATCAAAACGAGCTCAAAATTCGGGCTCATCCCGATTGAGATTCCTAAACGCTTGATTCCTCGAGAACCAAAACAACAATGCCCCGAAAGGCACACTAACTACAACTGTATAATCCCAAAATATCTCCAGCAATGTGCAGAACTTCAATAGGTTCAAAATTCTCTTTAAACTCTTCTTCGAAGTTTGAGTTATAGAAAGTCCAGCTGCCGTGAGGAACCTCTTCTTTTGTCTTTGAATCAGCTTCAATAAAAAATACTTTATCAGAAACTCTATTTAGCTCTTGGTACACAAGTTCACGATCTTCGTAACGTATGTGTTTCATAACTGCACTTACAAAGACTAAGTCAAACATCTTGCTTTCATACTCAGTTTTAAGACCGTTAAATGACTGAAACTCATAGTCTGGAAATGCCTTTTGAGCTTTTTTAATAGCACTAGAATTGATATCTATTCCAAAGCCAGAGACTTCTGTATGCCTCGTACAAATAAAATTAAGCATGAGACCATTGTCACAACCAAAATCAAGAACTCGCCTTTTACGCCATTCAACTTTATCTAGGATGATCCCGAGAGTTTCCTGTGGATCCTCGTAACCACATTCTTTATAAAAGCTCCAGACCTCATCCATGCGTGTAGAGGATGGATACTCCAAAGCCCATTTAGATTCGATTCTTTTATAATAGTCTTCAGCTTTCAAATTCAAAGTACTCCTCTAAACCCCTGATTCCTCGAAAAACCATGGTAACCATGACAACAGTGCCCCAAAGAGCAAAGTCTAATTGTATTAAATATTTAGGTGCCTACCCTAGTTTCGATTGCTGAACCCGGAGTTCCGCCAGTTTAATCGGAGGTCCAAATCTCACGGAATGAGCCCTTGTTCCAAACAAAAGCTACTGATGAACTTTCTGGTTTTATCAGTTCTAAAAATGCTCCTGGAGTCTTATAGGTTCTTCCTTTGCCAGAGCCAGCTACAGTTTCTTTGACCTCAGTACCAAATTTGCAGTTTAGAAACATATTCTTTTTACCAGCTGAGACGACAAAACTATCATAGCCCTTCTTTTTTGCAATCAAAGCAATTAATTCTCGCCCGGATAATCCTTCAAGCAATATGGCCTTATCTGCCTGATTGTCTCCATTTAAATCTATTTCACAACTGGAAATGTACTTAAATGGCATTCCGTCACCCGTGAAACTCCATGCAGAGAGGCTAAAAAATGTAAAACCGACCGCAATCAAAATCTTCATTGTTAACTTCCTTAGTGTTTAATTCCAATCATTATTCATTTTAGTTCCCGGTACCTCATCGGAATCCGGGTTTCATTACTTTGCAAATGGTGGAGGCGGCTCCAGCTCCTGCAATTCGTTGAAATCACACAAGTTCATATCGTAGGGTTATCAAAATGTCATCGAAACTTTTTAAACCCAGCAGCTAACCCCGTTGAATTAAATAGAACGTATAGGCAATGTATGCAGCAAACAAGACCAGTCCCTCCCAGCGAACAAGTCTCTTTGCGGTAACTAAAAATGGAAAACTCAATATAGCCATTCCAACCATAACAAGCAGGTCAAATTTGATTAAGGAAGCATCTACCCTTAACCCAGAATTTATCCCCGAAGACAGACCGAGAACCAGTAGCAAGTTAAATATATTGCTGCCAATAACATTTCCGATAGCAATATCAGTTTGACCTCGCAAAGTTGCCATTATTGAAGTGGCGACTTCTGGCAGGGATGTGCCTGCAGCCACTATAGTAAGGCCAATTAGTGTGCTTGAAACACCAAGGTGGGTTGCCACATTAGTGGCTCCTGACACAAGTAATTTGGAGCCAACAACTAAAATTCCAATGGAGGCAAAAACTAAAGTATATGCGGGCCATATCTTCTTCACAGAAATAGGTCTTGTTGCTTCCGCAAACTCTTCAATTACATCACTTCGTTCCTTTTTACTCGCACGGATGAGCCGGGCTGAATATATAAATGTGCCTGCAAACAATCCCAAACCTTCTATTTGAGACAAGGTGTCGTTTTTGCAAAAAATGTAGGTTAAACCTGAAACAATAATCATTACTGGCACGTCGAATTTGATAAGCTGCAGATTTACTAGGAGAGGCGATATAATTGCGCACAGGCCAAGGATAAATCCAATGTTAAAAATATTACTGCCAACAACATTAGTAAGTGCAATTTCAGGGTTCCCATTTATTGCAGCAAAAAGGCTGACTCCGAGTTCGGGAGCACTTGTTCCAAAAGCGACTATAGTTAAACCGATAACTAAGGGTGATACACCAAACGTGAGTGCAATTTTAGAGGCTGAGCGCACCAACAACTCTCCGCCTCCAGCCAGCAGTACAAGTCCAATAAAGATATAAATAGATGACTCAATCAAAACATTACCCTTACCTAACCCCTATTGATCGTTATACTGTATAAACAATATGTTCGCTATGGGCCAGCGAAAAGAATGGTAACCACTTGGTTTTGGGCTACCGAATTATGGTGGCGACGAATACTAGAAATTCAATTTTTTGTGTTTTTCTATTAGTTTTTTATACCCTGGAATATATTTGGTATGTCTTTTCATGACTTCAACGGAAAGAAATTTTAAGTTTTTCTCAACGATCTTTCTTGCCGATTGTGGGTGGTGCTTGGATAAGTCAGCAATTACCCAGCCTATACCTGTTTGAATAAACCGTTCTTTATTTTTGACCAACCTTAAAATCTGAGATTCTATGAGTTTTACATATTTTTCCTCTTTTACAATCGCCCGCATAAAAACAATTGAAGACCTTTGTTGCCATAAATTTTTACTTTTATTCCAGGAGGCAAATCGTTTGATTGCTTTTTTTCCATGAATTAATGCCAAAGGAGACAAAACTCGTACATTGAACCAATCAGTAGTGGACCAATCAAAGAAACAACCCTTTTCAAAAAGAGTTTCAAATTCATCAGCAAGGGTGTCAAAATCTACAGTTTTTAATAGAAAATTTTGGAAATAGAGAATTCCAGCAAATTTGTCTTCGGCGAAAGGTTGCCTGATCAAATTGCTGGCTATCTGGATCTGTTCCTTTGGTGGTAATTCATTAATAGCTTCTTCTGCTCGCCAGGCTTTCGTAATTTTCAAGACAAGTGGAGTTTTTACCCCTCGATACTGAATAGATCCTTTCAGGTAGTTCTCAAACCAATCCTTAGTTTTTTTATCACTAACTGAAGTAAGTGAAGCTTGAAGACGCTTAATCTTGACTTGATTTTTCATACCTCACAAATCGTATCAAATAAAATGAGAGAGTAACAAATAGAAATGGTGGAGGCGGCGGGAATTGAACCCGCGTCCGCAAGTGATCCGCATTAAGGCGCTACATGCTTAGTTTATGTTTTAAGCTTAGCCAAAGAACTTCCATAAACAAAATTTCTAAGGCAGCTTCTTCAGTTGATTTAAATTAAAAGGCCTAAAGAAAACACCTTTCAACCGAGGTCACTAAAGTGACATCTTACAAGCCCCGTAACCATAGACTTGCTCGACGCTAGCTAGCGATTAGGCTGCTAGAGGCATTTGATTAGTGCCAACTAAATGGTTGCTCGTTTTTAACGAGGACCTCGAGCGCCCCGGCATGCTCCTTAAGTTTCACTACCCACGTCGAAGCCATGTCGCCCCCACAGGATTCAATGGTTTTATCATACAAAAGGAATTTACGTCTACGAACAGTTCGCTTCGCTCATGCTTTCACCACTCAAAACATAAATGTTTTTCAGGATCAAGCACACTGCCGCGTTAAAGCCTGCCACTGGCAGCCTTTAACTGCGTGTGACGGAAGCCATGTCGCCCCCACATAAGAGTTCATCTGTTTTTAACACATTGCGAGCCTGAAATTCAATCTTCATCTCATCAACCTTGCCCTTGAATCTCCCCCACAAATCCCCTAGTTTTGACGACATGCAAAGGCACTCCCTCACATCCATTTTACTCGTTCTTACAATTGGGACTCTCCCACACACTTTACTTGCACAAACCTCTATAAAAATAGGCTTGGCTCATATTTTGATCCCTGAAGGTTTAATTGAAAAAAAGGTACAATCCATAGATTCACTTGTAAGGGTCTTTGAAGGAAGGGGCGTCAAAGTCACACTGGATTACGGCCGCTACGCCAACTCTCTATTGAATCAAAACAAAATCGAATGTGAGCTTATCAAAACCGGGAAATCCAACATCCTCCACCGAAGAGCCCGATGCCACTATCCCAAAAACAAACCACCCTTTTTGGAGCAAGCTTACTGGAGTGGGTTTAAAAAAAATACCACTTTTGGAATTACAATTGGATGTAGCAATCAAGCTCAATGCCACTCTCTAAGTCGTGAAGTTTTCAACAGTGTGAGGTTTGATAAAAAATGAAAGCACTCTATATTTTGACAGACAAAGAAAAACCCAACCTTCATCACGATGATTCCAATCTTTTAGAGGCGCTTCAAAAACTCGACATCAAGGGGCATCCAGTCGTTTGGGATGAAACTGAAATCAAAGAAAACTCCACTTACCTTATGCGCACTCCCTGGGACTATCCCCTTAAACGCGAACGATTTGAAAAACTACTAGATGACATCGACCAAAAAAAATCTCAGATGATCAATTCCACTGATATTATCAGGTGGAATCTCAATAAATCCTATATGCTAGAATTGATCAGTCGTGAAATTCCCACTGTCCCGACAATGATCGTCAATAAATTTCAACTGGATGACTTTCAAACCAAAGACTACCCCATCGTAGCAAAACCACTTGTTGGTGCCTCTGGACGTGACACATTTTTAATTCAAACAAAAGAAGACCTTAAAAAATGCACCCCACTCATTGGTAAATCTGTCATCGTTCAACCTTTTGTTCCATCCATACAAACAGAAGGTGAATACTCTTTTATCCTCTTTGAAGGAACCTTCAGTCACGCAGTACAAAAATGCGCAAAACAGGGAGAGTTTCGCATTCAAGAAGAACATGGAGGAACGGTAAAAACTCACACCCCAACTCCAGAGGAAATCACATATGTGGAAAACTTAGTTGAAAAGTTGTATAAAGAATTTATCTACGCACGAGTAGATCTTGTACGATTTGAAAATGAACTACAAGTTATGGAACTTGAAGTGATTGAGCCAGAGCTTTTTCTAAGACACTCAGATCAAGGAACAAAATTGTTTGCAGAGGCTATCTCAAGAAAACTTTTAGAAGTTGAAAACTAGGAGATTCAAATGTTAAAAAATCGAAAAGCTGTTATTTCAGGAGCTACAGCAGGCATTGGAAAAGCCACAGCTACTGCACTTGCAAAAAATGAAGTCGACCTGTTGCTGCTTGGACGAAGAGTTGAAAAGTTAGAAACCCTAAAAAAGCAACTCCAATCAGAGTATAAAGTTCAGGTTGAGATTGCAAAATGTGACATCTCAAAACGCTCAGAGGTTCAAACTCTCACTCAAGATCATAGTACTTTCTTAAAAAACACTTCTATTCTTGTAAACAACGCAGGTCTTGCCATTGGAAAGGAAACCATCGACAAGTCAAACCCTAAAGACTGGGATCAAATGATTGACACAAATATAAAAGGACTTCTGTACCTCACCCACGAACTTCTCCCTCACCTAAAAAGCCAAAAACTCTCTGACATTATTAACATTGGCTCCGTTGCTGGCAGGTGGACATATCCTGGTGGCAATATCTATAGTGCTACCAAATTTGCAGTGCGCGCCTTAAGCGAAAGCATGAGACATGATTTAATTGGAAGCTCTATACGTGTTTCAAACATTGAACCCGGAATGGTGGAAACCGAATTTTCAGAAGTGCGTTTTAAAGACAAAGAAAAGGCAAGAGAGATATACAAAGACATGAACCCACTTGTAGCAAAAGATATTGCCGAAACAATTCTCTGGGTCCTAAAACGCCCAGAACACGTCAATATACAAGAACTTGTGATTTTTCCAAAAGATCAAGCTTCTGTTGGCGAAGTTTATAGAACACCCACATCTTAAATCAGGGCCTATGAAAAACCATAAGCCCCAAGTCATAAAACGTTCAATCACGAACATCTTGTAAAAGAACATCGTAACGAAAATCATTCAACTTTAGTACTCGCACAGGGCTTAGTGTCTCAAGATCTGTCAACCAAGTTCTCACCCAGTCCTCACCGTCCCCGGCGGGTCTTGTTCGGTGAATATCAATTTCGTAGGCCTCAGTTTCATTTTCCCCAAGCCGATCCAAATCACGAAAATTGATGTCGATTCTTTTTGGAACGCGCATTGTTCTATGACCCCATCGGATACACTCTTGGCGCCAAGCTATACATCTCCCTCTTCTATCCCTTCTCACACAAACCCTTCGTGACTGAACACACTCACGTCTGTATCTCAAAACATTAAATCGCAAAGTGTGGATATCAAATGTGTCTTCCGTTCGAATCAATCGAATTGGTCGTGAAAAATAATCCACATCATGATCCCAAAGATCTGTAATCGAACCTCGCATTTGGTATGTTGCCATTTCTGTCTCAGCAAATGATTGAGCTGTAAAGACAGTTGCCAAAACTAGAACTATATAGAAGTGACTTCTTCTCATTTTCCCCCCTGTTTGTTAAACGGGTTTAAAAATACACTCAGTTTGAGAGATATTCTAGTCCTTAGCTACGCAGTGCAAGTAACCAAACTGTAAAGTCATTCGGCAGGAGTGACAGTTTGTGGCACTTCGAGGAACAAAAAAAGGCCCCTGATTTGGGGGGTTTATAAATTTTACCCTTTTTAAAGGCCCTAGATTTGTTTTTAGATTTCTGAACAATGGCCCACTAGTTGCTCTATTAGCTCACCGTGGAACGTTTGTTGATGTGGAACGTATGTTGGCTTCAAGGAGTAGAAGTGATGAATTGGATAATTAAGCTTTGTCTGGCTTTGCTGTTGATTTCTCAAACTGCATGTAAGGACTCGTTGACTGGCGAACTCTTTCAACAGACCGATTCATCTCTTCAACTCTACGAAGGGTCCCAGGGGATACTTGCAGAGGTATCCCAAGGATCTATGACTGTATCCATTCCCAGTGAAGTCGATCTTGTAAAAAACTTTATCACAGGAAATAAAACCTTAAGACTCACTCTGAACCAGGGTGGAAATCAGTTTTATATAGACATTGAACCAAAGAATTTTGATCTCGATGGATCTTTCTATCTCTCAGAAGTGGACATTGCTCAACCCATTCGGGTTGAAGGTCAACTTATAACCAAAAATGAAACAGAAAAAACTTATTTAGATATTAAAATTTATAAAGGTTTCTCAAATAGCAAAGAGCCTCTCTGGAGGTTTCGTTCTGAACCATTTGAGTCACAACTGATCAATAATATTAAGCGTGAACGTCAGTTAGTGACTCAGGCGGCACTGTAACGTCTTTGCTATTATCTTCTCTCATTCCTCTCTCTCTCGGGGCCTTTTTAGGCCCCGTCTTTTTTTCGGCGTTTGAGGAATTGGTAATAGGAAAGAGCTGAATATTGAGTTGATAGACACGATCTCCTTGAGTGGCCTCTCGACTGGCTTCAATATCTCGGTGCCAGGCTTTTCTAAATTTCCGAAGGTCAAATTTAAGTCTCTTAAATTCCTCTTTCGTTAAATTCAGAGTTGCGCCACCAAATTCACGATCACTAGAAGAGTCTGAAAATAAAGATTCAAGACCTAAGAAAATCAATTCACTCTGAAGTTTTCGAATCACTTCAAATGGTACATTTTCAGGAGACTCTATATTGGACTTCACTTTATGTAGCTGTCCCCCTATTTTTTCAAAAACCCCAGCACCCACTAATGCATCAATAGATTGTTGAACTCTTTCTGGCCGAGGCCTCACTCGAATAAGCTGACTGAGCTGTTCAATGTTATTGATATCAACCCCTTCTTGATCGGCAAGTTGATGGATCACCAGATTCAACCAATCGTCCAACAAATTTTCTTCATCCTGTGACGGTTTTTTTTGAGCATATCTGTACTCAGCAAGCTCTTTGAGTTTTGAAGCACGTAGTACTGGATCCATCTCTTGGTTGTATGAAACCAAAAGTCGAAAATCCCGTCGATCACTTGCCGTGTGTCTCAATGCCTTTGAAAATCGATCAATCATCTCACTTGAAAGATTTCGCTTTCCCTCAATGATCATTTTTAAATAGTTTGGAGATTTAATGTCAGCTGAGGCCGAAAACGCAGAATAATTGTAGGCTCTTCTTCCAACACGTTCTGTTTTTCTCTTAAAGTTATAAAACTCCAAAAGATACTTTCTATAGTCGAGATGCTCGCCCACTTCTGGCGCTTGAGTTTCTTCGCTTACGGCCATTAATCCCACACTTTGTTTATTAATTTATTAGATATTTCAAACCCTTATGATCCATTAAACAATATGCAGGTAGACATATCTAAAGCTATTGTATTGGATTTCATAGCCCAAATACCAAAAATCCATGACATTTCCATGACATTCCCTATCTGCGTCATAGCTATAATGAAAACTAGATGATAGGAAAAAAGACGTGAAATCCATAGGACATTGGGGACTTATTACCTTTCATGTAAATGAAGCTGGCGTGAATTGCGTGGGCGAAGTCTCATATTCTGAAGAAACCCGCCCAAAGCGGCTCAAACAAATTATGGAAATCACCGGAGCAAGTGAACTCTACTACATCTCCACATGTAACCGAGCCGAGTTTTTACTTTACTCAAAAGCTCCGCTTAAAATTGAACATTTAGACCTACCTCTTCAAGCAGCTCACATTGAGTATCAACTCGACAAGATTATCTCTCACCTTTTGAGAGTTGCCGTTGGCCGTGACTCCGTTGTCATTGGAGAAAACCAAATACTAGGACAGTTTAAAGCCGCCTATGATGAAACATTAAAACTCGGTCTTTCTGGTAGTTGTATCAATTCATTGATACAACTTGTTTTAAAGAACGCAAAAGATATTCGAACCAAAGTCAAAATTCAAAACTTTCCCTCATCCATTAGTACCGTTGCGGGAAAGTATTTGATTGATGAACTGCAAGACAAAAATTCCCGCATATTGCTCGTTGGATATAGTGAGACTCACCAAATTTTAGATCGGTTTTTAAAAAAATGGAATTATACCAATATTTTTTGGACAAACCGTACAGATTCACATTTGAGAGGTCTTAAAAACCAAGTTTTATGGTCTGACTTTCAAAAAGGAAATTTAGAAGGTTTTGATACCATCAGTGTCGCCACTCGCTCCAATGAGTTCTTGATTGGCGAAAACATCCTTTCCTCAACACGCCCTAAACTTTTACTGGATTTGAGTGTCCCTGCAAATGCCGACAAAACAATTGTTCAGAAGTTTGACTCCAAGTATGTGGGAATTGAAGAACTCAACCATATGCTCAGTGACAAAAAGCGGGAGGCCCAGTCTCAACTCAAACTCGTTGATGGGTATATTGAACTCAAATCCGAAGGGCTTCTCGGTGAGCTTTTGCTTCGTTCTGCAAGTGAGGTTTTCTCAAATTTGGTTCAAGAAGCCGACAACATATTGATTAATCAAATTCAAGATGGACTAAAGAGTCACTTTAATGACTTTGATGAAAGCTCCGTAAAATCTATTGAAAGCTGGTCTCGTAAGCTTGTAAAAAAAATCACTCACCAACACCTTGAAACCCTTAAAAACGTACTCCCAGCAAACAGACCCCAATGAATAAAATTAAAATTGGCACTCGTGGAAGTCGCCTTGCACTTTATCAAACAAACCTTGTTGCAAATGAACTTAAAAAACTGGGCTATACACCTGAAATCGTCACAATAAAAACAACCGGAGACCAAGACTATCGCCCTTTTAAAGAAATCTCTGGGGATGGCTTTTTCACCAAAGAACTTGAACAAAAAATTTTAAATGGTGAAATTGATATTGCTGTTCATTCAGCAAAAGATCTTCCCTCCATGGTCCATAGCAAACTCCCTTGGTATGCGTTTGACAAACGTGAATCCACTCGAGACGCACTCATCATAAAAGAATCCAATGTGAATTCCAATTCACCCCTATCCCTTAAGCCAAACACTCAAGTTGCCACCTCTTCTCCAAGAAGGCGGTATCAAGCAAATAAATATTTAAAAAACATCCAACTTCTTGAAATGCGCGGAAATGTTCCCACTCGAATTCAAAAAGTCATTGATGGAAAAGTGCACTCGACAATACTTGCAGAAGCAGGGCTTTCAAGACTTGAACTACTAAACAACATACCAAGTGACTGTAAAGTCATAGAACTCAACTGGACATCCGCACCTTGCCAAGGAATTATTGCCGTTCAGGGACGCGTTCCTCAAAAACTTATAAACAAAAAGCTCACCCAAATCGCAAAAGCAGAGAAATCCGTCCTTGCTTTCTTAGGTAGTGGTTGTCAGATGCCTGTGGGGTGCAATATCGAATACAAAAACGGCTATTCTATCCATGTTGATCTCAAGTGGAGTGGTAAAACCTTCTTATTTGAAGAATCCTCACCCACTTTAGCAGGATTACTCAACGCCACTTTTGAAAACTTAAGTGAATCTAAAGTGCCGAATGGACAAAAAATATGGATAACATCACCCCTGCAATCCCAAATGAAATGGGCAAAAATCTTAAGAGAGGCTGGATACAGCCCTAAGTTTTCACCAAGTATAGAAATTCAGCCATGCTTTTCAAAACCAAATAAAGACTCGATACTTGAAAATCTCAGTTTATATGATGCTTTCATTTTCACTAGCCAATTTGGTGTACAAATTTCAATTCTTGAACTTGGTGAAAAATTGATAGAAAAAATCAAATCAACCCCTTGTTACTGCGTCGGAAAAAACACAGCAAAGTTCTTGGAAAAGCTTAATATTCAGCCACAACTTCCAAAATCTCCTAACGGGCTCGACACTCTTTCACTCGCAATAAGAAATGGTGCAAAAAGACCTCTCTTTCTAGGCGCAGAGAACAGCAATATTGACTCCGAACTTGCTTCACACAACGTAGATAAATTTGTCGCATATCAAACTATTGAAAATTCTGATTGGATAGCCACAAATGTGATGCCAGAGGATACGATATTTTTTACTAGCCCAAGTGCTGCAAAATCTTGGTCAAATCAACACCCAGAAAGTATAAATAACTCCATCCTCTGCATCGGGTCCACAACAGAAAAGGCCACTAGGCAATTGGGGTTTAAAAATGTTAGTGTTTTTTCTCCTAAATAAAAGAAACGGGATAAATTATGAAAACAGACAAATCCACTCAACTCTATGATCGATCGCTCAAATCTGTTCCTGCTGGCGTTCACTCCCCTGTACGAGCATTTCAATCCGTAGGCGGCACTCCACTTTTTTTTGAATCTGGGAAGGGCTCTGAGATTTGTGATGTCGATGGAAATAAATACACGGACTTTTGCATGAGCTGGGGGGCTCTAGCTCTTGGCCATGCATTTCCAAGTGTTGTTGAAGCTATACAAGAGCAAACTTCAAAGGGCACTCACTTTGGAACACCCACTCAACTTGATGTTGAACTTGCCGAAATTGCACTTGAAGCACTCTCACCATTTGAAAAAATTCGTTTTGTAAACTCAGGGACTGAAGCTGTTATGACGGCACTTCGCCTTGCAAGAGGAATTACAAAACGCTCAAAAGTTATCAAGGTCAATGGTGCTTATCATGGACACGCAGATTCTTTGCTCATATCAGCTGGAAGCGGACTCGTAACTCAAGGGATTTCTTCCTCTGATGGAGTACCCCTCGGATTTGTTGCTGAAACCATTGGAGTTCAGTACGGCTCAAAAGAAGCCATAAAAGAAGCATTTCAAAAACACAAAGGGGAAATTGCCGCCGTTATCCTTGAACCCGTAATGGCAAACAATGGTCTCTTTGAACACGGTAAAGATTATCTAGATTTTGTACGAGAAGTTTCAAACTACGACGGCGCCCTACTAATATTTGACGAAGTTATCACTGGATTTCGACTTGGATGGGGAGGGGCAAAATCCTCTTATGATATTGAACCTG
>JAUICD010000090.1 GCA_030427965.1 Bdellovibrionia bacterium
AAGTCAGCATTCCAACAAAGATAAGGCGATGAAGATGCTTCGAGCAGCCCTTTATGAAAGAGAACTCAAAGAACGTGAAAAAGAAAAAGATGCTTTGAACTCGACAAAGATGGCAAACGAATGGGGAAGTCAAATTCGCTCTTATGTGATGCATCCCTATAAAATGGTCAAAGATCACCGAACAAATTTTGAAATGGGACAGGTGGATGCCGTTATGGATGGGGAGCTTTCGGGATTTATCAACTCCTATTTGAAGTTTCGAGCAACAGGTGGTGAGGGTGTTTAAAGTTTGGATGGTTTGGCGCTATCTTACTGGAAGTGGGCGATTTATTAGCTGGACTTCAGGCCTTGCACTTTTGGGACTTATCATTGGTGTTGGTTGTCTTGTCTTAACTATGGCTGTTGTAAGTGGTGTTGAAACTCATCTAAAAAAATCCATTATTGATGTTACAGGACATTTTATCATGATGGACCGCTCAGGCCCCATTGACCCGATAGAAGATATGGAACCCAAGTTGAGAAAAGCACTTCCTAAGCTTGAGCACGTCAGTCCGTTTGTTCATCTGGAAGCGATGATCGCACGTGGTGGGCACGTACAAGGAGTTGTGGTTCAGGGGCTTGAAGCTAGGAGTTATCAAAAGGTTTTGAACCTTAGATCTCGACTAAGAGAAGGTTCACTTCAATTGGAATCCAGTGAGGAATTACCAAGAGCCTTTGTTGGCACAGTTTTGGCCAAACGTTTGGGGTTAAAGATTGGAGACACATTTCAATTGGTTGTGCCTCGCCCGAACCCCGTTAAGGAGTATGATTTTTCCCCCCGTCTTAAAAAGTTTGCTCTGGGTGCGATTCTTGATATGGGAAAGTATGATTTCAATGAGAGACTGATTATGATCGAGGACAGGTTTGCACGAACGTTGAAGGGATTTCAGCCTGGGCATAATTCTGGCTTTCGGATGAAGTTTTCAGATGATCAAGCTGCAAGGGATGCCGCTTTCAATATCGGACAGGAATTTGGATATTCCTATTATACAAAAGATTGGTATGAAGTGAATCGAAACTTCTTCAGTGCTGTAGAGATTGAAAGAATAGTGATTTTTATTGTTCTTTTGTTTGTTGTGATTGTGGCCTGTTTCAATATTTGCAGTACACTTTTTGTACACGTTCTGAAGAGGTTCTCTGACATTAGTATTTTAAAAACACTTGGCGCGGGGCGCTCCTTTTTAATGAAACTTTTTGTGAGTCACGGAATGCTTGTTGGAGTGATTGGTTCAATTGGTGGAGTGCTTTTTGGTTTGCTTTTGTGTGCTTTGGTTGAGAGTGCGACTTGGCTTTATGTACCAGGGGAGATCTATAAATTTGATCGATTGCCAATTGAGATTCGAATTCAAGATTTGATACTCATACTTTCTGCAACCTTTGGAATTTGCTTTTTGTCGACACTTCTTCCATCATTAAAGGGAGCAAACTTGAAACCTGTTGAAGGCCTAAGATATGAATGACCCTTACATTCGAGTGAACACATTGATAAAAAACTACCAACTTGGACGAAGCAAAGTGGAAGTGCTTCGAGGGTTAGATCTCGACATTCAAGAGGGCGAAGCTCTTTGTATAATGGGTTCCTCTGGAGCTGGGAAAAGTACGTTTCTACATATACTTGGCACATTGGATGATCCGAGTTCGGGAAATGTTTACTACAGAGGTCAGGATGTTTTTCAGTTCAAGCCTGAGAAATTGGCCGCATTTCGCAATGAAAACATGGGATTTGTCTTTCAGTTTCATCACCTTCTTAATGAGTTTACTGCTGCTGAGAATGTAATGATTCCGGCTCGGATTGGAGGCTTCAGCAAAAAGGCGGCCCGCGTAAAAGCTGAGGCACTTTTGGATGAACTGGGTTTGAGTGAGAGGGCTACACATTTGCCATCAGAACTGAGTGGGGGTGAGCAGCAGAGAGTTGCAGTTGCAAGAGCGTTGATTCAATCGCCAGAAGTGTTGTTTGCAGATGAGCCCACTGGAAATTTGGACAGCCAAAATGGTAAAATTATTGAGGATCTCTTTTTTCGACTTCATGAAGAAAGAAAATTGACGCTGGTTGTAGTGAGTCACGACATTGCCTTTTCAAAGAAGTTTCCACGCGTATTACGCCTCAAAGATGGCATGTGGGAATCTTTGCGCGCATAGCTATCTTGACTTCAAAACTATAAGGTTCATGACGCGCATGCTGATTTTGGCTAACACGTAAGTCTTCGATTTGACTTAATTTTGACATCATTCCCGTTTCGAACTATGCTGCCCGGGCAACTGAGCATAAGTTATTAAAACTACTGGAGAAAATCACCATTGAGAAGAACCTTAAGTAGGTCCATTTTGTCAGTGTTTTCTATTTTCATGATGGCATTTTTAGCAATAGCATCTCCTCAGAAAAGTGAAGCTCAGAGTGTGACCAAGATCACTGTTAGTGGAAATAAAAAAATTGAAGCTGATGCCATTATTGCACGCCTTGAAACTAAAAAGGGTGAAAAGTATTCGTCAGAGAATGTTCGTGAAGATGT
>JAUICD010000063.1 GCA_030427965.1 Bdellovibrionia bacterium
GCCCATATCCTTCCAAAACAAGAAGATTTGCGGCATGGAAAAATTCACCAATTTCACGGCTCAATGGGGCTCCGCCTGAAATGGCAAACCGCATTCTTCCACCTAATTTGGCTGTAATTTTATCAAAAACCAATTTTTTTGCGGCCTCATACTGTATGAGTGTCGTCATTGGAAGTGTGCGCTTTTGAATCCGAGCAAGGCTCACTTTACGGCCAACTGATACAGCCCATTTGAAGATTTTTGACTTCACAGGGCTTGCTTCAGCCTGTGCAATAATTCCACCATAGATTTTTTCAAAGATCCGAGGAACAGCTGCTAAAAATGTTGGACGGACATCTTGAAGATTGGAGCTAATACGATCTATGTTTTCAGCATAAGCCGTGCAAAACCCAGAAAGAATTCCTCCCCAGTGCTCAACTCTCCCAAAGATATGAGCAAACGGTAGGAAGGTGAGCGATCTGTCATTCTCATCAACACTTAGCACTTCAAATATTTCAGAAACCTCACTCATAATTTGGCGGTGTGCGAGCATAACTCCTTTTGGATTTCCTGTAGTTCCTGAGGTGTAACAAATTGTTGCCAACTCTTCTGAGTCACGAGAGTTACAAGATTTAACAAAAAAATCAGGCTCCTCAGCCAATTTGTTTTCACCAAGTTTTTTTAATGAATTCAAATCCAAAACATTGTCAGATGTTGTGGCCATGCTCTCGTAGTGTACAATTTTTTTTACACTTGGACAGTTGTCTAAAACAGCCGTCATTTTTTTGTAAACCTCCTCATTCTCAAGTAAAACAACACTTGATTCAGAATCGTTTACAATAAATTGGAGATCTTCTTCAGTTAAACTTTGATAAAGAGGTACTGCAACTGCTCCGAGTCCTAGAATTGCCATATCCGACTGAGCCCACTCGAGTCTTGTATTTGAAAATATCGCAACTTTATCTCCCTTTTTGATTCCGAGTTCTGAAAGTCCAGCTGCGATTTGTTGACATGAATCAAAATATTCAGGCCATGTTAGCGAGACCCATTTTCCCTTATCTACATAACGAGCTGCTTCCCAGGAAGGGTTTCGGCTTTTGGCATCAAGTAGTATGTGACAGATAGTTTTTTTCATAATTTCCCCACGGATCAAATCGAGTTTGTTCTCAATTGGTAGCAGTTTCAAAGGTGTAGATCAATTTTGTTATCTTCTTTTTGCCCCGCTGGGCATACGTTTTTTCAAAAATAAAGTTATATCTCTTCGCGTTTCGCGTTTGACTCGAACTAAAGTTTCGGCACGTCCTTGTGATATAGGGTCAAAAGCTGTAATTTTTACGTTTTTATCTGCTGGTATAGGATAGTTGTAAATGGGTGGAGACTTATTGAGACGTTTTCCATCGATGTATACAGTTGCATTACCTGGGCGCACATTGATATTCACATACCCCACATTGGCTTTAACGAGTTTAACAGAAAGCTCTTCACCATCTTTGGCTGTCATTTTTTTTGAACGGTACAGATGGTAACCTTCTTTTTTCAATGCAACTTGAAAGGATTGATTGGCTGGTACGCGAACTTGCGCGGGTGTAGAAAGTCCGGTGAATTGATTGTTGATGTAAATTTCAGACCCTGCAGGTTGGCTTGTTACAAGTATTGCATTTTGTCGAGGTTCGGACTTGGAAACTTGATCCACCTTTCCTTCGTACTCTTTTCCAAGAAATGCATAAACTTTCATTTTTGTAGTTTCATAATAGTGTGAGGTTATTTCAGGATACTTCCTTTGAAGAAAAAAGAAAGAAACGAGTGAAAGACCAATAGCAAATACAAGTCCAAGTATAAAGTTGGAACTCGAGCTCGAGGATGTTGCCCGATATGACACTGATGTATTGGTATTATAGGGATAATTTGTCTGACTCCCTCGAGGAAATCCAGGAGATGTAGATCGTTTTCTAGAATCTCCCAGTGCTGCAGTTTTGTTGTAGAGATCTTTTTGATTGGTATCAAATTTGACATTGATCTCAGATTTTTCTTTCATCTCAGCGTCTGAAATAAAGTTCTGTGGAGCTGTTATTCCGGTTTCGTTGACGTGTTTACCAGTGTCAGTGACTGTTTTTGTATGTTCGCCTACGACTTGTGTGGCTTCGTTCATGGCGGGAAGTCGAATCTTTGAAAATTCCACAATCTTTTTTCTAAGTTCTTCACGTTCCTTCTGGTAAACGCTTTTGATTTTATTTGCAAAATCCTGAGTGTTGTAATCTGGGTAGTGGCGATTTATAAAACGGCTCAAATCTCTGAAAAGATCTCCGGCGGATTGATATCTCAAGTTTCGATCTCGTGCGAGGGCTTTATTTGCAATTCGTTCCAATTCTTCAGGAATTGTTGGATCAATTTTTCTTAAACCCGGCACCCGTGCTTCACGAATTTTTTTAAGAGTGTTGACCTCATTGTTTGCCAAGAACAGGCGTTCTTTTGCTAGTAGTTCCCAAAGCACAATGCCAAGTGAAAAGATATCGGTACGATAGTCCACTTCCATTCCTTCTGCTTGTTCAGGACTCATATAACCAAATTTGCCTTTCAGTGTACCAGCACGAGTTGTTTCCAATTTACTCTCTGCTTTTGCAATTCCAAAATCGACAATTTTTACTTCTCCATCACAACTGACCATCACATTCTGAGGCGAAATATCTCGGTGAGTGATATTGAGTGGCTTACCTGTTGAATTGTCGACATGTCGATGTGCGTGATCCAAGCCATTGGCTGTTTCTTTAATGATATAGATGATGTCTTCGATTCCAAAGTAAACATCAGTTTTGTTGAGGCGATTGAGGATTTGTCTTAGGTTTCGGCCTTCCACGTACTCCATAACAAGAAAAAACTGTCCTGCCTCTTCACCAAACTCAAAAATAGAAACGACATTGGCATGTGAGATGTTGATTGCGATTTTGGCCTCTTCTTTGAACATGTCGACAAATTCTGTATTCTGAGAAAATTGTGGAAGTATGCGTTTGACGGCAAGAAGTTTTGAAACGTTTTCAGCTCCAAGGGATTTTGCAAGATAAACTTCGGCCATCCCACCTGTTGCGAGTTTATCAAGCAGTATGTATTTTCCAAAAAACTCAGGTTTACTAGACACCTATACCTCTACCCTTATAAAATCGGTACAAGATGGCTAAGCCTTTAGGAGGACTTGAGTGTTGTGGATAGGACTGACCGGAGGTCTAGGTACAGGGAAATCAACAGTTGCGGAAATCATTCGCGAGAACGGTCACACTGTAATTGATGCTGATGAACTTTCTCACCTCGCCATAAGTCCAGGAGGCAAGGCCTATCAAAAGGTGATTGATGAGTTTGGGAAGGCTGTTTTGAAAAACGGCAAGATTGATCGCTCAAAACTTGGGGAAGTGGTGTTTCAAGACAAATCTCGGCTGAGGGTGCTTGAGGAAATAATTCACCCTATCGTAAAAAAGCAAGCAGAAGAGCGCCGTAGTGAAGCTCAAGCGCGAGATGAAAAATTTGCGTTTTATGATGTTCCACTCTTATTTGAAAAAAACATGAAAGATCTTTTTGATCAAGTATGGGTGGTGTATGCACGAAAAGAGCTTCAGTTTAAAAGACTGAGAAAGCGAAATGCTTGGTCCGACCTGGAAATCGAAAATCGTTTGAACAATCAAATTTCAATTGATGAAAAAATCAACGAAGCAGATGTTGTAATAAGCAATATTGGGTCTTTAGAGGATTTAAATGAAGCAGTAACAGAGGCACTTAAAAAACTTTAGAAGCTTGGAGCATTTCAATAAAATGAAAGTTCTTCCGTATATACAGCAGCACTTTTTTGACCTTGAACCACTGCGCCCAAAGGCAAGTGGGTTTGCTGCATTTGTCGATATTGTTTGCCCTAAAGAAAAGCTTGATACTTTTTTTGAATCTCCAAAAGGATGCCTAAAACTTAATAAAACTATGGTTCGTTCTCAGGGCATCACATTTGCACAGAGCGATTTGAGTAGACAGGAAACTGCTGTTGGAGGCGAGTTATCTGAAAGGTCGTACACTTTCAACATAAGCAGTGATGATCATATTATAAAAAGCATTGATTTAGATTTTCAGAGTTGTCCATTGGAGCCTCCTTCTTTGCAGGTGAAGAAGGGGTTTAAGAAGTGGCAAATTGAATGGAAGAAGAAACATAGCTTTTCAAACTTTTGGGTTTTTGCCATACCAGATATCCAATACAAAGATTGGTCTTCTTTTTTCAATTTGTTGAAACCGATTACAAAAAATCATTTTTCTGGAAATCGCATCGAACTAGAAAGGAATCCCTTCGGATTTAAACAAAACTATCGTATTTTGGTAAGGGCCAATGAACAAAAGTTGGTAGAAGATTTTCCACGATTTTCTCGAGAATCTTGGGGAGTGTCGACTGTGCTTGTTTGAAGAGCTACTTCCAGACTCAACATCTGTAGGGCATAAAGCTCAGAGCATGCTAACTTGGGGAGTGAGGAATTTTCTGCACCCTCTTAGTAGAAACAGTCCTACAATAGTTTCTGAGCAAAGATTTTCCATGCTCAAACAGATGCTTTTGTAATCAGGGTTTAAAGACCAATCATTTATTGATAATTTTAGATTGACCATTGCTCCCCACTTTAGCAATAACTTGACAGAGGGTTCCCAATCAAATCCTTATTCAAAAAGATTGGTCACGTGACCCGTTCCTATCAAAAGAATAAACGTTTTGATTGAATAAAAAAATCTTAAAATTCACCTTGAGTTTTAAGACCAATCAACCAACCAACCAACCAATCAACCAACCAATCAACCAACCAACTAACTACTCAGATCCATTTTAATTCTATCACGATGCAAAATGCCAATAAATTTTTAAATAAATAGTTGACGAGGTTTTTTGTTTCTTTATCTCAAACGTCACTAGAAAGAGATCTTCCTGTTCATTACTGTGTTTTGCCTTCTCTAAGCCCTGTTACACCACTTAATTTTCACAGATGTTTCCGGACTCACTCTTTTCCTTGTTGTCACTTTGAGATAGTCCGTTGCTACAAGAAATGTCCGTAGGACGTCCTAGTATACTGATTGAAGCAAAGGAGAATTCTTATGAACTTTCAAAAACTACATGAAAAAGCACTGATGATTGCTAAGAAATATCGAGGGCTTGAGGTCGAGTTGCTTGAAATCCTTGAAGAGCTCGATAGAACAAAAGCTTTCTATAAACTCGGCTATAGCTCTCTTTTTGACTATGCCACAAACGCTCTAAATTTTTCACAAGATGTTTCCTATATCTACATTCGCATTGCTCGTAAATCTAGAGAAGTTCCACAACTAAAAGAAGAGATCAAAAGAGGACGTATTTCTATTTCAAAGGCAAAGAAGATCTCTAGTGTTCTCACTCGTGAAAATCAAAAGGAATGGATCAGAAAAGCAAAAACCCTTTCTTGTCGTAAGATTGAAAAAGAAATAGCTGGGGTTTCTCCTAAAAACGCAATCCCTGATCTTTTAAATTACACCCATCCCACAAAAGAAGTGAGCGAGCATGTGAGTTATAAGAAAGACATTGCTCGTGTTCAACTTCAAGTGGGGATTTCTGAAGAACTGATGTTAAACATCAAGAGAGCTCAAGACGTTCTCAGCCAAAAACTCAAAAGAGCCGTTCATTTGGAGGAAACCTTAGAAGTTATGACTAGAGCCTATCTTGAAAAACAAGATCCATTGGAGCGAGCCAAGCGCCAGGAAGAAAGGGGAAAACTACAAAAGGGTTTAAAGACTCCAAAGAAGCCAAAGAGAAAACAGGTGCCTCAAACTCTTAGTAAAAAAACTCAACCCTTTTATGCAAAAAAAATTAGAAAGCCGCTAAGTGCCAACCTCAAACACCAAATGATGATTCGCTATCAAGGGCAGTGTGGCGCAAGAAATAAAATAGGGCAAAGATGCCCCTCAAGAAGACATCTTGAAATCCATCATATCAAACCACTTGCCCAAGGGGGAAGAGATGAAATCACAAATCTCATTTTACTCTGTAGTGGTCATCATAAGGTCATTCATAGGCGTTCTGAAAATCAAAGAAATGACTCATGGCCCTCTGAGAAGTTTTTTAACTAGGCACGTATGATTCTGTGGAGGAGTTCTCTGACTGGGCACGTGACCTGCTCATTAGATCTTTGGCTGTATATATGATCTGTCTGTTGAATACTTGAGCAGATACGTGATTTATTCGTTAAACTTTTGGATAGATATTTTTAGCGGAGGGCTTGATTTAAAAGAGTGATTCGTAGTTCTGTGGAAAAGATCTTTGACTGGATACATGACCTGCTTATTGAATATTTGAATCGGTACGTGACCTGCTCATTAAATATGAGAACAAATATGTGATTTATTCGTTAAACTTTTGTATAAACACTTTGAACAGATGATCTGATTTAAAAAAGTGATTCGTAGTTCTGCGGAAAAGATCTTTGACTGGATACATGACCTGCTTGTTGAATTTTTGAATCGGCACGTGACCTGTTCATTAAACGTTTGGATAGATACGTGATTTATTCGTTAAACTCTTGGATAGGTGCTTTTAGCGGAGGGTTCGATCCAAAAGATCAAATTGAAAGGATACTTCAATATTTTGCTTTATCTTGGGTTAGAAGGTTAGGCAAAGAGCAGTTGGACTGAACACAGCCACAAACTTCTGAGGTAGTTTTTTTTTAATCTAAGTCGTTGCGCCAAACAAATGGTCTATCGACTAACTGGGGGATATTTTTTAGATCTACTTAGTTTTTGATTGTTCTTCTTTAAGAAGAGTAAGTACTCGGTCTATGAGCTTAGGCCCATGTATTGAGTTCCAATGGCCTGCTATAATATGTTTAATATCAAGTTTTTTAATTCGTTTTAAGGTATTAGGGTATTCTAAAATATTTGCATCATTTAAGCTTCCAAGGCGTTCTTTAACGATGCATCCACCAAAAAGAACTTTTTCTCGCGGAAAATATACGACAACTCCATCACTTGTGTGGGATGGACCAAAATAAAGAATCTGGATACTGCCGTTTTCAAGTAAATATTTATCTTCAAAAATAATATCTGGCTTAATAAATGGAATATTAGGATAATCTAGATAAGCCTTTTAAAGACTTTGATTCATAGAAATCCATTTATTTTTCATTAGATCAACAGTGTTCTTTGATGCAATTATTTTTGCACCTATTTTTTTAAAATACGGATTGCCACCAACTCTATCAAAGTGATGGTGTGTATTTATCACGGCCCCAATAGGTTTATTTGTCAGACGCCGAATTTTTTCAACTAATAATTTTGCAGTTTCAGGAGTCCAAGTTGCAGAAATGACTGTGACACTATTTTCTCCAATATAGAAAGCTGAATTCTCAGGATAGTAAAAACTATCTTCAGCCACATAGATTCTGTCAACCAGCTTGCGAATCTCAATACCATCAATTGTCTTTGCTGTAGCCGTCAAAGTAAACAATTGGAATAACCAGAATAAATTCATTAGTTTTGCGATTTTCATATTTAATAAATATTCGCACTGTTCAGAAAGGTTTGTCCACAAGTTAAATGGACTTGAGAGTTGGATAGATGGGTTTTCTTTTCCTCTCAGAATAGAATAATGCTCCACCAAATATTGATTCGAATTTCGTTTTAAGGGAACTGAAGTTACTTAAAACAGAGCCTCGACTGGATATTAAATAATCTCAGTTCTACTAAACGCTATTTTGCGATAATTGTAATTTCGCAGTATCTGTACCCGATAAGTTTAACACTGATGACCTCGCGTGTTTCTGTCATACGCAGTTCACATTCGGCTTCTTCGTTGTAAAGTTGACATCGACTGATTGCCTCCTGTTCCGCTTCCTTCAGCAGCATTTGAAAATCTGGGACAGAGGGGTCGCAAATTTTATTTCTGGCGTGGAATGTTGTCTCAAGTCGGCGATAACCGTAGTGAAGGTCTACTTCCAACAATGGATGGTCTTTTATTTTTCTATAAGCCAAAATAATAAAATCTGAAAACTCATTTGAAACAGCATACTGATTCACTTCCTTTCCAAGAATTCCTAAATATTCATGAACGACCATTTCCATACGCTTTAGTAGACTCATCCCTCTCCATCTCGTACGATTTATAAGAATCGATTTTTTTTCAGGATTCTTTATGGCGTCCACTTCTTTCCCTTTTAAAACAACATTCTCTCCCTCATCACTTCGTAATAAGGTTGCTTCAATAGCTGCAAGAAACAGATCTGCGTCCACTTCCCACTTTCTTAAAATAGCACTTCCATCAAATTCTTTTATCACCTTAGAAAACTCTCGACCTAGGAGTTCAAATTCCTTTCCGTAAACATCCCCTCCTGAGCCTCCATCATCTCCACAATAACCTTTCGTCAAAATCAGACTCAAAAAGAAAATAGTTATTAAAACCCTCATTTTTTTCTCCTCGTAACAGGACAAATCTGTACCGTTAAATTGTAAACCTCTTCTTTAGGCCCCAAGCTCTCCAGTTCTTCACTCAATTCATAACGGAACTGACGAATCTTCTCACGAGCATAATCTATATTTTGAGGACTCATTGCAAAAGTCAGAGATGACACTTCTCTTTCTTCAAAAGAATCTCTTTGAAGAGATTCCGCAGCTTTTTTCAAAAGCTGGCTTTGAAACCTTCGTGTCGCCACTGTTGACTTTTGATTTGGAAAACGAAGATCTTTTGCTTTTCTCACCCATTTTCCATCTTTTTCTTCAATTATGCCCAGTCGAACAAGTCTTCGGACGGACTCTTGGACCAACATTTCTGATGTGCCAAGTCTTTCTGCAATCCATTTATGATCCATTCTAAAGTCGCAGGTATGAAATAGACTCAAAATTGCATAATGTTGCCACTCTGAGAGGAACATAAATTTTTCCATCTCAAGGGCATATGTTTCAGATTTTTCTTTTTCTATATAGTTCTGTAAAAATCTTTTTCGAAGTTTTGCAGACATGTTGAGTTTATCAGCTATTTTCTCAGATATATCAGGAGTGAGTGAGCGTTTTCCTGAAAAAACAAGAGAGAGCAAAGCATGGCTTATGCTCAAATCCCTTGCAAAAGATCGAAGAGAATATTTTTCATTTCTCTCCTGTCTTTTCAAGAAAATATTTTTTAGCATTGTTGCTGGTAAACTCAACTCTTCCATTTGACTTAGATTTCCTCTCTCACCTTCAGATCTTTATTATAAAGCACCACAACTCGCACCTTTATTGATAACAAAGTATTTGGTGAGATTAACTTGATCAAGTTGGCTTGCAATTTGGATACATTCCTCTTTCCCACTAGCTAAGCAAGCACGATAGAGAGATATCAATGCTCTATCAGAAAAACTTCGAGGCTCACATAAAACTTTCTGATTGACCTCATACCAACCACGACCTCTTATAAATCCATGGGGTTTAATCACAGTGTTAACCGTAAAGACCTTTGAACATTCAAACTCAATATCTATCTCTAGTTCAGCTTCTAAATCTTTAAAATCCGGCGTGCGCATAAGCCTCCTACAACTAACCTTTCCCTGCTTTTCCCTCCAAGCGATTTCTGACCTGCGTGTTTGGTCAAGCAATGTAGTTGCTACAGACGATGGCTTCACGTCATTTCCAGCAAGAACATTCTGTGAGACGACCAGCAGTGCAAACAAATTTAAGTATGCAAAAATTTTCATTTCATTCTCCTATTTAGGTTCCTGTTTATATTTATGAAAAATCAGTTTTATATTCTTAAAACCCGGTTGAGAACAAACTGAAACTCAACCGGAATTTAAAACAACTATTACTTCCAGCCACGCACGACGACTTTGGCCTCACACGCTTTAAAGCCTATAAACTCTGTACTGATGATTTCTTTAAACCGAATCGAAACCTCATTGCAGTCTAAATTGCCATCTTCTTCACACTGAGCATTGGCTTCGTTGGCAGCAACTTCATAAGCGTCTTGGCCTATAAAACCTCGAAAGCCACACTTCTCATATCCTGCAAGAGGATAACTGCTCTGATAAATAGCCGTATAGTATGTTGGTCCAGCAAAAGCTGTTCCAGACAAAAACAGTGTGCATGCCACTAAAGCCACTCCAAACAAACTTCTCTTCTTCATATCCCAATCTCCTTTTTAAAAGTTAATGTTGTAGGATGCATATCCTATATTTTCTCTTTCCAAAGAAGTCGAGATTGTTGTAAACAAACTGGTTACGGGATTGTAACCAGAATTTCTTCTATGGGTAGCTAAAATTTTACAGGGTCTTAAACCTCAGATCAGACATACATATGTTAAAAACAAGCAGCAAACGTTGAGTACAATAAGAGTCCCTACAGACCCTAAGGCTAGAATATGTCTAGGTATATTAGCTTAGACTAAGCCTATACCGATACATTGGTATGGAGAAACAGATCAACTATAGCAATCGACATGCATTCAATCAGTGGAAGTTTGCAAGCCCCTTTTCACGGCTTGTGGCCTTTGTCGTAGACTGCGTGCTGGTCCTCTCCCTCATACACGGAACTCTTATACTTCTTGAATTGAACCTAGATACATTGGGAGTTTGTCTTCTTTGGACAGCCGCTTACTGCCTTTGGGAAGGCGTGTGGGTCACTTACTTTGCTGCAACTCCGGGTCGAAAAGCTGTAGGCATTCGAGTCTTCTCACCAAAAGAAGACGGAACACCTCACCCACTTCAGGTTTGTTTAAGGATCATGGCCTTTTGGGGAGCTGCAATTCCATTTGGTGCAGGCCTAACCCCAGTACTTATCCGTAAAGATCGCAGAGGCTGGCATGAACTGATTTCAGAAACACTCACTCTTGGACCTAAGAAATCAGCTCCTGGGTCCATTTCCCAAAATGTTGGACAAGGCTTACTTATGGCTCAAGTTCTTGTGTCATTTGCTTTCACAGGGGCTCTTGTTGTTTCACAGGCCCTCAAACACAAAAAGGATAAGAATGTCTTTTCTATGAACTGTGAAAACCCAAAACACCTTGTCCAAAACACCTCTGAAGTCCTAACAGCACTTGCTATTGCCCCCTCATGGTCGGAGTGTTGGTCACAAATTCAAAAAAACATGGCCTCTGTTTCAGATTCTAAACTCTACGAAGTGGCATACCTTGCACATGGCATTCAACACTCTTGGAGCCTGCCAAAAGCCAGTCGCCTGATTGTGCTCAATCGTTTTATGGAAGGGGTTGAAAAAGATCATTGTACAAATCAAGAGGGACAGTCCTCTTGTGAAACCGTACGACACCTTGCGAGCCTTTCTTACAACAAAGAACACAAAAAAAATACAGGATCATGGGTCGAAAAGTATGATCCACTTTTTCGAAACTTGTTAAAAACTGAAAATCGCTCAGAAAGAATTGCCTTACTCAACCAGGAACTCAATGTCGTTGAAAATAAAATTGTGAAAAGTGCAATTTTAGATCGTATTTGGGCTGAAGAACTTGCTAGCGGCAAAGCTCCCAAAATGAAATTTCCACGCTCCATGAACAAATCCTGGAATCAAGCACAACTCTGTTGGCTTGAGGCACTCAGCTTGAGTGATAAAGCCTCTTGCCAGGATCTTGAGCGCGCTAAGATTGTAAATATCATTCAGGAAATGAAAGTGAACAACTTGAGTGAAAATCAATTGGAAAGCTTAATCATAGAGTTTGAAGAATTTGACGCAAACGCAGATCTCTTACCTGTTCTTCGTTTTGCATATTCTATAAAGGCAGAGCAAAACGACAAAATCAACCTCTATTGGGCTGCAATTTCAGAGCTCAATCCATTTTATTCAGTGGCCGTTCAATTTAAGAATCAGTACTTAAATTAAATAATCTTTCGTAATCGGAAAGTAGAAGTCCGCGCCCTCTTTCAGTTCCTTTGACGTAGACTCTGGCCATGACCAAATTTCCACGCGGCACCCTCGAGATCTGAGATACCAAATCAGAGGTAAGAAATCTTTATCACCACCTAAAATCACAGCCACATCAATTTTGTCAGCCATTGTTACAGCATCAATAATCAAAAAACTGTCAGCATTTTTTTGCGGGCGTCGGATTTCAGCACCAATACTTGCTAAAAAATTATCAAATGTCTCTGTTGTCTCTTTGTACTCAGGCTTGTAATAAAGAATTCTTAAAATTTCTCGATCTCCAATTTTCTCTAATATCTTTCTATAGTCTGTTCTTTGTTCGTGATGTTTGAGCCCTGACATTTCAATATTCTCTGCATCAATGAACACTCCAACTTTTTGAAAAACCAATACTTTCTGACTATCGGATTTGTGAACCTTGTTTGTCGGTTGCTTGCTCGTACTTGTATTTGAACTACTCAAGGATGATTTCTTTTTTGTGGATTTCTTCTTTGCCACTTGGGTTTTCCTTTCTTTCACTTCACTGACGTTTCATTTCACCCTGGCAAACAGCAACAGTGCCACGACCAGGTAAAAAACGGCTTTCTCTAAATCCAAAAAAAATGGAATCGGAATTTTGGCGTCGACTAAAAATAATATTGTAAGCTACATTTTGCCCAGGCCCTGAAGCAAAAGACAGACCTTGTGGATCAAATGTCGCGCTCAAATTTCGTTGTTTCTCAGAGTCTTTTAAAAACATCGTAAAAGACTCTGATCCACTAGCTTGGATGATTTGAGCTTCAAAGTTATAGTTCATGAAATCAATCAGCATTGTTCCACTTAACTTACGAGAGTTTCCATCTGTCTCCACTTCTTTGAAGCGAATATTGGATTTCCGCTCACTCACTTCATGAGTCTGCATATCAATGCACTCAAGTGTTTGAGTAAAAAACTCTCCAGAAAGTAAATCCATCCATGGTTTGTTTTGAGCAAAGCCACTTGAAGAATAAGCAAACAATGCAAAAATAAGGAACTTCATCACCCCTCGACTCCTAGTTCATTTCCATCCTCGTTGCTGAACTCAACAACGAGGATGGATGGAAAAATTAGCGCTGTAATGAAAATGGAATGATATAAAGCATTGCATAAAGGTCTGGGTCTTTTTCAGCAAGCTTTAATGGAGAAAGATCTCCCTCTGACTGAAAACGCGTATGATACCTTGAACCAGGACGATTTGGATTATGCATAATATGCGTATAGCCCTCATAGCTCCCACGACCCGTATTATTTAAGTGATACGAAACATACTGATTACCACCACTAAACTCAGTACCTTGAACGCGACCATGCATACGTAAATCTCTACGAGGACCAAGTACATTCCCTCGCAAATTGAATTTCATTAGTGAGTCATGAAACGTTGTAAAGAAACTGTAACTCCCACCTGGAAGCACTCGTATCTCTGAACGCGTTCTGACTACGCCATCGTCGTCAATTCGAATATCCGTATGT
>JAUICD010000064.1 GCA_030427965.1 Bdellovibrionia bacterium
TTGCGATAAATTTACCACTCTCAATAGACATTCGAATCATTATTTTTCCATCATCGAGCTCTGATGCAATGAAAGTCGTGTCATTTACGTCAAATAAGGAGAGTTGATCTTTGTTGATAAGATTTAATTCCACTTTTTGAGGTTGATCTGGGTCAAACTCCATGATTGTTTTTTGAACCCCTTCAATACCAACTCCAAAGTCAAATTGATCCAGAAGTTCAATTGTAGGTGTATCTTTTGAAATGGAAGTCAGAGTATAACGATGGATCACTGCTCCGTGCCCCTCTAACATTGTTGAAACCTGAGTCATGTTTGAATTCTCAAGAATGAGTTTTAGTTTTTTAAAAGCTTCGGGGTGATTTTTTTCCATTGTGATTGCGTCTATGTAAGCTCCATTTTTGTCTTGATATGACCTTTCGACTCCTTGAGCTTTTGAAATGACAATGACTCCAAGTAATTCCTCGATTTTTGCTTTACTCAAATAAGTCAAAGTCATGTCAATTTGTGAGCAATCGTTTTCACAACTCAATTCCACAACAATTCCGTTGAGACCTGTGGAGTGTGAGTTTTTCAGATTTTCTTCAGAGAGGTTTTTTATTTCAAGGGGTATTGTTTTGTTTTCCCCATTCTGAATTGTGAGAATATTCAATGAGATATCTTGATTGTCTGGGTTTTCCTTGTTTTTTTGAATGAGCGTGGAAACCCCTGCTATTTCAACCTCAGGATTTGTCTCCTTCTTCTTTGAATAGTTTGCTGTTTTATAGTTTTTATTATTTGGTGAACAGGCCATCAAAAGACTTATTAGAACTACATTTACGATCGTTTTTGCCACATGATCCTCCAAGTTTTCCCTACCAGGTCGATATAGATTTAAGCAAAGGAGAGACCATCATGAATGGGAGATAAACTCAATCTCATGAGTAAGAATTGCAATAGAGGTACGCAAAATTGTTATTTTTCCCAGATGGAATCCAGGTATTTGTCGCGTCCGGAATTGTATCGATAGAACTTATACCGAATAGGATTTTTCTTGTAGTAGTCTTGATGATAGTCTTCTGCTGGGTAAAACTTTTGAGCTTTTAAAATCGGGGTAACGATAGGTTTTTTGTATATCTTATTTTTTATAAGCTGTTCTTTGGACTTTTTAGCTAAGTCTTTTTGTTTATCAGAGTGATAGAAGATAGCTGTTGCGTATTGATCTCCTCGATCGACAAACTGCCCTCCGGCATCTGTTGGGTTGATGTTTCTCCAGAAAATTTTGAGTAACTCATCATATTCTATAGCGTCGTCGTCGTATATGATTTGCACAACCTCCTTGTGGCCAGTGCCGCCGCCTGAGACCTGTTGGTATGTGGGGGCTACCAATGTGCCGCCCATATATCCTGAGACGGTGGATTTTACTCCTTTTAACTTATCAAATGGAGGTTCCATGCACCAAAAACACCCTCCAGCAAATGTGGCTTTTTGTTCTTTTGAATATAGGGAAAGAGGAGAAAAGAGTATTGAAAAGATCAGCAATGCTTTTACCATATTTTTTTCCTCATTTGAGTTTGAATGGAGGTTTTTGCTTGGGAAAATACAGTTTCAAACTCACTCATAAGATCTTTCTCAGTTGCTTTTGTGATTTCACCATTAATAAGAACCCAATTCCCATCAATTGAACTGTGTTGAGCAAGATACCCATTGTGGCTAAAGATAAGGTTGCTTTTGAGATTTGCAATAGGTTGAACGTCAATGGGAGATTTCCATATTACAAAATCACAGTCTTCATGAAAGTCAGAGTTGAACTGCAGTGGGATGGATGGGTTTTTGAATAGTATTTCATGAACTTTATCAGCAGACAGACGGCCAGTGCGGTCCTTCAGGAGCAATGAAAATGTCTTGGCCTCAGAAATCATATCAAAACTGTCGTTTGAGGCAGAGCAATCTGTTCCGATAACAACAGAGATCCCTGCGGAGAGAAACTTTTCTATTGGAGCTAACTTTTCGTAGATGATTTGTGAGGAGGGACATGAAACTACAGTTGTCCCAGAGTCTTTGATTATTTGAATGTCTGAGTCAGTTGCACTGACAAGGTGAACGGCAAGAGAGTTTGGGCCAAGTGCACCACACTTACTTGCAAACTGAACGGGAGACATATTGTGAACAGATTTTGTTCTTTCATACTCTCCCTTTGTTTGGCTCAAATGCATATGAAGTGTTAGGCAGTTCTCTTTTGCAAAAAGGGCCATTTCAGAGAGCAACTCTTTTGAAACCGTGTCACTGGCATGTGGGCATACGACGGGACTTACCCTGCTGGAAAGTGACCAATCTTCAATCTGATCTACCGTTTTTTGCCATGTTTCTTTGGATGGAAATGCTCCACCTATGTCGGCAATCGTTTCTCCAATAAAACCACGCATTCCAAGTCGATCGATTGCCTTTCCGATAAAGGCACTACTATAATAATGATCCACAATAGTTGTTGTCCCGGTTTTAAGTGCTTGAACTAAGGCTGGGTAGGAAAGAGCTGCTAACCATTCCTTTTTAATATTGCTTTCAATTGGAAAAAATAAATTTTCAATCATCTCGCTCTGTGAATGGGAGATATCTCGAAAAAGAGACATAGCGACGTGAGTGTGTGAGTTTATCAATCCAGGAGACATGGAGTGTCCCGTTCCGTTAAAAACTTCTCCTATAGAAAGAGGGGCTGAGTGAAAGCTCAACTTGCCATCTTGGCGGACAGCACAGGTTTCACTTCTTCCTAGGATGTTTAAATTGGAAATCGTAAAATCTTTGGTTTCAGTTGATAGCTCAGTGAGTGATTTTGTCTTCAATTCAAGTCCTCAATGCTTTCATTCTAATTGTCTGAAATTGAGGACTCAAGATGAATGATCTTATATGACACAGGCAGGTAGAGTGATGGGCTTTGAAAAATTGAGTCTTACTTCGTCACAATATTCACCAGGAGGGATGTCGGTTTCTTTGATCCACTTTAGGCAAGTTTTGGATTTAACTTGAATTATTAGTGAGTCCCCTTGAATGTATGAATTTTGACTTACAGGTAGAAACCATGAAGCATCAATTTGAGCTTTTGCAGCACGGATATCTCCTAGGATGCAAAATGGATTTTCCACTAATTCTTCAGGAGAGAGTCTTCTTAGTGTTGTTCGAAGCTTGTTTGAGTTTGTTTGTAAGTACGCAAAGTTTTGTTGAGCGGGTTGGCACTGAATAATTGAAAATACATTTTCATCACCAAATGTTGCTTTCAGTCCATATTCATGGAAATTCTCGCTTTTATTTTCAAAGGCAATAAACCTTGTTTCTCTGCCGTCTATTGAAATAGCTCGAGACTCAATGCGAGCTGTAATTTGGATATTATTGTTTTCGAAAACGACTGGGATTTGGTCAGAAAGGGTTACTGTTCGATCAAGGAGTTGTTCGTTGTTTTTTTTCGAATATGACTGAATTTCACATTCAAATAGGTCTGCCTGTGCGCTGAGAGAAAACAGAATCAACATAAGTCCCAAATATCTCATAAAAAAACCTCCCCGAAGGGAGGCTTCTAACCTGAAGAAATGAAATGTGCAAGGATTAAGGCTTGTACCAACAAAGAGGTCGAATACCTTCGGTGTGGCCTGTGGATCTATTACAGGTACCAACTCTTGGATCGTTTCTATTGACGTCTGTTAGGTGGTCGGCTTCACAAAGAGAGCCTTGAAAATAAGTGTCGAGACGGCACTGTGTGCCAGGGTGCTTGTCATTTGTTTCTGAGGCTTGAGTCTGATCTGGGGTATTGAACTGAGCCTGTGTGGACTCTTCTCTAAGCTCTTGGAAGAGATTGGCTACAGACCGACCAGCCATTGCGCCTCTAATGCAAATTGCTGCTTCATTGTCGTTCTCAAATGCGTTTGCACATTTTTGTTCAGCAACTGGGTCAACGTTTTCCATGTTTTCAATAATTGAAATATTATTGTCATTCCACCAAACGCGTCTTAAGCATTTGAGATTTGCAAAGTAATCACTCTGTCCTTCGTTGGATGCCCACATAGATCCAATTTTTGGAGACCCTCCAATGTGGTGTCCAAGTTCGTGGCACATAACAAGTGAGAAGCCGTCTTTTGTTATTGTTTTGTGTCGAGCAAGCCCGCCATACATATTGACGATCCAAAATGTAAATATCTGTTGAGCGGAAGCGTTGACAGTTCCATCGTTCCAAAGTCTTCGCACCATTAAACTTCCGCCTCTATCTGAAATAATAGAAGAGTAATATTTTTCCACTTTTGAAATCACATCATTGAAATCGGCCTCTGTAATTCCCTGAGGGCTTTTAAGATCTGCTGATATCCATAGATCGTTGTCTGGCACAAAGCCTTCACATAAAGATTTGATCTGTGGAGCACTGAAGCCCAAGATTCCAATGGTGAGTAATAAGAAAAATCCTTTTTTCATAAGTTCCCCTCTTTGAATTGATTCCCTTACAACCATTCTGAGGATTCAAGACCTTTGGCCTCAATGACTTTTATCCAGGCTCTGCGGCATTTCTGAGAAATACGGTCGTAAGTCTAGTAAGAAAATCTTGAATTTCACGTATCCAAAAAGAATTTTATAAAGACAATAAGCATCGCTCACCCTGTGAGCACTGCACTTAAGGAACTCGTTTTTAAAGAGCTTGTGATGATTAAATGAACAACACTAGGCTTAGTTTCTAAGCTCTTTAGAAACCGATAGCAAGAGAGGCTTTGCCTGCATATCGAGTTGTTCCAAGCATAGACCCGTATTCAAAGCCAAGATTGATAACAAAAAGTTTTAAGAGTATTCCAGCATACATTGTTGAGCCACTGACAGTTTCTTCAACAGAATCTGAGGATGTGAAGTCGGTATCAAAGATTGTTTCACTTCCATCAACTTCCATCTTGCCTTTTGATGTGACAGTTCCAATTCCAAAATAGGGTTCTAGGAAACTTCCAACACGTAAACTTGCCGTGATGTCTCCACCTTGAGTGTTTGTTTCAACTGAGACATCAACATCGACGTTGTTGACCTCTTGTTCAAAGTCAAAGTCTACGGTTCCAGAATATGCTCGAACCCGTACGCCAATAAGACTATCTGGGTTGAAGGCATCCATAAGGTTCCAATGAACGGCATAACTTGAACTTTGAAATGTGGAATCATCTGAAGACGTTTTGGGAATAATATTGGCTTCAATACCAATTCCATATGGAAAAGAAAGCACACCAATGAGTCCGGCATAAGGGAGTTTGTCGACATCCTCCTCAGATAGGCGATCTAGATTTTTGGCATCTGTAGCGCCTGCTACAACTCCGAGTTCGATGCCGACAACATCTCCGAGAGAGGAGGCCCCAGAAACTGTTGTGTGAATAAAGTTGGCGCTAAAGTCTTTTAAGACAGCTTTTACATCATCTTCTTCAAGGCCTGTAAACTCTAAACTTCCTCCTAAGCTGAGGCTAGGTAATAAAAGAATAATAAGTGTGACGAATTTAATATGAGTCATTGTTTCCTCCAAAGAAATCGTATTGCCCTGTCACTCTTAAGAGTACGCCCCAGAGTCTTGCTGAGTCGGACTCTTCATCGCCCGAATCGACAGTGAAGTTTGAAGTTCGGTATGCGATATCTGCTGTGAGATAGGGTAGGATGACATAGCCTGCGCCAATTTGCATTCCAATTCCCCCGGTCATATCGGCGTTACCCGGAAAATCGGCAGTTGGAAGTGAGTAGTTGATACCAGCAAAAGCATAGATGCCCCAGTAAATCTGATAGTGGGCATTGAGGTCGAAGAGAAAAATGCTATAGGTCCCATCATCGCTGAGCCCTTCAAGATCGACAGAGCGTTCAAACTCATAGGCGAGCCCACCTGAGATGCCGAGATCTCTCCACAGAGTGTGTGCATACCGTACACCCAAACCAAGTGCCCCGTTTGAGCCATATGTCACACTGGAGTCTTCAAACTCGACATCCATATCACCAGCAAAGTTGTAGTAGAGGTATCCACCAAACCCGGTGTAGCGATTTTCCTCGGCATTGGCCTTTATTGAAAGTGTTAGCACAAGTATTAGAGCAAAAACGGATATGGATCGGTTAAGTCTATTCATAATTCCCCCAGATAACTCAAGTATTTTAAAGCGTGAAGTGCACGCTTGGCAACTTCTCAAAGAGCTCAGACAAACGTCGAGGTGACAAATTTAGGCTCAATCGTGAAATTCCTCCAACTGATCTAAAAGCATTTGTTTTTGAGGTGAGACCTGCTCTTGCAGTGAACAGGCTCGGTTGTAAATGAACAGGTACTACGGTTTGCCATCTGTCACGTTATAGAGGAAAGACGATGAATGTCTTTATGTGACTCGACCTGAGAGAGGTAGGCGGTGCCTAAAAAGTAGAACGTGAAGGAACTGGAGAAACGAATGAAAAACCTATCAATATATATGCTGTCAGCACTTATGCTTGTTGTTGTTGGTTGTGGTGGTAAGAAAAGCTCAAGCAGTAGCAGTAAGTCGGACTTGGTAAAACAGTGTGAGAAGTTTAAAAAGAATGTCACAAATGTTCAAAAAGAACTGATGTCCTTTTCTGATGACTCGGTTTTCAGAACGCTAGTGATAAACTTAGGTAGCAGTAATGACTGGATTGGAACACAAGTTCCGGATCTCTATGAAGTTCAAACAGGTAAAGCTTTTAAAAAGAGTAACGAAGAGGAATTCTCTTTAGAGGATCTCAATTGCAAAAAATTGACTGTTGTAAGTGAAGGTGATTCAACTATGAAAGTAATTAAAGCTTCGAAAAACAGTATCACCTATGAATTTGCTCAATCCTCAGAAGATGACCTTAGAGTGCATGCAGTGATTGAACTGACTTATAGTAAAGTGGCAAAAGGGGAATACACCTTAGGATTTCAATTAACTAATAAAATTGAGTACCTTTCTGATGGGAGAGTGTCTTACACAGACGAGATTGACGAAGGTGCTATAGTGAAGATACTTGTTTCAGACACGGCTCCAAGTGTAGAAAAAGTGAATGCAAATGTGTTGAGCCAATATCAAAAGTTGATGACTCTACCAAGTGAAGTGACAGAGATTTTATCTGAGATTGCAGCCCATGAAGAGGGCGGTGTGATTCCAGAAAGCATGGGAATGGAAGTTTCTGTTGAAAATCTTAAGAAGATTCAAAAGGAAATAGAGGCTCGAAACAGATCTCTTGAATCCTTAGAGGACGAATAGTTTTCTGATTCCCGCGTTGACTGACATCTCGCGGGAAATCCCTTTTCAAACTGCGATTCAGGAGCGCAACAGTGGCTACAACTATCATCAAATTCGAGAGTAGAAATAGTGGTTGCGTAGCTTTTCTAAACACCTGAAAGCCCAATATTGTCAGCCCCTCTTTATTTTAAGCTCATCTCAAAATGAGACAGGGCTCTTCTGGTCTATTTCTTGATCTATATGAGTTTGGATAACTAAGAGATTGAGGAGAAGACAATGAAATTCAGAGGTATTATGCTCGCTCTAGGTGCGACTTTCTTTCTAGGAGTCGTGGCGTGCGGGAAAAAAGACAAAGACGATAAAAGTATTGCCAATGGCATAGAAGACTGTCGAACTGACGAGGTCTATCTATCAGGCCCAGGACTATGTGCAGAGCCTTGTCATGTTCGTGATGATCGCTATGGATCTTATGGAAACAACAGTGGCGGTTATTGGGGTAACAGTTACGGCGGTGGAAACAGTGGGAGTTATGGCTACGGCAGCAGCAACTATGGCAATTACGGTATGCAACCCGGTAGTGAGTATGAGGGTTTGAATCCCTATTCCCAGGAATGTGTAAGAGGAGTTGTTGGAGTTAAAGGATCTGGATATCAAAATAACTCTTACTATGGAAACGGCCAATACAACAACGGATATGGCCACGGTAACCAAAACGGATACTGGTAGTAATAAGTTTTTAAGAATCAATCTTGATTTAAAAAATCCGCAACAAAATCATTTGCAGGCTTGTCTTTCACCTCTGAAGGCGAGCCCACCTGCACAATTGAGCCTTCATTCATAATAACCATTCGATCACTCATTGTCGTGGCTTCTATCTGGTCATGGGTTACAAAAATCACTGTAATTTTTAAATCCTGTTGGATTTTTCGAATATCTCGTCGCATTTTACCACGAAGTTTTGCATCTAAATTACAAAGAGGCTCATCAAGCAAGAGAACGCGTGGACGGGAAACAAGCCCTCGTGCAAGTGCCACACGTTGCTGTTGCCCGCCACTTAGTTGATTGGGCATTCTTTTCTCAAGCCCATTGAGTTGCACCATTTCTAAAACTTCAGAAACGCGATCTTGAATTTCTGTACGACTCATACGTGCAATTTTAAGAGGGTAAGCCACATTGTTAAAGACATTCATATGGGGCCAGACGGCGTAGGATTGAAAGACCATCCCGATATGTCTTTTCTCTGGTGGAACAAAGTGATTTGTTTCTGGTGAGGACACCAAGTCTTCATCGATTCGTATTTCACCACTTGAGTTTTTTTCTAATCCTGAAACTAAGCGCAGGCTTGTTGTTTTCCCACAGCCTGATGGTCCTAGAAATGTGATGAGCTCCCCATCTTTGACTTCGAGGTTGAAGTTTTTGACGACTTCAGTGGTTCCATAAAACTTTCCGACGTTTTTAAAATACACGCTGCTCATAATCCATACTTCCCATGTGATGCACGTTTTACAATCAAATTTGCCAACATAACAATAGCAACTACGATCAAAGATAAAACAGCAGAGCCGCCACCGCTAGCATCGGCGTACTCTTGAAGCTGAAAAAGAAGAGTTCCCACAGTTTCAATTCCGGGGCCTGAAAGTAAAATAGTCATTGTGAGTTCTCCAAAACAGGGCATGAAAATCAAAAACCAAGCTGCGACAAGTGAGGGCTTCATAAGTGGAAACCAAATGGTTTTGAGTGTTTCCCACCAAGAAGCGCCTGAAACACGAGCGGCCTCAGCAAGTGAGTCTTGAATTTGCCCAAAGCCATCTCCAGTTGTGCGAACAGCAAAACTCAAATACTTGGTCATGTAGGCAAGCCAAAGAATTCCAAGTGTATTGTAAAGGGATGGGAATATACCTAAGAACTTTCCACTAAAGGCCATGATAAATGCAAGAGCCACAACAGTGCCAGGTGTTGAGTAAGGAAGTCCAGCAAGAATGTCGAGCCATCTTCGTCCCTTGATTCGTGTTTTATGTTGTATGTAGGCAAGCATCATTCCAAGGACTGTTGCTGTTGTTGCTGCAGTCACCCCAAGGTAGGTGGAGTTCCACAAGGCACGCCCAGTTTCGTTCATTTCAAATATGACACGATAAAAGTTTTGAAACCCAAGGTTATCAAAGCTCCACACCCCTTGAACTTTATTGAGTGATGCAATCAAAATCCCAAGAAGAGGAAGTCCAAAGAGAACAAAAAGCATGAAGAGTAACAGAATAAGAATTGGGGTTTTCCATTTCCCTAACTCTACCAATGTGGGGCGACTCACTTTTCCAGAAACAGACTGGAAGGACCATTTTTTTTGAATCCATTGAGACAGAAAAAGCGTAATTCCGGCAAGGACAAGAAGAACTAGAGAGAGTGATCCCGCCATATAGATTCCGTTCATGGAACCCATTTTTTGAAATAGATAGATCTTGGTGGTCATTAAAAATATCCGAGCAGGAGTTCCTATCATGGCAGGAACTCCAAAACTTGCAGCGGCTGCTAGGGTAACAAGAAGTATTCCGCTAGCAAGTGCTGGAGTAATAAGAGGAAGGGTGATTTGAAAAAATATGCGTATAGGGCTTGCTCCAGAAAGTCTTGCTGCTTCTTCTAGAGATGAATCCATCCGATCCAGTGAAGCAAGAAGCACGAGCAAAATAAAGGTGTAGAAGAAACTGCTCATGACCCAAATGAGCCCTGCATAGCTATAGATATTAAATGTTCCTGCTCCAAAAATATTATTGAGTAGGCCATTGGAGGGATTTGCTAAGTAAATCCATGCGATCGCCCCAATATAAGGTTGAATGGCGTAGGGAAAGCAAAACCAAGATCGGAGTTGTTTGGAAAAAGGGATATTGGTTCTTGTTAAAACCCAACTGAGTGGGAGAGCTAAAAATAAGCTCAGAATTGCTGTCAGTGCACTTATAAGTATCGTATTGGTGAGTGCTTTAAGTGTTGAGGGGCTCTTGAGCAATGATTCCATGTGCTCAAGAGTGAAGCTTCCGCCATCGCCAGAGTAAAAACTTTTAAAAAAGAGAACCAGAAATGGGAAAACAGAGGTGAGCAGGAGAATGGAAAAGCCCAATCCAAGTATAGAATAGGGGGAGAGGGCTTTTTCGCGTAAGTTTTGAAGCATCGTTAGTGAAACATAACTTCAGCAAATCGTTCTTTGATCTGCATGCGTTCTTTGACAGTTTTTTCAATAAACTCTTTTGTCCAAGCAAAAGATTTGGCTTTGATATCTGAAAAGGGAGGGGCTCCCTTTGGTGGAGCATACTTTTCAAGTGGAGAGTACATGTAAGATGCAATCATGGCTTCTTGTCCGTCTTTTCCATAGAGCCAGTCGACAACCTCTTCCGCTTTACCTCGGCTTCTATCCTTCTTATTGGTGATGGCTACGACGTTGGACTGAAGGACGACTCCATCGTTTGGATAAATGATTTTGACTCGTTTGTCGGTGTCTTGAAAGCGCAATACGTTTTCAAGTAAGACCCAACCCACAGCACGCTCTCCACTTTGAATGCGTCTTAGTACAGCACTGTTTCCGCCTTGAGAGATGGTTTCGTTTTTTCTTAAACCTTGGATGTATTCCCAACCGTAGTTGTGTTGAAGCATTGAGACTGTAGTAAAATTTGTGCCAGAAGAGAGTGGGCTCCCTGTTGTGAATTTTCCCGCCCATTTGGGTTCCATCATTTCCTTGAATGTTTTTGGAGCACTTGCAGGCTTGAGCACATCTGAGTTGTAGACCATGACCATGACGGGAATACTAAGTGTGGAGTAATATCCATCTGGATTTTTGAGAGCTTGTGGGACATCACTTGCAAGATTGGATTGATACTTGTGAAGTTTTCCCTGTTGAGCCATTTCTTCATACCAAAAGCGATCTGAGGAGATCAAAATATCTGCTTGAACATTGTTGCTGGCACTTTCTGTATTTACCTTTGCCGCAATCTCTTCAGAGCCAGCTTGGAAGAAATGAAAATTTGTATTTGGAAATTTTTTTTCCAACTTGGGTTTGATGTCTGCAATAGTGTCTTTATAAAGAGATGTGTAAATCCAGAGATCTTCTTTTCCTGAATTTTTGGTGCATGATGCGAGCGTGATGAGACATGCTAGCAATGCAAAAAGTGATTTGTTCATTTCCCCTCCAATGAAAGCACTGTCTAAAGCGCGATTTGAAACGGGTCAAGTCTATCAGGATCAGGGGGTGACTCAATCGTCTTTTTGTTTTTTCTTTTGTTTATTAATTCCAACCCACTCCGGGAGGAAAATGGCGCATAGAATGAAAATAATGAGGCAGATGAGAATCATTACGATTGCCATGATGTCACTGCTGCTCATTAGATCTCCTCTGAGGACTGTTAGCTTCCGATAATCCCACGGCGAAATCGCCTTTGATAGTATTTGGTGAGACCGATGCGCAGACGCGTCAATCCTCCTATTTTGTGACTTACCACTTTTCCAAGCACTTCAGACTCTAGTACAGGAAGATCGTCCCATTTGGTATTGAGTCCTCGTGTGTTGATGATTCTTTCGCCATTGCTATGTGGCAACTCGTTGACGTGCCAAACATAATGACAAATGAGCTCGTTGTTTTTTTCAAAAACCACAATATCAAATTTCTCAGGAAGGTTTTTTGCCGCGGCAACAATGATCTCTGATTTTGCAGAAATCAACGGCTCCATAGAACCAGTGGCTACGGTGAAAGCCATCTTTCCTTGAGTTGTGAGTTCATTTTTAAGTTCCTGAAAATCCAGCATGGAAGTATCATCTGTTGGTATGAGAGAAATGTCAAAAGCCACGAGAGCGTATCATGAGACTTTAGGGGCGTGGCTCTCTCTTTGCTGATGTTTTGAAGCGAGTTTTAAAAAGCGCAATGTGAGAAAAAGAGAAGAAAGTGCAAGCCCAGTGAGAAGCCCAAGCCAAATTCCCTTTGGGCCCAAGTTCATTTTGAACGCGTAAAAGTATTCAAGAGGAATGGCAAAGACCCAGTAGACAATAAATGTGATAAGAGTTGGGATTTTAACATCCTCCATTCCCCGTAGAATCCCAATAGAGATGGCTTGAACTCCATCAAAGATTTGGAAAGCTGCTGCCAGTATGAGAAGTTGTGAGGCAATTTGAACAATCTCGATATTGTCGATATAAAGTGAGGGTAAGAATTTGCGCAGGAGATAAAAAACCATTCCATTAAAAGACATAAGAATTACAGCAAAGATGAGGCTTGAAACGCCGATATCTCGTACGCCTTTAAAGTCTTTTGCTCCGTAAGCTTGTCCAATCCTCACACTTGTTGCAAAGCTTACACCGAGTACAAACATGAAAGTGAAAGTTGCAATGTTTAAAGAAATTTGATGAGCCGCGAGAGCTTGGGTTGAAATCCATCCCATCATAATTCCTGAAAACGAGAAAGCACCGACTTCAAATAAATATTGAACTCCGCTTGGCACCCCGATGTTAAAGAGTCTCTTGAAGCGTATGCGTTCCAATTGGATTTTATTGATAGGGATGCGATACATTTTAAAAGCTGGACTGAGGCTCATGTATCCAAAATATGAAAGAGCCATAAAAGTACGTGAAACTAAGGTGGCAAGGCCTGCTCCATTTAAGCCCATGGGGTCAAACCCTAGGTTTCCGTAAATGAATACCCAGTTTAAAAAAACATTCATTCCAACGCTGAGGTAGAGAAATACCATTGGGGGGACAGGTCTTGAAATGCCTTCTGAGAACTGGCGTAAGGCCATGTAAATTCCAAGTGGCACAATCGACCAAGAGAGATATTTGAGATACTCGGTTGCAAGGGGTTCGATCTCTTTAGGTTGATTGAAGATGTGGAGATAGGAAATCATGGGGTAAAGGGCTGTAAGTAATACGAAACTGATGAGAAGCATGTACAATACGCCGTG
>JAUICD010000065.1 GCA_030427965.1 Bdellovibrionia bacterium
ATAAAAACCTCTATAGATATTTCGTTTGAAATAAGCTTGAAGAAGGCTCTATTAAAAAACTACTGCACTCACTCTCAAAGGGCTGCTTGAAATTTCAGATTAAGAGTCTGAGTCTTTACTTTGATCAGATGAAAGCGGGTGGTGTTCATCAATTGTTTCACGCATCTTCTGTGTTGAAACAGAAGTATATATTTGAGTTGTCTGAATACTTGAGTGCCCAAGTAACATTTGGATAGATCTTAAATCCGCACCAGACTCCAAAAGAGCCGTCGCACAACCATGCCGAAACTGATGTGGTCCAATGGGTTTTTCAAATCCAGCGCGCTCAGACCACGCAGCCAACCAACGCCACAAATCCACACGGCTTGGTCGTTTACCACGATCATTGATCAATACTGAATCCGTAGCTCCCCTAACAAGACTTGGGCGCACCTCACGTATGTAAGTTACAAGCTCCTCTCGGAGGCGAGTTGCAACAGGCACCAAACGCTCTTTGTTTCCTTTGCCAAGGATTCTCATCCAAGACTCATGTTGATTGAAATCCTGAAGATTGAGTTGAATCAACTCCGTCACACGACACCCCAAACCAAACAACATCAAAAGTGTAATTTGATTTCTTGCCGTACGCATTTTATCGCTGCTCTCACTTGCCTCAAAAAGCTTTTTAAAGTCCTCATCAGATAAAACTTTAGGAAGACTTGCCTTAATTTTTGGTGGACGAAGTTGACGTAGTTCAGGCGCTTCCTCACCTTTTGTTTGAATAAACTTAAAGTAAGTTCTCATGGAGCTGATCACACGCGCTTGCGATCTGGTACTCAATCCCTTTTCTTTCATAAAAGAAAATATTTGAGAGATGTCACGTTTTGTTTCCTTGAAATCCTGATAGAGCTCTAGGTCCCTACGATACGCCATTACCGTATTACGAGATCTCCCCCGCACATGTTGTAAATCATTAAAAAACTCAACCCAGTAAGGCAACGCCATACTGGAATTGTCCGACATCATCTCGATATTTCAAGGTTTTTTTAAATTATTATAGAAAGAGATCAAATCCCTCGAGCGAACTGACTTGTCCAAGTGAGTCACCGCCAGGTTCGAAAAACTGTAATTGTATGACTTTATCTAAACCATCACTTGAAGCTTCTTCTGATTCAATTTTGATCTCAAACCCAGAATCCCCTGCTAGAACCATTTCGAACACATCGTCGTTGATTTCACCAACTTGTATATCATCTGGTGGATTGAAAATGTGAATTGAATGATCTCCACCATTATACTGGGTATCAAAAATAAGCATGGCATCATATTTGTTGCCTGAAGTTTTAGCGACAATAAAGAAAACACGTATATGGTCAATTTGCTCAATGGATTGCAAATTGGTGTCTGGAGTAATGACTTCAACATTGAGAGGCGTTACAGCCCGTATTGGCCCCATCGCACCTGGAGATTCTGCAAAATAAGTTCTTCCAGCATCAAGTAATTCATCCAATCTTTCTTGAGAAACTGCACCATAGACATTTGTTCCTGCTGGAACGTTACCACTCACAATATCACTTAAGTATGCGTAAATCTCATCACCACTTGTTCCACTACTTGCCTTTCTATATCGTTCTGAACAAGCCGATGCAAAGACAAGTAGAAATAGTAGAGTAGGAACAACAAGTGTCTTTTTCATATTACAGTCCAAAAACCACTGTGCGTGATTGGCAACGGTTTCCACTATCGATTCTTTGAATTCTCAAAGTTGCATAAAGGTATTTTGTACCAGCGTAGTATCCGCCAATGTAGTTTTCACCAAAGTCATATTGTGGATTACCGTAAGAATTTGTTGTAACCATAGAAATCTCAACGCCGCCACCTCTTGCAATCAATTCCATTTGGCCAAATCCAGAATTTTGCCAAACACCAGGCTGTCCACCGCGTACGGTCGCATCTGCTACTTGATAAACCAAAGATCGGCCATTTCGATCCGTTGTAGGTATACGACAAGGATCTCCATGATATGGACCTTGATATCTTGGGTCGCCATGACGATTACCCGAGTAACGTGGGTCATAGTTTCCATGATTATTGCCCCATGAGCCACCGACAGATCCCCATGCTGAGAATCCCCATCCACTACCCGCACCAGTTGAGTAGGAAGGGTTGATCGACTCAGTAAAAGTGATCGTTCCTTGAGCTAAAACAGGGCCATTAAAACTGCGCTGCTGTTGTGGTTGTTGGTATCTTGGGTCGTAATTTCTATTGTCATATCTTGAATCCACATTTTGAGTAGAGAAAAAATCAAGCTGTAGAACATGTCCACCACCTGCATACCCAGTTGCTCCATCAATGTGATTTCCTTGATTGAAGTTGCGATCTCCATAATACCAAGAATCGCGATTTTTTTTCTTTTTACTGCTTTTCTTGTCATCTTTCTTTCCGCATCCAACCATGTAGGCTGCAATGAGAGTAACAAGAACCAGTAGACCAAATGTAGTCAGTAAGCTTCGTGTTGGGTTTTTCATTTTATAACTCCTCATATTTTTGTTCTCTCGTTTACGGAAAGTCGACTCCTGCGTCTGTCATTGTCAGGTTTTCAAACGTCCCAATTAATACTGTTCGTGCTCCATTTGGATCAACACTTGAACTTGTGTCGATATAAACATTGGCTCCAGAACCAACCAAGAAATCTCGGCAGTCATAGAGTGAGTATCCATAGTCATTGCTATAATAATAAAGTCTCCAGCAATGCATCTGTAAAGAATCATAGATTGGTGGTGTTTGACTACACTCAAACGGCCAAGTGTTTGCTGGGTTACATCTGTCATAGTCAAAAGGTTTAAAGAAAACCTTACCGCTAATCTTACCTAAATCATCCGTAATTCGAGCAACAACGATAATTGCACCTTTGTCCGACTCAAAGAACATCTTAATGTAGTTCTCTGGCCCGTGTGTTACCCAATGGTTAAACTGCGCACTTGGTATATTGCTTAAAGTTCTAGAGTACACTTCCTGGTAGTAGCTGGATGATCCATAGTTGTTTGTCCAACCAATCTTCAACTCTCCGGCATATAGATCAGCACTTGTTCCGCTTACCTTATTCACACTGATATTAACAAAAACATCTGAAACCGAGCTGGAATCAAGTTGGAAAAGATCTGCCATATCTTCAAATGCAAATCGCTCAGATCCCATTTGCGTAAGTTCAGCTGAACCACCAGAGTTCCAATAACCACCAGGGTTTTGGTTTCCACCGCCGTCAGGACCTGACGGAGCTGTTGGCTTATCCTTGTCCTTACCTACTTTCGTAGACTTCTTTGAACAAGCCGTACCAAGGCTCAACGTAAATACTGCCAATGTTATAAGCATGAGGTGTCTCATGGCTTCATCCTTTCAGGGGCCACTCTTAATTGAGAAAGCCGCTCACAAGAGTAAAAATGCCAAAGTTGTGCCTACTTTTAAGACAATTCAATTAAGTATTTGAAATTATTAGAAAAATTAATCTTTTGGAGTGTTTCCGAGGGTTCAAGTGAACTCGAAAAGAGACCATTTACGGCTCTCTTTTCGAGACATATTTCAATTACCCAGTAGTTTTAGTGAGTTACGGACCTGAGACGAGAGTCCCCATCTGAAAAGAAAATAGACAGTCAAGATCAAACTATTGAAATCATAAGGTTTTCCTAAAGTTCCCTGGCCTTTTGTCCGATGCCACAGATAAGGAGAGCCAATGATTTCACATGTAATACGATTTTTGAGTTTCGCGGCAGTGGGCCTGTTTTTAGCCCGCCTCTTTTATTGAGAGACTTGTTGCAAATTATGACCTCAAGTCGCCCTCAATTCTACGCGGCCTGAATCGCAAGTATTTCTTGCTCAACTCCAATAAAAAAGCGGTCTTTCGACCGCTTTGGAGGAACCAATGTGAGCGACATTTAAAGACCCCGCCCAAAAATAGGTCTAAACACTCAATGCTTACCTATTTGACTTCTTATTTTTACGAATGGGTTGAAGTCCCAACCCATCTTGATCTATTCCAAAACCCCCAGAATAAATCAAAGAGCCCAATATCAAGAATGTAAAACCCGTCATTGCCACAAATAACTCAAAACCACTTTGTATCAACATTTACTCCCCTCGCCTCTACGGATTCTATTTCACTTAAAATAGTAAAAAACCGCTCTAATATTTCTTTTCGAGAGTTTGGATCTGTCTGCCCCCTCAACGCCCAATTCAGCTCTGCGAGTTCCTGAGTGAGCAATTCAAGTCTTTCGATATCCATATCCAAAAAACTCCCCTCAACTGCTCCCAGCCACCCCACACCCCCAAGGCGCCCCTGAAACAATCAACTGTTTATAAGACCTAGGATTAGGAAATCTCGGTTAAAATTTTAATAGAGTTTTTCAATGACTGTATAGATTCTCAAGAAACTCTAGTGACTTGCCTACTCCTCTCCCCATCTTAAAACCTTAGGAAGAGAGTAATAAAGAATCAAATGATACAGCTTTCTAGGTAAAGCCTTCCTAAGAAAGTTGAATATATGTGCATCGATAGTTCCAGCAACCCTCAAGGGTGGTCGTTTTTTTCGAATCGTTTTTAAAACAATATTTGCAATTTTCTCAGGACTTGCTGGTGAGAGCTTCATCATCTGATTGATAAAAGGAACCATCGAGTGATAGTGATTGTAATAAGGGCTGTTCTTATCTCTCTGCGCTCTTTCGCTTTCACGAGTTAGCTTTACATTCATGTAGGAATCTGAATTTATAAAACCAGGCTGAACAAGTGTTACCCGAATATTCCACGGACGCACTTCATACCAAAGCGCCTCTGAAGCTCCCTCTAACGCAAACTTGGAGGCACTGTAAACAGACATTGTGGGCATTGCCATCATGCCGCCAACTGAAGAAATATTGATAATACGCCCAAATCTTTTTTCTCTCATCCTAGGAAGCACACCACGTATAAGAGCCATAGGTGCACGAAAGTTCGTATCCATTTGCTTAAATCGCTCAACTTCCCCAACATGTTCAACCACGGCCCTCAACATATAACCCGCGTTGTTGATAAGGATGTCGACTCCTCCAAGTTTCTCTTCAATTTCTTGAAGTAAGATATCACGTTCAATTTTATTTAAAACATCTAGTGGACGAATCCATAAACTTTCAGACTCCCCGATGCTAAGATCTTGAAATCGGGAGAGTGATTCTCTTCTGGCTGTAGCCACAACATGGAAACCACTGTCTTGAAGCAGAACCTTGAGGATCGAAAGCCCTAATCCACGGCTTGCTCCAGTAAGTAAAACGACTTTACGTTTAGAATTGGATTCAATATTTGGCACTCCCTATTCTAAACCCAAACCTTGAATAGAAACAACTCTGAGTAGGAAGTGGCCTACAAAATCTAACTGTGTACACTTGGATCAAATTAAAAAAATCTCAAGTTTAAAACTATGGAGCCATTAGCGCACCGTTTAGCTACTTACCTTAAAGGTTCCAACAAATTCTCTTGAACCCCTTTCCATTCTTTGTACGATGAACATCGACAAAGAGAGGAATCTCAAAGGAGTTTCTTATGTTACAAAAGCTTACAATTACTACATCGCTCATTATGATGTTGGCTTTTTTAAAAGCCAATGCTCTAGAAACAACACCTGTATCTAATTACCTCCAACCTGATAGAGATGCATCTCCTGTCTACCGAACTGTTTCAGATTCCAACGGAAATTTGTACTCCATTGGAATGACATGGAACAAAGACTTATGGAACTCTTCTTCCAAGTGGTTTGTTCTTAAAACAACAACAGATTCCTCTGTTTCCTCTGTTGTTGTTGATGAATTTAACAATCAAGGAGAAGGTATTCAAACCTACTCCATTGTAAAAGGAAACAAAGACGAACTTTTTGTCTTCGGAGGACAAGGCAATAAGTGGAGAGCTCGAAAGTCGGAAGACTTGGGATTGACGTGGACAAACACTGAGCAGGACCTCCTACCCAATGCAAAATTGACGTTTTCAATGAATGGATTGATGGCTCGAAACGGAGATCTGTATGCTGGAGGGCAAATCTGCGATAAGTTTCAAAATAACTATTGGCGTGTCATTAAATCAACAGACAAAGGACAGAGCTGGGGACTCGCAGATGTTGTAGAAGGTGCAGAGCTTTGCTCAAATAGCTCATCTGTTGCAGGTATGGCTGAGTCATCTGGTGGAAATATTTTTGCCTCTGGTTGGTGGCGAATAAACGATGTGCCAAGCACCGCACTCACTCGAATCATGAGAAGCAATGGTTCTTGGGCAAATGCAGACACCTATACAGGAGAAAGCAATTTAGGTGCTTTCCCTTACAAAATGTTCTCTGGGGAAAATAGCGAAGTCTTCACTTTGGGATTTGAATCTGCTCCAGATCGTAAATACAGATGTTTCTTACGAGGTTCATTTGATGAAGGAAACACCTGGGTCACTCTAGATACATTTGGAGACAAATGCGTCTACTGGGACGGAGTCGTCAAAGATGGAAAAATTTTTGTTGTCGGTCAAATCATAGGCGAAGACGGACTTCCTAGAGGCTTAATTCGATCAAGCCATGACAAAGGACAAACCTGGGAAACATATCAAAGTTTGGGACGAATGAAATATGGAGCAAACTACAAAGGGATCGTCAAAACTCCAAAGGGAGATCTCTTCGTGTCTGGCGGCAGTCGCACCATTCAAGGAGAAGTCACAAAAGGCTTTGAGGCTATCGTTGAAAAAGTTATTTATTAGTTTTTCTTTTGTAGCAGTGTCTCTTTTCTTCAGTACAGACTCTAATGCTGCTGAGGTTATTGAAACGCTAAAAGAAAACATTGAGCTCAGTACTTTCAACAGTGACCTAGAAATTCTAAAATCCCTGCCTGTTGAAACTTATAGCCAATCTGTTTTTCTATATAGTAGCTTCAGTATGCAAGAGGCCAACTATCCATACCCACGTGTTGTTGCATTCGGAAACCATGCAAACTTAATTGTGGGCTTTAACGGTCACAAATCTCAAATTGGATATCAAGCGTTAGACATACTTGAGTACAATACTCAAACATTGGCTTACGACTCAGCAATTGTCACTTGGACTGAAGACAAATTTCAACCAAAAATCGAAGTCAACTCTCAGTCCTGTCTTCAATGCCACAGTTCATGGAGAGGAGGAGTCCTCCCTGTCACCGACACTTACCTTGGAGGTGTTTTTGTCGGAGTCTATGGAAGTCTTGGAGGAACCTTCAGTCCACTAGAAACTTTAAACTATGCCAAATTCCTAGAAGACAGTATGCAAAACAAACGATATCAAATGGTTCAAAAAGAACGCCCAAGTGACGACTGGCCTGTTCAAAACAAACCATTGATGCTTGGAACACTCTTGAATCAAAAGGTGTTTCAGGGGATTACTCAGTATTTGATTGAACAGACAATTCCCAAAAAATGGGGACAAATTCTAATTGCAGGAATTCTTTGTACTGAAAATTCCTCAGAATTCAACTTCAACAAAAACCTCAATCACTTTATACCAGAGAAGGAACTTGAAAACTTCAACATTCCTGACTGGAAAGAGTTTCAAGACAAAGCAAAAAACTTTATTGATATCTCGTTTTCCAAATCAATACAAAAACGCAATCTTGTCTCTAGAGAATACTTAGAAGACTCGTATTTTACCCCCTTCATTCCCAGCGTGGATATGAGGCTTGCAAATTTTTGGTACCTAATTGAGAACTTAACTGACAACAAAGAACTTATCAAAACAACCCAAGACCTCATTAAAAACAGAAATGATGCCAATGGAGGGATCATCAATCTTCTGGAACTTGTATACCCTCTTTATATCAAAAGCGACTCTGATATGTTTGCGTACTTCACGCGAGCAACCGGGGAGAAAGAAGTGCTTTATTCGGAATACAAAATTGACACGTACGCCGAAAACATATGCCCTAACTTAAGCTTAATAAAATAAGACATCAGCTTACTTCCTTCAACTTTCAATAGAAATCAATACATAAATGGAAAGAAAATTTCTTAGAAGACATGTACATATATTATAAAAATATTGAACCAAAGAAAATGATCTCATCTTTTTAAAAACAAAACTACAACAGTGTTGATCATCAAACTTTATCTCAACACTATCGTAGATCCATTTTTAATTTCAATTAGCAAAGCATTCAATTTCGTCACGAGTGTCCCAGAAAAAGAACCCCTTCCGGTCTTCTTTGATTCGAACTGATACGATAGATTTATTATCTCCAAAATTTATAGTCATTTTAGATCTAGTAGGACTAGAGTAAACCTCTTCTGCTGAATGGCGAGTTTTTAGAATTAATGTATCTTCTGCATTTTCAATCTGAAGTGGGCCTCTTCGAAATCCAACATCAAACCGAACATACCTTGCAGCCAAATCAGGCTGAGATGGATTTAAGGTCATTATGTACGCCTCAAATCCCTGTTTTTGAATAGCCATTGTAGTTTTACAAACCTCGCCTTCATCAGTTTCTCCTTCAAAAATTATATTGTCAGAGTTTTCTGGAAAAAGCTCAAGAAGTTCTGTTGGAGCTTTCTGGGCATGCACAACTTTACCAAAAGTCATCAGTAGCAGTAATAACAACAAGTTTTTCATTGGTTTTCTCCTTTTAAAAATCAATTTATTTTATCTCTACCTAATTTATAGAGCCGATTATTTGCCCAAAATCTTGTACTTCCTTTGACTTCACAAAGGTGATTTATCTATTATTTGCAGTTACACAGACAACAATTGTTACCAAGTGCTCTCCAACTGATGTACTCACATTCGGTGAAGATAGTTTCTCGTTAGGCATCACTTGTAAATTGATTCGATCTGTAATCTGACTAAAATCAGTAGATCCACCTATAAATCCAACTTCACATATCACCCGGTCAGCAAAACTAGTTGCACTTGCCAAAAGTACTGCAATCGCAAAAACTGAATTCAAAATCAAAGCTTTCACTTTTTATCTCCTTGAATTTTTTATTGAAATCTATTTATTTCGCACTAAATAATTATGGAACCTCATTGAGAACACATTCACCCTTGGCAACACTCAACACATGTCCACCTTCAAGTTCAGTGATTTTTAAATCAAGAGTCGAGCTATTCATGCCACCTTCAGTTAAACGTGTTTTAAATTCCATTTGCATGTCCAACTTTGAATCATTCTCATATTCTGAAATAGAATTTCCAAAAGCGACATTTAAACAAAACCTTGGACAACGTGCTCTTGAAACACCAACAATAGGAAGTAAAACGATCCAAGAGGTGTCTTCATGTCTTACGGCTACTCTATAGTTTTTTCTTTGAGCGACTTGATCTGGTTCTAGATTAAAATCTGTGTCTAACCAAACTCGCTCCAACTCAGAACCATCTTCCATTTTACATGTGTACTCAAAGTCCTCAGTATGCTCAACCACTCCAATTTCAGGAAGGTCGCTCTCTGTAGGTATTTGAGCGATTGCAGAAAAAGCAAATCCCAATGTAAGAGCTGTGGAAAGTATGATTTTTTTCATTTTGACTCCTTTTATTTTTTAGCATTCAGCTTAGCTCAAAACACATTACGCATATTGTCATTGATAATCAATTAATTATTATTTTTAATAATTAATTTGAAATTATTACCATTTATTAATAGAATCTTAATGTGAAGAAAACCACTCGACGCACAAAGGTTCCCAAAAAACTCGGACGCCCCAAGGCCTCTGATAACACCAATACAATTCACAAAATCGTACGCTCTTTTATAGACCTCACGTATGCCGAAGGGGTATCAGCTCTGACTCTTCAAAAAGTTGCCACTCAAAGTGGGGTGAGCTTTGGAACTGTTCGACACCATTTCAATGCCAAAGATCGAGACCTTGAAAAGTCCGCTGTTACAACAATTCTCGAAGAGGCCTATTCTTTTATTGAAAGCTCTATTTTTGAAGAGAGAAAGAAAACAAACTTCAACCCACTTAAAGCTTATATGAATGCTATGTTTAAGTGGCTAGAGCGCGCACCCGAATCAAGTTGCTTTCTTGTTTATTACTTCTTCCTGGCTTCCACTCAACAGAATATTCCCATACCGGGCTCAGTCTTTTGGGAACGTGGACAAATGCGAGTCACCGCATTACTCAATGAAAGCGTTGGTATGGGACTCTACAAACGTCCACAAAATTTTGAAGCAACAGCCCTACACATTCACTCCCTCATTACCGGAACCTGCCTTATTGCACTCACCTCAAGATCAAAAAATGCAATTCAAGAGCAACTGAAACTCACGCTCAAGTCTTTGGACGTTTTCTTGGTTGAGTAAATTTTATTAGAAACTTAATTCTGATCGAAATAAGCACCACTATTGAAATCCGTAAATTCCATGCGAAGCAAAGGAAGCTTCATCGTCTCAACAATAGAGTCGGCAAACTCCTGCCCTGTTGCTGAAAGTATGTATTCTGTATGAGACGATTTTGGAATAGAAATACTTTCAATCACCTGAAACCCATATCGCTGATAAAGTCTGACATGCCCTAAGCTTGCAACATGGATATAAAATGTTGCATCTGGATACCTCAAGGCGTAGCTGTGATAAAGCGTAAGAAAGATCAATCTACGAATCCTTCTTCGTTGTTTCGAGTTACCATCAACCGTGTACTTACCAAGTTCAAAAACTCTTTTATTTACATCTGATAAATAAGAATCCGCCTCATCTGAGGCATCGCTCTTTAGATCACGAATTTTCATCATTCTTTGAAAGGGTAACTTTTGCCCTTCACTTCCATGGACTCGCGAGCCATCATACACACGAAGTGTTCCAAGAGCCTTGGGGTCTTTTTCTTCTTTTGGATGAAAGGTTTGATCTTCAAAAATAATTCCATTTGAAATTCTATTTTCAGGTAGTGATTCTTCTACAACTTTCAGCGCCTGAAGAACCTCTTCTCGAATCTGTCCCTCATATTCTGAGAAAATAGAATGATGAAATTCCCAGTCATACCGACTCCACCCAGACATTGTATGAATGGATTCAAAAACTCTGTCAGGCTCCCAGGGAAGCCCAACTAACATTCGGTGCGTACGTTTATCAGACACAACTTGATACCTTCCATCCTCTCTTCGACGAAAAGTATCTGGTAAACGAAATTTCCAATTGAAGTTAAGAACAACTTCCTCTCTTTCAGATTCCACAAAATCTTGATAAAGCTTTGAAGCTCTTTCTAAGTCCTCTACTTCATCTGCATCTATAATCTCTTGCAATTCAGCTAAATTTGACTCTCCAACCATCGCCTCGTAAAAAGCTTTTCTAAATACGGATTTATCTTCATCAAGTTGATTTTTTGAAACTTCCTGAGAAGTTAAAAAAAACTGAGGCCTCAAAAGAGCTTTTTGGCAATCAACTGAAGTAGAAACACCTCCGCTGACATCCAATGAAAAACCCAAGAAGACCAGGAACAGAGTCGCAAAAGAGGTAAGGCGAGCAAGCTGATATGCCCGAAAAGGCCCCAAATGACCCAATATTGTCGAATCTGTCCAATAGAGCGACACTCATACTCCTTTAATTTGGGTAAAACTCTAGTCTCTACCAAGTAAAGTGCACTTAATGTACCAATCTGGTTGATATTTTCCCCTCCAATCATCTAAGGTAGGCATCTAAAAACCTATCCAATAAGAAGGGCCAAACTCATGAAAATCATACTTCTATTTTTCATATCCAATGTCTTTGCAAATCCATATTTCGATGAGACAGAGGTTCTGAAAGATGCTCCCCATTTTAGAAGCAAACTCAACGTAAATCACAGTGGGCGAAATATCACAAAGAACGATCCCTCATATGGCCTCCCCTCTTTGAGAATAACTTTGAATTGGAATTCAGAAAACGAAACCTACATGATTTCTCAAAAAATCATCGAAAACTCTGGAACTGAATCACTTCATTTGAGAGCAAAAAATAAAGCTCCATGGGGAAGTTACAAAGGAACCTTGAAGGACAGTGTTACAGGAGATGTTTTTTATGATTCCATCGGAACAGGAAGAGAGTACAGAAAACTCACTCGCGCAATCACTCTGAGATTCCCAGTTCCAAAGAATGATTTCAAATTTGAATTGATCGCAGAAAACCCCACAAGCGGTGAAATGGAAAAGGTCTTCTCTGAAGAAATTGAGCTCAACAAATTAAACCACGACAACACAGTCATTGAAGAACTTGAAACACGCGTACTGAAAAAAGCACAACTCAACCCTAGCCCAATCATTGCTATATACGCATAAGGGTATGAAAGTGGCCAACAAAAAGATTTTTTTGAAGCTGCTGAAAACGTCATTCGCAAATTAGAAGCCATTGATTTTCCTGAATTCTACCGTCTGGAGTTTATTGGAGTATTTGCCCCCTCAAATAAGTCATTGGGAAATGCCACAAATCTTGGACTCCCTGTAAAAGAAAGAGATTCTTTTCTTGGGTTGTATTTTCCATACTGGAACAACTTTGGCCGATGGTATCATGTTTTATACCCAACCAGCGAAGAAAAGTTCAGATCACATCTTGCTGCTGTTCCATATGATTATAACATCGCCCTTATAAACGACAGCAACT